>JAEWUO010000001.1 GCA_023459335.1 Bacillota bacterium
GTACAACGATGTACATACATTACAACAACCACCATGCGGCTTACACCAACAACCTCAATGCAGCGCTAAGTAAATATCCCGAATTATTTAAAAAGGATTTAGTTGAAATTTTTCGACATTTTGAAGAAATACCTGCTGATATTCAAACTGCTGTAAGAAACAACGGGGGAGGTTATTACAATCATGTGTTATTCTGGGAGTTACTTACCCCTTCTTCAAAGAGCAAAATGACACCGGTTGTGGAAAAAGCGCTGATTGCTAACTTCGGTTCTATTGACAGTTTTAAAACAGAGTTTGAAAAAGCAGCAGCTACCCGTTTTGGTTCCGGTTGGGCATGGCTTATCAAAGATGCAGGTGGAAAATTGAAAATTGTATCAACACCTAATCAGGATAATCCTCTGATGTCGTTTGCTGAGGCAAAAGGTAAACCGGTGCTCGCGATTGATGTTTGGGAACATGCTTATTATTTAAAATACCAGTCGAAAAGGGTCGATTATACCAAAGCTTTCTGGCATGTTGTTAATTGGCAAAAAGTGGAAGAACTATTGAAATAATGTTTTTTATTCAAAACTTTTTCAGATATTTGTGATTTTGAATCTGCAAAAGTTCCAATTTAACTAATGTGGTAAAAAAATAAATCAATTTAAAATTTAAAATTATGGGAATCAAGAAAGTATGGGTAGAAGAAGATTGTACATCCTGTGGCGTTTGCGAAAGTTTGTGTCCTGAAGTGTTCGAAATCACGGATATTTCACATGCGAAAGAAGGTGTGAACTACACTGATTACGAAAGTGAAATCAGGGAAGCAGCCGATAGCTGTCCGGTAGAAGTAATTAAATTCGACGAAGATTAATCCTCTACCAATTTAAATCTTACTCGCCAGCGTCCGTTTTCAAAATCGTGGCTGATGATTTCAAACCGTGCAATTTCGGATGTGTTTGAGACATGCTGTCCGATGCAGGCGCAGGCGTCGTAATCACCGACGCGAATAATTCGCAGGGTTTCCGATACATCTGCAGGAAGTTTGGATAAATCAGCGATTTTTGCTGCCTCTTCCCGCGACAATAATTCTTCATACACAGGAAGGTGACGAGCAATAACATCGTTCACCTTTCTTTGTATTTCAGCCACTTGTTCCTCCGTGGGAGCCAAGGGTAAATAATAATCACATTTCGATTTTTTCTTTTCTATATGGGCATTTGCCGACCTGGCGCATCCGAACATCCGCACCATGGTTTGGTTGAGGATATGTTCAGCGGTGTGCATGGGACGGTGATAGTCTTTTTTGGCTTCGTTTAATATTGGTTCTTCCATATAATGTTATTGAGATGATGAAAATCAGATTTGATTATGAATATCCATATTTTGCCTGTCTTTCATGTTGAAATTTGTAATATGGTAAATGTGCTTTCAACTATTTGCATATTTAAGTATGGTTTTAATTAGTTCATGCTTGTTGATTGGTTTTGAAATTATATCATTAAAGCCTGCTTTTTGGATCTTAATCCTTTCTTCTGCAAATGCATAAGCTGTTTGTGCTATAATGGGTATAGAATCGTTATTTTTACGTATCTTTTGGGCAACTTCAATCCCTGAAATACCAGGCATTCTGATATCTAATAGTAAAATGTCAATGTCAGGAGTTATTGAATTTAGTTTTTCCAGGGTTTCCAAACCATCACAAGCTCTGATCGTATGAATGTTTTTATGCAAAAGTAAATTTTCAAGATATAGGAAACTGATTTCATCGTCTTCAGCAATAAGGATATTCAGCGGTTTTGAAAGTGAATCAAATGAAACCGGATTGTTTTCAGATTTTCTTTCTTGCTGTTTTACAGGTTTATATGGGGTTGTGAAATAAAATGTACTTCCTTTGTTAATTCCCGATTCAACCCAAATTTTTCCTCCCAACATTTCAATGTATGCTTTGGAAATCGCGAGTCCAAGTCCGGAACCTTCGTGTGCACGGGTAATGTCAAGATCAGACTGAACGAAACGATCATAAATGGCATTTTGTCGGTTTACCGGGATGCCACAACCTGTGTCTTTTACATAAAATTCTAACATATCATCTTTAATTTTAAAACCAAAATTAATACTACCGGTAGTTGTAAATTTAATTGCATTTTTTAATAGATTAATTAAAATCTTTTCCTGTAAAGATTTATCTGTTTCAATCAAAACATAATTATCTGTTAAAGGAGTATCCATCGATAGCGTTATTTTTTTTTCAGCAGCCTGATTGTTGAAGAAACGGAATAACCCCAACATAAATTGTTCGAGATGAACTTCAGACTTATGCAAAATTATTTGATTGCTTTCGATTTTTGAAATTTCTATTACATCATTGATGGTATGTAGCAAACGATTTCCACTTTTTTTTACTATATCAAGGTATTTTTTTCGGTCGATTTCAATCAAATCATCGTTATCCAATAAAACGATAAAACCCAGTATCCCATTCATCGGAGTACGTATTTCATGAGAAATATTTTGTAAGAAAACCGTTTTAAGATGGTCACTTTCTTCAGCTTTCACCTTTGCAACCATTAATTCTTTTGTTTTTGCTTTTACTGTTTTTCTGAGTATTACAATAAAACAAAAAGCAAGTGTAGTAATAATTGATATAATTACAATCACCCATTTAAGGTATAAAGGAATACCATGCTCATGTTGATTTATATCCAGCCATTTTTGTAAGGAAATAAAATAAGTAGATTTGGGATTATTCTTTAATTGAGCAATCATGTGATCAAAAAAAGATAATAATGCAGGATCTATGTGTTTGTTGAATCCAAAGTATAATTCATTGGGTTGGAAAACAATTCCGGTAGGAGTAACATTAGGGTCAAATTTAGCTGAAAAACAGAAAAAACGATCAACAACAATCATATCAACATCATTGTTTATCAATGCGTTTTTAGTAGATTCATAGTCATTGTAATGAAAAATATCATAAGTTAAATTGAATTTTTTTTTAATATGTGTAGTCAACAATTCCTCCTGATACGAATCTTTTAATAAACCAATGCGTTTACCCTGGATTTCATTGAGTGAATGAATGCTATTATCCTGAGTTGTATATATCTCAATCCAGGTGTTAATAACTGAAAGATGATTGAAATTGAACAGTGAATCACGTTTTGGAGTATAAGCCATATCAGGTAAAATATCTATTTCTCCATTTGAGAGCATATTGAAAAGAACAGGCCAGTCACCATAAACATAATTCAGTTTAAATTTTCCTTTTGTAGCAATCTCTTTTAAAACGTCTATAAAAATACCATCAGGTTGCCCTGCATCATTGATAAATATCTTTGGGTGGTTTTGATAAACACCTACTTTCAATGATGTATTCCGAAATTTTTGCTGTGCTGACGAAGGATAAATCAGTATATACAGCAATAAAAAACAGCATAAAATAAATTTCTTTGTCATTTAAGTTATAAGTTAAAGTTAAAGTTCAATTCAAATATATAACAAAAGAGATTCTCTTTTGTTAGACGTTTTCTATATTTTTTAAATCTATATGAATTTTCAGGTGAGTAACACAATTGAAACATACATTCCGAAGTATGTTTTAATTATGAAAAAGAAATCTACGTGTATCGTGTTTTAAACATATTATAAATTGTATTTAATTGCCAAAGTCGGATAGACCCTTAAACCTGGATTCCCTGCAAAATTATAACCCAATTCAATTTCTCCACCGGCAGAGATTTTCTTGTTGAAATTATACCATAGTTGCGGTTCAGATAAGAAACTATAGCTAAGATTGCCGTTTTTCTCACGCCAAAAGTCGGCAAAACCGGTAAATGAAAGTTTATCCTGCAACATGTTCATGTACCATACAACTGTTATCTGGAAGTTATGAGGTTCTATGTTTCTTTGAATCAGTTTATACATGGCTGACAATGAAATTCCTTTTGAGAAATCCTGACTATTCAGACTGTAGGAACCACCCAATAAATACGCATTGTTGATTTGGAAACTAACTCCTCCATTTTCTGCATGGAGACCACCATTGTATTCAATATGAGCAGACAAGGGTCCATCCCAGAATTTCAGTTCACGTGCAATTTCGAAATATGCTTCAGTTGGACCATTTGCATTGAAGTTCATATCCACAAAGTAAAATAAACTACCGTATGCATCCGGTTTGAAACGTTCAATGGTGCTGGTGAGATAATTTCTCCCATGACCAAAATCATAATGAAGTTGAATATTAGTCTGTGCAACCAGACCTACGCCAGTAAACAACAAGGAAGTTAGAATCAGTTTTCTCATTAAAGTTAAATTTAAATGATTTTGCATGTTGATATTTTAAAAATCGCACAAAAGTAAGAAAAGCTATTAATTTAATAAAAATATTAGGGCTAAAAAGTGAAATTGTTAATAAGTTTTGAAAATAGATATACAATTCATATCATAAGCGATTATTTCAGATAAAGGAATTGAATGATTATCAGAACCAGAATCCAATATTGACTGACGTAACCAATTTCCGGTAAGCGTCTGAATAACCCAGGGTAAACTCAATTG
>JAEWUO010000002.1 GCA_023459335.1 Bacillota bacterium
CCCGCAGCTTGACGATGATCTGCTCGACGGTGTAATTCTTTCTTGCCATCTTCTTTCAGCTCCTTTGTTAGTCTTTTTTCTCTCTTTCCTAACATTGTAGCTGGTCCAGTTTTCGGGGGCTAGATCATTTCTTCAATATTAGTAATCTCGCAAGGGTGTCCACTTGTACGAATTACTTGACATACAGATTCAATAGTTTGAGAATCCGTCTCATAATAGAAACTTTTAATAGCTAATCTCTCCAAATTGGCTAGATCAGCTTTCTTTTTCCTAATTTTTTCTAGATTATTGACGGTTTTGCGTCTTAGAAACTCATTTTTCATATAACTCCGATGTTAAACGAAAACAGATATGATTATACTACTTTTAGCTTTATAAAATGTCAAGTCCCATATGTTTATTTCCTGGTTTACAACTCTTTATAACATCTTTTTGAATGGATAATATTATTACCAATCGCAGTGATTAGTATAGGAAATTGAAATCTGTTACAATCATAATAGTTCGGCTTATAAATAACAAGAATGGTTATATGCAAGTATCTGTTAAGTGCAAGTGATGTCTGTCACATTCTTTTCAAACAATTAATCAATTTTTTAAGTAGGGAGATGCCTTATATGACCCAAAATCTCACCACCCCCATCACCGACTACATCCTCCAGTCCCCGCCGAGCGTACAGTCCAAACTGAACCAGATGCGTGACGCGATCCGCGAAACCGCGCCCGAAGCCACGGAGAAAATCTCCTACGGCATGCCGACGTTTTACCTCAACGGCAACCTCGTGCACTTCGCGGCATATGCACACCACATCGGCTTCTACCCCGGCGCGGACGGCATCGCGAACTTTCAGGCGGACATCGCGCGGTACAAGTCCAGCAAGGGCGCGGTGCAGTTTCCGCTGGATCAGCCCCTGCCGCTCGATCTTGTGAAGCGCATCACCGCCTACCGCAGGGAGCAGAACCTCGCGAAGAAAAAATAGCCGGAACATAAAAATACCCGCCGGACCATACCGACGGGTTTTTGTTTGCGGTTTATTTGGGTTTCACAATCGCGCGGACGATCAGGGAAACGGCCAGCAGCCACACGAGCACGATCGGAATCGCGTAATACCACCGCTTCGGCTTGCCGTTTTCCCACATCCCCTCCGCTTCCGCGCGGCAGGCGGCCATCACCTCGGCGGGAATCAGCTTTATGGTGAGCGCGACCAGCGCGGGCAGGATGACGAGGTCGTCCAGATACCCCAGCACGGGGATGAAGTCGGGGATCAGGTCGATGGGCGAGAGCGCGTAGCCGACCGTCAGCGCGGCGAGCAGCTTCGCCGTCCACGGCGTTTCCCGTTTTTTAAGCGCGAGAAACACGGCGGGGATATCGGTCTTCAGCTGTTTTGCGCGTTCTTTGAGCGTCACGCTGCAATCCTCCGGAAAAAAGTTATTTCTATTATACAACGCTCGCGCACGTAAAACGATATGCCGCGGATAGCAGGCCGGCGCGCCGCGCAAAAAAAGACCCGAAGGTCTTTTTTGTATTGGCTCTTGTTATACTTCCGCGACAGCGGGCGCTTCCCCGACGGGCGCGGCTGTTTCGGCCTTGTGGTTCTTCTTCCAGGTCAGCACTGCCAGAACGATGCTCACGGCCGCGACGACATAGACCGCGGCTTCGACGATCCAGACGTTAACGGCGTAGCCGGAGAGGATGACCGCCACCGCGTTGATGAGCAGATGCAGCAGGATCGCGAGCGGATAGAGCCAGAAGCGCTTGCCGCCCTTTGCCGCGAACCACACGAGCACGGAAAGCGAAACATGGAGCGCGACCGCTGAGAAACGCTCCAGCGAACCGACGAGAAACATCCATGAAGGCGTATTGATCAGCGACTGCGCGGCGCTGAGCGATCCCAGCTGGGAATCGACGCCCGCGTTGATCTGCAGCGAAAAAATCACGTTCGTGATCATACTGAAGCTCAGCAGGATGACCACCTCGATACCGCCGTGGCCCGCGCCGTACATGAGGCCGTTGACGTCGTTGCCGCGCTTTTTGCGCAGAACGGTTTTAAAGGCGACAAACCGGCCCGTCTCTTCAAACAATCCGGCAAAGAACCCGCCGGCGATTCCGTATGTCCAGATGCTGCTCTTGATCGTCAGCCAAAGCGGCAGCTTCGCGATTCCCGCGTACATCAGCTGTTCCAGCACGAGAGCAAACAGCACGAAGATGGCGCAGCCGATCCAGAACGGCAGGTGGCTCGCGCCTTTTCTGCGAAAGATGATATACAGCACGGCCGGTATCGCAAGCCCGATCAGCGCCGAGACCGCCATGAACGCGATCGTCAGTATTGGAATTGTGGTTTGCATCGTTGTTCCCCCCTGATCTTATGTGTTATTCCGTCTTGCCGTACGTCTCGACGCACCAGTCTTTTGTCCCGCAGTGCGTACAGGTCAGAAGTCGCGTCTTCGGTGTGTGGTTCGCCCAGAACATCTCCCTCATCGCCGGACGGAACCGCGCGCCGCAATCGGGGCAGATGTACAGCGTGTTTTTATAGTACATTCGCGTGATCCAGATACCGGCGGCGATGACCAGCGGCCAGCACGCGGCGAACGGCCACCAGATGCCCGTCGTGATCCAGAGGATGACGCCCGCCCACTGCAGGCCGGACATCGTCATGCCGACAATCAGCATCGTCAGATGCAGCTTGTTGAGTTTCTTCTTTTCTTCCATCATGCGATCCATGTCCGCAATCGATTCGATCGAGAGCATCAGCCCAGCGCGGATCGTCTCGCGTACGGTGTCCACCGCGCGTTTCTGCCGCTCCAGCGCGCCCTGTTCGTCCGCGATGCGCCGCTCCTGCTCTTCCAATAAGAGAAGAAGCACCTTTTCCGGATGCTCGCTGGCCAGCACGCCGGAGATCGCGTCCAGCGAAAGCCCCAGCGTTTTGAGCGCGCAGATCATACGCATTTTCCTCAGGTCGCTTTCCGAATAGAGCCGCCGCCCGCCCTCGCTGAGGTCGGAGGGGTGCAAAAGGTTTCGCGCGTCGTAAAACTGCACCGTGCGTACGGTGACGCCGCAGAGCCGGGCAAGTTCTCCCGTCGTGTAATCGGGCATGGATGTTTCACCTCCAAGGCGGAGCATAAAGCATGACGCAGCGTCACGAGCAATAGGTGACGTAAGGGGATTTTTTGAAAAATCTCACTTTTTTTTACAATAACACAGGAAAGGGGTGATTTCCAATGGCAGTTGTCCGTTGCGGCGGTCTTCCCGGAATATATTTTTGGTGCTTCCCCCTTCGTTTTCGACGGAATTCCTGCATTGTTCGGGCCTTTTTCCCCGTTGACTGCCATGCTTCTGCCGCAATCCTTCAAAATAGCTTTTCAAACGTAACACAACAGATTTGAAATATTCGTCTATTATAATACACAGAGGAGCAGCGCGATCCGCTAGCTCCCTGAAAGGATTTTTCAAATGATGCATCGTTTATTTTTCTGGAGGCTCATGGGCGGCCACTTCCTCTGGGGCCTTCTTGGCCTGATCGTCGTGGTCGGCGTCGTACTGCTGATCGTATACCTCACCAGCCGAAAATACAAAGCCCCCGGCGCGCAGGCAGCAGTAGCCGCAGCGCAGACCTCCGCCGGCACGGCGCAGGATCGGTTCCTGACCATCCTCAGCGAACAGAAAGCGGCCTCCGGGATGGGAGACGCCGAATATGAGGAGAGACGGCTCATTCTGGAAGGCGGTCACGGCGACAACCACGCCAGCGAGGAACTCGTCTCCCTGAAAGAGCGTTACGCGCGCGGCGAACTCACCACGGGCGCTTACGTAAAGGCCAGAAACAAGCTGCTCGGCGCGAACTGAGCGAAAACGCGCGGTTTGGCCGCAGGCGCGCCCCCGGCGGGCGCGCCTGCTTTTCGTTTTGCAGGGCGTATGCAAAACGGCGTCAAATAAATCGCACGCAATAATTGTTTCCGAACGCATATCGTGCTATATTGGTTCTATCCAGACAGATCGGATCGGAGAAAAAGACACGATGCTGACTTACGGCGGCAGACAAGCGGAGCCACACGAACGCGAAGCGGCGATTCACTTCGTCTCGCGCTTTTCCGAGCATCCGGAAACGCTCTCGTTTCCGGAAATCGCCGTACTGGATACGGACTCTTTCGGTAGGGTCATGGTGTTTCTGCGCGTATTGCATGGAGACGGGCTGGAGGAGCCGCTGCTGGTCGCGTTCAAGGAGATTCAATCGGACGGCGGTTACACGGCGGGGCCGAAAGCAATTCTGCGCGCGCGGGAAGCGTCTTTTTACGCGGGACTCGAACATCATAAAGTCCGGAACAGCTGGGATTGTCCGCCGGATGCAAATCCGGACGATTCCTTGTGAAAATGCAGGATTGGTAAATCGTTTATGCAATATTCAGTATGTTTTCTAAAGAATATCGATATTGACATTTTGCAAAAAAAGCACGATTCTAACAACGTACCACTTCATTTTCAGGCGGTATTGTTATGAGAACCGCCGGACTGATCACCGTCGCGGGACAGTCGCTCCGCATGGGCGCGTTTAAGCCGCTTCTCCCGATCGATGGAAAACCGATGATCGCCCATACCGCCGATGTGTTTTTGCGAGCCGGAATACCGGATCTCTTTGTCGTAACCGGCAAGCGGGGAGACGACATCGTCTCCGCGCTCTCCGGCAGGAACGCGCGTTTCCTCCGCAACGACGCTTATGCGCAAACGGAGATGTTTGCCTCCGTGCAGATCGGGCTGACCGCCATCTTGCAAGAGGGCGGTTTCGGCGGGGCGTTTCTCCTGCCGGGCGACATGCCGGCGGTCCCTTCCGGCATCCTGACCTCTCTGATGGAGGAACTGGAGCGCGGCGGCTGGGACGCGGTGTTTCCCAGCACCGGCACGCGCCGCCTGCATCCGCCGCTGGTCCGTTCGTCCTGCTTTGAGAGCCTCATCTCCTATGCGGGCGAAGACGGGCTCAGAGGCGCGTTTCGTTCGATGGACTGCCGCATCGGATATGTGGTTACGCCGGAAGAGGGCTGCCGCATCGACGTCGATACGCCGGAGGATCTGGAACGGGTTCAGCAGAAGCTATCCGTGAAACGCGGAGGTGACCAATCCCGATGAATGTGACCGCGATCATCCTCGCCGCGGGCGAACCGCGGCAGATGAACCACTTTCAGCCGTTGCTCAAGCTCAGCGGAAAGAGCGTCATCCGCCGCCAGATCGATGCGTTTCACGCCGCCGGAGTAACCGATATCCTCGTCGTGACCGGTTACCATGCGGGTATGCTGGAGCGGCACCTGGCCGGAGAAGCGGTTCGCTTTGTCAAAAACGAAGACTACGCCGCGACGGACATGATGGGCTCCGTACAGTGCGGCATCCGCGCGCTGTCCGCCGACTGCGACCGCGCGCTGATCACCCCGGGCGACGTGCCGTATCTGAACGCGGAGACCATCGAAAAACTGCTCCGTTCTCAGAAAGCCGTCGCGATCCCCAGCTTTCGCGGGAGCGCGGGGCATCCCGCCATGGTGCGCAGAAGCTGTTTCCCGGCACTGTTGGATTTTTCCGGCGAGCGCGGCTTGCGCGGCGCGCTTTCCCAGTGGAAGCGCGAAACGGAATTCGTGCCGACGGACGAAAACGGCATGCTTGTCGACATCAACACCGAACAGGACTACGAACGAGAACAGCGCGAGCAGACCCCGCCGGTTTCCCCGTCGCTTTCGGCGGCGCTGACGATTCAGGTGCGGGAGACCTGTATCGACGAACGCAGCATCCGCCTTTTAGAGTGCATCGAACTCGAGCAGTCCCTGCAGAGAGGCGCCGCGCGAGCAGAGCTCTCCTACAGCAACGCCTGGCTGACGCTCAACCGCATGGAAGAAGCGCTCGGCTGCCGGCTCGTCGAGCGGAAACTCGGCGGCGCTACCGGCGGAGGCAGCAGCCTGACCGACGAAGGCCGCGCGTGGACGGATCGATATCGCCGTCTGGAGCGCCGGCTGAACGAAGAACTCCTGGCGATTCAAAAAGAAGAGTTTTAAACTGGCAAATCAACCCGAACCCGTCCGTATTGGAAAGACAACCGACAAACCGGTGTCAGCCGATATCATATAGAATAGCGCAATGTTGAGACAACCGAACAGACAGAAGGCCATCCCCCTTAGCGGGTTACTTATATTTCAACAATTACGAGAGGAGAACCGTACTTGAGAGATTTTGTGTATCTTGCTCCGGAGACTCTGGAGGAAGCCGCCGCGCTCAAACTTGAGCATGACGACAAAGCGATCTTTATGGCGGGCGCGACGGACGTCATCATCCGCATGCGCGACTACCTGATCGCGCCGGACTACGTGATCGACCTGAAGAATATCCCCGGCATCGGTGAAATCACGTTTTCCGAGACCGAAGGCCTGCACATCGGCGCGCTGGCGACGATGACGCAGATTGCGACCAATCCGCACGTGCTCAAGCACTATCCGTATCTGGCCGAAGCCGCGTCCTACGTCGGCGGGCGGCAGATCCGTAACCGCGCGACCTGCGTGGGCAACATCGTCAACGCTTCCCCTCTGGCGGATACGGCAACCCCGCTGTACTGTCACGACGCGGTGGTCGAAATCTTCGGCCTGCCGGGCTGCCGGGAAGTGCCGATCAGGGACTTTATCCTGTTTGTACGGAAAGTCGCGCTCCGTCCCGGCGAACTCGTCACCGGAATCCGCGTGCCGTACCTGCCGAACGCGAAGGGTGTCTTTCGCAAGGTCGCGCGCCGCAACGAAGTCGATCTTTCGACCGTCTGCGGAACCGTGCTGAAAACGGACGGCGGCTGGCGTATCGCGATGGGTTCCGTCGCGCCGACGCCGCTGCGCCTGACAAAAACCGAAGGACTGCTCGGCGGCAAACCGCTGAGCGACGCGCTGATCGCCGAGGCCGCCGCGCTCGCCGCGAGCGAAGTCAGCCCGATCGACGATGTGCGCGCGGACAAGCAATACCGGCTGGATATCGTCTCGTACCTCGTGCGCGACGCGCTGACCAAACTGCGCTGAGGAGGAAACCGACTATGGAACACTGCGTAAAATTCTGCGTCAACGGCGAACCCGTTGAACTGACGGTCTCCAGCAGCGAGACGCTGCTGCACGTGCTGCGCGAAAAACTCGGCTACACCGGAACCAAGGAAGGCTGCGGCGCAGGAGAGTGCGGCGCCTGCACCATCATCATGGACGGTCAGGCCGTCAACGCCTGCCTCGTGCTTGCGCCCGAAGCGGACGGAAAAACGATCACCACCGTGGAAGGCCTCGCGACCGCGGACGAATTAAGCCCGCTGCAAGAGTCGTTTATCGAACACGGCGCGCTTCAGTGCGGCTTCTGCACACCCGGCATGCTCATGAGCGCCGAGGCGATGCTTCGCGAAAACCCGCACCCCACGCGCGAACAAATCAACCGCAACATGTCCGGCAACCTCTGCCGCTGCACGGGGTATAAGAAAATCGTGGAAGCCATCGAAGACGTGGTTGCAAAGGGGGTTTATCAAAAATGAACAGCAATGAGCAATCGAAAGAACTCCTGAGTGCAACGCAATCTAAAATGAACGTCGTAGGTCAATCCGTCGAGCGCCTGGACGCGATCAAGAAAGTAACGGGAACCGCGATATTCGCGGACGACATTCAGTTTTCCCGCCCGCTCTACGCGCAGGTGGTTCGCTCCCCGCACGCGCATGCGAACATCCTCTCCATCGATCTCACCGCGGCGCTGGCTCTGCCCGGCGTGCGCAGCGCGATTACGGGAGAATGTTATAAAAAGCGCGCGGGCCTCTATCTGGAAGACCGCAACTTTATCGCGGTCGGCAAAGCCCGCTACCGCGGCGAAGCGGTCGCGGCGGTTGCGGCCGACTCGCCGGAGATCGCGCGCAAAGCCTGCGAACTGGTCAAGGTGGAATACGAAGTGCTGCCGGCGGTCACGGACGCGCTGGAGGGCATGAAGCCCGACGCGCCGATCATCCACCCGGATCTGGGTTCGTATAAGGTGATTCCGATCTTTTACCCCAAACCCGGCACGAACATCTCGCACCACTACGTGCTCAGAAAGGGCGACGCGGACAAGGCGTTCGCCGAAGCGTACCGCACCTTCGACCACGACTTTTACATTCCGCACGTACAGCACGTGCCCATCGAGCCGCACAGCTGCACCGCGCAGTATATGCCGGACGGGGATCTGACCATCTGGGCGGCGTGCCAGAGCCCGTTCGCCGTGCGCCGCGCGCTGGCGGAGACGTTCGATTTCCCGCTCAATAAGATCCGCGTGATCTCGAAAGCCGTCGGCGGCGGGTTCGGCTGCAAGGCCGGCACGACGCTGGAAGGCATCGTCATCCCGCTCGCCATGCTCAACCCCGGACGTCCGGTCCGGCTGACCTATACGCGCGAGGACGAGTTCCAGAACGCGTATGTCCGGCAGGGTCTGCATATCAACATCAAGACCGCCGTCGATAAAAACGGCAAGATCATCGGTTCGAAAAACGTGCTCGCCTGGGACGGCGGCGCGTATACCGAATACGGCGTCAACATCGTCAAAGCCGCGGGCTGGGGCTGCGTCGGCCCTTACGACATCGAGAACATCGCGACCGACAGCTACTGCGTCTATACGAACCATCCCGTCGGCGGTCCGTACCGCGGGTTCGGCATGTGCGAAATCCATTTCGCCATCGAACAGAATCTCGACATGATCGCCAAAGAGATGGGCCTCGATTCGCTCGCCATGCGCAAACTCAACGGCATCCGCGAGGGCGGAAAGAGCGCGACGGGCCAAACCATCGAGGTCGCGGGCTATCAGGAGTGCCTCGACCGCGCGGCGAAGCTCATGGAGCTGGATCAACCCAGCGCGCCTTCCGGCAGCCCGACGAAACTGCGCGGCAAGGGCATCGCGGGCGGCTGGAAAGCCCCGTCGATGCCGACGGACGTCGCCTCCTCCGTCATCATCCGTATGAACGAGGACGGCACGTTTATACTGCTCGCCTCCTGTCACGACATAGGCCAGGGTTCGGACACCGTCATGGCGCAGATCGCTGCGGAGACACTGACCGTACCCGTAGAGAAGATCAGCGTCCGCACCGGAGACACCGACCATACGCCGTACGAGTGGCAGACGGTCGCCTCCCGCTCCACCTACTGCGCCGGCAACGCGACCAAGCTCGCCGCCGAGGATATCCGCAACAAGATCCTCGATCTCGCGCAGATCAAGATGGGCACCTGGAAGAACGACCTGTATCTTGAAAACGGCTATGTTTGCCGCAGGTATTATCCCGACCAGAAAGTACCCATCAGCGCGTTCGCGCTCGGCCTTACCCTGCCGGATCAGAGCGGCATCGGCGGGCCGATGATCGGCGTCGGCGCGTTTGTCGTGCCGAATAACATCGCCGCGGACAAAAAGACCGGGCTTTCGCCGAAACCCGTCGCGTTCTGGAGCATGGGCGTCAACGGCGCGGAGGTCGAGGTGGACACCGAAACCGGCAAGATCAAGGTGCTCAAAATGGTCTCCGTTTTCGACGCGGGCAAGGTCATCAACCCCGTGATGTACGAAGGCCAGGCCGAAGGCGCGATGGTGCAGGCCATGGGCACGGCGCTGTACGAAGAGCTCAAGCTCAAGGACGGCCGCGTCATGAACCCGAGCTTCGTGGACTACAAAATCCCGACGTTCGAGGATATGCCGGAACTGATCGTGGAAGCGGTAGAAAAGCCCGAACCCACCGGTCCCTACGGCGCGCGCGGCATCGGCGAAATCACGATGGTGCCGGGAGCGCCCGCGATCGCAAACGCAGTCGCCAACGCCATCGGCGTTCGCTTCCTGCGCATGCCGCTGACCCCGGATGTGGTGCTCGCCGCGCTGCGGGAGAAGAAAGCGGGTAAGGCGAAATAATCAAACGAAAACCTGTAAAAAGAACCGTAAGCGGAAGCTTACGGTTCTTTTTCGTCGATTTTACAATCCAAAACCCCGAAATTTTACATTTGTTTAACGCGAATGAGATGATTATCAAATCCTTTTCCTCTATGATAGACGAGAAAAAGAAGAAGAAAGTCTAGAAAAGAGAAAAGGAGAAGAAATGAAGTCTGCTTCCCACCATGCCATGGGGCATCTGTTGTATGAATCGCTGACGCAGCAAGGATATCGGCTCGACCGCGAACTGTTCGTACTTGGAAACATGTTGCCGGACTATATGCCGGAGTTGATCTTAAACCCGCACTTTACGCTGAAATGCCAGCGCGAGATCCATATCTTTACCGAAGCGCTCGCGGGACAACCCGTTGAACGGGGCGAACAGTTCCCGCCCGAATACGCGCTGCGCCTCGGCATCCTCTGCCACTACCTGACGGATTACTTCACCTTCGCCCACACGCCGGAATTCCGGCTCGGCCTGAAGGAGCACGGCGTCTACGAACAGCGTCTCGACGACTACTTCCGCGGCCATTACACGGCGGAGGAATCCGCGCTGGAAAGCCATGCGTTCTCCGCCTGCGAAAGCGCGCGGGACGTTGTGAAGGAGATCTACCGCATGAAGCGCGACTACCGCGCGCAGGGCTGCACGCTTTCGCGCGATGTGCAGTACGCGTTCAGCGCATGCCTCGGCGCAATGACACAGCTCATCACGTTATCTGAAGAACGCGAGGAGCACGCGCGCGCACGCCGCCGTTTCGCCCCGTTCGCCGCGGAACGGTATGCTTTCCGCGATACCGTCTGCCGCAAACGCATCATCCCGCGCCGCGCGTGGTGCCCCGCCTGCGTATAAAAAAGCCCTCCTCCCGCGGCGCATGTCCCGCCGCTGATCGACGCCGCTTTGCCGTGTTCGCAAAGCGGTTTTTTCATTTGGCGCCGCAATTGCCTTGTTCGGATGCATAATATGCATAACTATGTATATTATTCATAAAGCAATTTCTTATTCTCCAGATTTATCAAATATATCAAGAAATATATGAAAATAATCCTTGACTAATTATGCTGTTTTATTTAATATATATGCAATACACCAATTGGAGGCAACGCACATGTCGAATATTAAAAAGATCGTTTTAGCCTATTCCGGTGGGCTGGATACATCCGTCATCATTCCTTGGCTCAAGGAAAACTACCCCGGCTGCGAGGTCATCGCCGTCGCCGGCGACGTCGGTCAGGGCATGGGCGAACTGGACGGGCTGGAACAAAAAGCGCTTAAAACCGGCGCGAGCAAGCTCTACGTCGAGGACCTGACGGAAGAATTCGTCAACGATTTTATCGTCCCGACGCTGAAGGCGGGCGCGATCTATGAAGAATACCTCCTCGGAACGTCGTTCGCGCGGCCCGTCATCGCGCAGCGCATCGCCGAAATCGCGCTTAAGGAAGGCGCGGACGCCATCGCGCACGGCTGCACCGGCAAGGGCAACGACCAGGTGCGTTTCGAGCTCGCGATCAAGCACTTCGCGCCGAATATGAAAGTCATCGCTCCCTGGCGCGAATGGGACATCAAGAGCCGCGAGGAAGAGATCGCCTACGCCGAGGCGCACAACGTGCCGCTCAAGATCAGCCGCGAGACGAACTATTCCAAGGATAAGAACATCTGGCACCTTTCGCACGAGGGACTCGATCTGGAAGATCCTTCCAACGAACCTCTTTATAAAAAAGAAGGATTTTTAGAGATGAGCGTTTCCCCCGAACTCGCGCCGGATAAGCCCGCCTACGTGACCATCGGATTTGAGAAGGGCGTTCCCGTCTCCCTCGACGGTAAAAAGATGAGCGCGAAGAACATCATCCTTGCGCTTAACGAGGTCGGCGGCGCAAACGGCATCGGACTTCTGGACATCGTGGAAAACCGGCTCGTCGGCATCAAGTGCCGCGGCGTGTACGAAACCCCAGGCGGCACGATTCTCTATAAGGCGCACGAGGCGCTCGAGACCATCACGCTGGATAAAATGACTTCGCATAAAAAAGCGGAGCTTGCCATCACCTATGCCGAGCTCGTTTATAACGGCCTTTGGTTCTCGCCGCTGAGGGAAGCGCTCGCCGCGTTTGTGGACAAGACGCAGGAAACGGTCACCGGAACGGTCAAGCTGAAGCTCTATAAGGGCAACATCATCAAGGCCGGCATCGAGAGCCCGTTTAGTCTCTATTCGGAAGCCATCGCCACGTTCGGCGAAAGCGACTATAACCAGAAGGACGCGGAAGGTTTCATCAACCTCTTCGGCCTGCCGACCAAAGTGAACGCCATGGTGCAGGCAAAAAACAAAAAGAAATTCAAGTTGTTTTAACGCCGGTTCATTGGACAGAAACGCCATGGTGCAGGCGAAAAACAAAAAAAAATTCAAGTTGTTTTAATGCCGGTTCATTGGACAGAAACGCCATGGCGCAGGCGAAAAACGGGAAATAATCTGATACAATAGATTCAGCGATACGCCCGCCTCCGGCGGGCGCTCGCAACCAAGATCGATCGAAGGTGGAACTCCATGGAAAAACTCTGGACCGGAAGGACAACAGGCGGAAACGCGGCGCTCGCGGACGAATTTAACCGCTCGATCGCGTTTGACTCCCGCATGGCCGAGGAGGACATCAAGGGCTCCATGGCGCACGCGGCGATGCTCACGGCAACCGGCATCCTCCCGCAGGAGAGCGCGGACGCGATTTTAGCGGGACTGGAGGGGATTCTGAACGACCTGAAGTGCGGTCTGATCCGGATCGACCCGCTGGCGGAGGATATCCACTCCTTCGTCGAACTCGAACTCACGCGGCGCATCGGGGACGACGGAAAGAAACTGCACACCGCCAGAAGCCGTAACGATCAGGTCGCGCTAGATTTAAGGCTGTATCTGAAGAAAGAGACCTCCGAAGTTGTCGCTCTGGCGAAAGCGCTGATCGCCGCAATCGCAACCGTCGCGGATGCCAACGCGGAAACCGTCATGCCGGGGTACACCCATCTGCAGCGCGCGCAGCCCGTCACCTTCGGGCATTGGATTCTGGCCTATGCGTTCATGCTCTCGCGGGATATCTCGCGGCTGAACAATGCGTCCGAGAACATGGACCTCTCTCCGCTCGGCGCGTGTGCGTTCGCGGGGACGACCTATCCCATCGACCGGCAGATGACGGCAAAATCGCTCGGTTTCGCGGGAGTTCTGCCGAATTCCGTGGACGCGGTGGCAGACCGGGATTTCAGCGTCGAGCTCGCCGCCGTGCTGAGCATCCTCATGACGCACCTTTCGCGTTTTTCGGAAGAGATCATTCTCTGGACGAGCTGGGAGTTTCGTTTTGTGGAACTTGCGGACGAATTTTCCACCGGCTCCTCGATCATGCCGCAGAAGAAGAACAGCGACATGGCGGAACTCGTGCGCGGCAAGACTGGGCGGGTCTTCGGCGACCTCATTTCGCTGCTGACCATGATGAAGGGGCTTCCGCTCGCCTACAACAAAGATTTGCAGGAGGATAAAGAGGCGATCTTCGACGCGCTGGACACGGTGAAGCTGTGCCTTTCCGTGTTCGCGCCGATGCTGTCCACCATGACGGTTCACCCCGAAAACATGCGCAAGGCCGCGGCGGAAGGGTTCATCAACGCCACGGACGCGGCGGATTATCTTGTGAAAAAAGGAATGCCGTTTCGTACGGCATATAAGCTTACGGGCCGGCTCGTGGCGAAATGCATTTCGGATCATCAAACGCTCGAAACCCTCCCGCTCGCGGAATACCGCGCGCTGAGCGAACTGTTTGAACAAGACGTCTTCGAGGCAATCAGCCTCGATCACTGCGTCAGGAGCCGTATTTCCGAAGGCGGAACCGCGCCGGAGTCGGTGCGCGCGCAGATCCGGCAGCTAAAAGAGAAGGTATTGGTATGACGAAAGTTTTTATCGACGGCAAAGAGGGAACGACGGGGTTAAGGATCTACGACCGGCTGTCCCAGCGCGACGACCTCACCATGCTGACCCTGCCGGAGCGGGAACGTAAGAATCCCGTTTTGCGTAAGGAACTGCTCAATCTCTGCGACGTCGCCATCCTCTGCCTGCCGGAGGACGCGGCCATAGAAGCCTGCGAAATGGTGACCGAACCGCATGTACGCATCATCGATCCCTCGACCGCGCACCGCATCGCGGACGGCTGGGTCTACGGACTGCCGGAAGCGTTCGACGACGGCTGGGACCGGCTCAAGGGCGCGACGCGCGTGAGCGTGCCCGGCTGCCACGCGAGCGGCTTTCTCGCGCTGACGGCGCCCCTGATCGCCGCGGGTATCCTGAAGAGGGACGCTCTGCTGAGCTGCACCTCTCTGACGGGTTACAGCGGAGGCGGGCATAAGATGATCGCGCAGTACGAATCGGATTACCGCGATTTTCTGCTGAAATCCCCGCGCCTGTACGCGTTGAGCCAGCACCATAAGCACCTCGGCGAGATGCACCACTACAGCGGACTTGATACCGCGCCAGCGTTTTTTCCCGTCGTTGCGGATTACTTCAACGGCATGCTCACGATCCTTTCGGTATTCCGCGAACAACTGGGCGAGGGCTACGGCGCGGACGACATTCGGGACGTTTACCGCGCGCGCTACGCGGGCCCGATGGTGCGCTACTGTGAGCAGATGGACGAGCACGGATACCTCGCCAGCGGCAAATTAAAGGATCTGGACGGCATGGACATCTCCGTCGCGGGAAACGAAGAACGGATCACGCTTCTTGCGCGGTTCGACAACCTCGGCAAGGGGGCAAGCGGCGCCGCCATCCAGCTGATGAACAGTATCACGGGTGCGGACCCTTATGCGGGCCTCAATCTCGGCAAATAACCGCACCGCTTCTCATGCGGCAACGGAAAGGCAAAGATTTACATGAAACAGATCGACGGCGGCGTGTGCGCCGCAAAGGGATTTCAAGCCGCGGGGGTATACTGCGGCATCCGGAAGAATAAAAATAAAAAAGACCTCGCGCTGATTTACAGCGAAGTCAGGGCCGCCTGCGCCTGTGTCTATACGCAGAACCTCGTGCAGGGCGCGCCGATCGCGGTGACAAAGGCGAACGTCGCCGACGGGTACGCGCAGGCGATCATCTGCAACAGCGGCAATGCGAACACCTGCAACGCAAACGGCGTGGAAATCGCCGCCCAAATGTGCGACCTTCTGGGCGGCGCGCTCAAGATTCCCGCCGCCGACGTGGTCGTTGCCTCCACGGGCGTGATCGGCAAACCGCTGGAGATCGATCCCATCGCGGCGGGCATCGGGCCGCTCGTCGCCGCCCTGGGCGACGACAGCAACGGCGCGGCGGAAGCGATCATGACCACCGACCTGAAAAAGAAAGAGATCGCGTTCGAGTTTTCGCTCGGCGGCAAGCCCTGCCGCATCGGCGGCATATGCAAAGGCAGCGGCATGATCCAGCCGAACATGGCGACCATGCTGGGCTTTCTCACCACCGACGCAAACATCACCCCCGCGATGCTGCAAAAAGCGCTGAGCGCGGATATATTGGATAGTTTTAATATGGTCAGCGTGGACGGGGATACCTCCACGAACGATATGGTGACCGTACTTGCCAACGGAATGGCGGGCAATAAGCAGATTGCCGGCATAGGCGCGGACTACAGCGCGTTCTGCGTCGCGCTCTCCGCCGTAACGCAGCACCTTTCCCGCTCCATCGCCGCGGACGGCGAAGGCGCGACGAAGCTCATCGTCTGCAAGCTCGCGGGCGCCGCGGATAAAGCCGCCGCAATCAAACTGGCAAAATCCGTCATCAACTCCCCGCTGGTCAAGTGCGCCATGTTCGGCGCGGACGCAAACTGGGGCCGCGTGCTCTGCGCGCTGGGTTACGCGGGAGTGCCGACGGACGTAAATAAGGTCGGCGTCGTCTTCTCCTCCGCCGCCGGCAGCGTGAAAGTTTGCCAATGCGGCATGGGCGTTGATTTCTCCGAAGAACTCGCCAAAAAAGTGCTTTCGGAAAACGAAATCACGATCGATATCACGCTGGGCGACGGAGACGCCACCGCAACCGCCTATGGCTGCGACCTGACCTACGACTACGTGAAGATCAACGGGGATTACCGCACATGATCGCCGATGATTTCGCCGGCAAACAAAAGTGAACGGAGTTGATCGCACATGATCATCGATATAAAAAACCGCGCGGAAGTGCTGATTCAGGCGCTGCCGTACATTCAGAATTACTACGGTAAAACCGTTGTCGTCAAATACGGCGGCAGCGCCATGGAGGACGAAGCGCTCAAAAAAGAGGTCATGGGCGACGTGGTGCTGTTAACCCTTGTCGGCGTCAAGATCGTGCTCGTCCACGGCGGCGGCCCCGAGATCAGCGCCACGCTGAAAAAGCTCGGCAAAGAGAGTACATTCGTCGGCGGCCTGCGCGTCACCGACAAGGAAACGGTCGAGGTCGCCCAGATGGTGCTCGCGGGCAAGGTCAACAAAGGCCTCGTCAACCTGATCCAGAACGTCGGCGGCCGGGCTGTCGGCATCAGCGGCATGGACGGGCACCTGATCGAAGCGAAGATGCTGGACGAATCGCTGGGCTATGTGGGCGAAATCGTCGCCATCCATCCCGAACCCATCCGTGATCTGCTCGAAAAAGGTTATATCCCCGTCGTTTCCACGCTCGGCTGCGACAAGGCGGGCAATGTTTACAACATCAACGCGGACACCGCCGCGGCGTATATCGCGGGCGCGCTCCAGGCGGAGAGCCTGATCAACATGACGGACACCAAGGGCGTGCTTTCAAACGCCGCCGATCCGCAGAGCCTGATTCCGCGCCTCTCGCTCGGGGAAATTCCCGCCCTGCAGGCAAGCGGCGTCATCACCGGCGGCATGATCCCAAAGCTCGAATGCTGCGCGCACGCCGTGGAAAAGGGCGCCAACCGCGCGTTTATCATCGACGGGCGCGTACCGCACGCCATCTTGATCGAGATGCTGACGGACGAAGGCATCGGCACGATGGTCACCGTCTGAGGAGGAAAGAAACATGACAAGCAGCGACGTCATCCACCTGACCGACGAAAACATACTCGGCACCTACACCCGCTTTCCCGTCGCTTTGGAGCGCGGGGAAAACGCGACGCTCTACGATTTCGACGGCAAACCCTATATCGATTTTGCCAGCGGGATCGGGGTGTGTTCCCTCGGCTGCGGAAACGAAGCGTGGCTCACCGCGATCACCGATCAGGCGAAGAAGCTGCCGCACGTTTCCAATCTCTTTTACACACAGCCCGCGGCGCTGGCGGCGCAGACGCTCGTCGAGCGCACCGGTATGAAGGGCGTGTTTTTTTCTAACTCCGGCGCGGAGGCGAACGAGGGCGCGATTAAACTCGCGCGCAAGTATTCCTTCGATAAATACGGCGCGGGGCGGAGCGACATCGTCACCCTGCACCATTCCTTCCACGGGCGCACCATCACGACGCTCGCCGCAACCGGTCAGGATATATTTCACAAACACTTTTTTCCGTTCACGGAAGGGTTTCTCTACGCGGAGCCAAACGATAGTTCCAGCGTGAAATCCGCCTGCAGCTGCGGAACCGTATGCGCGGTGCTGATGGAACTGATTCAGGGCGAGGGCGGCGTGCTGCCGCTGGACCCGGCGTTTGTGCAGGAGGTCGCAAGCTTCTGCAAATCCCGCGATATCCTGCTGCTCATCGACGAGGTGCAGACCGGCGTCGGCCGCACGGGATCGCTGTTCTGCTATCAGCAGTACGGAATCGAACCGGACGCGGTCACATTCGCGAAGGGCATCGCGGCGGGGCTGCCGTTCGGCGGCGTGCTGGCGAACGATAACTGCGCCGGCGTGCTCTCCGCCGGAACGCACGCGACCACCTTCGGCGGCAACCCCATCTGCGCGGCGGGCGCCAACGCGGTCCTTGCCGAGCTCACGCCCGCGTTTCTCGCCGAAGTGAGCGAAAAAGGCGCGTACATCCGCGCGCAAATCGAGAGCTGGCGCCTGCCCGCCGTCACAAGCGTGCGCGGGCTGGGGCTCATGATCGGCATTGGCGTTTCCTGCCCGCACCGCGAGGCGGTGGGCAAACTTGTCGAAAGCGGGCTGCTCGCGCTGACGGCGGGAGCCGACACGATCCGCCTGATGCCGCCGCTGACGATCACCAAAACAGAAATCGACGCGGGACTGGCTATCCTGAATCGCATTTTAAGTTTATACTGAAAGCGTATGAAATAAAGGAGGCGACGGACATGAACCTGAAAGGAAAGAGTTTTTTGAAGCTATTGGACTTCTCGCCGGAGGAGATCCAGGGACTGCTGGATCTTTCGGCCGAACTCAAGGCGAAGAAGAAAGCGAAAATCCCGCACGACACGCTGCGCGGAAAAAACATCGCGCTGATCTTTGAAAAATCCAGCACGCGGACGCGATGCGCCTTTGAGGTCGCCGCCTTCGACCTTGGCATGCATACGACCTATCTCGACCCCTCCGGTTCGCAGATCGGCAAGAAGGAAAGCATTTCGGACACCGCGCAGGTACTCGGGCGCATGTACGACGGCATCGAATACCGCGGCTTTGGGCAGAGCATCGTGGAAGAGCTCGCCAAATACGCGGGCGTACCCGTCTGGAACGGGCTCACCACGGAATTCCATCCCACCCAGCTGCTCGCAGACCTCTTAACGGTCCGGGAAAAGTTCGGCAAACTCAAGGGCGTCAAGCTGGCGTATTGCGGGGACGCGCGGTTCAATATGGGCAATTCGCTCATGGTCGGCTGCGCGAAGATGGGGCTTGACTTCGTCGCCTGCGCGCCGAAGCAGTACTTCCCGCAGCCGGAGCTGACCGAAACCTGTAAAGCCCTCGCAAAGCAGAGCGGCGGCAGCATCACGCAGACGGAAGATATTCTGTCGGGCGTCAAGGACGCGGACGTCATCTATACCGACGTGTGGGTGTCCATGGGCGAACCGATGGAAATCTGGGAAGCGCGGATCAAGGACCTCGCGCCGTATCAGGTGAACGCGAAGGTGATGCGGGCGGCGAAACCTTCCGCGATCTTCATGCACTGCCTGCCTTCTTTTCACGACCTGAACACCGGCATCGGCAAAGAGATGGGCGCGCGCTTCGGCCGCGACAGTATGGAGGTCTCCGACGACGTGTTTTCCGGCCCGCAGTCCGTCGTATTCGACGAAGCGGAAAACCGCATGCATACGATCAAAGCCGTCATGCTCGCGACGCTGTAACTTGCCAAAAACAAAAGGGCCCGTCGGGCCCTTTTGTTTTATATCTTTTAAAACCCCTTCAGAATATTGCCCAGCGCGAGCAGAAGATAGCCGACGGTCAGCGAGATGACGCCGACGAGGGAGGGGACATACGGGATGACGCCGAAAGCGGCGACCATTCCAACGACGAAAAGGGCGACGGATGCCCAAAACGTGAATTTCTTGGGTGCATTCAGTCTCATAACGATATCCCTCCTGAATCGATTCTTTTAAGTTTCCTGTCTGAGTATATCAAATCCGAGCGTGATCGTACAGATGCGGTTTAAAATCAACGCGGATGCGTAAAGCAGGCATCTCCGTTTCCGGTTATGCCTGCCATACGATAACATGTTTGTTTGGAATCCTCGGATTCCGCGACGATAACTTACAGGCCCTTGACGATCAGGCCGAGAACCAGCAGCAGGTACGCGAGCAGCGCGAGGATATAGCCGACGACATTCAGCCCGGGGATAACGCCGATGGACAGAGCCGCGCCGACGACGAACGCGAAAATGGAAATCCAGAAAGTTACCTTTTTTGGCGGATTGAGTCTCATAATTAAAATTACCTCCTGTATAAATATTTAGTGCACGCTTCGGTTCATATCTCTGACGAGCCGCTGGCTATAATGGAAACGGCCCGTGAAGCGTCTGAACGGTTACATAAATCCAAGCTTTTTTGCCTGTTCCAGATACTTGGGAAGTTCGTCGAGGGAAATCGCAACGTCGTGTTTCTTCGCAAAGGCCATGAATTCCATCATGGTGACCTTGCCGTCGGCCATGATCTGCGCCACTTCCGCCTGCAGCTCTTTGTCGGTTTCGTACTGTTTGATCAGCTGTTCTACCGTCGCCATGCTTTTTCACCTCCATGTCAGATTAGAATCAGTATACCAAATTTTACTCGGGTCGTATAGATGTTTCCGCGGAAAAGTTTCTTCTAATGCCGCTTTACAAAAGTCTTGGAGTAACAATCCCTCAATTTTAGTAATCTTTTCTCCATCCTGTCTGCGCCGCGAATCTGGCCGGTACATACACCATGCTTGTGCTGATTTTGGAAACGTGGTATGCTCTTGTCGATAGAATAAAGAAAGAAAAGATGCAAAAACAGAAAGGATATCAATGGACACCTTACGAAGTAAAAAAGGGTATATCTGCGATATGGACGGCGTCATTTACCATGGCGAGCGGCTGCTGCCGGGCGTCAAGGAATTTGTCGACTGGCTTTATAAAGAGGATAAAAAGTTCCTGTTTCTTACCAATGCGAGCGGGAAAACGCCGAAAGAACTGCAGAGCAAACTCGCCCGTATGGGGCTGGACGTGGATGAAAGCCACTTCTACACCAGCGCGCTTGCCACCGCGAATTTTATCCGCACGCAGGCGCCCGGCAGCAGCGCCTACATCATCGGCGCGCCGGGCCTTTTCAACGCCCTCTACGAAGCTGGCATTATGACAAACGGCGTCGATCCCGATTACGTGATCGTCGGAGAAACGAACAACTACAACTACGAAAGCATCTTGAAAGCCGTGCACCTTGTGCATAACGGCGCGAAGCTGATCGGCACCAATACCGACCTGACCGGCCCTTCCGAGAGCGGCATGATCCCCGCCTGCCGCGCGCTCATCGCGCCGATCGAACTCGCGACCGGAAAATCCGCCTATTTCGTCGGCAAGCCCAATCCGCTGATGATGCGCACCGGGCTGCGGATGCTGGGCGTACACTCCAACGAAGCGGCGATGATCGGCGACCGGATGGACACGGACATCGTCGCCGGCGTGGAAACCGGCCTCGACACGGTGCTTGTCCTCTCCGGCGTCACCACCGAAGAAGAGATGAAGCGTTTCCCATATCGCCCGCGCCTCGTGCTCAACGGAGTGGGCGATATCCCGGGTTAATCAAGAAGGCTGCATAAAAAAACTCCCCGTCTTTCGGCGGGGAATTTTTGTTTCACACATTCGGTCAAATCGCCCGTTCGTAGATCGCCTTCGCGTCCGCTTCGAAAATCTTTTTCAATCCGCCGACAGGGCGGTCGGTTCCGTCCGGCGCTTGTGTGGCCGAGCGCGCCATGTCATCAATCTGCGCGGGATCGACGCCGAGCTTAACGAGGCGGCTCGGCAGCCCCATGCGGGAAAAGAATGTTTCCAGAGCGGAAATGCCGCTTTCGATGGTGGCGGCGACGGCTTTCGGTTCCTCCTCTTCCCCCATGATGCGCACGGCAAAGTCGTAGAAGCGCTTCGGATTCACGCGCCAGACATGCCGCATCCATGCGGGCGTCAGCACCGCAAGTCCCGCGCCGTGCGTTACACCGAAGCGCGAGGTCAGCTGGTGACCCAGTTTATGACAGGCCCAATCCTGCTCCCTGCCGATGCCCAGAAGATTATTGTGCGCGATCGTGCCGCAGAGCGCAACCTGACACCAGGCGTCGTAATCCCCGGCGTTTTCGATCACCTTCGGCCCGAATTCGAGCAGCGTCCGCAGCGTCGCCTCGCTGAGCGCATCGATCAGTTCGGTATGCTCCGTATTGGAAAAATACCGCTCGAAGATGTGGCTCATCATGTCCGCAACGCCCGCGGCGATCTGAAACTTCGGAATCGAATCGTACAGCGTCGGGTCGATGATAGACAGCGCGGGACGGATCCATTCGCGGTTATAACCGCATTTTTTGTGTGTACGGTAATTGCTTAACACACTGCTGTTGCTCGCCTCCGAACCTGCCGCGGGAACGGTGAGCAGACAGGCGACTGGGAACGCCCCAACCGTTTCGATGCCCTTTTCATAAATATCCCAAATGTCGGGTCCCGGATTTTTCAATCCCAGCGCGATCCCCTTGCCGGAATCGATGACGGATCCGCCGCCGATGCACAGAATAAGCTCTACGTTTTCGCGCCTCGCCAGTTCGATTCCGGCCCGCGTGAATTCCACGTCCGGGTTCGGAACGACGCCGCCCAGCGTGACATAGGAAACGCCCGCCGCGGTCAGAGAATCGGTCACGCGCTTGAGAAGTCCGCACTTCTCGACGCGGTCGCTGCCGTAGTGCACCAGCACTTTTTTTGCCAACTGCGCAATGTGCGTTCCAATCTGATCCGCCGTGCCTTTGCCAAAAACAAGGCGCGTCGGGCTGAAAAAATCAAAATTCAACATAAGCCGGTCTGTTTCCTCCGAGACGTTAGAAGATGTGGACGGCGGCCGTGCCCTTTTCGCATCCGAAAGGATGCGCACGCGCCCGCCGCTGAACTCATTATATCAGCTGATCGGTCAAACCGCCAGAATATCGTTGCCGGAACGAGGATTTCTTGCAAATGATTTTTGTTATTGTTATACTGTAGCCAACAACAGTTTGAATCGTGGAGGTAGTACATGGAGAAGAAACCAACCGTGTCCGACGCGGCAAAAGCCGAGGCTGCCAAAAAGGCTGCCGCCGCAAAAAAGGCCGCGGAAGCGAAAAAATCGGCGCCAAAATCCACCCCCGCGCCCGTCGCAAAGCAGGCCCCCAAAAAAGCGCCGGTAAAAGCGCCCGCAAAAGCGGAAGAAGTAGAAGAAGTCGCCGAGCAGGTTACGGAAGCCCCCGCGTCCGGCGGAAAAGGTTCCGTCAAGGGGCTGCGCATCAGCGCGATCATTCTCTGGGTGCTCGCCCTGGCGTCGGAAGTCGGCGCATTCTTCGCGTTCAGCTATGCGATCCGTAACGGCGCGCAGAACTGGAACGATAAAGAATTTCTTCTGATGATCGGCGCGCTGGTGCTCGACGCGATCTTCTGCATCGTCGCCGCGCAGCTCTGGAAGAAAGCGAACCGCATCCGCCCGAACCTTTCGGACAGCAAGCTCGTGCGCACGCTCTGGCATCAGCTGGGCGTGATCATGGTGCTGATTTGCTTCCTGCCGATCGGCATCTTCCTTCTCGCCAAATCCGACAAGCTTAACAAAAAAACCAAGACCATCCTCATCGCCATTCTCGCCGCGCTGCTCGTCGGCGCCGGCGCCGCTTCCGTGGACTACAACCAGCCGACCGAGGCGCAGGTGCAGCAGATGCAGCAGGAAGCGCAGGCGGAAGCCGTGGGCGAAGTCTACTGGACACAGTTTGGCAAGAGCTATCACTTCGACCGCAACTGCCCGTATATCGTCAACAAAGTCCCCGCGGCGGACGGCGGCACGCTCTACGCCGGCACGCTGGACGACGCATTCGCGGCCAACCGCTGGGATCCTTGCGATACCTGCGCGGGCGGCGCACAGGCGAAGCTGGACGAGGCTGCCGCAGAACAACCCGCGGGTTGATTCACGCAAGCAACGTAAAAGGAACCGCGTTCGCGGTTCCTTTTTTTATACTCTACAACTGTGCCAGAGAAAGAATCTCGCAACCCTTGCTCTCATAATAACCCAGCATCTCGTCGATCTTCCGCTTATCGTAGCTCGTTACGCAATCCGACAAAACATGGACGATATAGCCTTCTGCGCGCAGGTTGTAGACGGTCGATTTCACACAGGCGGCGGCATCCGCTCCTGTTATGTAAAACTCCGCAATTTCATTCTTGCGAATGAAGTCCGTAAACTCCTGGCTTGTCAAGGCGTTGCCTTTGCTTTTTGTAAAAACATTTCTAGATACGATTTTCAAATCTGAAACAAAATCGGATCCGCGCGTATTTGGTTTGAAAGTTCTCGTGCCTGCCGATAAATTTTCATGTCTGATATAGACGATATGGATATGATTTTCAACCGCCCAATCGATTGCGGCGTTGATGTTTCCGATGATTTCTTTATAATTTTTTGTGATGTCGTTCTGAATATCGATGATGACCAGGGCTTTGTTCCGCATCGATGCTCCTCCTGATTACGGATCGTTCTGCTTGCTTTTTATTCTACCGCGCAATACCTGACAAGAGTATGGCAACAATCCATGAGAAGCGAAAAACAAAAAAAGAAACCGCGTGCGCGATCCCTTGTATTGCCGGTTAACGGCCCCCCGTCAATACATAACCTCTACTAGATATGGCTTCAGGTTCACCCGATCCTCTTTGACAGGAGGGCATGAAACGACCAAAAACTCGACCGTCTCATCCGAGCGGTTAGTCATCGTATGCGGGGTGTTGGGTTCGACCAGCGTGAATTCGTTCGCATGCAGCACAATCGTCTCGGTGTCCAGATCCATGACGGCCTCCCCTCTGAGTAAGTAGAAAAGCTGGCGCGCCTTTTCGTGCTGGTGGCGTTGTTCGCTCGTGCGCGGCGGCATTTCTTCCTGCGCAACCGTCATATCCTGCCGGTCCGTAAGCAGCCATGTTTTACAGTTTTTTCCCCAAACGTAGGAGTCCGCGTTCGTTTTATCCATCTTTAAGATTCTCCGTTGGTAACCTGTTTCGATCGATCGTTTTGCTTTACTTCGTTATGCTTTACAATGATCTGACGCGTAGTTCAGTCCTTACCGTATCTCCGTCTTGTTTCGAAAGTACGGTCGGAGCGCAACCGGGATCGCGACGCTGCCGTCCGCGCGGAGGTTGTTTTCGAGGAAAGCGATCAGCATGCGCGGAGGTGCGACGACCGTGTTATTGAGCGTATGCGGAAAATAGTTGCCCGTCTCCTTGTTTTTGACGCGAATGCCGAGTCTGCGCGCCTGCGCGTCGCCCAAGTTCGAGCAGCTGCCCACCTCGAAATACTTCCGCTGGCGCGGAGACCAGGCCTCCACATCCATGCTCTTGACCTTGAGATCGGCGAGATCGCCGCTGCAGCACTCCAGCGAGCGCACGGGGATATCCAGCGTGCGGAAGAAATCGATCGTGTTTTTCAGGAGCCGGCAAAACCAATCCATGCTATCCTCGGGCTTGCAGACCACGATCATCTCCTGTTTCTCAAACTGATGGATGCGGTAAACGCCGCGCTCCTCGATGCCGTGCGCGCCGACTTCCTTGCGGAAACACGGCGAGTAGCTCGTCAGCGTCTGCGGCAGTTCGCTTTCGTCAAGGAACGTGTCGATAAACTTGCCGATCATGGAGTGTTCGCTGGTACCGATCAGGTAGAGGTCTTCCCCCTCGATCTTGTACATCATGCCTTCCATCTCAGAAAAGCTCATCACACCGTCCACCACGCCGGAGCGGATCATGAACGGGGGGATATAGTACGTAAATCCGCGGTCGACCATGAAATCCCGCGCATAGGCGAGGATGGCGGACTGCAGCAGCGCGATGTCTCCGCAGAGGTAATAAAACCCGTTGCCGCTGGTCTTTCTCGCGGAATCGAGATCGATTCCCTTGAATTTTTCCATGATGTCCACATGGTAGGGAATCTCGAAATCCGGCACCGCCGCTTCGCCGAAGCGCTCGATCTCCACGTTTTCCGAGTCGTCCCTGCCGATGGGAACGGAGGCGTCGATGATGTTAGGGATCACCAGCATGCGCTTGCGGATTTCGGCGGTCAGCTCGTCCTCCCGTACCGCAAGCCTCGCCATTTCGTCCGCCATGTCGCTGACCTGCGCTTTGGCGGCCTCCGCTTCCTCTTTCCGCCCTTTTGCCATCATCGCGCCGATGGACTTGCTGATCGAGTTGCGCTGGGAACGCAGATAGTCCGCGCGTGTATGCGCCTCGCGGAATTCCTTGTCGAGCGCAAGCACTTCGTCCACGAGCGCGAGCTTTTCAAATTGAAATTTCTTTTTTATATTCTCTTTTACGAGCTCCGGCTGCGTGCGGATCAGTTTAATATCCAGCATACGATCCCCCTGTATGTCGTTTCGTTTTGATGATTACATGCGCTCCGGCGCAGCCACGCCGATGAGCCCGAGGCCGACTGCGATCACCTGCCGCGTCGCGTCGGTCAGCGCGAGGCGCGCCTGCCGCACGCTGCCGTCGTCCGCCATGATGCGCTGTTCGTAATAAAACTTGTTGAACGCGGCGCAAATGCCGATGACAGACCGTGTCACCAGATACGGCTCGTTCTTCTCCATCGCGTCAAGCACCGCGTCCGGAAACGCGGCGAGCGCGGCGACGACCGCGGCGGATTCCGTGTCGGACAGCAGGCCGTAGTCCACGCCGGCGGCGGGCGCGTATTCCGCCTTTCTCAGCACCGAGCAGGCGCGCGCATGCGTATACTGCGCGTAAGGGCCGGTTTCACCGTCGAAGTTCAGCACCGCGTCCCAGTCGAACACGACATCCTTGATGCGCCCGTTATAAAGGCTGTTCCAGACCAGCGCGCCGACGCCGACCTGTTTTGCGATGGTCTCCTTGTCCGTGAGATCCGGACTCTTTTCGCAGATGATATCGTAGGTCTTTTCACAGGCGGCGGAAAGCACGTCCCTGAGCTTAACCATGTTGCCCTTGCGCGTGGAAAACGCGCCTTCGGTGCCGGAAACCATGCCGAAGGACACATGGATTAAGTCTTTCGCCCAATCGTAGCCCATGAGTTCGACCACCTTGAACCACTGCCGAAAATGAAGGTCCTGCTGATAGGCGACCACATAGAGGCATTTGGCGAAATCGTAGGTGTCCTTGCGGTACAGCGCGGCGGCGATGTCGCGGGTGGCGTACAGCGTCGCCCCGTCGGAGCGCAGGATGATGCACGGCGGCATCTTATATTCGCTCAGGTCGACGATCTGCGCGCCCTGATCGAGCTTTAACAGGCCTTTTTCGCGCAGTTCGTCCACCACGCGCCCCATCTTGTCGTTATAAAAGCTCTCGCCCGCATAGCTGTCGAAGCGGATGCCGAGGATGTCGTAAACCTCCTCGACTTCTTTCAGCGTGATCGCCTTGAACCAGTCGAAGAGCGAGAGGGCTTCCTCGTCCCCGTCCTCGATGCGCTTAAACCAAGCGCGCGCCTGATCGTCCAGCGACGGATCGCGCTCGACCTCCTGATGATAGCGCACGTAGAGCTTGACCAGCTCGTCCACGCCGCCGCGTTCGATCGTTTTCTGATCGCCCCAAAGTTTGTAAGCGACGATCATCTTGCCGAACTGCGTACCCCAGTCGCCGAGGTGGTTGATACCGACGGAGTGAAATCCAAGGTGGTTATAGATCCGGTACAGCGCGCTGCCGATCACGGTCGTCGGCAGGTGACCGATGTGGAACGGTTTTGCAATGTTGACGGAGGAGTAGTCGATGCAGACGTTTCGGTCTTTCCCCATATCCGAGCCGCCGTAATGATCGCCTTCGGCAAAGACGCGCTCTAAAACAGCCTTTGCCTGCGCCGTTTTGTCCAAATAGAAATTGATATACCCGCCCGCGGCTTCCGCGCGCGCCACGCCTTCCGGCAGCGCAAGCAAACCCGCGAGCTCCTGTGCGATGGCCGGAGGCGCTTTCCTGAGTGTCTTTGCCAGCTTGAAGCAGGGAAACGCGTAGTCGCCCATATCCGGCGACGGCGGCGTTTCCAGCCAGTGAACCAATTCGTCCGCGCTCTGTTCCGAAACCTCAGAGAGCGCTTTGGCGATTGCGAGTTTCCAATCCATGCGTTGCGTTCCTTATATGGTTTAAATTCCTGTCCGTAAGTTGGTATTATATCAGAGAAACCTATGAATGTTAAGAAAAACCCCGTGAAATCAGACATATTTATGAGCTGTATCGGCAGGCGCACGCGATTTGCGATCTCAGTAATCGGCGGCGATCGCCTTAATTCTCCGGGTGCAAGCCGATTCAAAATACTGCCGCGCGGGTCAAAGCAACCGGCGGGCAGCATGCGTTTGTTTCCTGTTTTGAACGTTTGTTGACAGTACTGCGGTCATGCTGTATGCTAAAAAAAGTTTAACGCGGCAAACATGTATTTTCGAAAATCCGGTTTCCGCCGGCAATGCGTTCTTCGAACACAAACTGTCTGACAGAGAAAGGAACCAGAGGGATGTTTTGTTCCAATTGCGGCAAAGAGATCCATCCGAATGATCGTTATTGCCCGGGATGCGGAAAAGCAAACCAGCCGATGGATAGGAGACCGTATCCCTCGGCTTCGCCCTGGAAATGGATTGCCATCTGCTGCATTGCGGTGGCTGTTCTTGCAATCGCCGCGTTCGGCATTATAAGTTTATTGAACAGCAAGAACGCTCGTAAGCAGATTTCGGCCACGACGGATGCCACGGCGGCTTCATTGCAGCAGGATGTGCAGGATACCGCGTTCGAGGATGAAGTGATCCTCGCCGTTTCGACGCCGGTTCCCATGTGCGATTATCAATGGCTCGAGCTTATGCAGGTACTGCAGTCAAAAAGCAAGAATTTCATTCCAAAGAAATGGGACGACCTGTTCTTTCGCGTCGGCGCCACCACATACTATCATGGCGTCGGGATCAAGATGACAAGTTCCAGCGCCGAATCCGTGGTGAATCCCTCTTCCGGCGATGTTTGGTCCGAACCGTATTCCGAAGTATCCATTGATTTGCCGTTGGGCGACAGTTTCATAAAAATGACATTCGATATCGGTTTTGACAGCACGGATACCAACCGATGGGGCGATCCGAGCGCGAATGGCACCGCGCGCTTTCTTCTTTTGGATGCCGCCGATGACCGCGTGCTCTATGATACCGGAATCGTCGATTATACCTTTGGCGAACTTTTCGTCTCGATTGACACCAGCGATGTGGACGTCATGCGGATGGTCTATCAGGTATCGCCCGTAACGGACCGCCAGAAAAACAGTCTGAATCTGGTCCTCGGTAAAGCGATGCTCTATTTTTACGGGGATGATTATTCCCCCTCGATGGCATATACGCCGGAATTAAGCGCGTTACCTACCGACTATACGAAGTATGAACCTTATGCCACGGATGAAATCGAGGCCTTTATCCTTCGCGGTTATCGGGATAAATTCGCGGTGGAGGAACTCTATCCATTTACGAAAGACGAGATGGAATATGTGTTGAACGGCGTTTACGCGATGTCCGGAAAATGGTTCGGGCGCAGCGACCTGTGGAATTATTTCACCTCAAAGCCCTGGTACTATCCGGTGCGCGCAGACATCACCGACAACGAAAAGAACAGTTTCCAGCAGGCAAACGAGGAGACCATCGTATCCTATATGAAGGACATGGGGTGGCGTTAACCTTACCGGAACGATCGTATAGCGATTCCCCCGAACAAAAATTCATTTGTCCTGCCGGGTCGGCGAACCGCGTTTCGGCAGTCAGGTAAAGCGTTTCTTGTTTCGCTCAATCCTCTGTCGGATTGGATGGAATACATATCGTATGCGTTCCATCCAATCGCTCTCTTTACAAATCTTAAAAAAACCGCTATACTGCTCCTGTTACAGCGTTGAACGGGACAGGCCGGCGTCAACGATTTGTCCGCAGAAGCGAACCGCGATCGGTGAGAGGCGGCGGCGGACGGGAAAGCCGGTATCACCCGCGAGCGCGCACGCCAAAGGCGGACTCCGCCGAGTAACGCGCGACGTGTTTCCCCGCGTTAAGGGGGCTTGAGCGGGCGGCGGAAACGCCGTCAAGCGGGGTGGTACCGCGCAAAGCCGATTTTTCGAGCTTTTCGTCCCTATTCTTCGGGGCGGAAGCTATTTTTTTACCGAAAACAAGGAGCGTACGACATGTATAAAAAAGCATCGAGCGAACTCAACTTCGTGCCGCGCGAAAAGGAAATCCTCGCGTTCTGGAAGGAACACAAGATCTTCCAGAAAAGCGTGCGGCTTCGCCAGGGCGCGAAACCCTATACCTTCTTTGACGGCCCGCCGACGGCCAACGGCAAGCCGCACATCGGCCATGTGCTGACGCGCTCGATCAAGGATATCATCCCGCGCTACAAGACCATGAAGGGTTACGACGTGCTTCGGAAAGCCGGCTGGGATACGCACGGCCTGCCGGTGGAGATCGAAGTGGAAAAACAGCTCGGCCTCGACGGCAAGGAGCAGATCGAAGCCTACGGCATCGAGCCGTTCATCAAGGAGTGCAAGAAATCGGTCTGGAAATACAAAGCCGAGTGGGAGAACATGTCCGACCGTGTCGGGTTCTGGGCGGATATGGAAAACCCCTACATCACCTACGACAATAACTATATCGAGAGCATCTGGTGGGCGCTGAAAACGATCCACGAAAAAGGCCTGCTTTATAAGGGCCACAAGATCGTGCCGTACTGCCCGCGCTGCGGAACGGCGCTGTCGAGCCACGAGGTTGCGCAGGGCTATAAAGACGTCAAGGAGACTTCCGCCATCGCGAAATTCTTCCTCAGGGACGACCCGAAGGTCGCGATCCTCGCCTGGACAACCACGCCCTGGACGCTGCCGAGCAACGTCGCCCTCTGCGTCAACGCAAAGGAAAGCTATGCGACCGCCAGGCAGGGCGGGGAAACCTATATCCTCGCGGAAGCTCTGGTGAAAAGCGTGCTCGGCGAAAACGCCGAGATTGTCTCCACCTGCAAGGGCAAGGACCTTGTCGGAACGGAGTATGTCCCGCTGTTCGAACTGCCCGTCAGCTTCGGCGGCAAAAAAGGTTACCGCGTCGTGGCGGATGATTATGTGTCTCTCGAAGACGGTTCCGGCGTTGTCCATATCGCGCCGGCGTTCGGCGAGGACGACTCCCGCGTGGGGAAAAAGTGGGATCTGCCGTTCCTGCAGCTGGTCAACGCCAGCGGGCATATGACCGGAGGCACACCCTGGGACGGGATGTTCGTCAAGGACGCGGACAAGCCGATCCTTCAGGCGCTCAAAGACAGCGGCAAGCTCTTTGCAGCGCTTTCGTTCGAGCACAGCTATCCTTACTGCTGGCGCTGCGACACGCCGCTGATCTATTACGCCAGAGAGAGCTGGTTTATCAAGATGACCGCGGTCAAGGAAAAGCTCATCGCTTTCAACCGCAGCGTCAACTGGATTCCGGAGACGATCAAAGAAGGCCGCATGGGCAACTTCGTCGAGAACGTCATCGACTGGAGCGTCTCCCGCGAACGTTACTGGGGTACGCCGCTTCCGGTATGGATGTGCGAATGCGGACATGTGCACGTGATCGGTTCCCGCGAGGAGCTTATGCGCATGGGCAAGAACGTTCCCGCCGATCTGGAGCTGCACAAGCCTTATATCGACGAAATCACGCTTCCCTGCCCGAAGTGCGGAAAAACCATGAAGCGCGAATCGGTGGTCATCGACTGCTGGTTCGACAGCGGCGCCATGCCGTTCGCGCAGTGGCACTACCCATTCGAAAACAAGGAAGAGTTTGAAAAGCGCTATCCCGCGCAGTTCATCAGCGAGGCCATCGACCAGACGCGCGGCTGGTTCTATTCTCTGCTCGCCATCTCCACCTGCCTCTTCGACGTAGCCGCTTTCCAAAACTGCATCGTCATGGGGCACGTACAGGATATGGAAGGCCGCAAGATGAGCAAGCACCTCGGCAACGTGGTCGACCCCTGGACGGTGCTGGACCAACAGGGTGCGGACGCCGTCCGCTGGTATTTCTACATCGGCTCCATGCCGTGGCTGCCAAGCCGCTTTTCGGCGGAAGCCGTCAGCGAGGCGCAGAGGAAGTTCATCGGCACCTTCTGGAACACCTATTGCTTCTATGTGCTCTACGCGGAGATCGACAAATTCGACCCGACGCAATACCGGCTCGAAGACTGCCAACTGACCGAAATGGACCGCTGGACGCTCTCGCGGCTCAACACGCTGGTCAAGACCGTGGACGGGCACCTCGACAAGCTGCGCATTACCGAAGGCGGAAGAGCGCTGCAGGCGTTTTCGGACGAGCTAAGCAACTGGTACGTCCGCCGCTGCCGCGAGCGCTACTGGGGCAGCGAAATGACGGAAGATAAAAAGGCCGCGTATATGACGCTCTATACCGCGCTGCATACGCTCACGCTGCTGAGCGCTCCGTTCCTGCCGTTTATGACGGAGGAGATCTATCAGAATATCGTGCGCAGCGTGGACAAAGACGCGCCGGAGAGCGTGCATTTCTGCAATTATCCGGCCTGCGACGAAAGCCGCATCGACACGGATCTCGAGGCAAATATGGCGCGCGTGCTTGACATCGTCACCTTAGGCCGCGCGGCGCGCAACGACGGCGCGGTGAAGACGCGCCAGCCGCTCCCGCTCATGTACATTCAGGGCGAAGCGATGGATGAGCGTTACGTGCGCATCATCACCGAAGAGCTCAACGTGAAGAAAGCGGAGTTCGTCGTGGACGCGTCGGGCTTTTTGAGCTATCAGGTCAAGCCGCAGCTCAAGACGCTGGGGCCGCGCTACGGCAGGATTCTGCCGAAGATCGGCGCGCACCTCGCGGAATCCGGCGTCGGCAACGCGGTGGTTAAAGCGCACGCCGCCGGGAAGAACTATGAAGTCACCATCGAGGAGGTTTACGTCGTGCTCGCGCCGGAGGACGTGCTCGTCTCCACCGGAAGGACGGACGGGTTCGTCGCCGCGACGGACAACGACAACATCGTCGTGCTGGATACCAAACTCACGCCGGAGCTCATCGACGAGGGGTTCGTGCGCGAGCTCATCAGCAAGGTGCAGACCATGCGCAAGGAAGCGGGGTTCGAGGTCAGCGACCACATCGCGCTCTCCTACGGCGGCAGCGCGAAGATCGAGGAGATCTTCACCCGTTTCGGGGATGAAATCCTCGCGGAAACGCTCGGCGACGCGCTGATAAAAGGCGCGCGCGGCTACACGAAGGAGTGGGACGTCAACAAGGAAACCGTCACGCTCGGCGTAGAGCGCAAGTAATCATTCAAACCGACGGCGGACGGGCTCGCCCCGTCCGCTTTTCTGTACCAGGAGGCTTTTTACACACTCACGGAAAGTTCTTTGGTTACTTTCTTTTATGAAAGTAACGCGTTTCATTTCTTTTTTCGCCCGTATGACGTATAATCATACGAAAACCTGCTGGAATATAAGTTGTTATGCTTCCGGCATCAATGGAAAGGAACCCTTATCCCATGCTTGGAACCATCGTCAACGCCGCGGCGATCCTCGTCGGCGGCACGCTCGGCCTGCTGTTGAAAAAAGGCATTCCGGAGCGCGTCTCCGGCGGCATCATGCAGGGTCTCGGCCTCGTGGTCATCTACATTGCCGTCAGCGGTATGCTGAAAGGCTCCAACGCGCTCATCGCGACGATTTCTATCGTCGTCGGCGGCGCAATCGGAATGATCTTTGACTTCGACGGGCATTTCAGCCGCTTCGCAGCCAGGCTGGAGCAAAAACTCGCACCGAAGGACGACGGTTCTTCCAAAATTGCCGAAGGGTTCATTACGGCGACGCTGCTGTATTGCGTCGGCGCGATGGCGGTGGTCGGTTCGCTCAACAGCGGCCTTACCGGAAATCATGAGGTGCTCTTCACCAAGAGTATCCTCGACGGAGTGAGCGCGGTCATCTTCGCCAGCACGCTCGGCGCGGGCGTGCTGCTCTCCGCGATTCCGCTATTTCTCTATCAGGGCGCGATCACGCTTTTAGCGCAGTTTCTCGCCCCCGTTCTCAGCGACGCTGCGGTAGCCGAAATGACCTGCGTGGGTTCGCTTTTAATCCTCGCCATCGGCTTAAACCTCCTGAAGATGACGAAAATCAAGGTCATGGATTTCATCCTCGCGATCTTCATCCCGATCGGGCTGGTGCTGTTTATGTAATCCGGCAGGATCGAAACAAAACAACCTTTTTCGTAATGAGATTCATCGAAAATCGCCCGGCGTGATCCCATGCCGGGCGATTTTTTCGTTCCGTTCCGTTTCGGTTATTTCTTCTGTTCGTGGTACTCGGCTTCGGTGTTGACGTTCCAGATGTTTTTTTTATTTCGATCCTGCCGGATGATACCGTCCGCCGTCTCGAAGCCGGTGAGCATGGAATGATCCATGTTGTTGTATCGATGCTGTCCGTTTCGACCGACACAGTAAAGATTTTCATAGCCGTCGAGATACTCGATTACTTCATCGAGCCGGTCATAGCTGTCGAAATACGCCGGATACGCTTTTAGAATTCGTTCGCGGTGCGCGCTCAGAACCGGCTCGCGCGCATCCAGAACGCCGATGCGGATCAGTTCCTGCACCGCGAAATCGACGCAGGCTTTTTCCTCCATGTTCCAGAACGCATCCCCCTCGGCGCAGAAATATTCCAGCCCGATCCAGACGGTATCCGCGGGGGACTGCACCATATAGGGCGACCAGTTGTTGAAGATCTGGATCCGCCCGAGTTTCACGCTCGTATCCTGCACATAGATCCAGCAGTCCGGCACGATGTTGCCAAGCGTCGGAATCGCAGTTTCGTTTTTCAGCGCGAGTTTGCTGACCAGAAGGCCGACGGTTACGAAATCCCTGTACGGCAGATCCCGCGCAATTTGTGCGACGGGTTCCGGCGGCTGATCCATACTCGCGATCAAATCGCGAATCGGCATGGAGGAAACGCATTCGTCACAGGCGATGATCTCGCGTTTTCCGTCGCGCAGGATCTCTACGCCGGTCACCCGTCCGCCGTTTGCGCGGATTCCGACCGCGGGGGTGTGCATGCTGATCGTTCCGCCGAGTTCGCGAATTCGGTCGGCAACAAGTTCCCAGAGTTGTCCGGGGCCGAATTTCGGGTAGTAGAACGACTCGATCAAAGAGGTTTCCTTATGCGCCGCGTGCTGCTCCGGCGAACGAAAAATCTTGGAAAACATATCTTTCAGCACCGCGCGGATCGAGAGCCCCTTGACGCGCTGCGCGCCCCATTCCGGCGAAATGTCGCGCGGGTGCCTGCCCCAGACCTTCTCCGTGTACCCTTCGAAGAACATGGAATAGAGCACGCGCCCGAAGCGGTTGATATAGAAATTCTCCAGCGATGTTTCCGGCAGTTTGCGCACCGCGGAATACAGATAGCTGAACCCCGCGCGAATCGTGGTGATCAACCCCATGTTCCGAAACGTCTGCGGTTTCATGCTGATCGGATAATCGAAGAATTTACTGTTGTAGTAGATCCTCGAAACACGATTGCGCACCAGCATGACGCGATCCGTCTGTTCCGGGTCCGGCCCGCCGGAAACCAGCGTGCTGCTTCTGCCCAGCGCGGCGTCGTCCATCGTCGGAGCGCCCTGCGCGGGCATCATCTTCAGCCACCAATCCATTACCTGCTCCGATTTTGAGAAAAACCTGTGCCCGCCGATGTCCATGCGGTTTCCTTCATGGCGCACCGTCTGCGAAATTCCCCCGATTTGGCCCGTCGCTTCGAGAATACGGATGTCGAACGCCTGTCCGGACGCAAGCAGTTCATACGCGGTCGTAAGGCCGGCTGGGCCGGCGCCGATGATGACGACAGTTTTCATTATTGTTCCTTTCGATGATACAGCAGTATTTTACGCATGAAAAAGTTCCAAGCCAGCACGATGACGGCGATGATGCACTTCGCGACGAGCGGATGCATGCGTAAGAGCGCCACCGCGCAGTACATGAGGCCGGACGTGATCGCAAGTCCCGCCGCCCCGATCAGCGCGTAAACGAGAAATTCTCCCGCGGCTCCGGTAGACGCCTGTTCCGCACGAAACACAAACGCTTTGGACAGGAAATAGTTCACGGTCAAACCGACCAAAAACGCAATCGCCGTCGCGATCAGATAATGCAGCCCGAACATCGTCAGGATCGCGAGCGTTCCCCAGTCCGCGACAAACGCAATTCCGCCGACAAAGACATAACGAAAAGCCTGCAGCAGGAAATTTTTCGTCGGCGTGACAAACAGCGCGTTCCAGTCCGCCTTTTTCAGATAGGTAAAAATCTCTTTCATTGCTTGTCCCCTATGATTCGTTCAGTCGATAACAGGTGCCAAAGTCGGTTTTGCTCAGTACCGGTATTTCGGAGTATAAAGCAAAAAACAGGCAAATAAAAGAAGCCGCATACCAGCGGACTGTCTTTCTAAATCACGGTCATTGATTTTAACGGCATGATATCCTCTGCTTTTTTATGATTCATCACTATACAACCATATATAGAATAAGAAACCTTTGAATCCGTGTCAAGCAATAGGCGCAGCCGGCTTAAATTTACATAAGAAGAGGTTCTCTTACATAGGCCTGTCTTATGAGTTAATATTTACTAAAACTTCCGTGACAACGCCGAACGCTGACTGCGGCCTTTCTTTGACTTTAAAAAAGAGGCAGAATTCAAAGAGAGACCCGCTTACGCGGGTCTCTCTTGTGTATGCGTTTCTTACTTGTCCAGAACTTCGGTGACGACGCCGGACGCTACCGTACGGCCGCCTTCGCGAATCGCGAAGCGCAGTCCCGTCTCGATCGCAATCGGCGTGATCAGCTTGATCGTCATGTCGATGTGATCGCCAGGCATAACCATCTCAACGCCTGTCGGCAGTTCGATGGAACCCGTCACGTCCGTCGTGCGGAAGTAGAACTGCGGACGGTAGCCCGTGAAAAACGGGGTGTGACGGCCGCCTTCTTCTTTCGTTAAAACGTACACGCGGCCCAGAAAGTGCGTGTGCGGGTGGATCGAGTTCGGCTTCGCAAGAACCTGTCCGCGCTCGATGTCGCTGCGCTGTACGCCGCGCAGCAGCGCCCCGATGTTGTCGCCCGCGATCGCCTGATCCAGCTGCTTCCTGAACATCTCCACGCCGGTGACTACCACCGAACGCGTTTCGTCCGTCAGTCCGACGATCTCTACCGTGTCGCTCACCTTCACCGTCCCGCGCTCCACGCGGCCCGTCGCGACCGTCCCGCGGCCCGTGATCGTGAATACGTCTTCCACCGGCATCAGGAACGGTTTGTCCACCGCGCGCTCCGGCGTCGGTATATAGCTGTCCACCGCGTCCATCAGCTCAAACAGGCACTTGCACTCCGGCGTTTCCAGTGCCTTTTTGCCCGCCAGAAGCGCTTCCATCGCCTGCAGCGCGCTGCCCTTGATGATCGGAATTTCGTCGCCCGGGAATTCATACGTGCTCAGCAGCTCGCGGATTTCCATCTCGACGAGCTCTAAAAGTTCCGGATCGTCGACCTGATCCGTCTTGTTCATAAATACGATGATGTATGGCACGCCCACCTGTCGCGCTAAAAGAATGTGCTCGCGCGTCTGCGGCATCGGGCCGTCCGCCGCGCTCACTACCAGAATCGCGCCGTCCATCTGCGCCGCGCCCGTGATCATGTTCTTCACATAGTCCGCGTGCCCCGGGCAGTCCACGTGCGCATAGTGACGCGCCTTCGTCTCGTATTCCACGTGCGCCGTGTTGATCGTGATTCCGCGCGCTTTCTCTTCCGGCGCCTTGTCGATTTCGTCGTACTTCATCGCCTTGGCTTCGCCCTGCTGCGCCAGCGCCATCGTGATCGCCGCCGTCAGCGTCGTCTTGCCGTGATCCACGTGCCCGATCGTTCCGATGTTTACGTGCGGCTTCGTGCGTTCGAATTTTGCCTTTGCCATT
>JAEWUO010000003.1 GCA_023459335.1 Bacillota bacterium
CCGCCGGATAGATGCCGCAGAACACCATGGGGTTTGCGTGCTTGTAGCCGGGCAGCGGCTTTGCGGCGGGGCGTTCGGCGGAGGTGATCGTGTCGCCCACCTTCGTCTCCGCGACGCTCTTGATCGACGCGGCGATATACCCGACCTCGCCCGCGGTGAGTTCGTCCACCGCAAGCGGCGCGGGCGAGAATACGCCGACCTCGGTCACCTCGAACTCGTGTCCGGTCGCCATGGATTTGATGCGCATGCCTGCCTTCACCGTGCCGTCGAACACGCGCACATAGGAAAGCGCGCCTTTATAATTATCGTAGATGCAGTCGAAGACCAGCGCGGTCAGGGGCGCTTCGGAATCGCCGACCGGCGGCGGAATCAAATTGGCGATCGCGGCGAGCACTTCGGAAACATTCGTGCCGTTTTTTGCCGAGATCTTCGGCGCCGTGTGCGCCTCGATGCCGATGACGTCCTCGATCTCCTGCGCGGTGCGCTCCGGTTCGGCGCTCGGCAGGTCGATCTTGTTGATGACAGGCACGACTTCCAATCCGTTATCGACGGCGAGGTATACGTTCGCGAGCGTCTGCGCCTCAATACCCTGCGTCGCGTCCACGACGAGCACAGCGCCTTCGCAGGCCGCCAGCGCGCGGCTGACCTCGTAATTGAAGTCCACATGCCCCGGCGTGTCGATGAGGTTGAACATATAGCGTTTTCCGTCCGTATGCGTATAAAACATGCGAACGGCGGAGGACTTGATCGTAATGCCGCGCTCGCGCTCGATGTCCATGGAATCAAGCAGCTGCTCGGTCATATCGCGCGCGGAAACGGTGTCGGTCAGCTCCATCATGCGGTCGGCCAGCGTTGATTTACCGTGGTCGATGTGCGCGATAATGGAAAAATTCCGGATCAGTTCGTTGGGGTATGCCATATGCGTCCCTCCCGTATTTTCGGGTTTCATCATACTGTATCCCTTGCCGGAATGCAAGAATAAACCTGCGCCGGCCCGGAAGAGAAAATGCGGCGGCACATCGCTGCACCGCCGCCTTGATCGCCATGCGATTATTCGATCGGTCGTCTTGCCACGACGAAGTTCCTGCGCCAATAGGACGTCTTTGCGCCGCGGCGCATCACCTTTCCGTTCGCGGAGGAAGCGTCGATCATCTCGCCGCCGCCGATGTAGATACCGACGTGGCCGATCGCGCTGCTGTCGTCGGACTTAAAGAATAAAAGATCTCCCGCTTTCACGTTGTCAAGACTCGAAACCTTCGTCCAGCTCGACGTTTGAGACAACCCCGCCGCGTTGAGCCGGCGCGTATAAACGTTGACCTGCCGCAGGCAATAGTACACGAGACCGGAGCAGTCGAACGAGTCCGGCCCGCTCTTTCCGAGGATATACGGATCGCCAAGCTGTTTTTTCGCGATGGAAATCATCTTGTCGATGCGGCCCGCAGGGGACTGCGCGCGCGCAAGAGCCGCCTGTTTCTTCTTCTCCGCGATGATTTCCTGTTCCTTCGTATAGGAAACGCGTGCGTCCGGCGAGTTGATCGCCTCCAGCGTCTTTTCGCCCGCCTTGCCGTCTTCTGACAAATCGTTGCGGTGCTGGAATTTTTTCACCGCGCTGAGTGTGTCCGTACCGTAGTAACCCGTTACCTGACTATCGCCCAGATAGCCCAGCTCGACGAGCTGTTCCTGGAACGACTGAATATCGTCGCCCTCCGCGCCCTCATACATAACGTAAGGTTTCGCGTCCTCCGAAAAGAGCTTCACGATGGTATCGTTGCCGCAGATACCGTCCTGCTGCAGTTCGTGCTGCCGCTGGAAAAGTTTGACCGCTTCTTTGGTCGCGTTGCCGAAATAGCTGGTCGGTTCGTCGATGGCGAGATAGCCCAATTCCATGAGCCGTTTTTGAAGCGTCATGACGTCTTCGCCTTCCGCGCCCTTTTCGATCCAGATCGTAGGCGTCGGTTCCGGCGTAGGAATCGGCGTCGCGGTCGGCGCGACGGTCGGCGCTGGCGTCGTCAGCGCAAGTTCCGCCGCCATCGCCTCCGCGCGTTTGTGCTTGTTTCCGGATACGGAGAATATCACCACCACGCAGATCAGAACGAAACCAAATGCGGAAACGACGAAGATACGCATGGGCTTCCCCATCATATAAACGGCGCGCAGTACGCGTTTGAGCCAGTCGACGATCTTTTTCTTATATGCAGAGAACGGCGATTGCGGTTTTTTCGGTGAGCTTCCGCTGCCCTTGCCGTTGGAGCCGTTGCCGTTCACGGGCGGCTTTTTCGGCGGCTTACCGTTTCCGCCGTTTCCGCCTCCGATGGAGCCGGTATTTTTATGCGAACCGTTTCTGGTTGCGATCCTGCTGTAATGCGCGCCGGTTGTGCCCGCCATCCCGTTTTTCGCGGGAGGCGGATTTCCGTTTGCGCCGTTCTGACGCGGCATGTCGTTTTTCTGCTGCGGTTGATCGGAATATGCGCTGTAATCCGTATACGAAACGCGCGCGGACGCGGTGCGGTTTCCGCCGGTTCCCGCACGCCCGCCGTCACTGATATGCTGACTCATTACGGCAGACGAGTCCCTCTCCGGATGCGGCGTGCCGCCATAAGGATTGGCAGACGAAAGCGAACCGTTTTTAAATGACGATCCGCTGCCATATGCGCCCGTATGCTGCGATGAATTCTGCCCGTGAAGCGAAGCGTTGCCGTGAAAATCCATAGTGCTCTCCTAAGGAAAAATTCTAAGGAAAACGCGATGATTTTGCAATAGGAAACCAGATATTGTAATACATTGTTCAAGATTACGCGCGTCCGTACAACATATGGTATTATCAGCAAATTTTATACACACGAGTGCAGGCCAAATTATGAACACAGTCGGGCGATTGTGAAAAAACGCGCCCCTGTGACAGGGACGCGCAATGCTGAGCTGATAACCTGTAAATTCCCGAAGAGAAAAACGGACTTATTTTCCCCGCGCTTCCAGCGCGGCCAGCGCGATTGCCTTTGGCGTCGTTTCGCCGTCCTTCACATGCACAAACGGTTTGTCCTTCGGCAGAAAGCGTTCCCGCTGCGAGGGGCTGAGACGTTCGAACGCGTAATGATCATCTATGGCGACAAGACGCGCCATGACGCCCTGCACGGAGAGCATGTCCCCCGCTTTCTGAATCAGCGCGGCCAGTTCCCGGTCTGCCGTCAATACCACATCCGGCCCGTTCTTCGGCTCGCGGATGATCTCGGCGCAGACTGGCAGCATTGCGTTTTCCGGAGAAAAGAGTTTTGTTTTCATCAGCATGACGCCCAGCACGGTCGCGACGGTCGCGCCCGCGACGCACTGGATCGCGTTAAACACGATATTCGGAATCGCGGACGCCGCGCCATAGAGCATGGTTTCATAAAGAAAATAACCGATCGGAACGATTAACGCGGCAAGATAGAGCGCCGCATAACGAATTTTTTTGTCGGTTCTGGCAAAGAGCAGCCCCGCGATCAAAGCCACCGCTCCCTTGATCAGAAACGTCGCCGGCGCGTATACGCCCCAGCCACGCAGGATATCGGACAGCGCGGACGCAACCCCCGCGCAGAGCGCGCCCCAGCCGCCGCCAAGCAGCATGCCCGCGAGCAGCACGCCCGCGTCTCCGAGATTAATATACCCAAGCCCGCCGGGCATGGGAATCGAAACCAGGGTGGTGAGCAGCACGATCGCCGCCGCGAGCACGCCCGCGGTGGTCAGTCGCCGGATGGATTGCGTCGATTTGGTGTGCATGGCGTTCCTCCTGTGGGGCCGCGCCGGCGGCGCTGTGCGGATAAACGTTCGCCCGATCATTCTGTTTCGTATCGTTCCCTTTCATCCATGAAAGAAAAACGTGAAATAGCGGGCGTAAGCCGGAATTCCCCAAACTTTTCTCTATTATACGCACTATTGCCGAAAATGCAAACCAGCCCTCATTGTATCTTAGTTTCGGGACTTTCAGTCGCGCGGTTCTGCGGCGGATTCTTCCATAGGTTCAAGCGCTTTCTCTTCTTTTGTGCGCCGTATGCTCAGCATAACGCCGAGGATGACGATCGCCCCGCCGATAAATTTCCGCACCGTCACCTGTTCGCCCAGGAGCAGCCAGGAAAAGAACACGCCGAAGATCGGAACAAGGTTGAGCATGGATGTTATCGTGCTCGGCGCCATGGTCTTCAGCCCGTGGTTGTAGAGTAAAAACGCAATGACGGAGCAGAACACACCGAGAAACATCATCATTGAAAACGAGATCAGCGTCGGCGGCTGCCACTGCGCGCGCTCGGTGAGCGCCAGCGGTATCATAAAGATCGTTCCGAACAGCGTCGAATAAAAAAGCAGGGCGACCGGCGGATAACGATTGACGACTTTCTTGGTCATGAAGTTATAAACCGCCCAAACGACGCCCGCGATGATCAGCAGAATTATTCCGAGCAACTCGCCTTCGACGCGGGATTCTGATTTGACATACGAAAGGATCACCACGCCGGATATTGCGATTAAAATTGCGACAGTCTTGACTGCGCTGAGCTTCGTCTTATAGATCAGGCTTTCCATCAAAAGAGTGATGATCGGATACGATGCGATGATCAGCGTCGCGCTGGACGCGGAAGTCCACTGCATCGCGATATTCTGCAGCACGGCGTAGAGCATGATGCCTGTCAGTCCGCAAACGGCAACCGTAAGGATATCCTTCTTCTCCAGCCGGACTCGGTTTTGCGGCAGCAGCGTCAGCGCGCCGAGAATCAGCGTCGCAACGATAAACCGAACAACGGCAAGCGTGATCGGCGGGTATGTCGTATACGCAAACTTGATGGCGACAAACGACGAGCTCCAAAGGATGAGCGCGCCAAGTACCGAAATTATGGACAGAACATTGGATTGTTTTTGCTGTGACACAGTGTTGTTCCCCTGACGTTTATTTCGCGAAACAAAGTCTCTTTTCCATATTGCCAACGGTCAAGTTACCTTATTCCTTTTCGCATCGAATGTCAAGAATTGTATATGATATATTTGGTAAAATCTTGTATCATATTGCTTTTTTCTATATTCATAAAAGTGAAAAAAAGCATCTCCCGTTTCCGGAAGATGCCTTTGTCATCGCATGTATTTATTTCGCCTGCGCGATAGCGACCGCGACGGCGACGGTAGCTCCCACCATCGGGTTGTTGCCCATGCCGATGAGGCCCATCATCTCGACGTGCGCCGGAACGGACGAGGAGCCCGCAAACTGCGCGTCCGAATGCATGCGGCCCATCGTGTCCGTCATGCCGTAGGACGCGGGGCCCGCCGCCATGTTGTCCGGATGCAGCGTCCGGCCCGTGCCGCCGCCGCTCGCAACGGAGAAGTACTTCTTGCCGTGCTCGACGCACCACTTTTTATAGGTGCCCGCGACGGGATGCTGAAAACGCGTCGGGTTCGTGGAGTTGCCGGTGATGGAAACGTCCACGTTCTCGTGCCGCATGATCGCGACGCCCTCGTTCACGTCGTCCGCGCCGTAGCAGCGAACCTTCGCGCGGTCGCCTTCCGAAAACGACTTGGTCTTCGTGATGTTCAGCTTGCCGGTGTAATAGTCATATTCCGTTTCCACGTGCGTAAAACCGTTGATGCGGGAGATGACGTACGCCGCGTCCTTGCCGAGGCCGTTGAGAATAACCTGAAGCGGTTTCGTACGGACTTTGTTCGCGGTTTTCGCGATGCCGATCGCGCCCTCCGCGGCGGCAAAGCTCTCGTGTCCCGCGAGGAAGCAGAAGCAGTTGGTCTCCTCGCGCAGGAGCATCGCCGCGAGGTTGCCGTGTCCCAGGCCCACTTCACGCTGATCCGCGACCGACCCCGGAATGCAGAACGCCTGCAAGCCGATGCCGATGGCCTCCGCCGCCTTGTCCGCCGTTTTCGCGCCGCTCTTAATCGCGATCGCCGCGCCGACGGTGTATGCCCAGCACGCGTTTTCAAACGCGATCGGCTGGATGCCGCGCACGATGGAGAACACATCGATTCCCTTGCTCTCGCAGATGGCTTTCGCGTCGTCGATTCCCTTGATGCCGTACTTGGCGAGTTCGCAGTTGATTTTTTCGATTCTTCTTTCGTATCCTTCAAAAATAGCCATAACTGCCTCCTTACGCTTTGCGCGGGTCGATCACCTTGGCGGCCTGGTCGAAACGCCCGTAGGTACCAATGTTCTTCTCATACGCTTCCTTCGGTTCGACGCCCTTCTTGATCGCGTCCATCATCTTGCCGAGGTTCACGAACTTGTAACCGATGATTTCGCCGCCTTCGTCGAGGCCGATGGCGAGTACGTAGCCCTCCGCCATCTCGAGATAGCGCGGACCTTTGCAGAGCGTGCCGTACATGGTGCCGATCTGCGAACGGAGTCCCTTGCCGAGGTCTTCCAGCCCCGCGCCGATGGGCAGGCCGTCGTCCGAAAACGCGCTCTGCGTACGGCCGTATACGATCTGCAGAAACAGCTCGCGCATGGCGGTGTTGATCGCGTCGCAAACGAGGTCGCTGTTCAGCGCCTCGAGGATCGTTTTGCCCGGCAGGATTTCCGCCGCCATTGCCGCGGAATGCGTCATGCCGCTGCAGCCGAGCGTCTCGACCAGCGCTTCTTCGATCACGCCTTTTTTCACGTTGAGCGTGAGCTTGCAGGCGCCCTGCTGCGGCGCACACCAGCCGACGCCGTGCGTAAGTCCGCTGATATCCGTAATCTGTTTCGCCTTAACCCACTTGCCCTCCTCGGGGATCGGAGCGGGGTCATGCGTCGCGCCCTTGAGGACGCAGGTCATTTCTTCCACTTCACTGGAATACTGCATGTGTGAAGCTCCTCCTTGTCTTGCTGAGTCTCCTGATTCTTTTGTGCTTCAGTATAACATTCGCGCGCGTGTGTTTCAATATCCGAAGATCGGACGTATCGATCGGAACGAAAATGAATGCGGTTTTTTCAGACAAAACTTGTCGTTTATACTTTTATGAAAGAAAATTTTTAATATTTTACAGGAGGATCAATTCAGTTTTACGATTTAAAGAGAAATTTTAAATATTTTACAGGGAATCAATTCTGTTTTACGATTCTGTGACGGATTCTTGATTTATCAAGCGCCGCCGTATGATACGATGAGAAAAATACGCAGGAAGGTGCTCTGATGGGAAAGCAAAAGAAGATTACGGATAAAGACGTCGCTCACCGCATCGCGCGGATTCTGGTTCGCGAGATCACGCTGTTTCATCCTCCGCAGGATATGACGCTTCCCGCCGCGCTGGAAGCGCTGCTTGACAGCGGCGCGCCTCCGCTGATGACCTCCGCCTCTCTCGCCGCGGAACTGAACCAATCGTTCGGCCTGGCCCCCTCGCCTGCCGCGTTCAACGCGATCAGCGTCGAACCGTTTCTGAACATGCTTCTGAAAGAGTCGATCGCATTTACGTACAAAGTCGCAGGAATTTCGCACGTCGGCCGCATCCGGAAAAAACTCGGCTGCGATGTCCCGATTACGGCCATTGTCGTCAATGCGAAATCGCACCTTCCCGGCAAACAATTCTTTACTTACTTTGCCGCGCAGACGGATCCGCGTCAGACCGAGCTGGCGATTCTGGAAACGTTGTTTTCCTATCGCGGCTGGGACGAATATCTCAAACGCGTCGAAAAAGTATTCGGGCGAAAATAGAGTGCCTCTGCCTCCGAACCGGAAACACCCGCGGGTTTTGCTTCTGCCCGCGGGCTTCTTATGTTATACTGGTACCAGCCGTTCGATCGGGGGATACCGGATTGGATTACCTTATCGTCACGCTGTACCTTGTCACCGCGGGCATCCACATCTACGCGTGCGGCAGCCGGAACCGGCTGATGCTGCGCAGGGTGACAAAGTGCGCTCTGATGCCTCTGCTTGCGTTGTGTTATGTCCTGCTCGCGCAGACGATCTCTCCGTTCGTGCTTGCCGCGATTTTTTTCGGATTTGCGGGAGACGTGTTTCTGCTGTTCACGACGCACCGTTGGACGTTTCCTGCCGGAATCGGCGCGTTTGCCGTCGGGCATGTTTTTTACATCCTTTGCTTTCTGCGGATTCTACCGTATGCGCCGACCGTTTACGTCTGGCTGGGGCTCGGCCTCTTCAGCGCTGCCTATGCCGGAATATTAATGCGCTATCTTTGGAAGGGCATTCCCAGAAAGCTCAAACCGCCCAGCGTCGCGTATATGCTGATCATCGGATCGATGGCTTCCTGCGCCCTGGTTTACGCCTTTTACGGTGCGGCGCCGCTCAGGTGGCTTGCGGGAATCGGCGGGCTTTTCTTCGTCGCGTCGGACAGCATGCTTTCCATCGACGCGTTTCACCACCCGATCCGCCACCGCAGCATTTTCGTGATGTCCACCTATATCGCGGCGCAGTCGCTGATCGTTACCTCGCTGACGTTCGACTGACGATTTTTGCTTAACCTGACGATTTTTACTGAAGGAGAATCTATGCAAACGGAATTGATATTACTCGTCGTTGCTCTCGGCATGTTCGCCCTGATGGCGATCCTGCTTGCGTTCGTGCTCCGCAGACAGCGTTCGCAGTACGACGACATGAAAGACGATTTAAACCGCACGCTTTCGGAAATCCGCCGCGAGCTGAACGACGGCGTGCAGTCCTCGGTTTCTCATCTCGGGCGCATGATTCTCGATCAGCAGCGAAATTCCGATGCGCAGAGCGAGACGCGGTTTAAAACATTCGAGGTCACAAACGAACAAAAACTGGAAGCCATCCGCCAGACCGTCGAACGCCGGCTTGTCCTGATACAGAACGATAACGCGCAGAAGCTCGACGAGATGCGCAAGATCGTGGACGAAAAGCTCCAGCAGACGCTGGAGACGAAGGTCGCTCAGTCGTTTCAGCTCGTTAACGAACGCCTCGAGCAGGTCTACAAAGGTCTCGGCGAGATGCAGACGCTCGCTAACGGGGTCGGCGATCTGAAAAAGGTGCTCAGTAACGTCAAGACGCGCGGAATCCTCGGCGAGATACAGCTCGGCGCAATCCTTGAGGAGATCCTCGCGCCCGAACAGTATGAAACCAACGCCGTCACCAAAAGCGGCAGCAGCGAGCGTGTGGAATACGCCGTCAAACTGCCGACCGACGAGGGCATGCCCGTATTTCTGCCCATCGACAGCAAATTTCCAGCAGACCTGTACTCCAATCTGCAGGACGCCTACGAATCCGGCTCGCCGGAAGCGGTCGCCGCCGCAATCGCCCAGCTCACGCAGAGGATTAAACAGGAAGCAGCGAAAATTCGCGACAAGTACCTCGATCCGCCAAACACGACGGATTTTGCGATTATGTTTCTGCCGTTCGAAGGCCTTTACGCGGAGGTGGTCAACCGCGGGCTTGTCGAAGAATTACAGCGCACCTACCGCGTCAATATCGCGGGGCCTTCCACGATGGCGGCGTTGCTCAACAGCCTTCAGATGGGATTCCGCACATTCGCGATCCAGAAGCGCAGCAGCGAGGTCTGGCGCGTGCTCGGCGCGGTCAAGACGGAGTTTCAAAAGTTCTCCAAAGTGCTCGCCAGCTCCCGCAACCGCCTCAGACAGGTGGACGACGATCTGGAGCAGCTCATCGGCACGCGCACCCGCGCCATCGCGCGAAACCTGCGCGCCGTGGAGCAACTGGATGATAAGAGTACGACTCTCGTCATCGGCGCGCTTTCGGAAGCGCAGCCGGATGACGGCGAACCGGAAGACGGCGAGACAGAAGAATAACCAGCGCAATATACAAACGGAGCCGCAGCTGCGGCTCCGTTTTGTTTACGATACTATTTTGATTACCGTCCCCGCGTGCATCGGCCGCAGCCGTTCGCCAAGCCGTTCCTTCAGTATTTCAAACGGTTTTTCGCCTGTGCAGTGACCCGTATAAAACACAGCGCCGGAAGCGGCGAGCGCCTCTCCGACCGCGCGGATCAGTCCCTCCGGTTCGGCGGAGTGGTTCACGGGGTTTTCCAGGTGAAGCCCGCCAATAACCGCGTCCGGCATTCTCCCGAGAATCGTCTCCGCGCGATTCAGGATATTGACGATTCCGCTGTGCGCGCACCCGGCAAACAGCACGGCGATCCCGCCTTCGCGCAGGAGAAGGTTCTGTTCGTGTTCGAACGTATCCGGAACGGGTTTTTCGTTCTCGAGCTTAAGGATATCCGCGTTGCAGCCGGAAAACAACGCCCGCTCCCGAACACCGGAAAACAGGATCGCTCCGTCCCCGACATCTTCCCGTTCGCCTGTCAGATGAATCCGGCCGCTTTCGAGCAGTTTTAGATCGAGCCCGATGTCCGCAAGTTCCCCGTTTAGGCGGTGAGAAAGGTGCGTGCTGAACGCTCCGTTGCGGATATAGACCGGCGCGCGTCCGTTGACCTCCAGAAACGCGTTCAGCCCACCGCCGTGGTCGTAATGCCCGTGCGAAATCACGGCAAAATCAACCGCTTCGACCGCGCAGCCTAAGATCCTTGCGTTGCTCAGAAACAGGCCGGTCTTTCCCGTGTCGAACAGAATCGAACCTCCTCCGTACTCGATGAACAGGCTCAATCCGTGCTCCGCGCCGAGCGAATCCAGTTCGGAGCAGTTTTCCACCAGCGTTGTAACGCGCATTTCGTTTATCGTCCTTTGTTTCAGAAAACGCCTGACGCCCAAAATCGACGTCAGACGTTGTTTTCCATTCCGTTATTGGTTCCCATATCCGCAGCGCCTTCGGCAGCCGCCGCAGTTGCAGTCCGCTTTCTCTTCGCCGCATATTTCATAATCTCCGCCGCGGATAACGAGCGGCTTTGCGTTGACGAGCGCATCCGCGAGTTTTTTCCTCGCGTCGTTATAGATGCCCTGAGCGGTCGTGCGGGCCACGTTCATCTGCGCGGCGCACTCTTCCTGCGTCAGCCCGATCAGGTCGATCAGACGGATGGTCTCGTATTCGTCGACGGTCATCACGATGCTTTCGCCGGAGCTGCGCGCGCCGACCGGGCCGAACCCCTCGCTGCCGGGCATGCTGCAAACGCGTCTGCACTTTCTTGGTCTAGGCATCCGGTTTCCCTCGCTGTTATGTTGTTTTGCCTGCACTCGCTTTGTTTCCTTCGCGAACGCTGCCAAAACTTGTTCACAGTCTACTCCAGCTTTCCCGCCGCGTCAATCCGCATTTGCGCAGGCTGAATGAACGCGTCAGTCTTTTTTATCTTTGCAGCAGCCGCGCCCGCTGCCGTGGTGTCCGCCGTTATGCTGACATCCTTCTCCTTTTTTCTCGCAATGCTCCTCCGCTCCGCGGCGGTGGCGATGCTCGTCCCCGCAGCCGCAGGGTCCGCGATGTTCTTTATTTTTGCAGCAGTCCCCGCTGGGGCCTGTTCCGTCGTGATTCGGCATAGATTGTTCCTCCTTTGTTTTTGACATATGTCGTTTATTATATTAATCGAGTTTGCGGCATATGTCAATATCTTTTGCAAAAAAACCCGGCGTTTCCGCCGGATGATCTTAGTGTATCGATTTTCAGGATTTGTTGGACGCATAGAATTCTTTCAGCGTACGCTTCGTGCTCTCATCCAAATAGTGCCAGCGAACGCCGCGAATCGCCCCCTCCAGCGCGCAGAGGCGCATGTAGCAAGCGGAAGGATCGATCGCCGCGATGCGCAGCCACGCTTCGCGGCTGCCCGTTTGCTTCAGCGCGGCAATGGTCGGAATCCCGACCTCGATCAGCTGCGCTTCCAGCTTATCCGCAATATTCGGAAGTGTTTTCAATTCACCCATGCGATTCATCCTTTCCGGTTCAGGTCGATCCAGTAACGCTCCAGAGAAACACCGTCATCCGCGTAAACCACCGTTTTTTCATATTCGCCTCCGCAGGAGAGAATGGTTCTGCGGCTCGCTTCGTTTTCCACCAGGCAGGTGACAAGCACGCGGTCCAGCCCGAACGCTTTGCATACCGACAAGCAGTCCGCAAGCATACGTTTCGCGTACCCTTTTCTCCGTTCATTCGGATGTACGCTGTAGCCGATATGCCCGCCGTAATCCCGGAGGAAGTCGTTGAACTCGTGCCGGAATTGGATCATGCCGACGATCGCGCGGTCGCTTTCCCGCAGCAGTACGAACTGTTCGGAAGGCACCCAGTTTACCGGTGCGCTTTCCCTGTGTTCCGTATCACGGTTGAATTTCAGCCAATCTTGCGGGTCCTCCATCCGCCGGAGCGGGCCCGTGCCATCCAGGCTGTCCCCTGCCGCAAGAAACGCCGACCTGTAGGACGCGATCTGCTCCAGCATGGTTTCGTCCGGCTTGACCAGTATGCAGCTTTCTTTTTGATCGTTCACCCTTATCCCCCGGTAAAAATCATAATCGGTCTTACTTTCGGATAATGCCGCGCTTACGCGCATGGAATCCAGTAGCGCTCCAGCGTCGCATCGTCCCGCTCGCAGTAAACGGTGCTCTCGTAGACCCCGCCGCAGGATAGGATCGTCTTTCTGCTCGCCTCGTTTTCCACGCGGCAGGTGACGAGCACGCGGTCCAGCCCGAACGCTTTGCATACCGGCAAGCAATCCGCAAGCATACGTTTCGCGTAACCCTTTCCGCGCTCCTGCGGATGCACACTGTAACCGATATTGCCGCCGTACTCGCGCAGAAAATCGTTGAATTCATGCCGGAAGGAGATCATTCCGACAATCTTTTGATCTGATTTCCGCAGACAGACGAACTGGTCCGACGGCACCCTCCCCGCGGGTACGGTCTCACGCCGTTCCGAAATCCGGTTGTGATTCAGCCATTGCACAGGGTCGTCGATCTCATTCAGCAGGCCCGCGCCGTAAATCTTTTCCCCGGCGGCCAGAAACGCCGCTCGATATGCGGCAATCTGCTCCAGAAGTGTTTCATCGGGCTTTAAAAACACGCAATCGTCGATCCGTTCAGCCATGGTTATACCTCAGATAACTGGTTCCCAGAAACATCTGGCATTCGCCGCCGGTGAGTTCTGGAAAATGCGCGCGCACCTGCACCGGCAGGAGATTGATGTCCGGAACGTCGTTAACCGGTATCCACTCAACCGCCACCTGCGACTCGTCCGTTTCGGTCGGCGCGATTCGTTCGGTCGAAGCAAGGCGGCAGAGAAAGATATGCAGCATCTTATGCGCGTACTGCGGATATGTTTTTCGGATAAACGGGTCGAGACAGATCTCCTCCATCAGCGCGGCGAAGCGAACCGGCTCGACGGAATAACCCGTCTCCTCCAGGCATTCGCGCTTGCAAGCGTCTTCCAGCGCCTCATACTGTTCCTGTCCGCCGCCGGGCAGGGAATAATATGTTCCGTTGTTCTCGTCGCGGCAGCGGTTGAGAAGCACCTTCCCCTCGTGAAGGATAACCGCCTTTGCCGTGCTGCGCACTCCGTAAGTTTTTTGTTCCATTTGATCCGGATTGTCCTTTATCATTTTCTGCGTTATTTTTTATTATACTCAAACAGGGACAAAAAAGAACCCTTTAACAGGTTCTTTTTGTAATCTCTTGTTTATAATTTTCTGTATCGTTTCAGCACCAGTATGTTCAGCACGAAGAATAACAGTGTAAAGCCCAGCATGATCAAGAGATCCGGCAAAACGTCCACGAAACCCGCCCCGCGCAGCATGACGTTTCGCAGGGCCTCCGCTCCGTACGTCAGAGGAAAGATTTTCGCAAGATACTGCAAAAAAAGCGGCGTTTCGCGCAGATTCAGAAGCCCGCAGAACATCATCTGTGGAATGATGACGATCGGGATAAACTGGAACAGCTGAAATTCATTTCTCGCAAACGCCGAAAACAAGGTCCCCATGGCGAGCGATGCGCCCGCAATCGTGAGATTGATCAGCAGCACCAGCGAGAAATCGGTTCCCGTATGGATTTTCAGCGCATAGACGAGGAACGACTGGATCACTACGGTCTGCATCGCGGCGAACAGGCCGAACCCGAGAAAGTACCCCGCGACCAGATGTCCGCGCCGCAGCGAGGAAACCAAAATCCGATCCAGCGTACCGCTGATGCGCTCGCGTAAAAACGCGATGCCCGCGAGCAGAAACACCAGAAAAAAGATGATGAATCCCATCATGCTCGGCGCAAGAAAATCGAACTGATCGTAATCCGCGGAGCCGTAATACTGCTCGATGTCCGGCATTTTCGTCAGTCCGGCCGCCTGCGAGGCAAACTGCGGCGGCAGAGCGGCGAGGTTCTTCTCCTGCGCATACTGCGCGAACGCGCGTTTCGCCAGCGCGGAGAGCGAAGGATCGGATCCTTCCACGACATATGTGCCGCCGTCGATATAGCCGTCGCTCTCTCCGCTCCTGAGCCGGTCGACCGCCTTTGTTTTAGTGTCCAGCAGCGTAACGTCCGCGATCTCGGCCATCGCCTCGGAAGGTGTATAATCTTCGCCGACGATATCGATTTTCGCCTTCGTCACGCCGTTTCCAAGCAGCAGGTACAGCAGCGTCATGATCAGCATCGGAGCGATCAGCATGACGACCAGCGTGCGCTTATCGCCCGCAATCTGCCGGATCAAACGCCCTGCGATGACGAATATCTTCATGCAGCGCCGCCTTCTTTCGCGCTGCGTCTGGCCGATTCGATAAACGTTGCCTCCAGCGTACCCTGATTCGTTCTGCTCTTGAGTTCCCGCGGCGAGCCGTTTTCAATGATCGATCCCCCGCGGATCAGGACGAGACGGTCGCACTTTTCCGCTTCGTCCATCACGTGCGTGGTTACGATAATCGCGCGGCCCAGTTCCTTGAGCCGCCGGAACTCCGCCCAGAACAGTTCCCGCAGCAGCGGATCGATCCCTACGGTGGGTTCGTCCAGTACAAGGATCTGCGGATCTCCGATCAGCGCCGCCGTCAGGGAAAGCCGCCGCTTCATCCCGCCGGAATAATGGACGACTTTTTTGTTTTCATCCCGTTCGAGTTCGACGAGCCGCATGAGCGCGTGCGCCTGCTCCGCCGCCGCGCGCTTTTTCATTCCCTTAAGACACGCGTAAAAGATAAGATTCTGAATGCCGGTCAAGTCTTCATATAACGCGTCCTGCTGGGCCATATAGCCGATCCGGTCCATCATACGCAGATTCGGCATCGGTGTGCCGTCGATCGAAATCGAGCCGCCGTCAAGCGCGAGCGTACCCAGCAGGCAGCGCACCAGCGTCGTCTTTCCCGCGCCGGACGGACCGAGTAAGCCTAAGATTTCCCCTGTCTGCAGGGTCAGGTCCACACTGCGCAGCACTTCTTCTTTGCCGAATCGTTTGTCCACATCGTTTGCCGTTATGATTTGCATGTGCCGTTCCATCCCTCCATTGTGCATGTTAAAAACCGTTCGACGTCTTTCTGTACGTTCGCGTGTTCGCCGCCGCCGAACATCGTATACGTTAAAACGAATCCCATCAGTTCGAGCATGACGGTATGCGGATCCAGCGTCTCGCTCATCTCCCCGCGCGATTTTCCGTACGCGACTACGCGCGAAACATACTGCTCGATCATCGGCAGTATGCCGGATTGCAATTGTTTTAGAAGAGGCGCGCGGTGGATCAGTTCCGGCAGCACGGATTTGATGAACCGCCCGTTGTCGCGGATCATCTGAATCCTGTCGGTCAGAATTGCATTCAGGATCTCCCTTGCCGGCGCATCGGCGTATTCCTCCAGGATAATATCGATCGGTTTGCCGATCTTCGGCGTCAGTACGCGGATTAAAAGCGGAACCATGCGCTCCAGAATTGCGTTTTTATTGGGGAAATAGCGGAATATCGTTCCTTCCGCGATCCCTGCGCGTTCCGCGATTTCCTTTGTCCGCGTCGCCTCAAACCCTTTTTCGGAAAAGGCGTTAATCGCCGCGTTGATGATGCGAACCTCTTTATCCGGCGACGTTTGGGTATAATCCTTCAGGAACTCTTGTATGTCGTAGTTGTTTTCTTTCAATCTTATCGCCCTTCCGGTTAAAAATGAGTGACCACTCACTTATTATAGTGTTTTTCATTCTTCTGTCAAATAAAAAAAGAGGCGGAAGCCTCTTTTCGCAATATGGTATCGCCCCTATGCCCCGATTCGATCCGGCTTGCGCGTCAGTTGATATAGAACAGCACCGAAACGAACGCGAAGGCGCAAACCGCCGCGACCGCCAGCACATACAGGATGCGAGGAAACCGTTTTTCTTTTCCGCGGATATCGTCCAGCGCAATCCCCAGATAGATCGCTCCGACGATGCAGGTCGGCACCATGTATCGATAATCCATCGTACAGCCGAACGGGTATTTCAGATTAAACAGGATAAAGAATACGATCTGCAGCAGCCATAGCCCCGCAAGGGCAAACCGGTTGAGCGCGCTGATCCCCTTCCTTTTCAGCATGATATAGATCATGGCCGCCAGAGAAAACAGGATGAGGATCAGGTTCGCGAGAATGAACAGCATTGCCAGCTTGTCATGCTGACTGAAATCATACTCGCCAAAGATGGAACACTTCAGCGTGTAGATCCAGATTCGAAAATCATCGAACGGGCGGCAGAATTGCGGATTGAGGATCTCGCCGACGGGAAAAGATAAAAACCGGCTGACGAAAGACTTGTCGCCGACATAGAGTTCGCTCGACAATGCGTCGCTGACATAAGTGAGCGGCTGTCCGAATTTGATATAGTTCCGAATCGGGTACCATAAGCCAAGCGGCGCGCACACCCCGAGAAAAGCCCCAAACTGTCCGAATAATTTTCCGGCGTTCTTTTCCTTGATCCTTCGAATCAGAACGATCAGGAAAAACGGCGCCGTGAAGAACGCGACCGTCGCGGCGGAAACCTTCGTCATCATCCCCAGGCCGATTGCCGCCGCAAGCAGCAGGATATTTTTCATCGTTGGATTATGATACCAGCGAATCGTATACAGTACGGCGATCATATAGAAAAGCAGCATCATCGCGTCGTTGTTGATGCCGGAAGAGAGCAGGAAGAACGTCGGCTGAAACGCAAGGATCGCCAGCGTGATCGCGGTGGATCGTTTTGACAGCTCCATCTCCCTGCAGAGGCTTTGAATCACAAGAAGAAGAGAACAGGCAGCGAAACACGGTACGATTTTCGCCGACTCGAGCAGCGTCATCAGTTCTGTTTTCGGGCTCAATAAGGAGAACAGTTTTACGACGGCCGCTTCCAGAATATGCTGCAGCGGCGGATGATAAAACTGCAGCTGGTTGGTGTTCGGCAAAGCGCCGGTGGTGAGGATTGTATAGACGTAGTCCAGGTGTCCGAATTCGTTAAAGCCGAGTACGTCGTGCTGCCGGACCAGGAATGAAGTATAGAGCATGTAGTCGATGCGCATGACGAACCCTGCCAGGATGATCAGCGCGATCCTGATCTCCAGCCGGTCCCGCTTTTTTGCGAAGCCGGCGGCGGCGAACCCGACGGCAAGCATGGCGGCGCACCCCATCATCAGCATCTGCATCCGGCTTGTTTTCATCGGAACGATCAGCGTAAAGAAGGCAAAGGCGGCAGCAATCAGAGCGATCGTCGCCGCATACGGCCAAAGGCCGCGGAAAATCACCGTTCCGCGCTCATTTTCTTTCATAACACCCTCGCAAAACTCCCGATTTTATGAACGTGTTCCCTTGTTATGAACGTGCGAAGGAAGCAACCGTATTTTACAGGAACTATTATGTCAAACCCGCATGATATAAAGCAAGCGGGATTTCTGCCTCTCGTCGTTCCAGTCAGCTCACCGGCGCGATATCGAGGAACTTTACGTCCTTGTTCTTTTCCTCCATGCGTCTTAAAGCCCATTCGTTCTTATAGAGCACCACGGGGCGCTGATACTGGTCCTCCAGATAGAGCGTGTCGGTATACGCAAGCATCGCTTTGTCAAAACGGTCCGTCACAATCCAGCGCGCGAGCTGATACGGCAGCTTTCGGATGGCGATCTCGGCGTTGTATTCGTTTTTCAGCCGGTATTCGAGCACCTCGAACTGCAGCGCGCCCGCCACGCCGATGGTATACGTTTCGGTGCCGAGATCCGGCTGCTTGAATACCTGGATCGCGCCTTCCTCTGCGATCTGTTTGATCCCTTTGAGAAACTGCTTGCGCTTGCCGGAATCGACCGCGCGCACCTCCGCGAAGTGCTCGGAAGGAAACATGGGTATCCCCTCGAACCGGAACGAGAGCTTCCCGCCGCAGAGCGTGTCCCCGATTAAGAAACAGCCCGGGTCGAACACGCCGATGATATCGCCGGCGTACGCTTCCTCCACGCTGATTCGCTCCTGCGCGAGAAACTGCTGGGACTGCGCGAGGCGGATCGGCTTATTTGTGCGCTGATGCACGACCTCCATGCCCTTCTCGAACTTTCCGGAACAAATGCGAAGAAACGCGATACGGTCGCGGTGCGCGGGGTCCATGTTCGCCTGAATCTTGAAAATGAATCCCGAAAAATCCGGATCGTCGGGCTCGACGCGCCCTTCGCTGTGCTGCTTTGCGGAGGGCGAAGGGGCCATTTCTATGAACGCCTCTAAAAACGGGCGCACGCCGAAGTTCGTGATCGCGCTGCCGAAGAACATGGGCGTCAGCTCTCCCGCACGAACCTTATCCATATCCAGCTCGTCGCCCGCGATTTCGAGCAGCTCGATTTCCTCAAGCAGCTTATCGTAGAGATGATCGCCCAATACCGCGCGAAAACGCGGATCGTTCCACTCGCCGGAGTCGGACACCGTCAATTCCTGGCCGTGACTTCCGCCTTCGAAAAGTTCGATTCGTTTCGTCCTGCGGTCATAAACGCCTCGGAAGTCCCCGTCCACGCCGATCGGCCAGTTCATGGGGTAGGAACGGATGCCGAGCACGGACTCGATCTCCTCCATGAGCGAGAGCGGATTCTTGCAGAAGCGGTCGAGCTTGTTGACGAAGGTGAAGATCGGCACGCCGAACATCCGGCAGACGTGAAAAAGCTTTTTCGTCTGTTCCTCCACGCCCTTCGCGCCGTCGATGAGCATGACCGCGCTGTCCGCGGCGGTCAGCGTGCGGTAGGTGTCCTCGCTGAAATCCTGATGCCCCGGCGTGTCGAGAATGTTGATGCGGTATCCCTCGTAGTCGAAGTTGAGTACGCTGGACGTGACCGAAATGCCTCTCTGCTTCTCAATCTCCATCCAGTCGGATACGGCGAATTTACTCGCTTTCCGTCCCTTGACCGTCCCGGCAAGACGTATGGCTCCTCCGAAGAGCAGCAGCTTTTCGGTCAGCGTGGTCTTGCCCGCGTCAGGATGCGAGATGATCGCGAACGTTTTTCTTCTGTTGACTTCTCTTGCGATGGTTTCCATCGTATCAATCCTTATCGTTATTTTGCGGGCGTCGTCCGATCAATGATTCAGGCGATCCATAAAAAAGAACCCCGCCTTATACAAGACGGGGGTCTTACTTGCCTGGTGGAGCATGGGGGATTCGAACCCCCGACCTCAACATTGCGAACGTTGCGCGCTACCAACTGTGCTAATGCCCCAAGCCGCTTGATTATGATACAACAAGGAATATCAAAAAGCAAGTGCTTTTCGGCAAATTTCTGATGTGGCTTTATCGTTCTGTTTGACAGACATTCAGCGGCAAAACGCACCGAATTCCATATGGATTACTGTTTATCAGGCTCCTGTTTTTCCTCCTGCGGCGCCGGCTGTACGGCGGGTTCCGGCTGCGGCGGCGTGTCCTGCTTTTTCTTTGCGGAGGACGCCGCATACTGCGAAAGATCGGCCGGGGATTGCGGCGCGGGTTCGGCGGCGGGTTTCTTTTCGCTGCGCTTGAACAGGGCCGCGAGCAGATAAAGAAACGGCAGAGCCATCGCCGCGATATATTTCCAGTAAATCCTGAGCGGTTCGCTCGTAAGCAGACTGATCACCAGCGGCACCGCCGCGATGGCGAGCAGGATCAGACCGAGGATGCGGCAGCGTTTCAGGTTTTTGCTCACCAGTCCGAAGATGCCCGCAAGGAAACCGAGCGCGCCGCCGATGATCAGAAACACCGCGTCCATCGCGGTTGAAAACGTAACGCTGCCGTTCGCTTTTGAAATCATGTAGATCGCAAAAGCGATCATGCCAAGCCCCAGAACGAGATAGATCCAGCTCATCACGAGCAGGAACGAAGCCGCGCGGGGTTTTTTCTGCTGTTCCATACTGGTTCCCCTTTCAGTCTGTTAACCGATGTTGCGGATGGCAACGACGGTATGGTTCTTTCTGGATTCCTCCGCTGCAAAGCAGATCAGGTGGCTCTGGATCGCGTCGCGGATCGTGCTCGACACCGCGCTCTCGTCGCCTGATTCCATGCGCACGAACGCCGCGATGAGGCCCATATCCCCGCCGCCGTGCCCGTCTCCCATGCCGCCCGGCGGGGGAAATTCGCTCGTACGGACGGAACCGTCCCGAAAGTTCGTCACCTCGATCGTCTCGTCCGACATCTTGGCGCGGATCTCGCCGTGCGAACCCATGATGTGAATCGTCCGTCCGTGCCGGAAGTCCGTAAACGCGGAGACGGTCATCGTCGCCGTCACACCGCCTTCGAATTCCAGCACTGTGGACTGGTGGTCGACTACGTCGTTGTCGCAGCGGTAAACGCAGCGGCCGTACGGCCCTTCCCGCAGGGCTTTCATCCGCCCCGCCATGCTGATATCATCCGAGATCGCCGAGACCGGCCAGCCGGTGAGAAACGGAATCAGATAGAGCCGCGTTGCGCTGTACGGGCATGTGGCAGCCACTTTGCACTCGAGACAGCGTTCCGCGCTGCCCTCCGGCGCGTTCTCCGCTGTAAAGTGCTTAAGACTGCCGAAGGAGGCGACGCGCAGGCAGTCCTTGCCTACGAGATACAGGAGAATATCCGCGTCGTGGCAGCTCTTGGCGAGGATCATGGGGCTCGTCTCGTCTTCCCGCCGCCAGTTGCCGCGCACAAAGCTGTGCGCCATATGCCAATATCCGATGTTTTCGCTGTGTGTGATGTTGACGACGTCCCCGATCTCGCCGCTGTCTATGATCGCCTTGAGCGTCATGAAAAAGCGCGTATACCGAAGAACATGGCACACCGCCGCGCGCCTGCCCGTGCGAAGCGACGTTTCGTAAATGCGCCTGAGTTCCGCTTCCGTCTTCGCGATGGGCTTTTCGAGCAGTACGTCGTAACCTTTTTCCATGGCAAGACACGCGGGGTCCACGTGCTGGTTATCCTGCGTCGCGACGAGCACCGCGTCCGCTTTAATCCCCGCCGAGAGCGCCTCCCGCCAGTCGAGGAAGACGGCGTCTGTCGGCACGCCGTATCGCGCGGCAAATGCGTTTCTTCGCGCTTCGCGGGGTTCCGCAACGCCGGCGATTTTGAGCTGATCCGGCGCATAGAGGGCGAACGGTGCGTAGGCATCCATGCCTCGCGCGCCCGCGCCGAGAACGATCATGCGAACGGGGTTCATACGAATGATTCCTTTCAAAGCGCATCAATGCCGAGCAGCTTGTGTACACAAGCCGTCTGCATTCAGTTTAGCACGATGCGGGGGAAATGCAAGGCGGTAAGGCTGCAAAAAATCCGGCATATTTGCTATGCCGGATGATCGTTGCGCTTTTTGTTATACGAGATCGTTCCTGCGGACTTTTCCGGATGCCTCTCGAGCCAGCGGCAGACCGACAACATAGATTAATCCGATGATGTTGAAAAAGAACCCTGTGAAGAAGTAGCCGCGATAGCCTTTTTTGCCCGCCAGCTTCGCGGTCAGGATGCCGTAAATAATCATCGGAACCAGTGCAAGAAGGCTGATCCAGATACCGTAGCTTGTGAAAAATGACTGAATCGTCTGGAGCGAGGTGTTGATGTCCATTTCGGTTCCTCCCTGTTTTTTTCTTACATCATAGTCAAATTTCCCAATCCGGTCAACTGTTTGTTACGCCGTAACGCATTGGCATTTGATATGCTGTTAGCAGAATATAGTGATCATCAAAATTAAAATACTATCCTTTCCAGCATGCTGCGACCGGTTCTATTCATACGGCTATTCATTGAGCGCATGTTCCCTTTTTAGCTTGCGCCGTTTGAGCAGCAGCTGAATGATGCCATACGACAGAAATGCGAGAAAAAACGGATGAAAAACGCCGATGAACGCCTCGATTGCGCGCGCACCGTCTTCCAGCACCTTCGGCAGATAGAGCGCGGTATACATCACGCTGAGGCCTTCGAACACCCCGATCAACGCGAGGATCCGGTCGAGGTGACGGATTCGGCAGCCGTAATCGGAATATAGATCGAACGTGCCGAGGCTTTTCTTTTTCCGAAAATAGACCCAGCGCATGATGGCCCCTATGGGTTCCGCGCCGGAGCCCTCGATAAAACGGATGTATTGTTCGCTCTGCGCGTGCGTCGGGAGGTTTTCCAGTAGCTCGAGCCGCACGGTATACTCCACCGGCTCACGCTCTTCAAACGTATAACTGCAAAAGCCGACGGAAGCGAGCGCAATTACCTGCGCCGCCATCTCGTTCAACCAGCGTTCTTCCTGCAGGTTGCAGTTATTCTTCCAGCGCGAACCGGGCCGCACGTTTCGCGTGGATCACCGTCGTATCGAAGAGCGGGAGTCTTACATCCGCCTGAGAAACGATCAGCCCCAGTTCCGTACAGCCCAGCAGGATTCCCTGCGCGCCGCGGCTGACGAGGCCGCCGATGATACGCAGGTATTCCGAGCGCGATTCTTCTTTGACGATGCCGAGGCAAAGTTCCTCAAAGATTACACGGTTGACCAGATCGATGTCGTCCCCTTCCGGTATCAGCACTTCTATGCCGTGCGCGGTCAGCCGATCACGGTAAAAATCCTGCGTCATGGTGTATTTCGTGCCTAAGAGCCCGACTCGGGTTACACCGTCGGCAAGCAGAGCGTCCGCCGCCGCTTCGGCGATATGCAGAAGCGGAACGCGGATGCGCGCCTGAACCTGCGGGGCGACCTTATGCAGCGTGTTTGTGCAGATCAAAACGCAGTCCGCCCCCGCGCGTTCCAGCCGCTGCGCGACGCCGCCGAGCAGGTCCGCCGCCTGTTCCCAATCGCCCGCGGACATCAGCGCCTCCACCTCATAAAAATCGACGCTGTAGAGCAGCAGTTTCGCGGAATGCAGACCGCCAAGGCGGTCTTTCGCCGTTTCGTTGAGCAGCTGGTAATATGTAATCGTACTTTCCCAGCTCATGCCGCCGATCAGTCCAATCGTCTTCACGCCTGTTCCTCCCACTTTTCATTTGTTTGCGCCGCACGCGCCGTGCCGGACAGCCGTTCCAGCGCATCGCCGGAAACGCGGTAGATCGTCCAGTCGTCCAGCGGAACCGCGCCAAGCGAACGGTAAAAATCGATGCTCGGTTGGTTCCAGTCAAGGCACGCCCACTCAAGCCTGCCGCAGCCGCGTTCCCGCGCGATCTGCGCGAGACGGGAAAGGATCGCCTTGCCGTATCCCCTGCCACGGTATTCCGGAAGCACGAACAGGTCCTCCAGATAGATTCCGGCTTTTCCAAGAAAGGTTGAGAAGTTATGAAAGTAGAGCGCGAAGCCGACTTCTTTTCCGTCCTCCAAAATGAAGAACGCCTCCGCGACATGTTTCTCAAACAGCCACTCGCGCAGCAGTTTCTCCGTTGCGCACACCTGATCGAGCATCTTCTCATATTCCGCGAGCGCGCGGATGAATCTTAAAAGAAGCGCGGCGTCCTTATCTTCGGCAAAACGAAACGAAGCTGACATAGGTCTCCTTCAACTGATACGGTATGTTTTCCTTGTGTTTTCTGCTTTATATGAAAAAAGCCGGTTACGTATGTAAACGGCTTTTCGATTTGATACTGGCGCGCCTGGCAGGATTTGAACCTGCGACCTACCGGTTCGTAGCCGGGCACTCTATCCACTGAGCTACAAGCGCATGCCATACCTTTCGTGCTTGCTTATTCTAACTACTCTCGGATAAATTGTCAAGCCTTGTACGATAATTCTTATGCCGACGCAGGATGATTTCGCCTTGCTTTTTCAGCGTTTTGTACGAACTGGTTTTGTTTCCGATGTTCGTCGGTTTGCGGTTCCCTCAAACAATCAACGGATTTTCAGTCTGCAAATCTGCTTTTTTCGAATGGAATCGGAGCCGGATATTCAAAAACTTTATAATACTCATCGGTATAGACTTCTTTGCCGCCCTGAAGAATCGGATATTCTTGCCAATCCGTGCTGAACTCTTTAAAAATTATAAATGTTTTGCCCGAATGATAATCGATGTCCCAGAACGCCTTCTTTGTATTCGCAAAACTGTAGGTAATATCGGGCGGTTCGATGATCGCGCATACTTCGACTTTTCCATCCGTCAGCTCCGTCACGATGCTGCTGTCCCAATAATTTGCGTAACCGAACGTATACCCGTTCCGCTCCAGAAACTTTGCCACGGGTAAAATCTGCTGCACCTGATCGATATTGCTGGAGGTTAATCCTTCATACTTCGTCGCATAATTTTCGGGTTTGTTGACCAGATAGTTGGTCGTGACAAATCCGCTCAAGATAAATCCGGTCAGTATGATCAGCGCGCATACTTTCGGCATACGGATTCTGTAATTCGGAAATTCGTCAATCAGGATCGCAAGAAGCGGCATGATCGCAATATAGATCGGCGTACTGTAGTGGATGAAATAGTTGGTCGTAATCAAAAACACCATCGTCTGTACGAGCAAAGTGCCGAGGAAAAACGTCGAGGCGTAATGTTTTTCATAATTGATGTCCTTGTTTTTTCGCGTAAAGTACCATATGGAAAATCCCAGCAGAATAAAAAGCGATAAAACCGCAAACAGGGAACAAACGCCCTCCACGGAAAACAGATGCGCGCCGGATCGGTACCCCAGCATGTTCAGAAGATCGTTGCATTGTTTTTCGAATTCGCCAAGCGAAAGTTCAAACGTCTGCAGAGAAAAATACGTGCTGAACCCGAAGAATTTTCTCAGTACCAGAACATTGGTTGCTATGCCAAGCCCGTTGGCAAGCGTTCCGAATATGGAAAGCAGCAATCCCCTGCCTTCCGCAGAAGCGGATGCGGAGCGAAACAGGCCTCGCAGCAGCTTTGCATGATCCTTTTTCTCTTCGGAAGCGAAATCCCGAAACGACGGCGAACGCAGATAAAGAAACAAACTCAACAGGAGTGACGGCATGATGCAGATATAAAACAGCCGCATCCCGTTGAGGCCGCTTACAAGGCATAGGGCCAGATAAAGGGCTATGCTGATCAATCGGCCCGCCTTTTTTCTCATCTGCATTTTTGCCGAATTCAACAGCAGCCCGACAATGAGGAACATGAGAATAAAGTGAAACGTATAATAGCCGTGCAGCAGCGTGATGCGGGAGTAGGTGACGCTGACAGGCAGCAGCAGCGCAGTCGCGGAATAGAAGAACGCATTTCTGGACAGCTTTGTCTGTCTGCATAAGAACCAGTATGCACTCGTCAGCAGCGCCTGTAATGTCACCATGCCGAAAAAGCGCACAAGCCTCCAGCTGCTGAAGAAATGAAAAAAGAACGAATAGATCATCTGCATATTAAACAAATGCAGTTCCGTATAATATCTCCAGCCGGTCGAAACAATTGCATGCTCCTGCGCAAGAAAATTCGACAGCACCAGAACACTCGACGCATCGGCGTCAAGAATATTGCCCGAGGCATAGTAAGTAAGCCAAATCACCCAACCCCAGCACAGAATAAAAAGAGCGACCGGAAAAACACTGGAAAATCTGAATGCCGTTCGAAATTTGCGTTCCATTTTAACCTCAGCTTTTTTACGTGATTTTTTAATCCGGGGCGAAATGAATCGCCGTACATCATTGATCCATATCATTCAAAATACGCGCCGGCTCCCTTCGCGCTTCGTGCCGGCGGCATTTGGTTACGGGATTGATCTGTGCTACAATTTCTTAGGAAGGTCAAATGCACCGTCCGCCGTCCACGCTGAGCACCTGTCCCGTGATGAACGAGGATTCCTTCGTCGCAAGGAACAGCACGGCGGATGCTATGTCTTCCGGCGTGCCCGCCCGAAGCAGCGGCGTTTCCCCGCAGATATCCGCGATCGTTTCCTCCGGGAATTCCGCGGTCATGTCGGTGAGCACAAACCCGGGAGCCACGCAGTTGACGCGGACGCCGCTGAATGCAACTTCTTTTGCGAGCGCCTTGGTGTAGCCGATCACCGCCGCCTTGGACGCGGAATACGCGACCTCGCAGGAACCGCCCGTAACTCCCCACATGGAGGAAACGTTCACGATCGCGCCGCGCTTTTGCGAGATCATCTCAGGCAGCACGGCGTTGGTGACGAGAAACATCCCCGTCGCGTTCGTCTCCATCAAGCGGTTCCAGTCCGCAAGCGAAGTGTCGGTAACGAGCTGCGTCGGCAGCGCGACGCCCGCGTTGTTGACGAGCACGTCGACGAATCCGAGCTGTTTGCGGACGCGGCCGACCATCTCTTTTACCTGCTGTTCATTCGTAATATCGCCCTGCGCGAGTATGACGGAACAGCCGGAAGCGGCCAGTTCGTCGAAAAGCGCGCGCGCCGCATCTTCCCGCTCGCGGTAATGGATCGCGACACGGTGCCCTTCCCGGGCGAACCTGCGCGCGATGCCCGCGCCGATCCCGCGCGAGGAACCCGTGATCAATACCGTATGTTTCATACGCATATTTTAGCAAACCGGCGGCTTCAGCGCAACGCGCGCGTGCAAGCCGCACCTATCTATTGTGTTATTCTCTGAATATCGATCAAGCTTCAGCGCAACGCGCGCGTGCAAGCCGCACAAAGGACGGATATGGAACAAAAAACGCTTTATCTGGGCTGCCATCTGAGCAACGCGAAGGGTTACGAAGCCGCCGGGCGCGTCGCCCTCTCGATCGGCGCGAATACGTTTCAGTTTTTCACGCGCAATCCCCGCGGCGGCGGTGCGAAAGCGATCGACCCGGCCGACGCGGCGGCGCTCATCGCGCTCTGTCGCGAAAACGCCTTCGGCACGCTCGTCGCGCACGCGCCGTATACGCTCAATCCCAGTTCGTCGGACGCAAAGGTGCGCGATTTTGCTTACCGCTGCCTCGGCGAAGACATCGAACGGATGGAAAACTTCCCCAATCAGGTATATAATCTGCACCCCGGCAGCCACGTCGGACAGGGCGTTCCGGAGGGAATCCGGCGGACGGTCGCTCTGCTCAATGAACTTTTGACCTCCCGGCAGACCGCGACGGTGCTTCTGGAAACCATGTCCGGCGGCGGTTCGGAGATCGGCGGTACGTTTGAGCAGATCGCGGAACTGCTCTCCGGCGTCGCGCGGCAGGATAAAATCGGCGTCTGCTTCGACACCTGCCATGTGTTTGCGGCTGGGTACGACGTGCGGAACGATCTCGACGGCGTGCTCTCCGCATTCGACAGGGTCGTCGGATTAAAACGGCTCCGCGCGCTGCACCTCAACGACAGCCTCTTTGGCCTAGGCTGCGGCAAGGACAGGCACGCGCGCATCGGCGAGGGATTCATCGGGCTGGACGCTCTGCGCGCAATCACGCATCACGAGGCGTTTTCCGGACTGCCGATCATCCTCGAAACGCCGAACGAACCGCCCGGCCATGGTGAAGAGATACGGCTTTTACGCTAAAAAAAGCCCGTCAAAACGGGCTTCTAAATACATGCTAGTCCCGGTTGAAAACCTCCGCGTGCGCGCGCGCCATCGCCTCCACGGTATATCCCCGCACGGTCGACAAGCCCGCTTCGGCGATACGCCTCCGCAGCGATTCGTCGTTCAGCATGCGGTTCACGCGTTCGGCAAGCGGTTCCCAGACGTCTGTGGGGATGAGGAAACCGTTTTCGCCGTCCCGAATCATCTCGCAGCCGGCAACGCAGCCCACCGTCGTAACGACGGGAACGCCGTTTGCCATCGCTTCGTTTACGACCAGTCCCCAGACGTCCTCGCGCGTCGGAAACGCGAACACGTCCGCAGCGCGGTAGTATTGTGTCAAGGTATCGCGTTCGCAGAACGAAACGAAATGGATATTCTTCAGATCGTTCTGGCGGATGATCTCCAGCCATTCATCCAGAGGGTTGCCGCCGATGATGTAGATACCTGTATCCGGCGGAAATTCGGCGGCCGCGCGGATCAGCAGATCGAAGCCTTTCCGCATGACCGGTTTTCCGACGCTCAGCACCATGTTTTTATACGGAATTCCCAGCGATTTTCGCAGCGCCAGCTTTTTCTCCGCGGCGAGTACGCCGGAAACCAAATCTCGCTCCGATATCGAAGTAAACGGATACCGCACGATCATTTCCCGCGAAACGCCGAACTCCGTCAGGAATTCATCGGTTCGCCTTCCGGTGCTCCAATACCGCTTTGCTCCTCTGATCAGAATTCGTTTGGCTGCGTGCAGCAGCGGGTTTTCCTTCCGATTGACTCCACCATCCAGCTCCATTTCATATGGAATTTTTCTGAGCTTCAGCGCGAGAATCGCGGCAGCTTCAGTAAAATAAGCGTAATTACTGACAATGACTGTGTCAAATTGGCCGCGCTTTAAATAGCGGAGCACGCGCCAGTCTATGTTGCGCTCGCGAATATGTCCCTCGCGCAGGAACACCGCGCGGAATGTCCGAATGTCCTTCAGATTGTAATTAAATACCGTAAACGGCGTTGTTTTCGCTTCGAACAGCGCGGTTAGTTCCACATATTTACCGAGCTCGTTAAAAAAGTCGATCCGGTAGGGCGCAGGTATGTTATTGATAAAAAGTACTCTTTTCATTCTGCTGCCATCTCCCGATACGCGTTCGCGAGCTCTCTGGCGGCTGCTTCGATCTCATAACCGCGGGAAACAAACGCTTCTTTTCCCAACACACGATCATCGGTTTCTTTCGCTGTGAGGAATCGAGCCGCCCAGAGATCCGGCCGATCCGGCGGAAGCGCTTCGCAGGAGACGATCTGCGTATCGTTCGGAATCCGGTCCGACGCCAGGCAATTCAACCCGCTGGCCTGCGCCTCGACAAGCGCGATCCCCAGGCCTTCAAACCACGATGGAAGCGCAAATAAGTCGAATGCCGACAGTAGGGCCGGAATGTCGCCTCGCTGACCCGTCAGTATGACGTCCCCCTCCAAACCTGATCTTTTTATGAGCGTGATGAATTCATCCATATCCGGTCCGTCTCCGGCCAGAACGAGCGCGAGTTCCGGGCGGTCTCTCTTCGCCATCCGTAAGGCGCGAAACAAGAGGCTTTGGTTCTTCACCTTGTCGTTCAGATGCCCGACGCTTCCGATGATGAAACGATCCTCAAAATTGAGTTCTTTACGAATTCTGTCGCGCGTCAGAACGTCGAACTGATAATCTTCGAGTTCGATCGCGTTGCGAATGATTTTCACCGAACCGCCGCTCACGCTTTCTTCCCCATACAGGAATATTCCGGCTGCATCCGAGCAGGCGAAGAGTGCGGTCGCATAGTCCGGTATCCTCATGCGCGCAACCGCGTTTACCATTCGATGCAGCATGCTATCTGTCAGGTAATCAACGCTGTGCGCGTGGGAGATCCTGACACGCACGCCGCATCTTTTCGCGAGGCTGAGAGGCAGCGCGTTCATCCCCTCCATGTGCGCGTGCACGATGTCGTACCCCGCGCCGATCGCCTCCGCCATGCCCCTGCGATTGCGTAAAGGATCGTTCCTGCGCAGCGGCACGTGGTAGACTTTCGCGCCGAGCGCGGCCGCCTCCCCCTCCCGCGCGCCTTGTTCCATGCCGTGCACAAGAAAATCAACCGCGACAGCATCGCGGTCGAACCGCGAAGCGTAAGAGAGCATCCAGCTCGCGATGCCGCCGTAGTCCAGCGAACCGCCGCTGACAAACAGAACGCGGATCGGCTTCATTTGTTCCCCTCCCCGCACAGGCGCGCGTACAGCGCGGCATAATCTCCAAAGCGGCCGCGCTGATCAAATTGCTTTGCGCGCCGCACGCAGTTTTCCCGTTTGAGCCCGTCTGCTCGGAGCACCGCGTCCGCCAACGCGGGAAAGTCGCCCTTCGGCACGACCACGCCGCAGCTGTCGTCCAGGGATTCGGGGCAGCCGCCCGTATCATAACAAACCACCGGCGCGCCGCAGGCGAGGGCTTCGAGCTGCGTAGTCGGGAACGTATCCTCCAGCGTCGGGTTCACAAAGACGTCCGCGGCGGAGTACCACCGCGCGAGTTCCAGCGCGCTTGCGGTGCGCGGGACAGCGACGATCCCTTTCGGCACTGCTGTCAGCTGCTTTTTCGATAGCCCGACCAATGCTACGATCGCTTCTCCCTTAATCCGTTCGGCAAGGTCGTAAAACGTACTCAGCCCCTTTCGCGGTTCCCAGTAAATCGATACCCCGAGGATCAGCTTCTTTTTCCCGATGTCGAAACGCGCCCGAAGATCGCTTTCGATCGGTTTGAATACGGATAAATCCACGCCGTTATGTATCGTGACGATTTCGTAGCCGCCTAAATAAGACCGCTTGACAAGCTCCGCAAGCCAGCGCGACGGGGTGACGATCGTCATGCGTCCAATCCCTTGGGTGAGCGCGCGCTTTTCATAAAAATTCCGTTCGGATTGGTCGAAGATCAGGCTCTTTGGATATTCCTTTTTGAGCGGGCAGCAGCCGCAGTGCTCCAGCCAGCGTTCGCACCCCGCCAGATCGAAATGCGCGCAGTGCCCCGTAAACGCGTTGCAGTCGTGCAGCGTCCACACCACGGGAACACCGGCTTCTTTCAGGTAGCCGAACAGAACGCGCCAATCCAAATAATACCCGTGGATGTTCTGCAGGTGGATCACATCCGGTTTGTATGCTTCAATCCTGCGGATCATCCGCCGCGTGGCGGGCGTGGAGGAAAACCCCTGCCGGTCGGTCAGGCGCGCGTAGAGTACATGACCGTAAAACGCGAGTTTGCTCTCGATCCGTTCGCAGGCGACGCCTTCCGCGGGCGCGCCGCGTCCGTAGAGGATCAGGCACTCGTGCCCCTGTTCGCGCAGTACGCGCGCGATGCCCGCGGCGATGCGCCCCGTACTGCCCGTACAAACCGAATTGATCTGCAGAACTCTCATAGGGCATATTTTAACATACGGTTCATGCGCAGGCAATTGCCCGACAGGCGGCAATGTATTATAATGTGGTTAATACATTTCCACGGCATCCCGCCGTTTCACTTTTTGGTCTTATCGTGAATCAAATCCGTTGATGTCTCTCTTTGAAAGGAGCGCCTATTCATGGAAGCTGTTAAAAAGCAAAGCGTAAAAGCGCCGTTTAATCTGAGTCCGCGCATCGAGTGGCTCCGGAACTACTATTTTCTGGGCGACAAACGCGCCTGGAACAACGAATTCTCCGCCTTCACCACAGGCGCGCCCTGGGACGAGGTGTTCGATGAAACGAGTTTTCTGATCGTTCCGGAAGTCTATTCGTTTCTGCCGACATTCCGCAAATCGTTCCTTATAGCTGCGCATACGATCGAACCGCCGAAAGGGTTTTACGCGCTTTCCCTGCCGGAGCGCCGCGCCTGGATGATCAAGGAAGCCATTGTAAACCGCGTTCCGCAGGAGCTTCTGCCCGGCGATCTCATCGCGGGCGGGCGATATAACCTCATGGCCTCCCGCTGCTGGAACAAAGCGGAAACGAAGGCGAGGAACGAGGCCATGCTCGGTAAAAGCGGCATCCGGCAGGCGACCTACGAGTTTCAGGATCGGGGGTATGGCAACTGCGGTGCGACGAGCGGGCATCTAATCCCCGACTACGCGCGCGTGTTGCGGGAGGGTTTCTCCGGCATCAAAAAAGACCTTCAGGCAAGATACGACGCGCTTTCCCCCGCCGAACAGTCCGGCGCGAAGGGAGGGCAGCTGCGGGGCATGCTGCTTAGCTGCGACATGCCGGTCGAGCTCGCGGCAAGATACGCCGCGCTCTGCGAAACGCTCGCTTTGAAGGAATCGGACGCGGCGCGCAAAGCGGAGCTGCTCGCGATGCGCGATAACCTGCATCGCGTGCCGAAGGAACCCGCACGGAATTTTCACGAGGCGCTGCAGTCGCTGTGGCTGACGCATATGCTCGTGCTCACGGACGAAAACTATCCCGGCGCGGGCGTCTCCTTCGGGAGGATCGATCAATACCTGCTGCCCTGCTGGCAGGAATCGATCCGTCAGGGCATGGACCGCGAATTCGGCAAGGAATTGCTCAAGTGCTTCTGGATGCACTGCAACTTTGCCTACGACGCGATGATACAAACCGGCAATCAGGGCATTACGGCGGGTTACGGACAACTGTTCAACATCTCCGGAATGGGTAAAAACGGCGAGGACATGACCAACGAACTGACCTGGGTGTTTCTCGAAGTCATCGACGAGATGAGCCCGATCCTCGAACCCAAACCCAATGTCCGGCTTCACGGGAATTCTCCGGAAGCGCTGCTCGATAAAGTTGTTGATATGATTTCGTCGAGTCAGGGCGCGCCGTTCCTGCTGAACTTCGACGAACGCTCGATGGCCGGCATGATGGAGGAAGCCAAGCGCGCGCATGTCGAGCACCTGATCAACGAAGACAATGTGTTCGATTACGCTTCCGTCGGATGCCTTGAAAACACGATGTGCGGCAACGACCGCTCCGCCACCGTGGACTGCAACCCGAACCTCGTCAAGGCAGTGGAGCTCACCCTTGGCGGCGGGCAGGACCTGATCGCGTATACCGACGCGCTCTGGGGCAAGACGTATCCCGCGGAAACAGCCGCGCCAAAGACGGGAGACCCAAGGGCGTTTTCGGACTTCGAAGCGTTTTACGAGGCGTTTTTGACGCAGTTGACCTATGTGATGGACCGCATGGCCGCGCTCTACGAGCGTTCCACCGAACTGCGCGCGGAGTATGCGCCTACGCCGTACTTAAGCTGTCTCGTCAAAGGCTGCGCGGAATCCGGCAAGGACTGCACGCAGGGCGGCGCGGAGCTTTCCTTCGTTACGGTCGAAGGCGTGACTTTTGCGACAACGGTTGACTCTCTGCTCGCAATCCGTTATCTTATTTATGATAAAAATCTCTGTACGATGGACACGCTTATCAAGGCGCTCCGGGCGAACTGGCAGGGATACGAGATTCTGCAGGCGCAGGCGAAGAACCGCGCGCCGAAGTACGGGCGCGACGACGATTCCGCGGACGCGCTCGCCGCGCGCCTCATGAAGGACTGGTCCGAGATCGTCTGGCGCTATAAAACCAAGTCCACAAACGCGCAGTTCCGCCCCGGCATGCTGAGCTGGAATTACTGGATCGGTTCGGGGTTCATCCTCCCCGCGACGGCGGACGGGCGCGCCAGAGGGCAATTCTTAAGCAACGCCATCTGCCCCGTCAACGGCGCGGACACGAACGGCCCCACGGGAAACGCCAACTCCGTCGGCAAAGCGCTCGGCGGCCGGGACGAGCTGGGAAATATACGAAACCTGCTGCCAAACGGCGCGAGCCACACCATCACGCTCTCTCCCGCGCTCATGAAAGATCACGAACGGCGGGAGAAACTCAAGGCGTTCCTCCGCGGTTACATCCACAACGGCGGAACCGCGCTGCAGATCAATATACTCGACGCGGACACGCTCAAAGACGCGCAACTGCATCCGGAAAATTACCGGAACCTGCTCGTTCGCGTTACTGGTTATAACGCGTATTTTACGAGTATCGGCAGAGAGCTGCAAAACGAAATCATCGCAAGGGAAAGCCACAACCGGTATTGATATGACAAAAATCCGCTACCTTGATATCCAGCGTATGTCCAGCGAGGACGGCCCTGGTCTCCGCTCGACGATCTTTCTCAAAGGCTGTTCACTCGCTTGCGCCTGGTGCCATAACCCGGAAAGCATCGCGAAGAAGTTTCAGGTCCACTGGCTGGAGAACCGCTGCATCGGATGCGGCAGCTGCGATAACGTCTGCCTTAACGGCGCGTTGAACCGGGACGAGGCCGGCGTGAAAATCGACCGCAGGCTCTGCACGGGCTGCTGCTCCTGCGTGAACGCCTGTCCGGCGCTCGCGCTCGAATGCAAAGGCATCGACGCGGAAGCGGAGGAACTCTGCCGCGAACTGGCCAAGGACCGCGCGTATTTCGGCCGCGACGGCGGCGTAACCCTCTCCGGCGGCGAGGCGCTCCTGCAGGACGGGGCGGTGGAACTTCTCCGCCTGCTGAAGGCGGAAGGGATTCAGACCGCCGTCGACACCTGCGGCATGCTTTTTACCGAACAGCTTCAGGCCGCGCTGGCGTATACGGACATCCTGCTCTACGATCTGAAACTCATGAACGACGCGGAACACCAGCGCTGGACGGGCCGTGGCAACGCGATGATCCTGAGAAACCTCGGCGTCGCCGCGCTCTGGGCAAAGGGCAACGGCAGGCTTTGGATCCGTACGCCGGTCATACCCGGCGCGACGGATACGGAGGAAAATATCCGCGCCATCGGGGAACGCATCAACGCCATCGGCGGCGCGGAGCGCTGGGAACTCTGCGCGTTTAACAACCTCTGCATCGATAAATACAGGCGCCTGGACATCGACTGGGCGTTTCGTGAAACGCCGCTGGTCACAAAGCGGCACATGGAGGAACTGCTCGCAGTCGCGCGGAGCACCCGCGCCTGCGAGGACATCCGCGCGACGGGTGCGCTCGGCGGAGAGGAGTAAACTATGAAGCCTTTGTTTTTCGACAGGATCGACGATTCTTCCGTGAAGATGATGGACTGTGACAGCAAGGTCGGCGTTCTCGCAACCGAAGACGAGAGCGGGTATCCGCACCTTTCGTTCATCTCTTCCATTCAGGCGCTGGGCGACCGCGCGCTGACGTTCGGGCAATTTTCGGCGGGCCTTAGCAAACGTTTTGTCATGGACAGACCTCGCGTTGGGTTTCTCGTACTCAGCGCAGATAAAAAGTATCTCTCAGGCAACGCGACGTATACGCACAGCGCGAACACCGGCAGGGAATTCGACCTCTACAACAACAAACCGCTCTTTCGTTACAACTCCTATATGGGATTTTACCGTATTTTTTACCTGAATCTAGACCGCATCAGCGCATTGAGGCCGCTTCCGATGGGGGCGATTGTGTTCGGCGCAATCCTGTCGCGCGTAAGAGCGCTTTTTCTCAGAAAAGCTGAAAAAAACGCGCTCCCGCCGGTCGGGCAGGCGTTGTTTTCACAGCTCGATTCGCTGAAATTTCTTTGTTATTATGATGAAAACAAAGATGCGGTTCTGCTGCCCGTCGTGCAGGCGACGAGCGCCGGACCGGACCGGATCGCGCTGGCAGGCGTGCCGTTCGGCAAAGCACTTTCACATATTCCCGACGGCGCGAAGGCCGCAATCCTCTGTCTGAATCTCAAAATGGAAAGCGTGCTGGTCAAGGGCCGTTATTCTAAGGGAATTCTGGAGATCGAACGCGTTTATAATTCCATGCCGCCGAAGATGGAATATATCTATCCGCGCGCCGAAACCATTGAACCGGTCAGATCGTTTTAATCGAAACAGGATGTGAAAAAGCGGAGGATCGATCCTCCGCTTTCTGCACGCGTGATTCGTCAGCCGTTTTGCTGCAGATACCGCGCGATGGTATAAAGAAATTCTTTGTTGCCCGGTGGATATTTTCCCCGGTTGAAGAACAACTGGTCCAGCCGCTTTTGATTGCCGAAATTCCAGATCGCTTTGATCTCCTCGCGGACGTTTCGTTCGATACGCGCGGGTTTGGTGCTGCAGAGTTCCGCCACCTTTGGATACAATACCCGCGTAGTGCTGGTCACCTGTTCCTCCTGCATGATCAGTTCGAGCGTGATCGCCATCTGGACATACCCGAGACGTCCGGTCGGAGCGCCGAGTCGAAGAAGTTCCTGATCGATTTTAGACCTCACATATCTGTCCTCCCTGTCTGATTTCGCCCTTAAAACAGACATTAATATACAAAATACGAAAATACAATGTTTCCGCTATTCTTCGAGATTAATCTACAAAATTCGCCTTTTTTCGATTTTTTGTATATACAACAGTGTTTAATCTTCGAAAAAGATCAATTAATATTTACCAGTCGATGTGTGATTATTAACACAGTTGCCGGCTTTTTGTTGTATGAACGACGTGATTCTCTACATTGTTTCAGTCTTTTTCAGATTTTCAGTTTTCCAGTCGATTGCGCGCCCAAATCGCGCGTGATACAATTAAAATAACATTTCAAACAAATCCAATTTTATACGGAGGCGCAAACCCATGCTTTGGAAATTGAAAAAAATCTGGTACCGCGTGTTTCAGTTTGTGCTGACCTCTGCCATGTATCTGATGCCCTGGCGTCAGCCGGAGCTGCTCACGGGACCGGGCAGCATTAAAAAACTTCCCGCGCTGATTCAGAGCAAAGGCCTGAAAAACATTTTGATCGTAACAGATTCGGTGCTGCATAAGCTCGGCCTTCTGGATTCCTTCCTTGCCGCATGCGACGAAGCGGGTTTGAAAGGCGTCGTTTACGACGGCGTCGAGCCGAACCCGTCGATTGAAAACATCGAGGAAGCGCGCAGGCTCTATCTGGAAAACAAATGCGACGGGATCGTCGCGTTCGGCGGAGGCTCCTCGATGGACTGCGCGAAAGCCGCAGGCGCGCGCGTCGTCAAACCGCGTCAGAGCATCGCGAAGATGGGCGGCACGCTGCGCGTGCTCAAGCGCCTTCCGCCGCTGTTCGCGGTTCCTACGACTGCTGGCACCGGTTCCGAGACGACAATCGCCGCCGTTGTCACCGACCGCGCGGCGCATCACAAATATGCCATTCAGGATCTCTCGCTGATTCCGCATTACGCGGTGCTCGATCCGGAGCTCACGCGCGGACTTCCGCCGCACATCACGAGCACGACCGGCATGGACGCGCTGACTCATGCGGTCGAGGCGTATACGAACCTCTTCGCCCCGAAGAGCACGGATCGCTTCGCCGTCGACGCGGTCAAGCTCATCTTCGAAAATCTTGAGACGGTCTATAAGGACGGGTCCAACCTCACCGCGCGATACAACATGCAGCTCGCGGCGTTCTACGGCGGCGCCGCGTTTACGCGCGCCTGCGTGGGCTACGTGCACGGCGTCGCGCATACGCTCGGCGGACTATACGGCACGCCGCACGGCCTCGCCAATGCGGTGATTCTTCCTTACGTTATGGAAGCGTTCGGTCCCGCGGTGTATTATAAACTCGCGCGTCTGGCGGAAGCGGTCGGAATCAACGGCAAGGACGATGAGGAAAAAGCCAAAGCGTTTATCCGCGAAATCCGCCGTATGAACACGGATATGCGTATTCAGGATAAGTTCGATTTCATTCAGGAGAGCGATATCCCGCAGATGATCAAGTGGGCGATGAAGGAAGCAAATCCCATCTACCCTGTCCCCGCACTCTGGCACGAGCCGGAATTCCGCGCGCTGATTTCGCGCATCCGCTCGTAACGTCATGGCCGTTGGCAGGTACGATCGTCAGATCCTTCTGCCTGAGATCGGCGTCGCCGGTCAGGCGCGCCTGAACGCGGCCTCCGCGCTCGTCGTCGGCTGCGGCGGGCTGGGTTCCACGCTGCTGTACTGCCTGAGCGGCATCGGAATCGGCCGCATCGGGTTTTGCGACGGGGACGTCGTTTCCGAAAGCAACCTCAACCGCCAGTTCCTTCACACGCCCGCCGACATCGGGCGCAGCAAAACGCAGTCCGCGTTTGAAAAGCTCTCCGCCTTCGCACCCGAACTGTCTTTCGAGCCGTTCAATCTCTATTTCACCGAGGAAAACGGGGCGGCGATCGTATCGAAATTCGATGTCGTGCTGCTCGCGGTGGATTCCGTCATTTCGCGTCTCGCCGTCAACCGCGCGTGCGTCTCCCTTGGCGTTCCTCTGGTGGACGCAGGCGTCAGCGGCTTCCGCGGCTCGGTGTTCGCGGTGCGCCCCGGTAAAACCGCTTGTCTCGCGTGTTTTTATGCTGAAACATCGTCTTTGGACGAACCGGTTCCCAGCTTTGCGCCAGTCGTCTCCGCAGTCGCCTCTCTGGAGGCGCAGTGCGGGGCAAACATCCTGCTCGATTTGCCAAACCCGACGGACGGGAAGCTGCTGTTTCTGGATGCCGCTTCCATGACGACCGATCTGGTGCCGATCGCAAAAACCGAAACCTGCCCCGTTTGCGGAAAGATTCGTATGTAAGTGAATCAAAAACAGGCGCGCAAAAATACGCGCCTGTTTTTTGATTGCTCAGAATCGAAGGATCGGCGCCTTTGCCAGATTGAGCACGGCAGCGGTTAATCCGGCGATCGGCAGAAACACGAACATCGCGAGCATCATCGCCAGTTCGTAAAAAATATTGCTGCGCGGGTCTGCCTTCCCGCGGAACCGAAGAAGGAATGAACCGGACGGGATGCCCGTCGCGTTGCCCATCATGATCATCCGCGTGACCGCGAGCACGCCGTACGCGCCCGTTTCGCCGTAGGCCGAAACGATCCGGTCCCAACTCTCTCGCGAGGGTTTCCCTCGCGTGTCCGCGTAGTGCTGCGCGAATAGAACGCCGTCCAGTTCGTGTTCCGGTACGTCGGCGAAGCTGCCTCCGAGCATATTCCGTATCTCCTCCGCGGAGAACCCTTCCTCAAGCGCGACGCGCGTATGATAATACGAGCACACCGCGCATCCGTTGACTTCGGTTACGGCGAGCATGATCCTCTCCAGAAACGCTTTATTCATCTTTCCCGCTTTTTTCGCCTTTTTCAGGAGCGGAATCGAACGAAACGCCAGCGTCATGATGCGAAACAGTTCTATCATCGAGAATAATTTTTTGCCGGATGTCTTCATGCGGTTCTCCATTCGTTGCCGAGTCGATCGGCATACTATTTATCTTACGCCGAAACGGGTTAATCCACAATATAAGTGCGTCCTGAAGATACGAAACAGCGATTATCATCTCCGGGAACAACGGAAACGTGACCCGGACAAACGCGATACGGACTTTGTTGACAAAATATTCGCTTGTTATTATGATTCTAATAATGCGTATAAAATCGATATGCAACCGCGGGGCGCGCGCATTGAAAAGAATATTAAAATCAATCGTATTTTTCTTGCGTCATTTCAGGGTTCTATCGGTATGAGATCACAGCTCGGTTCTATCTATCAAATCCGGTAAAGGAAACAGGGAATTTGATGAAAGTCAAGATGAAAGCAATTAAGTTTCGGCCGATTAGCGCAATGTGTTCGCTGCTGTTGAGTTGTTTCTTTACATTCGGGAGAAAGATCGTCTTTTCCGGTTCCGTCTTTTCCGGCTGGCAGGAGAACTACTTTAAAGATTTTAACGCGTTTGATCTTGTTCTATTCTTGTTGGCAGCGCTGTTCATTTATGCGGTTCTTTTGACGCTGATTTATTTCGCCCCGGCCCTTCGCAGGCTTGTAACAACAAACCGTCCGCGTAAAGCGTCTCCGGTGAAGATTGCGCTGTCGTTTTCTCTCGGGCTTATGCTGCTTTGGAGTCCGTATTTCTTGTCGTTCTTCCCCGGCTTCGTATTATCCGATTCGCTCAGCTCTATCCGGCAGGCATTGTGGGGAATATCCAGCAATCAACATCCGGCTGTCTACACGCTGTTTGTTAAGGTTTTCATTACCGTCGGGCGGCATCTTGGCAGTCTTTCAAGCTTAAATACCGGCGTGTTTTTATACGCGCTTTTTCAATATGTCGTAATGGCTTTGGTGCAGGGCGGCCTGTTGTCGCTGTTGTATTCTAAAAACGTAAGGCTCGTATATGTCCTCGCGGCTGGCCTTTTCTTCGGCATCATGCCCGTATTCCCCTCATATGCGCTGATCCTCTGGAAAGACCCTCTGTTTTCGGTTGGGCTTTTGCTTCTCAGCATATACCTGTATTTCTTTGTGGATCAGCCGCAGGACCGAAACAAAAAATGGATGTGGCTGCTTTTAATCGTCGGTTCGTTTCTCACTCTGTTTTTTAGAAACAACGGCGTATACACCTTTGCAGCGGTACTCCTCTTGTTTGCAATCGTCATCAAAAAACCGTCGCGCGCAGCTTCTTTCTTTATGGCGGGAATGATCGCGCTGTATTTCTTTATCAGCGGTCCGGTATTATCGTATTTTAAAGTAGAAAAACCGTCCGTGGAAGCATACGGCGTACCGATTCAGCAGGTTGCTTATGTAGCCGCGCAAAGCCCCGGCGAATTGACCGGTCAGGAGGCTGCGGTGATCGGTGCAATTGTGCCGCTTGAACAGTACAGCGCGATTTATGATCCATGCCTTGTGGATTCGATCAAGTTCAGCAGTTCCTTCGACAGAGCTTACTGGAACCAGCACAGCGGAGATTTTTTGCGCACGTATCTCTCCATGCTGCCGAAGCATTTCCCCGCGTATGTGAAGGCATACTGCCTGGCGACCTTTGGATTCTGGCACCCCTGCCTGCAAAATGAATACGGTTATATCGACCAGTTTATCACGGAAAATACGCTTGAAATTCATACGGTGGATTTGATTCAGAATGTGTTCGGCTTTTCCGTTCAGGATAAGCTTCTGGCCTTTCGTCCCATGCTTGGTTCCGGCACGCTTGCCTGGATTATGCTCGTCTCTTTGACGCTCTGCCTTGAATCAGGGCAGAAGAAGCGTGCTCTGTTTTATGCACCGCCGTTCTTCCTGTGGCTGTTTGTGTTGATCGCCACCCCGGTCGCGTTCAGTTTCCGGTATGTTTATTTGCTCGCGCTGCTTTTGCCAATGATGCTGATCTATCCTTTTTTAAGCATACCGGCCGGCCGTCACGCTGAACAGAAAGAAGAAAAAGAAGCATAACAAGATAAGCTATGCTTCCATAAGTCCGATACCGACCATCGAAACGGAGATGTTCAGGGAACTATCATAATGCCTTTACCGCATTCGGTTATTCTGCGGTCTTTTCACGAATGCGTTCTTCGCTGAATTGATGCAGGATCGTTAAAAGATTCAGCTGCATTTCGAATAACTGCTTGTGTTTTTTAGCTACCGTATCAAGCACAAGCCCGCATACCTCGGCCAGCGCGGAAAGCATCAATATCGTACACGATGCGATCAGGGTAGGAAATCTGGGAACAATGCCGGTTTGCGCATACTCCACCAGCACGGGCAAAAACATTACAATTCCAATAAGGAAAAACACAAGCGCTATGATCGAAAAGAACAGCAGCGGGCGGCAGTCCTTAAACAGCAGAAACGTGGTACGAAGAACGCGAAACCCGTCGGAAAACGTATTCAATTTGGACTCGCTGCCTTCCGGCCTGTCGCGATAAGCCACGGGTACGGAATTGATAAGAAGATTATTTTCGAGCGCGTGGATTGTCATTTCCGTCTCGATCTCAAACCCTCTTGATAAAACCGGAAATGTCTTGACATAACTGTAGCTGAAGGCACGGTATCCCGTCATAATGTCTTTTACATTCCCTTTGAAAATGAAGTTGACAAGTAACCGGACCAATGCATTCCCCATGTTATGAAACGGACGTTTGTTTTCCTGGAAATATGTCGAGGACAGGCGATCTCCAATCGCCATATCGGCTTTTCCGTCCAGCACCAAATCGACCATTTCGCGCGCGCTTTCGCAGGGATATGTGTCGTCGCCGTCAATCATGAGATAACAGTCGGCGTTGATTTGCCGAAACATGGAGCGTATGACATTGCCTTTCCCTTGTCGGTATTCGTATCGAACCGTCGCGCCGGCTTTTCTGGCGATATCATCCGTGCCGTCTCTGGAGTTGTTGTCGTACACGAAAAAATCCGCTTCCGGCAAAACGGACTTGAATTCGGAGATCACCTTGCCAATCGTTTTCGCTTCATTGAAGCAAGGAATCAGAACTGCGATTTTCATGTGCTTGCAACCTCATCATGCTTTCAGTTTTATTTGGCATCATACGATGGTACAATCATGGTACAGCTGAAACAGCTGACTGAGTGGTTGTGTGGATCTATTTCTGATTTTTTTAATGCTCTTCGTCGATTCTCTCAGTTGATTATAGCCAGAATAATGAGAGCTTGCAATAATTAAGCGAGTCCATCCAGTCGCATCCTGTCACTGAAAAAGAACGGGAAAAACACAAAGTTCACATGGAAAAAACTGCTTCTATGCGAACTTATATATCTCGCGCCTACAGAGAGGCCGTTACCGTAATCAATTGCTATTTTTCGCGTTTTTCAGCGAAGCCGCGACAAACCCTTTGAAGAGCGGATGCGCGCGGTTCGGGCGGCTCTTGAACTCCGGATGGAACTGCACGCCGATAAAGAACGGGTGATCCTTCAGTTCGACGGTTTCCACGATCCGTTCGTCTGGCGAAACGCCGGAAAGCACGAGCCCCGCTTCGGAAAGTTTCTCGCGGTAGTCGTTATTGAACTCATAACGGTGGCGATGGCGTTCGTGAATCAGCGGCTGGCGGTAGCAGCGCTCTAAAAGAGAACCCGGCTGCGTCTTGCACGGGTAGCTGCCGAGGCGCATGGTTCCTCCCTTGTTGATTGTCGCATACTGATCCGGCATGAAGTCGATCACCTTATGCGGGCTGTTCTCGTCGAATTCGCCGGAATTCGCGCCGAACAGTCCCGCGACATTGCGTGCAAATTCAATCACCGCAATCTGCATGCCGAGGCACAACCCCAGATACGGAATTTTATGTTCCCGCGCATATTTCGCGGTCAGAATCATCCCTTCTACACCGCGCACGCCAAACCCACCGGGCAATACGATTCCGTCCAGTCCCGTGAGCTTTTCATCCACATTTTTACAGTCGAGCGCCTCCGAGTCGATCCACTCAATCTCTACGACCGCGCTGTTTTCGTATCCCGCGTGACGGATCGCCTCCGCGACGGAGAGATACGCGTCGTGCAGCTTGACGTATTTTCCGACGAGCCCGATCTTCACGTGCTTCGTGCTGTTTCTCACGCGTTCGAGCATCTGATTCCACTCGGTCAAGTTCGGCTGCGGGAGGTCGAGCTGCAGTTCGCGGCAGACTACCTCCGAAAAATTGCTGCGCTCCAGCATGATCGGCGCTTCATAGAGCGTATCCACCGTCAGATTTTCGATGACGCAGTCCTGCTTGACGTTGCAGAACAGCGCGATCTTTCTCTTGATGCCTTCGTCCACCGGCCGGTCGACGCGCATGACGATGACGTTCGGCGTGATACCCAGCGACTGGAGTTCCTTGACGGAATGCTGCGTTGGTTTGGATTTGTGCTCGTCCGAGCCGGAAAGGTACGGCACCAGCGTAACGTGGATATAGAGGCAGTTGCTCGGCCCGACTTCGTGACCCACCTGCCGGATCGCCTCCAGAAACGGCTGGCTCTCGATGTCGCCGATCGTGCCGCCGATCTCTGTGATGACCACATCCGCATGCGTCGCGTCCGCAACGCTGTAGATAAACCGCTTGATTTCATTGGTCACGTGCGGGATGACCTGCACCGTTTCGCCAAGATACGTGCCCGCGCGTTCGTTGGTCAGGATGTTCCAGTAAACCTTTCCCTGCGTGAGGTTGGAAAACCGGTTCAAATCCTCGTCGATGAATCGTTCATAGTGTCCCAGATCAAGGTCGGTTTCCGCGCCGTCCTCGGTCACAAACACTTCTCCGTGCTGAAAGGGGCTCATCGTGCCGGGATCGACGTTGATATACGGGTCAAGCTTCTGCGCGGCAACCTTCAGCCCGCGCGCCTTGAGCAGACGTCCTAGCGACGCCGCAGTAATGCCCTTGCCCAACCCTGAAACAACGCCGCCCGTCACAAAAATATACTTCGCCATACAATCTCCTCCGTGTCCCTTCCGTTTCTTTCGTTCCTGTTCAATCGCTGAAAAACCCGCGCGCGGGTAAATATGACAATCAAGCCCGTCTGGTTTTCGTCATTTACTTCAAAACAAAATCAACGCCCCTTTTTGAAAGGGGCGTTAATAAGGGTGGCTATTCCACCGTCACGCTTTTTGCAAGATTCCGCGGCTGATCCACCGGACATCCTTTCTGCACCGCGAGGTAATACGCCAGCAGCTGCATCGGGATGATCGCGCAGAGCGGAGCTAATGTGCTGTCCATCTGTTCGATCTGCCATTGCTCGTGGGAGTGGCCTTTCGCCCCTTCCCAATATCCGTTTGTGACGGCGAGCACATGCGCGCCGCGGACGCGGACCTCCTCCATATTGCTGGCGACCTTTGCCTGCAACTCCGGCTGCGTCGCAAGAGCGACCACCAGAGAGCCTTCTTCGATGAGGGCGATGGTGCCGTGCTTTAGTTCGCCGGCGGCGTACGCTTCCGAATGGATATAAGAAATTTCCTTGAGTTTTAAAGCCGCTTCCATCGCCAGCGCGTAATCCATGCCGCGGCCGATGAAGAACACATGTTTCACCGCGAACGAGCGGCTTGAAAAATACTGGATCTGTTCTTTGTTGTCCAGCACCTTCTGCATCGCGGCGGGAATCCGGCTCATTTCCCGCAGCCGGTTTGAAACTTCCTCGTGCGTCATGGCCCCGCGTTTTTCGGCGAGGTCCAGCGCGCACAGATACAGCACAATGATCTGCGTCAGATAGGATTTGGTAGCCGCGACGGCGATTTCCGGCCCGGCGTAGGTGTAGAGCACGTGCCCCGCTTCGCGGGAAATCGTGCTGCCGGTCACGTTGCACACCGCCATGGTGTCGCATCCGAGTTCTTTCGCGCGGCGCAGCGCGGCGATCGTATCCGCCGTTTCGCCGGACTGGCTGACGACCAGAAACGGTTCGCCTTTTTCAATCAATGAATCGCCGTAGCGGTATTCGCTCGCGATATCGACGTCCACGCGCAGCTTCGCCATGTGTTCGATAAATTTCTTGCCGAGCATCCCCGCGTGGTACGCCGTTCCGCAGCTGACGATGGTGATGCGCTTCAGGTTTTTTGCGCGAGCCGCGTCCCAGGGGAAACGGTCTGATTTGAGGGAAAAATCCTTGGAGGAAACATACTGATCGAACGTCTTTTTAAACGCGTCCGGCTCCTCGCAGATCTCCTTCATCATAAAGTGTTCGTAGTTGCCCTTTTTTGCGGACTCGACATCCCAGTCGACATGCATCGGCGTCTTTGTGATCTCCGCGCCGAACTCGTCGTAAAACCGCATGCCTTCTTTTTTGAGCACCGCTATCTGCCGGTCCTGAACGAAGCAGACGTCCCGCGTATACTCCAAAATCGCGGGGATATCGGAGGCGACGACGCTCTCTCCCTTCCCATGCCCGACCACCATCGGGCTGTCCTTGCAGGTGCAGTAAATCGTCTCCGGATCGTCCGCAAAGAGGATCGCAAGCGCAAACGAGCCTTCCAGCATACCCGCCGCTTTGACCAGCGTCGCGAGCGGGTCGCCGCCGTAAAGATGTCCCAAAAGCTGCGCGACGACTTCCGTATCCGTCGCGGAGACGAACACGCAGCCGTTCTTTTCCAGCATTTCTTTGATGTGCAGATAGTTTTCGATGATACCGTTATGTACGATGGCGATTGTTTTTTTTGTGTCCGTGTGCGGGTGCGCGTTGATGTCGGAAGGTTCGCCGTGCGTCGCCCAGCGCGTATGCCCGATGCCGCAGGTTCCGCTGACGGGAGACGATTTGAGCAATTCCTGCAGGTTTTCAATCTTTCCTTTCGCTTTGCGCAGAGACAGGCCGGAGCCTTCCCAGACCGCGACGCCGGCGGAGTCATATCCGCGGTAAGCCAGCGCGGACAGTCCGTTCATGAGGACCGGAACACAGTTTTTATCGCCTGTATATCCAACGATACCACACATATTGAGAAAATCCCTCCCTTGCCAAAAATGAAGCGTCCGATAATAAGCCGCCAACCGCCCACCCATTATCGGACGTAAAATCCTTTCGGTATTATACAAAACCCCTCGTCCCCGCGTCAAGCAAATTTTCAGCGGGGCGGACACAATCGCTTGCGCCGCCCCGTTTTGTCAGGTACATAATATGGAACTGTTCATCTTTTGTTTCTTTCGTCTCTCATGATGCGGCAGCCGGAGTTTTCTTACTTTCCTGCGAAGAACCTCTCGCCGCAGCCGTATCGCTCGTAGACATAGTCGATATCCTTGTCGCCCCTGCCGGAGAGGTTAACGAGGATGGAGCCTTTGTTATTTTCGCGCGCGAACCGCATGGCATACGCCAGCGCGTGGGAGCTCTCGATCGCGGGGATGATCCCCTCGTAACGGCTCAGGAAGAAGAACGCCTCCATGGCTTCTTCGTCCGTCACACTCGTGTACTTCACGCGGCCTACGTCGTGCAGGAACGCGTGTTCCGGCCCGACAGAGGGGTAGTCGAGCCCGCTCGCGATGCTGTAAACGGGCAGCGGTTCACCTTTTTCATCCTGCAGCAGCAGGCTCTCAAAACCGTGCAGCACGCCTTTTTTGCCGAATGTGATGGAAGCCGCGTTATCGCCGATGCTGGAGCCGCGTCCCATCGGTTCCACGCCGACGATTTCAACCGGTTCCTCATAGAACGTGGTGAACAGTCCCGCCGCGTTGGAACCGCCGCCTACGCACGCGCAGACTACGTCCGGCAGAAGTCCCGTCATATCGACGAACTGTTCCTTTGCCTCGATGCCAACCACCATCTGGAAGTCCCGCACCATCTTGGGAAAGGGGTGCGGGCCGACTACGGAACCGATACAGTAGATCGCGTCCTCATATTCGTTCAGATATGCCGTGAACGCCGCGTCGACCGCCTCTTTCAGCGTCTTGAGCCCGTGCGATGCGGGGATGACGCGCGCGCCCAAGAGCTTCATACGGGTCACGTTGGGCGCCTGCTTTGCGATGTCCACGTCCCCCATGTAGATATCGCACTCAAGGCCGAAGTACGCCGCCGCGGTCGCGAGCGCAACGCCGTGCTGGCCCGCGCCGGTTTCCGCGATCAGTTTTTTCTTGCCGAGGAATTTGGCGAGCAAGCCTTCACCCATGCAGTGGTTCAGCTTGTGCGCGCCGGTATGGTTGAGGTCCTCGCGCTTTAAGTAAATCTGTGTTTTACCGAGCAGGCGGGATAACCGTTCCGCGTGGTAAACCGGCGTTGGGCGTCCCTGAAACTCCTTGCGGATGCGCCTTAGCTCACTGATGAACTGTGCGCTGTGGCAGATGGTTTCGTACGCGTCGTCGATTTCCTTGAACACGGGCACGAGCTGCGGCGGTAAAAAAGCGCCGCCGTATTCGCCGAAGCGGCCGTTTTCGTCTGGGTAGAGCTTGACATAGTTGGTGAAGTCTTTGTAGGTCATCATGGTATTTTTCCTTCGCCCGCCGTTGGCCGCGGACATTAATCCTTTCTTATTGTTTCATTTTTAATTTTGTGGCAAATAAAAACGCCCTCGCTTCGGCGTTATGCCGAAACAAGGACGATGCTCTCGCGGTGCCACCTTGTTTCCCGATTGCTCGGGCTCTTTGCGGAAATGCCAACACATTCCCCGCGATATAACGGTCACGACCCGTCGCAGGATACTTTTATGCTTCCCCTGCGCGCTCTGCGGTCCATTTGAACGATCGTCTCCTGCGGGGCTTCCACCCATGTCCCGCTCTCTGCAAGGTCGTATTCGTCCGTTATCTCCGCTTCACAGCTTATGGGCGGAATTATATACGATCCTTTTCCGTCCGTCAAGGATTAATTTTCTTAATTTTACTTTGAAATTCTTATTTATGGCGTTTCTGAAACTTTTCACATCTGGTTTCGCCATATTGAACGAATTTGTGAAATACGCGGAAGGAGATTGAATTGAAGTGTGTTATATGCGATAATACACTTGTTGTCATAGAATCTTTTCCTCGCAATCCCGCTCCGCACTCTCCTGTGCAGGAAGTAAAACGAAAGGGACAGCGCATGAAAAAAACACTCCTGCTCCTATGGATTGCCGCTGTTTGCGTGTTGTTCCTTGGCTGCAAAAAAAAGCCTGATGTCTCGTTTGTCGATACGCTCCCCTGCGACCAGGCGAACGGGTATACGTGGGTCGCGCGCGGCGGCAGCGGAGATACAGGCAAGGTAATCATCGACCAGATCTACCGGGACGACGATACCTACGAGCTGCTCGGCGTGAGCGGCGTACTGGAAAACGACTTCGCGGGCGTAATTCCCGGCGTCGCGACGATGCGCCTGTATTATGTTCACGCGGAAGACTGGGACGGTCTCAACAGCAGCGCGGACGGCACGGCTTACTATGAATTTCTGGTCTACGACGATCTGACCATCAGCCTTTTATATTCCGAAGTTGAACTGCCGGATAACTTCTAGCCAAGATCACGCAACGCGGCGCCCCGAGAAGGGCGCCGCGTTTTACTTGTATCTGTTCAGCGGACGAACAGTCCGTCTTGATTTTTATCGATTACGAGCGTGGCTCCCGCCGCGACGTCGCCCGCGACGATCTTGCGCGCGAGCAGTGTTTCCACCTTGCTCTGGATATACCGTTTGAGCGGGCGCGCGCCGTAGAGCGGATCGCTGCCGGTTTCCACGATATATTCCTTCGCGGCGTCCGTCACGTTTACCTTCAGCTGCTGGCTGTTAAGGCGTTTGCCAAGGTCGTTGATCAGAAGGTCGACAATCTCCTTCAGATCCGCCTTTGTCAGCGGGCGGTAGAATACGATCTCGTCGAGGCGGTTGAGGAATTCCGGCCGGAACGACTGCTTGAGCATTCCCAGAACGATATTTCTCGCCTCGTCCGAGATGCACCCTTCCCGATCGATCCCCTCCAGAATCACGTCGGAACCAAGGTTGCTGGTGAGTATGATGATGGCGTTTTTAAAGTCCACCGTCCTGCCCTGCCCGTCCGTGATCCGTCCGTCGTCGAGTACCTGCAGCAGCACGTTCAGCACGTCCGGATGCGCCTTTTCCACCTCGTCGAAGAGGATGACGGCGTACGGTTTCCTGCGTACGGCTTCGGTGAGCTGACCGCCTTCGTCGTAACCGACGTACCCCGGAGGCGCGCCGATGAGGCGGCTGACGCTGTATTTCTCCATGTACTCGGACATGTCGATGCGCACCATGCTCTTCTCGTCGTCGAAGAGCGCCTGCGCGAGCGCTTTGGCCAGCTCCGTCTTTCCTACGCCGGTCGGTCCGAGGAACAGGAATGAACCGATCGGGCGGTTCGGGTCCTGAATGCCCGCGCGGGAACGCAGGATCGCGTCGCTGACGCGTTCCACCGCCTCGTCCTGCCCGATGACCCGCTCATGCAGAATCTCCGGCAGGCGGAGCAGCTTCTCGCGCTCTCCCTCCATCAGCCGCGAAACGGGGATGCCCGTCCAGCGCGCGACGATGCGGGCGATCTCCTCCTCCGTCACGCGGTCGTGCAGATACGTTGCCTCGTGCGCATCACTCTCGGCGAGTTTTTCTTCGCGCTCGAGCTGTTCGGTCAGCTGCGGTAGTTTGCCGTATTTCAGTTCTGCGGCTTTGTTCAGGTCGTATGCGCTCTCCGCTTTTGCAATCTCCGCGTTCGTGCGCTCGATTTCCTCGCGCAGCTGCTGTACCTTGCCAATGGCGGACTTTTCGTTCTCCCATTTCGCCTTCATCTCGTTGAAGCTTGCACGCAGTTCTGCCAGCTCACGCTGGATGTCGTCCAGATGCTCTTTCGAGAGCTTGTCCGTCTCTTTTTTCAGCGCGGCCTCTTCGATCTCCAGTTGCATGATTTTACGGCTCGCGCCGTCGAGTTCGGTCGGCATGCTGTCGAGCTCGGTCTTGATCAGCGCGCAGGCCTCGTCCACGAGGTCGATCGCCTTATCCGGCAGGAACCGGTCGGAGATGTAGCGGTGGCTGAGCGTCGCCGCCGCAATGAGCGCCGCGTCCTGAATCTTGACTCCGTGGAACACCTCGTAGCGCTCCTTTAAGCCGCGCAAAATCGAGATCGTGTCCTCCACGGTCGGCTCCTCGACCAGAACCGGCTGGAACCTGCGCTCCAAAGCCGCGTCCTTTTCGATGTACTGTCGGTACTCATCCAGCGTCGTGGCGCCGATGCAGTGCAGTTCGCCGCGCGCGAGCATCGGTTTTAAGAGGTTGCCCGCGTCCATCGCGCCCTCGGTCTTGCCCGCGCCGACGATGTTGTGCAGCTCGTCGATAAAGAGAATGATCCGCCCGTCGCTCTCCTTGACTTCGTTCAGCACGGCTTTGAGGCGCTCTTCGAATTCGCCGCGAAACTTCGCGCCCGCAACCAGCGCGCCCATATCGAGCGCGAACACCTTTCGGTCCTTCAGGTTATCCGGCACGTCCCCGCGCACAATGCGCAGCGCGAGCCCCTCCGCGATGGCGGTTTTGCCAACGCCCGGTTCGCCGATGAGCACGGGATTGTTCTTCGTCTTACGGGAGAGAATGCGGATCACGCTGCGAATCTCGTCGTCCCGCCCGATGACCGGGTCGAGCTTCTGATTGCGCGCGAGTTCCACAAGATCCTGCCCGTATTTATTCATCACATCATATGTCCCCTCAGGGTTGTCGCTCGTCACGGGCTTGCTCCCGCGCACGGTCTTCAGCTGTTCCAGAAACGTTTTTTCATTGATTCCGTATTTGGCAAACAGCTTTTTTACAACCTCGTTCGCCTTTTTCAAAAGGCCGAGAAACAAATGCTCCACGGATACGTACTGGTCGCCCATATCCTTGGCGCGCTTTTCCGCTTCGTTCAATGCGGCGTTGAGATCCTGTGAAAGATAGATCTGATCCGAACCGGAGCCCGCGCTGTAGGTCGGCAGAGCGGCGACTTCCCGCTCCGCGTCCGCACGGAAGCGGTTTAAATCCACGCCGGTCGCGGAGAGGATGCTGCCGATCAGCCCGTCCGGCTGGGCGACCAGCGCGTAAAGAAGGTGCGCCTGAGCGACCTCCGTGTTCCCCCGTTCTCCGGCAGTTTGCTGCGCGGCCTGAACCGCCTCTATACTTTTTTGCGTTAACGTATTGACGTTCATGTTTCTTACCCCCTCTACAGGATCAGCCCGCCGCCGCGGATATAGTTGACGTAAAGTTTTTCAACCCCCGTCGTCGCGGCCGCCGGCTCGTTGATCCATTCAAAATAATATTTCAGCGCGGAATCCAATAGGCGGATGTACGCCGCGATCCCCTCGCCGATCTGTCCGTTGTCGAGCTTGTTCTCCTCCGAAAGCCGCAGCTTGCGCAGATACCGCCCGTCCTCCATGGCGCACTCGACCCTGCCGATATACGCCGTTTCGATGCGTGTCCAGAGCTTGAAAAACTGAAGCATCGCGAGCACGAGCGCGCTGTTTTGGCTGCGCACCGAAACCCGCAGTTCGCCCAGGAGCGGACGCGCGTTCTGGTAGAGTTCCACGCTGTAGCGTACGCTTGGGTTATATTTATAATCCAGCGCGCTCCGGAGCGAGAACATCGATTCGGACGGCTGGAGCTGCGGTTCAAACACGCTGCCGATCAGCATATGCTCGATGGCGGAAAACACCTCGCGCATGCGCTTCTCCGGCGTGGTGAACCGCACATACTCCGCCAGGATCTGGTTGATCATGGCGGATCTGCTCGCGCTGGCTTCGTATGCCATCCGGTCGATTTCCTGCACGATTTCGTCGGCCAAAACCAGCGAATACACGCTTTTGTTCATATTCAATCACCTCGCGGTCTATTCAATTTGATTATAGCGATCCGAATTAACTTTGCAAGCGTTATTAATAATTTTGATTACGATTTTGCAATTCTTTCACGATTTCACTATACTGAATCCGCAATGCTTTTCGGGAGAACGACAAAGACATGAAATACGACTTCGACAAAATCATCGGCCGCGAGGGCACGGACAGCATTAAACTGGAAGCGGGCGTCAAGATCAACCCGTATTTACCGAAGGAATATATCCCGCTCTGGGTGGCGGACATGGATTTTGCCTGCGCGCCGGCAATCCTCGACGCGATGCGCGCGCGCCTGGACCGCAGGATACTCGGCTACACCGACCTGGGAACGGAAACGAAGGGCAGCGTTGTTCGCTGGATGGAACGGCATTTCGGCTGGTTTCCGCAGGAAGACGAAATCGTATTTTCCGCCGGTATCGTCGCGGCGCTTTACGCGGCGGTCGGCCGGCTGACCGGCCCAGGCGACGAGGTCTGCTTTCTGACCCCCGCTTACCAGCCCTTCGACAAGGCGGTGCGGCTGCAGGGGCGCGTGCCTCTCTATTCGCGTATGATCGAACGGGACGCGCATTGGACAATCGATTTTGACGACCTGCAAAAAAAGCTGAGCCGACCGGAATGCAGGCTGTTCCTCCATTGCGATCCGCAGAACCCCACGGGTCGCGTATTTGCCGAAGCCGAACTTCGCAAGATCGGCGAATTGTGTTTTACAAACGGCGTGTTCGTCGTCAGCGACGAGATCCACGAAGACCTGCTTCGCACGGGACAAACGCATATTCCTCTGGCAAAGCTCTTTCCCAAAGAACGGCGTATCATCACCTGCACGAGCCCCAGCAAAAGCTTTAATATCGCGGGCAACAATCACGCGCACCTGTTCATCCCCGACCCGCAGCTAAAGCGCGACTGGACGATGCGTTACTACAACGGACACCCCAGCGCGCTTTCCAGCAACGCCGTGGTCGCGGCATACGGCAAATCGGAAGACTGGCTGGAGGAACTGCGCAGTTATCTCGACGGAAGTTTCCTCATGATGAGTAATTTCATCGGCGAACGCATGCCGAAAGCGAAATTTGCAATTCCCGAAGGTACCTATCTCGCGTGGGTCGATCTCTCCGGCTACGGGTTGAGCGAACAGGAACTGAAACAGCGAATTTCGGGCGCGGGCGTGTTCGTGCAGTTCGGCGAGGACTTTGTGGACAATGCGGACTGCCATATGCGCGTCAATATCGCCTGCCCCAGAAGCGTACTGACAGAGGGGCTGGATCGCATCTGCCGCGCACTGGAATAAAGGAATCCAAAAAAATCAAAAACGGTCTGCGCCGTTTCAGTCCGTCAAAGAACTCCGTTCCGTTAAGCCGGAATGGGGTTCTTTGCATAGAGTTGAATGTGAAGCAAATCAGCGAAAAGATATCGCAGGAAAGGATGTGCTTCCTTTCACCTGTGAACCGCGAATTTCTTGAAGTTCATAGCAGCATATTTGAGCTTGACACAGTTGGTAACTGCGGTTAAGCCTTGGTAGGGGGTATAACGCATCGCGTATTTTTCTTTGGCGTCGGCGAAGACCCGTTCAATCGTTTCTTTTCGCTTCTCGTAAGTTGCTTTCTCCAATGGCGTGTGCCGAATGTCTTCTGCCTGCTCAATGGAATCCCGCCATATATGAAGTGCGACCAGTTTTTGACACTGCTTGCTTGCGGTGCAGAGGTGCCGTGTCGGGCAGTTCCTGCAAACGCTTGGATCGCTTTTATATTTCCGATATCCGTTTCGATTGGTTGTTGTATAGTTCAGAATGTTGTATTCCGGGCAGATGACGCAATCGTAGTATTCGTCATAAATATACTTACGCCAAGCATGGTTCCCTTCTTTTGTCATGGGGCGTTTGTAAGGCAAGGACGGGATGCGTTGATCTTCAATAATTCTTTTGCAGATCCACGGAGTCTTGTATCCGGCATCCATCGTAACTACGCTGATCTCGGGGAAACGCTGCGTCACCTGATCGTTAATCCCGTCAAAGGCTGTGCTGTCATGCATGTTTCCCGCGTGAACGTCTACGCCGAGAATATAGTTGTGCCGGTCGCAAGCCGTTTGTATTCCATACGCAAAGCATTTCTTGTGATCCCCTTTGTGAAACACGCCGCATTCCGGATCGGTCGTCGAGTTGATGACTTCTTTTCTTCCACCGGCGCATCGGGCGGATCGTCGTCGAACGGCTTCTTGCCATGTTCTTCGCGATCCGCGTTCACTTCCTCGCGAAGCTGTTTCTCGTAAACCTTTACCGCGACAGGAATTGCATGCTTGACCTGCTTTTTCATGTTTGCATTGGCCTTCACATGTGTGCCGTCGATGTACGCGACTTCCGACGAAAGATAGCCTGCTCGGTTTATTTCTTTCAGAATCCAGCAAAAGATGCTTTCTACGGTATCGCTGTTAAACCGGTGCCGGAAATTATAGCTGACCGTCGCAAAATGCGGGATTGGTTCACTGATTCGGTACCCCAAAAACCAGCGATATGCGACGTTCATTTCGATATCAGCAACGGTTTGCCGTAATGATCGAATCCCATACAAGTGCTGAATCAGCACGATCTTGAATAATACAGCAGGATCGACACTCGGTCGCCCGTTGTCTTTACAGTACAGATCGCCGACGATCTCATATAACCGCTGATAGTCTATCGTCGCGTCAATCTTTCAAAGCAGGTACTCTTTCGGCACCAGCATCTTTGTGCACATGATCTCCAGCTTGTCCCGCTCGATTGTTTCCTTCTCTGTTAACATGCCTATATTATACCAAAAAAGTCCCGATCATTGGGACTTTTTTGACAGACTGCAAGGAGTACCTTTGGAACTCCTTGTTATTTTTATTTGCGCGAGGATTTTGAATCTCCAGTCTGCACCTGACCATATTGGAACTTAAAAGATGAGCGGCGGCGCGAGAAGAATTCCGCCGGTCTAAACGAAAATCGCCTGTCCCCCGGTCCAACTGGATCAGAAATTGTAATATAGCGGGCCGAATGTTATACTGTGCTCGAATAATATCAAAGTATTATTTAGCGAAACAGACGCAATAGAGGAGGGATCCTTACGGGCGGACTGCTGCAGTTCCCCAATCGGGAAGAATTCAGAAAATGACTCTCGGAGCATTGCCTGTCCGTCGATGGCGTCTGGCTGCAGTTTGGAAAGGCGCGTAATCCGCTAACGATAACCGCAGACGAAGCGCTTGAAGAAGCGCTTTGCTTCGGATGGATTGACGGGCAGATGCAGAGCATTGATGATCAAACCTATAAGAAATATTTCACCCAGCGGCGGCATAACAGCAAGTGGTCGGAGAAAAACAAGACGCTGGCAGAAAAACTGGAACGTCAGGGCGTTATGACCGACCACGGCAGATTAAAAATTGCCGAGGCTCAAAAGAACGGCCAGTGGAACGCCGCCAAGCCACCGGCTGTGACTGACGAGCAGATAAACGCTGTAGCCGAACTGCTGAGTGTCTATGAACCAGCCAGTACCAATTTTAAAACCATGCCGCCGTCGGTTAAGAAAACATATACCCGGGCGTACCTGGATGCGAAATCAGAGGATGGACGAAAAAAAAGGCTGGCGTGGATGGTGAACCGGCTCAACCAAAACTTAAAGCCGATGTAAGCGGCGGCCGCGCGCACTTTACCGCGAGAGGTTCGGTTTCTTTCCCCCCGGATAAAACATCAAGAAGTTCTTCAGGGAACTTCTTATTTTATTATAATAGATATCGTTATATCGATAATGCAGTATTGACTTTATTTTAAAATCTATTACACTGAGATTATTGAATTTCATCCAATTCTGTTATTATAATTTGAAGGAGAATCCATATGGACAATCTGGTGATCGACCTCAGGCGCACGGACCGCAGGGTCCATTTCGAATGCATCTCCGCTTCCCATCCTTCGCTTTCCATTCCGCTCGATTATGTTCCGCCGCTCGGCGCCGACGCGGGCTTCGCAGGTCTGGAACTGCTGCTCGTGAGCTTCTGCGGGTGCGTCAGCACCGCCATCGTCGCGCTTCTGCTTCGGATGGGCAGGCAGATCGGTTCCTACTCCGTTCATGCGGAAGGCGTTCGCGCGGAACAGCCTCTCTCGCTGAAACAAATCCTGTTCCATGTCGAGATCGATTCTGCCGACACTACCGACGCCGATATGCAAACCGTGCTTCGCCAGGCAGAGCAGATTTCGCCCGTGTGGCTCGCTCTCAGAAACAACGTATCCGTGGAAACAAGCTATCAGGTCCTATAACTTGACAGGAGGTCTCCTATGCTTGAACTGCCCGAAACCATCGTAATCGGAACTCAAATCGCCGCCGCGCTGACTGGTGCGGAGGTCAGCCGCGTGTCGCCCCCGACCAAACCTCATAAATTCACCTGGTTTGCGGGCGATCCTAAGGAGTACGATACGCGTCTGCGCGGCCTGCGTGTCGCCGGCGGAGCCGGGGTCGGCAGTTACGCGGAAATCCTGTTTGAACGCGGACTGCGGCTTGGTTTCAGCGACGGTGCGACGCCTCATCTCTGCGAGAGCAGGTCCTGCGCGCCAAACGATTACCAGCTCCTCGTCGAATTCGCGGACGGTCGCGCACTGGCCGTCACCGTCGCCATGTACGGCGGCATCGTTCTGCACGACGAATCGTATGATAACCCGTATTATCAGAAAGCGGTCCATTCGATTTCACCTCTTTCCGACGGATTCGCCTCGCATTTTTGCGCCGTCTTTTCCAACAGCAAGTCAACGTTAAGCGCGAAGGCCTTCCTCGCCACCGAGCAGCGCTTCCCCGGGCTCGGAAACGGTGTATTGCAGGATATTCTGCTCAACGCGCACGTCCACCCGAAACGCAAAATCGGAACGCTTTCCGTCGAAGAGCAGGAAAACCTGCTTGCCTCGGTGATCCGCACGCTGAAGGAGATGGCCGATCTCGGCGGACGCGATACGGAAAAGGACCTCTTCGGAAATCCCGGCGGCTACCGTACGATGCTCTCGAAAAACACGCTGGCGACCGGTTGCCCGCTCTGCGGCGGTCCGATCGTCAAGGAAGCGTATATGGGCGGCGCGGTATATGTTTGCCCCAGGTGTCAGCCGCTTTCGTAAGCCGGCTTTCATATCGGACACGCGCTTCTGGTTTTTCGGGCAGTATGGTATGATTGAAGTATCGATCAAGTAAGGCGGTATCTAGATGGAACAGCAGGAAAAAAGCAAGGCGATTCTGGACGCCATGACGTTCCGGCATGCCTGCAAGCGATTTGACGCACAGCGCTCGATTCCGGAGGAAGACTTCGATACCATACTCGAAGCCGCGAGGCTTTCCCCTTCCTCTTTCGGGTTTGAGCCATGGAAGTTCATCGTCCTGACCGACGCGGAAATCAAGCGCAGGCTCTATCCGGTCGCGTGGGGCGCGCGTAACAGCCTCGACGGCGCGAGCCGGTTCGTCATCCTCCTTGCGCGCAGGCGGTCGGATACGCTGTATTCCGCGGATTTTATCACGCATATGATGCGCGACGTGCACCTTCTGCCGCCGGAGGCGCTTTCGGCCCGTCGCGAGCGGTATCGCACTTTTCAGGCGGACGACTTCCGGCTGCTCGAAAGCGACCGCGCGCTCTTCGACTGGGCCTGTAAGCAAACGTATATCGCGCTGGCGAACATGATGACAGCTGCCGCTTACCTCGGCATCGACTCCTGCCCGATCGAGGGGTTCGACCGCCGCAAGACGGACGAAATCCTTTCCGGCGCCGGAATTTATGATATTGACCGCTTCGGCGTTTCGGTGATGGCCGGATTCGGCTACCGCGCGGAAAATCCCCGTCACGAGAAAACGCGGCAGTCGATGGATGATCTTGTGATCTGGAAATAACGTCATATTTGGCTTAAACCGGTTTTTATACAAAAAGGAGCCCCGCATGGAGCTCCTTTTGCATCTCAAACAGATTTTACCAGGAGGGTTCTCCAAGTTTCGCTTCGTTGCTGTATCCGCTGCTCTCCCAGTAGCCCTGATAGGACGAATCGGAGGAAAGCTCGATCTCGTTGATCCAGCGCGCCCACTTGTAGCCCCACTTGTCCTCGGCGACGAAGATGAACGGAAATCCCATCTCCGGTGGCAGCGCGATGCCGTTCGCGTCGTATGCGAGAATCAGGTTATTGTCCAGAATCTCCTGCAGCGGCAGGGACGTGGTATATCCGTCCACCGCGTGAAAGATCACCGTGTTTACTTCCTCTTTTGGGCTTGCCGCTTCGAGAAGCGTCTGTAACGGCACTCCTTTCCAGAGAATCGTCGCATTCCAGCCCTCCACGCAGTAGATCGTTACGAGCCGCTGATCGCTCGGCAGCGCTTTCACTTCTTCGTAGGTATAGTTTTGCGGCTTATTTGCGAGTCCGTCTACCGCTAAATGATAATCCGTGATCTCGACTTGCTGTATGCCCTTGATCGAATTATCGCGCGGGCCGACCGCCGGATCCAGTTTCTTGCCGTCGTATTCACGCAGCTCCCCTTCGCGGTAACGTTCCATCGTCGCGTCCGAAACGGCGTCCGGCACTTCAGTCACGGCCGCGGGCTCGGCGGTCAACGCGGGCGCGGCACATCCGGCCAGCAGGGTCAGAACCGCTAAAATCAAAATGAATCGTAATTTCATGATCATGCTCCTTGGTATAGCTTGTCTTGATTCCAGTATACCATCGGGCGAAATCGATACCAGTTATGAATATTGAATTTTCGATGAACAACGGGAAACGTTTTGGGGCCAGCCGGCTCAGCGCTGCGAACAAGCCCGTTTTTATTTCTTCCGGTTACTGACTGCGCTTTTTCGGATCAGGATCAGCAGCGCGAGTATGCTCGCCCCAGAACCGCATGGCCGATGCCCGCAATGCCGGAGATGGACGCGTCTATCGCGCGGGAGAGCGGAAACGCACCAACGTCCGCAAGTCCGCGCGCAAGCAGGCATGCCGCCGTGATGTTGAGTCCGGCATGATACGCGATTCCCCATTCTTTGATCCCGCGATCGCCGGAAAACGAGAACGACTTTTCCAAAAGGGCGAGCAGCAGAAAGAAGAACATACCCAGCACGAAGTAATGCGTGTGCACAAACGACAGCGCCGTTACGCCGTCAAATCCCGCATACTTCGTGTATTCTCGGAAAAACACACCGCCCGCCATGGCGAGCGCAGCGTAGACGATCGCCGCATTCCAATAACGTTTCAACAAATTACCTTACCTCCTTGTTGATTTGACGCGTTCCAATACCCTCGGCTCAGATTGAATCTTCATCACGCGTATCCATATCATGATGGAATGTTCGCGATGTATTTGTCAATAGAACCCTTCGGAATGATCTCGGTTCGTGTGAAAAAATATCATAAATTGTTCACGATTTTCGGGCAGCCGTTTGTCCCGGCCGCGCTCGATGGCGGTTGCGGGAAGCAGATTTAGCGTGTATAATGTAATGAATGCGCGATATACTGCGCAGAAAACGAACCGTTAAATAAGGATTGTCATGTACGAAAAATACTCGGGATTGCCCGACACAAGCAAGCCGGCCTCCCCGGATCAAGGGCGAAACACCGTGCGTCCGGCAAATCGAAACGTTCATTCCACAGAGGAACCCGACTATATGGAATATTATCGCGCGCCAAGCCGCAGCGGCGCATCTTCGTCAAAACGCGCCAGCGCACGCAGAGCCAAAGCGCGCAAACGCAAGTTCATCGTCGGGCTGATGAGTCTGGCTTTTCTCGCGCTGCTCATCGCTGCAATCGTCCTGCTCGCAAGAAGCTGCTCTTCTTCACCGGATGTCGAGCTGGAAACCGGCAAGTTCCGAAACGGCGTATACATCAACAGCATGAACCTCTCCGGCAAAACCGTCGACGAAGTGCAGGAGCAGCTCGAATACAACGAAACATATTTGCTGAACAATATCGCGATAACGCTCTCAAGCTCGGAAATCAACGCGGTCGTCACCGGCGCGGATATGAACGCGACCTCCAACCTGAACGAAGTGATCCAGCAGGCGCTAGCGGGCGGAGCAAATCAAACGTATAACACGAAAATCTCGATCGACGAAGCCGCGCTGACCGCGCGTATCCAGCAGATCAATCAGACCTCCAGCGCACCGCCGGCAGACGCGACGGTTACGTTTGTCACATCCAGCAGCGGAAAGACCACGCCGCAGTATGCGGACGGCACGCCGGGATACGGCCTTGACGTCGAGTCAACGGTAGCGCTCATCAAGCAGGTGATCGATTCCGGCGATACCACGCAGCTGCAGACGACACTTTCGCCGCAGATCACGACCGTACCGCCTGCCGTTACGGTCGACGATCTGAAAGCGCATACCGCGCTGATCGGAAAATTCACGACTACATACGATTTTAAAGGCACGGCGGAGGACACGGAGGAACAGCGTACCGTATATATTCCAAACCGCGCGTTTAACGTTGAAAAAGCCGCGGATAAAATCAGCGGCCAGGTTATTCAACCGCAAAAAAAGTGGAGTTTTAACGATGTCGTCGGCGACCGCACGGAAGCAAACGGCTGGAAACTTGCGCAGGGTATCTTCGGCGGCGACCGCAAAACTCCGCAGTTCGGCGGCGGCGTCTGCCAGGTGAGCACGACGCTTTACAACGCGCTGCTGCAGGCGTACCCGTATTTCGACGGAACGTTCGTCCGCTCGAGGCACTCGATCCCGTCCACTTATGTGGATATGGGTTTGGACGCGACGGTCGATACCAACCATATCGATTTCGGGTTTACGAATAATTCGGAATACCCGATCTATATCTATACCTACATCTCCGAAAACAAGATGTCGAAGAGCCGCAAGAGAGATTTAACCGTCCTGATCTACGGCCAGGCGCTGCCGGACGGAGCCGAATATAAAACGCGCACCGTCATCGTTTCCCAGGAAGAGCCGGGCGAGCCAGACATCACTTACTCCAGCAAGATGTTCGAGGGCGAAGAAAACGTACTTGCGGACGCGCACACCAAATATGTAGTCGATGTTTTTATCGATAAATACGTCAACGGGGAAAAGGTGGACGAACGGTTTGTCGTCGAGGATACCTATCCGGGCAACCCGCTTCGCAAGATTGTCGGCACCAAGCCCACGCCGACGCCAGTTCTGGAAGAAACGCCAACGCCGGTACCAACGGAAGGGCCGTGACAAACTTCGAAGGCGGAAGCTCGTGCTTCCGCCTTTTTCTCTTTTGTCAGCGTTCCGCTCTTCCCTCTCTTTCGTCCTTTCCGGCAGCGCGGTAGAGCAGCATCCGCCGCGAGAAAAAGTTGAACAGATACGTCAGCACGCCGGAGAGCACGCGTGAAATCCGGTAATCCACGCGAATCACGCCGGTAAAGAGATACATGCTCCCTTCCGTTACGGCCAGCGCAAGCAGTGAAATGACGAGGAACAGCGCCAGCTCTTTTTTCAGCGGCAGAGCGCCGCGCCGGAATACGAACCAGACGCCGATGAAATAGTTCACCGCGATGCCGACAAGAAACGCCAGCGGCACCGCGACGAGATAGTGCAGGCCCGCGATCTCCTTGAGCAGCAGCAGCGTCCCGTAATCCGCCGCAAAACCGCCGAACGCCGCAGCCCCGTACCGAATCGCCTGAACCGGCAGCCGCGCATCGTCGCGCAGGCGCGGCAGTTTCGTTTGTTTTCGCATGTGCTCAGTATATCAAGCAAACGCCGCGCTGACAATTGCAATCGTCCGTCAAACACGGTAAAATAATCTGGTTATGCAATACATGAATACAATCTGTCTTCGGGGGATTTATGTGCGGAATCTGCGGTATCGTTTCCTTTGACTCCGATGCGAAAGAAGCGGATATCCGCCGCATGATGGACGCCGTGTCGCATCGCGGGCCGGACGGCGGAGGCTGCGCGCTCTTCGGCAGCCTCGCGCTGGGACATCGCCGTCTTTCGATTCTCGACTTAAGCGAGAACGCGTTTCAGCCCATGCGGTATCTGGACCGGTATGTCGTCACCTATAACGGCGAAATCTATAACTATATCGAACTGCGCGAAGAGCTCAAAGAGCAGGGCTATACGTTTTCCACCGACTGCGACACCGAGGTGCTGCTCGCAGCCTATGCGCGCTGGGGAGAAGACTGCCTGAGCCGCTTCAACGGCATGTGGGGCTTCTGCATCTACGACGAGCAGGAACAGACGCTGTTCTGCGCGCGGGACCGTTTCGGGATCAAGCCGTTTTACTACATGCGGCAAAGCGGCTATTTCGCGTTCGCTTCCGAAATCAAGCAATTGTTATTATTAGAGAAAACACCGCCGAAAGCGAACCGCGATATGCTGCTCGCATTTTTGATCACGGCGCAGCTGGATCATTCCTCCAGTACGCTCTTTGACGGAATCTCTCAGCTCGAACCCGGCACCTGCCTGACTTTCGACCTGAACACACGGTGTATGCAGGTGAGGCGCTGGTACGATCTGACGCGCGTTAAGCCGTCCCGCGCATCGTTTAACGAGAATGTCCGTATCTACCGCGATAAGTTCACCGACGCGGTCCGCCTGCGCCTTAGATCGGACGTTCCGGTCGGCTCGTGCCTCTCCGGCGGGCTCGACAGCTCGTCGATCGTCTGTACGATCAACCGCCTTCTTCGCGAAAGCGGACATCCATACGAGCAGCATGTGGTTTCCGTCTGCTTTGACGAGCCGCAGTACGATGAGCGGCCGTATATGGACGCCGTGCTGGAGCAGACCGGCGCGATATCGCACCGAACGTTTCCAAATATCGACAACGTGCTCGACGAGTTGGATCATTTTACCCGGCAGATGGATGAACCGATCACCTCTACCTCCCATTACGCGCAGTGGTGCGTTTACCGCGAGGCAAAGAAGAGCGGGCTGACCGTCATGCTCGACGGTCAGGGCGCGGACGAACAGCTCGCTGGCTATACGGAGTTCTTCGATCTGATGTTCATCGAATTGATCCGTTCGCTCCGTTTCTTCCGCCTCGAGCGGGAGATCCGGCTCTTCAACGAGCGGCGCAAAACCGCGTTTTACCAGTCCGGCTGGAGGTATCGGCTCGAACTGCTCCTGCGCGCGTTTACGCCGGATTTCATCAAGCGTTACCGCCGCAGAAAACAGATAGCCGCGCTCGGCCCTTACACTGCGGAGCAGATGCGCAGCCCGGAAGTCCAGCGCCTGAGCGAGAGTTTTGATATCAAACGTCCCCGCTCGTTCATTCACGCGCAGATCTTCCGTACGCTCGCGGTACTGCTGCACTACGGCGACCGCAATTCCATGGCGTTTTCGGTCGAAAGCCGGCTCCCGTTCCTCGATTACCGGCTTGTCGAAGCGGTGTACGCCATGCCGCTCTCCCATAAAATACGAAACGGTTTAACCAAACGCGTGATGCGCGCGGCGATGCGCGGCGTCATGCCGGACGTCATCACCGACCGGATCAGCAAACTCGGCTTCACTACGCCTGAGGAAGAATGGATGCGCGAGCATCCGGAACAATTTCGCTCCCTTCTCGCTTCCTCCGCGGACAGGCTCGCCCCGATGCTGGATCGGCAGCGTACGCTCGATTGGTACGATGAAATCTGGCGGACGGACCGTTTTCGCGAATGTCACGTGATCTGGCGGATCATCAGCGCCGCAAGGTGGGCGGATCTGTTTCAGGTCGAGATCTAGCGCATCAAAAAACCGCCCGATTTTATCGGGCGGTTTTCGTATACTGTTTATTTTTCGTCGTCCATCTTGATGCTGCCAAAGAGAGACGCAAGGGATGTTGTCGCTTCCTGCACCGGCGGGAGTTCGTAATCGCCGTCCTCGTTGGTGCGGCGGCGGCGATCCATACGATCGCTCTTATCAGATGCCGGCCGTTCGCTGCCGGACGCACGCGGTGTGCTATCGCGTTTTTCACGCTGCTGCGCCTGCTGCGAGTCGCGCTGCTGCTGGCGTTGTTCCTGCCGCTCGGCGTACTGGCGGTCGCGTTCGGCTTTCTCTGCCTTGAGCTGTTCCGCAAGTTCGGGATCTTCCTCCAGAAGCGCTTCCTTGCGGCTCAGGCTGATCCGCTTTGCTTCGGGACTGACTTCCAGCACCTTGCAGCGCACGATGTCGCCGACCTTAAGTTCGTCTTCGACCTTCGCGATGCGGTGCACGGAAACCTGCGAAATATGGATCAGTCCGTCGATTGTGCTCTCCAGCGCGACGAACGCGCCGAAGGGTACGATGCGAACCACTTTCCCTTCCACGATGGAACCGACGGGGTACTTTTCGCCCGCGAGCATCCAGGGCTTTGGTTGAAGCTGTTTATAGCCGAGGGATACGCGCTCTTTCTCCACGTCCACGTTGAGGATGAGCACTTCGATTTCCTGACCGATGGAGAACACGTCGGATGGATGCTTGACGCGGCCCCAGGCTGCGTCCGTCACATGGACGAGTCCGTCGATGCCGCCAATATCCACGAACGCGCCGAAATCCGCGATCCTGCGGACGATGCCGTTCACCTTGCTGCCGACGACCAGCGCTTCCCACTTGCCGCGTTTTTCCGCGGCGGCTTCCGCGAGGAGAACCTGCTTCTGAGAGGCGACGATGCGCTTCCTCTGGCGGTCGACTTCCAGAACCTTGAGCCGCATCGGTTTCCCGACAAACTCATTGAGGTTTTCGATATATTTTACGGATACCTGGGACGCGGGAACAAACGCGCGGATACCGCTGATGTCCGCGATGATGCCGCCTTTGACGACTTCCTTGCCGACCGCGTCAAAGATCTTCTCCTCGATATCTTCCTGATTGAGCAGTTCGTCCCAGAGTTTCTTGCTCTCGACGTTCTTGCGGGAGAGGAGGACGTTACCGTCTCCGTCGTTTACCTTGGTGACTTCGACTTCGATCGTGTCGCCTTCTTTGAAGAGGTCTTCCGCCTTGACATCCGAATCGCTGGAAAACTCGCCGACGGGGATCACGCCATCCGATTTATAACCGATGTTGACGAATACTTCTCCGTCCACAATCGAGATAACCGTTCCTTCAAGCACCTGTCCGTTATGGATACGCGTCATGGTCTTCTCAAACGCCGCGGCGAAATCGGAGCTGTCTTCGTGTTCCGGCTTCGGCTCGGCTTTCGCCGTCTTTGTCTTAGACGCTTTCGCGGGTACGGCGGGAGCTTCCGCGGCAACGGAAACTTCAGGCGTTTCCGTTTGGGGTTCCGCCTGTTCGGAAGATTTGACTTCTTCGCTGGTTTGGACAGTCTGGGTCTCTTCGGTTTCCTGAGATGTGGTTTCCGCTTCTGCCGTGGCTTTGGGCGCTTCCACAGCGGTCACAGATTCTTCGATCGCCTGCGTGTCCTGGGGTTCGACGACTGCCTCAGCGGGAGCTTCCGCCTCAACGGTTTCGATCGTCGTTTTTTCCTGTTCGCTCATTACTTGCAGTACCTCCCTAATCATCCGGTCCGGCGTCGATGCGCCCGCAACAATACCTATTATATCATCGGATGGCAATATATCAAGCAAAAGTTTGTCTTGCGATTCCACGTTTATCGTGTTTTTACAGTGTTTTTGGCAGATTTGAACGAGCTTTTGCGTGTTGGCGCTGGATTTGGAGCCAAGCACGAGCATACGCGCGCTGCGGCGCGAAATCTCCTCCGCCTCGCTCTGCCGCGCACGCGTCGTATCGCAGATCGTGTTGCGGATTTCCAGATCGTCCGGACCGTTTTTTCCGGTTTTCAGCGCGGCTACGATCGACGCGAACGCCTCTTCCGGCAACGTTGTCTGCGCGACGAGCGTAGCTTTCTCAAGCTTTGGAAGGCGCGCGACGTCTTCGGCGGATTCGAGCACAAACGCTTTCTCTCCCGCCCACCCGCAGATGCCGACCACCTCGGGATGGTTCGCCATGCCGGCGATGAGCACGCTTCGCCCGTCCTGTGCCGCTTTTTGCGCTATTTGATGGATTCGTTTCACATAAGGGCAGGTCGCGTCCACCAAACGGATATTCCGCGTTTCGCAGTCTTTATAAACGCGCGGCGGCGCGCCGTGCGCGCGGATGATCAGCGTATCCCCCGGCTTCAAGCCGTCAAGGCTCTCGACGGAATGTACGCCGCGCTCGCTCAGCTCGGAAACGACGCTCTCATTATGAATGATGTTGCCGTAAGTATAGACGGGTTTCCGTTCCTCCGCGCAGCGCTCGGCCATCTCGACCGCGCGGCGTACGCCAAAGCAGAATCCGCTGTTTTTAGCTAATAGAATCTTCATACTGTCCGGTACGCTCTGCCCGTCAGGGCATGAGTTCCATTTCGTTTTTCAATCGCTGCATGCCGTCGCGTATCGCGTCCGTCACCGCGTCTACCGCTCGCCCGCCGAAACGCTTTGCGACTTCGTTCGGATCGATCGGCTCGCCGACGATCATGCGTACGCGCCCGCGCTTCCTCCAGCCCGGATCGGCGAAGATCGGAATAATCGGCGCGCTGCAGCGCAATGCCAGAAACGCCGCGCCCTTTTCAAACGAATCCAGTTCGCCGGTCAGCGAGCGCCGTCCTTCTGGGAAGATCCCGAAGATATGGTTCTTTTCCAGCACGGCCATCGCCTGTTTGAGAGACTGCATATCAGCCTGTTTGCGATAAACGGGAAATGCGAGCAGGCCCGTCAGGAAGAAGCGTTTCAGCGGCGAATCGAAGAGTTCCTGTTTCGCCATAAAATGCACCGGGCGCGGCGCGACAAACGCAAGCCGAATCGGATCGCCCAACGTAAAGTGGTTCGAGATCAGAATCCCGCGGCCGCGAAAAAAGAGCCTGCCCAGGTTTTTCACCTTCGGGCGGTACAACAGCCAGAAAAACGGCGTGAGCAGGTATTTCACGAGGATGTACAGCATGGTTCAGCGGCTTCCCTTTTCCGATATTGCGTTGAGCAGCGCAGCCAGCGCCTGCTCTATGGTCAGATTAGTCGTATCGATCAGCATCGAATCTTCCGTCTTTCTCAAAGGCATATAGGGGCGCGTGGTATCCTGAAGATCCCGCGCCTTGATGTCGGCCAGCACTTCTTCGTAGGTTTCCTTTTCGCTGCCGCGGGAGCGAAGCTCCAGGAGCCTCCGCTCGGCGCGCACTTCCGGCGTTGCGGTGACGAAAAACTTGTATTTTGTGTGCGGAAGGACATTTGTTGTGATGTCCCGCCCGTCCATGACTACGTCGTAATTTCGTCCGACCTCGCGCTGCAGTTCGGCGAGTTTCCGGCGTACGCACGGGTGCTTGCTGACTGTGGACGCGCCCATGGCGATCTCCTGCGTGCGCAGGCTGTCGGTCACGTCCTCGCCGCAGAGCAGCACGCGCTGCCCGCGTCCGTCGTAGATCACGCGAATGTCCGCGTCGTCCAGAATCGTTTTCATCGCGTCCTCGTCGTTTACGCTCACGCCGCGGCGCACGGCAAACATCGCCATCGCGCGGTACATGGAGCCCGTGTCGAGATAGCGGATCCGGAGTGTGTTCGCGACGGCTTTCGCCAACGTGGATTTGCCCGCGCCGGAAGGCCCGTCGATCGCGATGTTGAGATGTTCTGCCATTGATTATTCCGTCCGTTCCTGTATACTGTCCCCCGCCAGCGCGCCTGTCGACCAGGCGATCTGCAGGTTATAGCCTCCCGTCGTCGCGTCGACGTCTAGCACTTCTCCCGCGAAATAGAGCCCTTTAACGCGTTTGCTCTCCATCGTGGAAGCGTTGACGTCCTTGACGCTGACGCCGCCGCGCGTAACCACCGCTTCGTCAAGCCCGCGCGCACCTTCAACCGTCAGAGGCAGGTTCTTGAGCGTTTCCACGAGTTTCTGCCGCATCGCTTTGCTGAATTCGCCGACCGGTTTTGACCCGTCGATTTGCGAAAGTTCCAGCACTGTTTCCAACAGCCGCTGCGGAAGCAGCGCGTGCAGCGCAGTCTTCATCTGCTGCCGTGCGCCTTCCTGAAGGTCTCTAAGCAGCCTTGCGTCGAGCTGTTCCGTCGAAAGCGCGGGTTTCAGATCGATCGAAAGCCGCGTCCCCGCGGGTTCTCCCGCGATCACGCCGGAGAGCGAGAGCACGAGCGGCCCGCTTACGCCAAAGTGTGTAAACAGCAGTTCGCCCAGCTCGGAAAACACTTCTTTTCCATTTTTATATGCGCGCAGCGTGACGTTCTTCAGCGTCAGCCCCGCAAGCGTTCGCGGCCAGAGTTCCGCCGTGACAAGAGGGACGAGCGATGCGGCCGGCGGTTCGACGGCATGTCCCGTTTCTCTTGCGAACACGTATCCGTCTCCGGTCGATCCCGTCTGCGGATACGATACGCCGCCCGTCGCGACGACGACTGCGCCGCAGGACAGTTCTTCCGTTCCGATGCGAACGCCCGAAACCGCGCCGTTTTTGACGAGGATTCCGTCGATGCGCGTATTGAGGCGGACGCAGACGCCCGCTTCGCGCACGATGCGCTCCAGCGCGCGGAGGATGTCGCTCGATTTGTCCGATACGGGAAACACGCGCCCGCCGCGCTCCGTCTTGAGCGGAACGCCCGCCCGTTCGATGCGTTCCGCAAGCGCTTTGTTGTCGAAATGCGAAAACGCGCTGTAGAGGAACCGCGGGTTTCTCAAAACGTGTTCAAAAAAGGAATCCCGCTCCGCGGCGTTGGTGACGTTGCAGCGGCCTTTCCCGGTGATATAAAGCTTTTTCCCGAGTTTCTCGTTGCGTTCAAAGAGCGTGACGCTGTGCCTGTTTAACGCCGCGTTCGCCGCCGCGATCATGCCTGCGGGGCCGCCGCCGACGACAAATACGGTCATGTTTTCTCCTCTTTGACCGTTTCGGAGAGGTAAACGCCTTCCGCGTGCCAGACTTCCTCCAGCTGCGTCAGGTGCTGATACGCCTCGTCCTTGCGTGCGTGCCCGATCGCAACGATGATCGCGTTGATTAAAGACAGCGGCGCCACGAGCGAATCCGCAAACGAGGCCATATCGCTCCGCGCGCAGAGCGTGAAGTCGGAGATGCGTGCGACGGGCGAAGTCGGCATATCGGTCAGCGCGATCAGCGTCGCGCCCTTGGATTTTGCGTACTTCATCGCGTCCACGGTGCGCGCGCTGTAGCGCGGAAAGCTGATGCCGAAACAGACGTCCGTCGAGTCCACGCGCAGCATGCGCTCGTGGATATCCTGCACCGCGCCGTTGACGAACATCACATTGTCGCAGACGTAGTCGAGATAATAGGTCAGAAACTGCGCGAGAGACATCGCGCTGCGGATGCCGAGCACATAGATGCGCCGCGCGCGGAGGATCGCGTTGATCGCGCCGTCGAAGCTCTCGTTGTCGATCATGTCGATCGTTGCACGGATGTTGTTCATATCGGAGGAAAGCACGGTTTTGAGCACGTCCTGCTGCGGAATATTCGCGGCGAGGCGGATGCGCTGCACGCTGGTCAGTCGGTGGCGGATAAGATCCTGCAGCGCCTCCTGCAGCGCGGGGTACCCGTCGAGGCCAAGCATGTACGCAAAGCGCACCACGGTGGATTCGGAGACGCCGACGCGCTCGCCCAGCTTCGCCGCGGTCATGAACGCCGCGTCGTCATAAGAATTGAAGATATATTCCGCGATGCGGCGCTGGCCTTTGGAAAATGTGGAATATTGTTTTTCCATCATCGAAAACAACGCGTCCATTCCGCTTACTTCCTCCCGAAAATCTAAATTCGTGCTTCCGCCGTGATCGAGCAGTCACTCCGTCCAGTTCAGGTCGCGCAGGTCCATTTCATCCAGCCGCGCATAGTGCGTCAGATCGTAAGTAACCGGCGTGAGGGTCACATACCCTTCCCGCGCCCAGCGGTCGTCCACGTCCATACCGTCCGTACAGGTGTAACAGCCGCGCGGGGTCCAGTAATACTTTCGTCCGAAGGGGTCTTCGCGCTCCACAAATTTCAGCGCGTATTCCTCGACGCACAACGGCGCGTATTTTACGCCCTTGAGTTCCTTAAACGGCAGCGCGGGCACGTTGATATTGAGCACGGTTCCAAATTGCATCGGATGATGCGTTACGTATTTTACCGCGATCGCGGCAATACGCGCCGCCGTATCGATATGCTCCGTCAGATAGGACATGCCGGATATCGCGATCGCCTGATACCCCAGCAGCGCCGCTTCATGCGCCGCGGCGACGGTTCCGCTGTAGAGCACGTCCGTACCGAGATTCGGCCCGTGGTTGATACCGGAAACGATCATATCCGGTTTGGGAAATAGATTGCCCAGCGCAAGGCGTACGCAGTCCACAGGCGTGCCGCTGACGGAATATGCGGGGATATCGGGCAGCCCTTCGAGCCGCACCTTTTGCGCGCGAAGCGGTTCGTTGAGCGTCATCGCGCGGCTGACAGCGCTGCGTTCCCGATCCGGGGCGGAAATCATGATCTCGTGGGATTTGGAAAGCTCCGCGGCGAGCGCGCGCAGCCCTTCGGCAAACACGCCGTCGTCGTTGCTTAAAAGCAGTTTCATGCAGGAACTCCGTCAAGTTATAGTGGGTGTATTGTATCATACCTCGCAGATGAATGCAAAAGAAACAGTAATGTGCAGGAGAGGCTGTATTCCCCTGCACAGATAATGTGCCTTCATTTTGAGTTATATTGTGATTATCGGCCGTCAGGCTGCGCGGTCAACTGCTCAATATGAAATCCGTTCGCGCCGTCCACATACCCATAACTGTTGATTGCGGCGACTGTTGCGACCTGAATGATCGCGATCGCCAGCAGAGCAAAAAACCAGGTTCCCCGAGGAAAACGCGCCCGCCCGCGGAACGCACGATAGAGCAGCCGGTTCAGGATAATCGTCAGGATCACCGGCGAGAACAGAAGCAGCAGCTGGAATGCGCTTTCGAGAAGTACCTGCACCGTTCCGCTTTTCAGATTCGACCAGTCGAACGCAAGTGCGTATCCAAGCATATACAGCGCGTAAACCGCAAGAAGGACGTTGAGGACGGCCATGACCAGAAAATACGCGAAAACGCGACCTGCGCCGGCTTTTGGCCTTTGGAAAATCTGCCGTCCGTAACGCTCTTCTCCCGCTTCGGGGTGGCGGTTTGCGTGTCCCATGCTCAATGTCCTCTCTCTATCCGGTCTTATGAGGCTGCTCGTCAGTCGGCGATTCCGATCTCTTCGATCGAGGGCTGCCCAGCCCCCTGCGTTTCCGGCTCGATAAATCGCTCGGCGAGCACCTTTGTGGTCAGGTATGCGGAGATCGCGTCAATCGCCATTTTGTTCTTGCCGCCGCGCATGACCGCAAAATCCGCGTCGTTGATGTAATTGGCGATGTACTTTTCATAGACAGGCTTGACCGTGTCCAGATACTGCTCGGCGATGTTGTCGATGGAACGCCCGCGCGCTTTGATATCCCGTTTTATGCGCCTTAGCAGGCAGATATCCACGTCTACGTGCAAATAGACCTTGAGCGCCATCTTCTCGCAGAGGCGCTTGTCGTAAAACATATGGATGCCTTCGAGAACGAGTACCTCCGGCGGCGGAATCAGCACGTCCGGCGTATCCGCGCGCTGGTAATTCACGTAATCGTAGCCTTTCGTTGTGATCGGCTTCCCGCTCTCCATCAGCGCGATGTCGTTCAGGAGTTCGTCGAAATCGAAGATGTCCGGTTCGTCATAGTTGAGCTTGATGCGTTCCGAAAACGGCAAATCCGGAAAATCGCGATAGTAGCAGTCCTGCCCGATGATGGTGCAGCTGCATGCGAGGGAATCCTTGATCCGCTTTGCCAGCGTGCTCTTTCCGCTGCCGCTCGCGCCGCAGATGCCGACGATGATCATGCTCATCCACTCCTAAGTTAACATGCATAACGGATTGGGAATGTTACTGCCCGTCCGGTATTCGTCAGTGTATCATGAATAGGCTCTTTTTGGCAACGCGAACTGTCTATATCTTGTACAAATAAAAGCCAGCCCGGAGAACCGGGCTGGTTTGAAAGGAACAACTTCCTTACTTGACTTCGCAGGTTGCGCCGACCCCATCTATTTATCAAAAATAAATAAATAAAAAACCAACCCGGAGAACCGGGCTGGTTTGAAAGGAACAGCTTCCTTACTTGACTTCGCAGGTTGCGCCGACTTCCTTGAACGCCGCGACGATTTTCTCGGCTTCTTCCTTGTTGACGCCTTCCTTGACCTTGCTCGGCGCGCCGTCGACAACGTCTTTGGCTTCCTTGAGGCCGAGGCCGGTGAGCTCGCGGACAACCTTGATGACCTTGATCTTCTCGGCTCCGACTTCCGTGAGGACGACGTCGAATTCGGTCTTCTCTTCCACTTCCTCGGCAGCGGCGCCGGCAGCGGGGCCGGCGACTGCGACGGCGGTTGCCGCGGCGGATACGCCGAATTCCTCTTCGAGCGCCTTCACGAGCTCAAACAGTTCCAGAACGGACATCGCTTTGATGTCTGCGATCAATTTTTCCTTATCCATAATTTCCTCCATAATTTTTACGCGGATTTCCCGCAAATTTGTCGTTTTTGTCCTGTGCGGGTTCCGCTTACGCTTCCACTCCGCCCTGTTTCTTTGCAATCTCGTTGATCACGATTGCGAGCTTGGAAATCGGGGACATCATGGACCCCAGCATCCGTGCAATCAGCACCTCACGGCTCGGCATATCTGCGATCGCTTCGATCTGCGCCGCGTTGAGAATGCTCTTCTCGACGATTCCGCCTTTCAGCTCGCATTTCTTCGCCTTCTTTACGAAAGCTCTGAGGATGCGTGCCGGAGCGGCGACGTCGTCATACCCGAATGCGAACGCGCTGGGTCCTTTGAGGATACTGGCGTCCTTTGCGTCGATACCGAGGGATTCGCACGCGCGCTCCATGATATGGTTTTTCAGCACCGCGTATTCCACACCGGCTTTGCGCATTTCCGCGCGCAGTTCGGTATCCTCCGCAACGGTGATGCCGCGGTAATCGAAAACGACGATGCTCTGCGCCTTTTTAACCTTTTCTGCGACGAGAGAAACCTGCTCCGCTTTGCGTTCGATATTCTGAACGTTTGCCATCTGTTTGTTTCACCTCCTTAGTAAAATGTTTGATCAAAAAAATCCTTCCGCCCGATTCAGACAGAAGGATTGCATACAAAAATTCTCTGCTTGTACGCATCACCTCGGCAGGACTTGCGCGGTTTCCCGCTGCCGGCTGTCTTGGGCGATTGATAAACCTTTGTTAGGTTATCATATGATCATTCGGTTGTCAACGATAACAAGCGAATGCTCCGTTCGGGAAAGGCCGAAAACGGCCTTTCCGAACGAATTTGTGTTAGAACTTCAGGGTGTTGAACTTCACGCCGGGGCCCATCGTCGCGCTGATGACGACGCTCTTGAGATAGGTGCCCTTCGCGGCGGACGGCTTCGCCTTGACGATCGCGTCCATGAGCGTGGTCAGGTTCTCTTCCAGCTTGTCCGCGCCGAAGGATGCCTTGCCGATCGGGCAGTGAACGATACTGGTCTTGTCGACGCGGTACTCCACCTTACCGGCTTTGATATCCGCGACGGCTTTTGCCACGTCCATCGTAACCGTGCCGGACTTCGGGTTCGGCATGAGTCCTTTCGGGCCGAGCACGCGGCCGATGCGGCCGACGACGCCCATCATGTCCGGGGTCGCGACGCAGACGTCGAACTCAAACCAGTTCTCAGTCTGGATCTTCTTCACGAGATCTTCGTCGCCTACGTAATCGGCTCCGGCTTCCTGCGCTTCGCGCGCTTTGTCGGCCTTTGCGAATACTAAGACGCGAACCTTTTTGCCCGTTCCGTGCGGGAGAACGACCGCGCCGCGGACCTGCTGGTCGGCATGGCGGGGATCGACGCCGAGGCGGATGGACGCTTCGATGGTTTCGTCAAACTTCGCTTTCGCAGTGGTGACGACGAGGTCGAGCCCTTCGCGTACATCGTACAGCTTCTGGGCTTCGATGCTCTTCCTGCTCTCGTTATAATTCTTTCCGTGTTTCATGTTCTCGTCCCCCCTCAGTCCGCAACGGTGACGCCCATGCTGCGGGCGGTGCCCTCGATCATGGACATGGCCGTCTCAAGGCTGCCCGCGTTGAGGTCGGGCATTTTCAGCTCAGCGATCTCTCGGATCTGCGCCTTGGTGATCGTTGCGACTTTATTCTTGTTCGGGACGCCGGATGCGGTCTCGATACCGCAGGCCTTCTTGATCAGAACGGCCGCGGGAGGCGTCTTGGTGATGAACGAGAACGAGCGGTCCTGATAGACCGTGATGACTACCGGGATGATGAGCCCGGCGGATTTCTGCGTGCGCTCGTTGAATTCCTTGCAGAACGCCATGATGTTGACGCCCTGCTGGCCCAGCGCGGGGCCGACCGGCGGCGCGGGTGTCGCCTTTGCCGCAGGAATTTGCAGTTTTACGTAGCCTTGGATTTTCTTTGCCATTGCAGTTCCCTCCGTTTTTATTGGTTGTGGTCAGCGGGGTGCCTCCCCCTCCCACATTCTATAAGACGCGTAAGCGCGTTACAGACGATTGACGATCTATAGACGCGCAAGCGCGTTACAGACGATTGACGATTGACGAGATTTTTCTAGATTCTCTGAACCTGCACAAAATCGAGTTCCACAGGGGTTTCCCTCCCGAACATCGACACCGTGAGTTTGATCTTCTGGCGTTCGGCGTCCAGCGCCTCGACGCGGCCGGTGAAGTTCTCCAGCGGGCCGGAGACGACGCGGACGGTCTCGCCCACCTCGATATTGAGCACGATCGGAATCCGCTCCACGCCCATGGCGGTGACTTCCTCATCCGAAAGGGGAACGGGTTTGCTGCCGGGGCCGACAAACCCCGTCACGCCGCGCGTGTTGCGTACGACATACCAGGCGCGCGGGTTCATCACCAGATCGATCGATTTCCCGCCGCCCTGCTCCGCGGGGCGTTCTTTTTCCAGAACGTCCACGAGCATTTTGACCATGACGTAGCCGGGGAATACTTTCCGTTGGGTCGTCTTGCGTTTTCCGTTCGGCAAAATCTCGATGGTTTCTTCCGTAGGATATTTGACCTCTAGGATAATATCCTGAAGTCCGGCGTTTTCCACGGATTTTTCAAGGTCTTCTTTGACCTTGTTTTCATAACCCGAGTAGGTATGAACGACATACCATTTTGCTTCCTGCACGCTCATTGCTCCTTACCCGATTTTAATATTGCTCAGCGCGCCGAAACCGCTCGAAAAAACGAGATCGAGAATGTAGATAATCAACGCCATACCGAGAACGAATACGATAACCGCCAGCGTATGGCTGAAAAGCTCCTTGCCGGAAAGCCAGGTGAGCTTTTTCACTTCGCCGATCATCTCGCGGAGAAAACGGAAC
>JAEWUO010000004.1 GCA_023459335.1 Bacillota bacterium
ATTTTTCATACTCCGGATGCTTGTTCACCACCGCGTCCAGCGAGGAATACACCTCTTCCACCGTCTGCAGAAACTCCGGCTCGCTTGCGTTTTTTCTCTTGACTTCTTCCAGTACCCGTTCAATGTAGGCGTTCATGCCTGTCCTCCCGATTTGATAAAGATATGTGAAAAAATGGGAATTCGCTCTTGCTCATCATATCTCCGCAACCTGTCAAAGTCAACGGAACGCGCCGTAATATATGATAAGTTTTCGTCGATCCGTTTTTATTTGAGCAGCCGGGTAACTCCGCTGTTTCACGAAAAGCGCGCCCGAAGGCGCGCCGGATCGTACTGTTTTTTGATCGTGAAATCAGAGGAATTTTGTGATGCTGGATAAGCCCGCCGTATCGTTTCGCTTCAGCGCTTCTTCGACCAGCGTGCGCAGCGTTTCCTGGGAAAGGAACGGAAACAGCTCTGCGAGGTCTCCTATCTTCTGTCCGTTTTTCAGCGCTTCCCGCACGATCCGGTCGAGGTCGTCCTCGTCCAGGAAAGGTGCGATCGCCGCCGTCTGAGCCGCGCCGCCGCCGGATTGTACACAGGACACCGCGATTTTTCCTAAATCATCCTCGTCCAGAAAAGGCGCGAGCGAAGCCAGTTCCGCAAGCGTTCCGCCATGTTTAACGGCCTCAGCGGCGATTTTTCCTAAATCATCCTCATCCAGAAACGGCGCGAGCGCAGCGATTTTATCAAACGGTTCTCCGCTTTTTACAGCGTCGTCCACCAGCCTGCCCAGCGTTTCTTCGCTTAAAAACGGCGCAATGGCGACAAGGCGGTCCAAATCGTGTTCGGGTGAAAGACGCTTGGCCAGTTCGTCCAGATCATCCTCGTCCAGAAACGGTGCGAGCGCCAGCAGCGCGTCGAAGTCGATCCTTTCGTTTCCGTTTCCCTCCGAGGAATCCTCTTTCCCGCCGCCGCGTTTTTTATGCCCGCCCTCGATCGCCCTGACGATGCGCGTCACCTGCTTCGGCTTCAGCAGCGGCGCCGCCTCGCCCGCCTCCGCAAGGGTGACCCCTTCTTCGCGGACGAACGCCTCCTCCTTCCCGGCGATCACGCTGCGGATGAGTTCCCCGCTGCGCCCGCCGCCGAGCAGTTCGTCCACGCTCACGCCCAGCGTCTGTGCCAATTCCGGCAGTTTCCCGATGTCCGGCATGGAAGCGCCCCGCTCCCAGTTGCTCACAGCCTGAAAGCTCACGCCCATGAGATCCGCCAGCGCAGGCTGTGTCATATCCTTTTCTTTTCTCAGGCGCGAAATCCGCCGCCCGATCTCCACCGCGTCAAACATTGTCCCTCTCCTTTTACCACATTGGCCAGCCGAAGCGCAACGCAAACCAGTGCGCTGAACGCCGCTGTAATTCGCGCTCCGCGATCATCCGCCGGTAGGCGCGTTCCGTCTCTTCCGGCGTCCGTTTCCGGCGCAGCCTCTTTTTCTTATTGACCCGCATCGCGTGTTCACCGCCTTTCGTCCGGTACGCGTTCAGCATACAAAGACGCGGCGGCAAACGCCAGCAAGCAACGCTTGAGTTGCGAACTCCGGCCAGCTCAAGCGGCGGTTGAGCCGGAATTCTCGTATATGTTTTCCGTTCGCTGATGGTTCGTCCTTTTCTTTATCATATTACTATTGTGGAAAATAATAAATCGTCAGCTTCCTGCCGTTTATTCCATAACCCTGCATGAACGGCAATTTACAATTTCTTTGACACCAAATACCAAGTATGATACGCATAGTAAGCAAACCGGTTGATGAAACGAGGGACAGCATGGAATCCAGGAACGCCTATTTTGACCAGGTCTATCGCGAACACGCGGCAGAACTCAAGCGCTTTCTTGTCGTGCGTATCCGCTCCGCTTCCGATATGGAAGATCTCTATCAGGAAACCTGGAAGCGGTTTTATGAACGCACGGCGGTTCTCCGTCCGGACGAACCCTTTCGGTATCTGTTAAAGATCGCCAAAGGGGAACTGGCAAAACGTTATCGAAACCTGAGCCGGAGAAACGCGCAGGAAGAGCCGCTCGACGAAACCATCCCCGATCCGCAGGCTCCGTTTGAGCCCGCGTTGCTGGATCGGATGGACGCCGCCGACGTTTGGCGGATCGTCAAAAACGAACCCCTGCTGTCCTATCAGTCGTTTGTGCTTTATTATGGCTTCGACCAATCGGTGCGGCAGACGGCCGCCGCGCTGCATGTCAGCGAGGACGCGGTGAAGGCAAGGCTCTATCGCACCAGGGAACGGATTCGGGCGGAACGGAAAGGAGCCGATGAGCAATGACGGAACGAGAATTGTTCAAGGAGGCTGTTATGCAGTATCTGGTTGACGACGCGCGGATTCAGCGCGAGAGCAGAAAACGCAGGAACCGCTCGCACGCAGTTGCGAGGCGGTTGCTGTTTGCCGCGGCATGTCTCGTCGTTACGGCGAGTATCACCGTGTTTTCCATCCCCAGCGCGCGGGCCGCTGTGGAGGAGTGGATCAGCGACTGGTTTACCCCGGAAGAATATTTTGGGCAGGAGAAAAGCGAACGAACCAAAGAGCCGACCATCGAAGCAATTACGAAAAGCGCGGGTGAAAACAGCTTTATGATCGGCAGCGTCGGCGAAGAATTCAAGGATTACGCCGCTGCCTTTGACATGAAATTGGACGAAATCGCTTATGACGGCACATCCGTCTTTCTCTCCGGCACCATGTCCGGCGCGACGGCGAGGCCTTTTGTGCAGGGCTTTACGGGCGGCGACACCTATCTCTATACCGATAATGACGGCTCGCTGGGCGGGGACCCCAACTGGAAATACTATCTGTTTGAATGCGAAAACGTCTTTACCCTGAAAATCGCCGGCGGAGGGGAATATATCGGAAACATCATCCCGTTTTTCACGGAGGAAATGAATGAAATCATCAGCGCCTCGGCAAGCGATGAAACAGAACCGATCATTCAGAACGGCAAACTGGTGACAACGAATCCACTGGCGGATAAACTTTGGGACGCGTATCTGGCAAATCACGATGTTCGCTTCTCCGTCGAACTGCTGAAGGTGTATCGGGATATGGAGCCGCTGACGGGATTGGCGAACGGCGATCTTTCGCTTCGCCTGTTTTATGGCAATGTGGAAGGCGCGGACGCAATTCAGGTGCTGCAAGCGGATTTTGGCAAGATCACCATCGACGCGAACGCATACCGGACGCAGACGCGAACCACGCAGGCAGAAACCGAAACAAAAATCGATTTGGGCGGCGTGCATCCCGTTACCATTGTGGAGTGGCAGCCTTGGTCGGAGTCTACAGGAGATTATCTGAACGTCTACTACTATACGCATGAGCTGGATTTTACCGGCGCATCCTTCTCGCTCAAGGAGGTTACCTTTACGCCGACGGACACCAGGATCACGCTGCATATCGTGCTGCCGGAAAGCTGGACGGCGGCGGAGCGCTGTTACTGCGACCTGTCGTTCCGGTTCTTGCTGGGCGGAGATCATACGGAGACATGGTCTCAATGCCCTTTCAATACATACGGGCCGATCGGAACGGGCGATAAAACGGGCGAGACGCTGGAATACGATTTCAATCTTTATTCGAGCTCGCTGTCTCCGAGCCAGTGGGCAGGCATCAAAACGCTGACGCTCATACCCACCACGACGTATTGGTGGGATATGAAGGTAAGCGAGGACAACGGACCGCAGCAGGATATCTCCTTGCGGGACGGCGCGGTATACACCGAAAAAGTGTATGACGAGAGTAAAAATCCCGGCCACGGCACTTCGTTTCAAAGCGACCCGCAATACGATGAAATGACGCAGTATGCCCTTACCATCAATTTGGACGACTATCGATAAACCCGCAACGCGCCAGCGCGTAAAGGGCGCACCGTTTCTGGTGCGCCCTTTGTTACGTTCGCCCTTATATATCGAATGGACGTATTACGCAAGATACCCCTTCAGCAGTGTGTCTACGTCCTTGAGCAGAGCCGCGAGCGTCGCCTCCAGCGCGTCCTTCGTCTCTCCGCGCGCGCCGATGTAGAGTTTTAGTTTCGGCTCCGTGCCGCTGGGGCGGACGACAATCCAGCTCTCGTCCGCGAGCACCCAGCGCAGTACGTCCGAGGTCGGCAGCGAAATACCGCAGCTTGTTCCGTCGTTTTTTTTGCAGCTCCGCCCAAGGTAGTCCTCGTAAATACGCACGGCGGTATTTGCAAACGACGCTGGCGGCTGTTCCCGCAATCGCGCCATCGCGCCGGCGATCTTCTCCATGCCTTCCTTTCCTTCCAGCGTATAGCTCCTGACGCTTTCGCTGTAATGGCCGTAGGTTGAGTAGATTTCATCCAGCGCGTCGGAGAGCGTCATGCCGCGCTCGGCATAAGAAATACACGCCTCCGCCGCGAGCATCGCGGAAGAAACCGCGTCCTTATCCCGCGAAAGCCCGCCCGCGAGAAAGCCGAAGCTTTCCTCGAAACCGAATAAAAAGGTCTTTTCACCGCTCTTCTGGTATTCGTCCACCTTTTCGCCGATGAAGCGAAATCCGGTCAGCACCACCTCCAGCTCGACGCCGTACGCCGCGCAGATCGCGTCCGCAAGCCGCGTAGAAACGATGCTCTTGATCACCACGCCGTTGCTCGGCAGCCGTTTTTGCCGATCCATCGAGGAAAGGATGTGCTGAAGCAGGATGCAGCCGATCTGGTTGCCGGAGAGCGTCTGCCACTCGCCCGATTTCGTCCTGACCGCGATGCCGAGACGGTCGGCGTCCGGATCGGTCGCGAGGCATACGCGCGCGCCTTTCTCCTCCGCCAGCGCGATGGCGAGGCGCAGCGCATCCGGATCCTCCGGGTTCGGCGCGGCGACGGTCGGGAATCGCCCGTCCGGCGCAGCCTGCTGCGGAACGGTGAATACGTTCGTCACCCCGACGCGGGAGAGCAGTTCCCGCACGGGCACCGCGCCCGTGCCGTGAAGCGGCGTATAAACGATCGGAAGATCGCCGCCGCGCCGCCGCACCAGATCGGGATCAAGCAGCAGCCGTTCCGTCGCGGCGTAATACGCTTCGTCCTCCTCCGCGCCGATCAGCCGGATCGCGCCGGAAGCAACGGCCGCGTCATAGTCCGCAGCGCGCGGCGAAAACATCGGCACCCGATCGATTTGCTGAAAAATCGCTTCGGCCTGCTCCGGCGCGGCCTGCCCGCCATACGCCCAGTAGACCTTGTATCCGTTGTATTTGCTGGGATTGTGCGAGGCGGTGATCACCACGCCGGCGATGCACTTCAGGCGCTGCAAGGCAAACGAAAGCTGCGGCACGGAGTGCAGCGTGGAGAAGAGATACGCGCGGATGCCGTTGGCCGCGAGCACGCAGGCGGCCTCTTTGGCAAATTCCGCCGAGAAGAGACGCGAATCGTACGCGATGCAGACGCCGCGCTCCTCAGCGCCTTCGCACCCGAGCAGATAATTGCTCAGTCCCTGCGTGGCCCGGCGAACGACGTAAACGTTCATGCGGTTGGTTCCCGCGCCGAGGATTCCCCTCAGCCCCGCGGTGCCAAACTCCAGCTCGCGGTAAAAGCGCTCCTCGATCTCCTGCGGGTCGTTCGAAATGGCGGCGAGTTCGTTTCGGCTCGCCTCGTCCAGCGTCGGTTCGTTCAGCCAGGATTGATAGACAGATTGTGTGTCCATGCGTCGGCCCTTTCCGGTTCATGCCGCGAAAACGCGGCGTAATCGAATGATTGAAACGGTTATCCGTTCCAGAAAACAAATATATGCCTTGTTATTGATTCAACGAAGAAAGAAAACTCTTTACCGCATCCCAGTACTCCGCATGGTTCGGCGTGGATTCAAACAGCGCGCTGGAACCGTGTAGGCCGTTGCCCTGCGGAACGAAGAACTCGCACCCTTTCGACGGAATCGCATCCGCGATCTTCCGCCAGGCGTTCTCCTCCGATTTCGCGGACGTGATGAATACCGGCTGCGTGATGTCGGCAGCGTATTCGGCGACCGTCCTGTCCTGAAGGTGAAAATATTCCCCCGGGGAGAATGCGAGCGCGGCCTGCACCTCCTCTGGATACTCCGCCGCAAGGATCAGCGTTAAGGAGGCGGAGTAGGAGCTGCCCCATGCGATCAGTTTCTTCGGCGCGTATTGTTCGACGGCATAGTTCAGCGCGCCTTTTAGATCCGCATAGGCGTCCGTATATCCGCACGGCAGTTTTTTCGCGGCGGCCGCCTTGTGCGTCTCGTTGGCGACGCCGTTGCACGTGCCGCCGGAGCGCTGATCGATGGCGAGGCAGTCGTACCCCATGGCGTTGAGTTGAGGCGCGATCTCCAGATACTCTCCCTTGCTGTATCCCGCCTGATGGAAGAGCAGAATAAACGGCGCGTCCGGCACGCCGCACCGGTAAAGGTCCGCGGTGACCGTCAGACCGTCCGCCGCTTCGAACGTAATCGTCTCAACGGCGCTTCCCGCATCGGGGGCCGCCGGGCTTTCCGCGGGGCTTGCGGACGGTTGTTCGATCGGGGTTTCCTTCGGGGTTTCCTTTGGTGTTGCACTCAAATCTTGCTGAACGTTCATTCCGCATCCTCCCAGAGTCAGCGTTGTCAGGACCGCCAGTGCTCCTGCAAGCAGCCGGATATGCTTTACTTTCATGCGATCGCGCTCCTTTTATTTTATCGACTCCCGCGGTAAAAATCGCGATGCCGCAAGGCGGCATGCCCTGTTTTGATTATACCCGCCGCCGTGTTGCATGGCAAGGCGGGCTGTGCTATCATACCCCTATGGAACAGCGCGTACAACCCCAAAGGCGCTACCAGTCCGCCAGCTACCTCACGAGCGGGGCGGTTTTTTACGGTACGCTGCTGTTTTTGATCGCGCGCGTCTTCACACTGCTGCAGCTCTTTTCGGACGCGGTCAGCCGCAAAAAGCTGGGGCAGGCGCCGCCGGAAAATTTCACGTTCTTCGGCATCGTCGGTTCCCTGCTGATCATCGGCGTCATCGCGCTCGCATTTTATCTGCTTCTGCAGAACCGGCAGAACCGGCTCAAGCTGAAGAAAGGCAACTTCTATCTTCTTCTCAACGCGCTGTTCGCCGTCTGGGGCATCGTCAGCGCCATCGATTTCCTCGTCGAAATGATCCTCTTTTTCGAATTCGTCTACCTGCTCGATTTTATTACGCTGATCGCGGCGATCGTACTGCCCAGCGTGCTTTACCAGCTCTCCGACCGAAAGCAGGACATCCCGCCGGACAACCTGCTCTTCGCGGCAGCAATCGGGGCGACCGGGCTGTCCGTGATCGCGACGCTCATCGTGGCGCTCGTGCTCAGAAAAAGCTATACCCCGTTTCAGCTCCTGCACGAATTGATGTTCCGCGCGGGGATCATCCTCTTCGGCATAGCAGGGCTTCTGAAGGCGATCAAGCTGCGTGCGGAACTGCCCGCGCTCGTGGCCGCCATGCCGAAGGTTGCGCCGCCGCCCGTAAAAGAAAAGCCCAGGCCGCAAAAAAAGCCCGATCCGCACGGCAGGGTCGAGTGCCCCGACTGCGGTAAAAAGCTGCCCGCGGGAACACGAATCTGCTCGCGCTGCGGTTTCGACCTAAGCACGCCGAACCTGTTTGACGACGAGGACGAGTTTTTGGATGACGACCTCCCGCCGGAAGAACCGCCGGAGGACGAACCGGAAGCGGAACCGGAACTCGATACGTTCGAGGAGCAGACCCCGCCCGCCGCGCCAGAGCGTCAGGAACTGCCGAAGGACATCTGCCCCCGCTGCAACAAGAAAAAACCGCCGTTTCTCTCCACCTGTCCGCATTGCGGTTATTATCCCGGCGACCCGATCGAGCAGGCAGAAATCGAGGCGGAGGAACAGCGGAAAGCGGCGGAAGTGCAGGCCGCGGCTCCGCGGCAGCCCCAGCCCAAGCCGGAACCAAAATGCGAAAAGTGCGGAAGGAAGATTCCCGGCGGGCTCGCCACCTGCCCCTACTGCGGTTACCATCCGGACGACGACCGCGTCCCTCCCCCGCCGGAACCTGAGGAGGAACGGCTGTTCGAACCGGACGAGGAGGAGGAATATAAAACCTGCCCCCGATGCGACAACGAGGTGGCCGACAGCGCGGAGACCTGCCCGTTCTGCGGATATCCGTTCAAAGCAAAACGCGATTCGGAGCGTCTCCGGCGGCCGGCGCAGCGCCTGCCGCGCGTACCCGACCCGAGGCACCTGAACGAGAAGAACTCCATCGAGTGCCCCGAATGCGGCAGAAGGTATTCCGCGGCGCGGGACCGGTGCCCGTATTGCGGATACGGATTATACGACGACGAATGAGGCCCGCTGACGCGGGCCTTGTTTTTGTATCGTTGCTTTTTTATGAATCCCGATTCAGAAATTCGATGCCGGTCAAGTTCTCTGAAACAAATGATCGGCCAGCCGCGCCGGAAGCGGACGGCTGACGCGGATCGCCGCCTTTGGGCAAAACTCCTGACAGCAAAAACAGCGGATGCATTTGCCCGTATCGATGTTCGCGCGGCGGTCGGAAACGCGAATCGCCTTTGCCGGGCAGACGTTCGCGCACTCCCCGCAGCCGACGCACTGATCCCGATCGATCCTTGGGCTGTTGGCAAACATCTTGGATAAAATCGTTGCGATCATCGGATTTTTTGATCCCCAGAGCTTAACATCGTGCTTCGGCGTCAGCTTAAAATCCGGAACGACAAAAGACGCAAGGTCGCCGGCTATCTTCAGCGCGGTGACATTCCCCGGGATCAGCCCGCGTTCAACCGCCGCTTTCAGTGTCGGTACGTCGGACACGCCGAGGTTCATCAGGTGCGAGGCCGCGAGGTCGAGCGCGTGTGGGCTGAAAGAAGCCAGAATCGCGCCCATGAATCGCGGGGTTCCACCCGAAGGGCCGTTTCCCTCCATGGCAAGCACGCTATCGGCGATCGATAAACGGGGGCTGCACCATTCGCAGACGTCGACCAGCATGTTCGCAAACCGTTCGTGCGTGCTGTAACGATAGTGATATTCGGATTTCCGCATCCCCGGCACGGCGCCGAAGAAATTTTTGCAGGCGCCCGTGTAAGCCATCAGCCCGTGCGTTTTGATCTTGCAGAGGTCGATCACCGCGTCCGCCTTGACCAGATAACCGGTTACCTGAAATTCCTTTGCTTCCACCGCGTTCGGGTTGGATACGTCCAAAATGGAGAAATCGTCGTTCAGCTGCGCCCCGGTCGGAATCACCGCCCGCATTCCGGTGGTGGAATAGATCGAAGACAGATACGCCGCGGCAAACGGCCCGCCCGGGCTGTCTCCCAGAACGACGTTCGCCCCCCGTTCGATCAGAAGCTCGCAGAGCGCGACCGCAACCTGCGGATGAACGGACGCCGCTTTTTCCGGCTTTACGTGCATCATCAGATTCGCCTTTACGGCGATTCTCATGCCGGGGGTTACCCAGTCGAGTCCATGGATCGGCGCGAGCGCGGCGCTCAGCGCGTCTTTTACCGTATGCGGTTCGTAGCTTTCACAACGCGCGATAGCGACGTCATAGTTCATTAGTGTTCTCTCAATCTGATCAGGTTTCTATTTATATCGATCTGGAATGATCTCCAATGAAGGTCCCCCTTTTACAGTTCCAGTTTATTTCGATCTGGAATGATCTCCAATGAATGGTTCCCTTTTACAGTTCCAGCTTATTTCGATCTGGAATGATCTCCAAAGAATGGTCCCCCTTTTACAGTTCCAGCTCCCGCAGGCTCTCGAAAACATCCCCGGCGATTTCCAGCCGCTTGGCCAGAAGCTGTTGGGTTTTTTGCTTGCGGAGCTTGTTGAACTCCCGGTCTCCGTATTTATCGTCCCCCAGCACGGGGTGGCCGATCGCCGCCATCTGCACGCGGATCTGGTGCGTGCGCCCCGTGAAGAGTTCGATCTCCACGAGACTCGCCTCGCCGTCGCTTTTCAGCACGCGATAGCTCAGCTCGCACCGCAGCGCGCCCGTGTCGCCCTCGCGGCAGAGGCGGACAAACGATTCGTCCGCGTCCTTTTGCACCCATTGGACGAGATGATCCGCCCCTTTCGGCGCGCCGCGCACGACGGCGTGATAAATCTTGCGCAGTTCGTGCGAAAAGAAGAGCCTCTCGTATTCTTCCGCGGCCTCCTCCGTCCGTGCGAAGAGCACGATCCCCTCGGTGTTCGCGTCCAGCCGGTGCACGGGGTACACATTCTCAAGGAGCGATTCCAATTCGCCGAGCAGTTCCCCCTCCGTCTCCACGCCCGCGTTTTTATCCACGACGACGCATCTCTCATCCAGATATACCCCGCGGCAGGCGGAGAACGCCGGCAGGAGCGCGATCTGCGCCGCAAACCGCGTTTCGCTCCACGGCGGTGAGGAGAAGAACGTCATCGGTTCCTTCAGCGTCGGATGCGTCAGCGTGAGCGCGTACGCCCAGAGGCGGATCTGTTCGCCTGCGTTTTCGTTCGGCGCATACCGCTGGTCGCCGTAGACCGGATATCCCGCGTTTTTCAGCTGCACGCGGATCTGGTGCGGCCGGCCGGTGTAGAGTTCGATGTCTAATAGCGCGGTATCCTCCGCCTGTCCCAGAAGGGAGTAGCGCAGCCGCGCTTCCTTTGCACCCTCCGTCCCTTTTGTTACCACGCGCGAAGAGAACGTCGCCTCGTCCTTATAAAGCCAGTCGGTCAGGCTTTCCTGCGGTTTCGGGTGTCCCGTCACGATGGCGGCATATCGCTTCTTCGCTTCGTGCGAATGAAACTGCGCGGTGAGGCGCGCCGCGGCCTTGCTGGTCTTTGCGAACGCCATCACGCCGCCGACGGGCCGGTCGAGCCGGTGCACGAGGCCGAGATACGCCTCGCCGGGCTTGTCATATCGCGCGCGCAGATACGCTTTCAGAAGCGAGAGCAAATCCTCGTCGCCGGAGCTGTCCGCCTGCACGGGCAGGTTGACGGGCTTCTCGACCACGAGCAGGTGGTTGTCTTCGTATAAAATGCGGATGCCGCTCTCCGTGCGTTCGTCCCGCCGGAGTTTGGAGAGGGGTTGCTCTTCCAATTCGTTCTCTTTCTTTTTTATGATTTGTCCGGCGTCCAGCGTCCGCTGGAGCCGCAGGGCAGCACGAGATCGTCCCGTTCGATCGGCAGGCCCACCTCGTCGGAAACGACAAAGCCTTCCGGCAGGGCGACGCGCAGCACGTTTTTCAGCACGCTCGCGGCGAGGCCGGTCGTGTAGGAGTTGATCAGGAAAAACGCGGGTGATTCGCTCAAGAGCGCGGCGCAGTCGGAAACGAGCGGATAAAGATCGTTTTCGATCTTCCAGAGTTCGCCCGTCGGCCCTCTGCCGTAGCTCGGCGGGTCCATGACGATCCCGTCATAGCGGCTGCCGCGCCTCAGTTCGCGCTTGACGAACTTGACGCAGTCGTCCACGATGTAGCGCACCGGCGCGCCGCCAAGCCCGCTCGCGGCGGCGTTGTCCTTCGCCCAGTTGACCATGCCCTTTGCCGCGTCCACGTGAACGACCTCCGCGCCGGACGCCGCGCAGGCGACCGTCGCCCCGCCCGTGTAAGCAAAGAGGTTTAATACTTTCGGCGCACGGCCGTACGTTTGTTTCCAGCGGTCGAGTTCCCCGCGCATCCAGTCCCAGTTGACCGCCTGTTCGGGGAAAAGACCCGTATGCTTGAAGCCCGTCGGGCGCACGATGAACGTCAGATCGCGATATTGCACCCTCCAGCTGTCGGGCAGGGTTTTCTTCGCTTCCCAGTGTCCGCCGCCGGATTCGGAACGGATATACACCGCGTCCGCCGCGCGCTCGGCCATCGGCCAGACCGCCTGCGGGTCGGGGCGCAGCAGGGTTACTCCTTTCCAGCGCTCCAGCTTCATGCCGCCGCCCGCGTCCAGCACGCGAAAATCGTTCCATCCGTCCGCTAAAAACATCCGGTTTCTCCTCCGCGCGGCTCCCGCCGCAGACTTACGGGTAAATATCATCCGTTCGATTGAACAGTATCAGTATACCGATTTTGCCTGCAAACGAAAAGGACGGATTTTTTCGCGGCCTTTTGCGCGGCATCGCCGCGCGCGTATCTGTTGCGCTTCGAACCCGTTTTCGGTATACTTTTGCCCATGGATGGGAACATGAACGGAAAAACCGTGATCGTGACGGGCGCGAATTCCGGCATCGGCAAAGCGACCGCCGCGCAGCTGGCGGACCTGGGGGCGACGGTCGTCCTCGCCTGCCGGTCCAAGGAACGAGGGGAAGCCGCGATGAGCGAGCTGATGTGTTTCGGCGGCCGCTGTTTCGACCTTATGCAGCTCGATCTGGCCGACCTCGAGAGCGTACGCGCGTTCGCCGCCGCGTTCGCCGCGAAATACGGCCGCCTCGACGTGCTGGTCAACAACGCCGGCATCCTCGGCAGGAGGCGGGAAGAAACCCGTCAGGGTTTCGAACTGACCTTCGGGGTGAATTATCTCGGCGCGTTTCTTCTTACGCTGCTGCTGCTCCCGCTGCTGGAGAAAAGCGGGCAGGGCCGCGTCGTCATGATGTCGAGCGTCGCCCACGGCTGGGGAGACGTACGCTGGGACGATCTGAACTTCACGCGCGGTTATAACCGCTTTACCGCCTACGGGCACAGCAAACTATGCAATCTGCTCTTTACCCGCGCGCTGGCGCAGAAGCTCCGCGCGCGAGGCAGCCGCGTAACCATCAACGCCGTGCACCCGGGCATCGTCGCGACGGACATCGTGGTCAACCGCGCAAACGACCGCTTCCGCTGGGTGGCGCGCGCGATGAAAATCCTCTTTATGACCAGCGAAGAGGGCGCTCAGACAAGCGTGTTCCTCGCGAGCGATCCGGGGCTTTCAGGCGTGAGCGGCGAATATTTCTACCGCTGCCGGATCGAACCATCCAGCGCGGCTTCCAAAAACCTCGAGAGCGCAAACCGTCTCTACGCCCTGAGCCTTCGCCTCTGCGGTGTTTCTCCCGATCCTCTCTTGCCTCCGCCGCGCCGTGTTTCCATTTAAGTATCGGTTTTTTCACCGCAGAACCCGCGTTTTTCGCGGGTTTTTTCTTCACAATCCGACAGTTTTACCGTGAAATCGTGGCAGGATTATTAACTTTTATCGGTTTTGCTTTCGCCGTCAAACACTTTTGGTATAATGATATCGCTTTACCGGGGGGTAAATTTCAAAGCACCGGGACGATTCATGAAACGATTTTTTGCATTGTTTATCGCACTCATCATGCTGGGTCTCATCGGTCTGAACCTGGGCTGTTCGATCGTGACGCGCGGCAGCGATTATTGTTACCGTTTTTTGGACTATATCTGCGCGCAGGACTTCGATAAGGCGTACGAAATGCTGGCGGACAGCATAAAAGCGCCGGAAACCGAAGAAGAACGCGAAAAACGCGTCGCCGCGGAAGAAAAGGAAAAGGAAGAAAACCGCAAGATCTGGCGGCAGGTATTCGGCTTGGACAAAGCCGAAACGCCGACGCCCGTGCCGGAAGGGGCGACACCTTCTTCCGAAGCCGCCGAAACCCCGACGCCCGAGCTTTCCACGCCGACTCCCGTGCCGGAAAACGGCCTTACGCCGGATCCCGCGACGGGTGAATACCCCACGGACGAAACGTCCTCAACACCCGATCCGAATGAAACGCCGGATCTCGCAGCGACGCCCGATCCGAATGAAACGCCCGATCTTGCAACGACGCCCGACCCGAATATGGCAGATGCGAGCAATATTCCGGCCGACCAGCGCGATACGGACATAACACCCGCGCCGGGCGTCACGGCGACGCCGAGCGCAAGCGATACGCCGGACCCGAATGCAACGCCGGACCCGAATGCGACGGCGACCCCGACGCCGGATCCCAACGCCACCCCGACGCCCGCGCCCACGGACGCGAACGGCGACGGCGTGCCCGACGAGATGGAAACCACGATTACGAAAGTAGAGTTCATCGAGCGTTACCAGAGCATCTTCGACGAACTGGAGCTCACCGGCATCGATTATACCGCCACCGACGTGCTCGACGGCGAGATCATCGCACGCGTAAACTATTCGCTCACCTACCACAGCGCGCGTGCGGACGAGGACCTGACCTATAATTTTGTGATCGAGGCAAACCGCATCGAGCACCGCTGGACGATCAACTGGTCGCCCAGCCTGATCTTCCCTGAAATGCAGTGGGGCGACAGCCTCCGCGTCGGCGTGCTGCAGGCAAACCGCGGCGAGATTCTCGCTTATGGCGAACCCTATGCGCAGAACGTAAACGCGGTCACGGTATTCTGCGTGCCGAGCACGATTCCGAACGTGGACGAATTCATCCGTTCGGTCGCGGCCGTTCCTGAGATGGAGATGACCGAAAACGACGTGCGCACGGCGCTTAAAAAAGTCCGCAACGACTTCGTCAAACTCAAAACGTTCTATCCCGACGAGGCGACAATGGATTTAAAGCAGCGGTTGCTCGCCATCACAGGCCTCGCCATCGATACGGCGAACTACGGCACGCTGCGGTTTTACCCGAACGGCAGCTCACTCTGCCACATCGTCGGCTACGCCGGTATCATTTCCAAAAAAGAGAAGATCAATTATGAAACCTACGGCGATATCCGCTACGACGCGGCAAACGACCGTTATGTGACTACGCCGACGCGTTATAACGGCGACAGCTATATCGGAAAATACGGTCTGGAGCAGCTTTACGAAGACCAGCTTCTGGGCACCAACGGACGCTTTACCTATATTCAGACCAAGGAGGGCGGCAGCCGCGGCATGCTCTATTCCACCAACGCGGTGGACGGCAACGACTTGCACCTGACCATCATCCCCGAGCTGCAGGAGCGTCTCGAAGACGTGGTTGACACCGTGGTATACGACGATCAGCTGCACGGCTGCGTCATCGTCCTCAATCCCAAGACCGGCGCGCTCCAGGCAATGACTTCCTGGCCGGGCTTCGACCTGAACGACCTGAGCCGAGGCCTCCCGATCGAAGAGTGGGAAGCGCTGCAGAACGACCCGACAATTCCTCTTTACAACCGCGCCACGCAGGGCTTGTACACGCCCGGGTCGGTGTTTAAGCTCATGACAAGCGCGGCGCTGCTGGAGTCCAATTCCATGACGGTCAACGACGTATTCCCCGCCTCGGAGGAGATCAAGACCGATACCTGGTATCCTTCCGAGACGTTTCTGAAAAACCTCGCCGACAACTCCAGTACGGAGACCTGGAAAGATCAGAGCCATGACCGGCCGCTGGTCCGTACACGCAGCGACAGCCGCCCTTCGCCGATGAACATGACCAACTCCGTCATCTCGTCGGACAACCTTTTCTTCTCCTATGCGGCGATGCGCATGGGCTGGACAAAGTTTAAAGCGTTTATGGAACAAATCGGCTGGAATACGACGCTCCAGCTCGAAGCGGACGACACCGAACCGCGCCTGTACTGGCAGATCAATCCGAGCGACACGGAAAAAGTCGCGTGGATGAACCTTGCCGAAGGCGGCACCAGTATCTGGCAGGAAAACCCGGACGGAAGCTACAGCGAAGTCCCCAATGTGCACCTCGTGCTCGATAAAAAGCTCTACGGCCTCGACGTTAGCCAGGCGCAGCTGGCCAACCAGCGCGATACGGAGCATCCGCTCAACGAATACGACCTCGCTGTGACCGGATACGGGCAGGGCGAGATTCTGATGTCGCCGCTGCAGATGGCCTGCTACGCCTCCGCGTATGCCAACGACGGAACGGTCATGCAGCCGTATATCGTGGACTCCATCTGGCACGCGGACGGCACAAATTATACTCTCGTCAAGCAAAACGAACCGAAGATTTACCGCACGATCCTCCAGAAGGGCACGATCGACAACCTGTATCCAGCTCTGTTGGAGGTTTGCATCAACGGTACGGCGCGCTGGCTGAACAAGAGCTTCATCACGAAGCGTCCGCTCGACCTCGGATACACGATGGCGGGGAAAACGGGGACCGCGGAAATCAACAACGACAAAACAAAGGAACTCGCCTGGTTCATCTGCTGGCGGGACAGCAAGGACGGCGTGAAGGTAGACGCCTCCAACGCGCGGCTCGTCTGCATCATGCTGGAAATCGACCTGACAAAAGCGCCGACCGAATGGGAACAGATGAAATTCGATATCGCACGCTCGCTTTTAAAAGACGACGTGCTGAACGAAACCGAAGGCGCCGCCGGTTAATTTTCTGTAGACAAACCCGGCGTTCGGGCATAAACTGAATTCGGAATCGTAAATAACGCCACACGATCGGTTCGCGCCGGTCGTGTGGTTTTTCGGGGAGAAGCGAAAGCAGTATGGAATTTTCAACGCGTGAAAACAAGCGGATCGTATTCACCGGCGGCGGCACCGCGGGGCACGTTACCCCGAATATCGCGCTTATCGAGCCGCTGCTCAAGGAAGGCTGGGACGTGCATTACATCGGCTCGGAAAACGGCATGGAAAAAGACCTGATCGAAGGCATCGACGGCGTAACTTTCCACGGCGTCTCGGCGGGCAAACTGCGCCGCTACTTTTCCTGGAAGAATTTCATCGACCCGTTCCGCGTGATCAAGGGCTTTTTTCAGGCGCGCAAACTGATCCGGCAGATTCAGCCGGACGTAATCTTCAGCAAGGGCGGCTTCGTCTCCGTCCCCATCGTGCTCGCGGCGGGAAAGATCCCCGTCGTCGCGCATGAATCGGACTACTCCCCCGGGTTGAGCAACCGCATCGCCTCGCGGTTCACCGATCAGATCTGCGTAAGTTTCGAAGACACGCTGCCGCACGTTCCGAAAGGACGGGGCATCTTCACAGGAACCCCGATCCGGCCCGCGCTCTACGGCGGCAGCCGCGGGCGCGCGCTGGCGTTCACCGGACTTTCCGGCGAAAAGCCCGTACTGCTCGTCATGGGCGGCAGCCTCGGCGCGCAGAAGCTTAACGAACTCGTCCGCGCCGCCTTGCCGGTTCTCTCGGAGGCTTACGACGTCATCCATCTCTGCGGCAAGGGCAAGGACGACTGCGGCTGCGTAGCCTGCGGATATCACCAATACGAATACATCGATAAAGAGCTGCCGGATTTGTTCGCGCTGAGCGATATCGTGCTCTCCCGCGCGGGGGCGAACAGCGTATTCGAGCTGCTCGCGCTCAATAAGCCCAGCGTGCTCGTCCCGCTCACTTCCGCCAGCACGCGCGGAGACCAGCTGCTGAACGCGAAATATTTCGAGAAAAAGGGGTACGCACGCGTGCTCGACCAAAACACCGCGACGACGGAACAGCTGATCGGCGCGATCAACGAAGTCTATGCCGACCGCGCGCGCTACACCGCCGCCATGTGCGCGGATACGCGTTCCGACGGAACGGATACGATCCTCGCAATCATCCGGGATGCGGCAAACCATGCGTAACGAAATTGAAACGACCGAACGCGACATCGAGCGCCTGTTCGGACAACTGAAATCCGATCCCATCGCCGCGCTTTCCGCGCTGACGGCGCACGCGAAAAAGCAGGCGCTGCGCGGGGCTGTAGACCGGTTGTTTTCCGACCGGACGGAGCTTTACTCGCTTCTTTCGGGAAGCGATCCCAAGGCACGCAAGAACGCCGCGCGCCTTCTCGGCACGCTGTCGCAGGAGCGGGACGCGAACGCGCTCGCCGCGGCGCTGGACTCGGAGGATACGCGTTTCGTCATCCCCTCCATCCTGCTCGCGCTTGGCAACGCCGGCGGCGGCGCGGCGCGGCGCGCGCTTGCATCCTATCGCTTACCGGAAGCGGCGGACGAAACCGAAGAAAAACACGTCGCGGACATTCGCGAAGCGCTGAAAAAGGCGCTCGCCGCGCTGGAACGTGACGTTCCCCTGCCGGAGCGGAGCAAACTCACACTACCGAGCGAACTTCTTGCGGTATCGCCCGCGGGATTCGCGCCCGTTTTACAGCGCGAGCTCGCCGCGCTCGGTTTCGCCGGAAAACCCGCGCCGGACGGCGTAATCGTAACCACCGACGACCTCGCGCGCCTCTACCGCGCGCGCTGCATGACGGAGGCGCTGATTCCCGCCGGAACAAACGTTTCGCTCGATCCTCGCCAGATCGCCGTCTGCGTGAACGGTCTGCTCGGCGCGCCGTACCGCATCGAACTGCGCAATTTCGAAGGCGACCGGGCGGCGTTCATCCGCGCGGTTTCGGGGGCGCTCGGCGGCGGGGACAACCCTTCGCGCTATCTTGACGAACTGAGAATCGATTGCACGGGATCCGGCCGCTGCGCTGTGTTCGTCAAGCCTTGCAACGCGCCGGATCACCGCTTCGATTACCGAAAAAAATCCATTCCCGCTTCGATTTCTCCCGTGCTCGCGGCCTGCCTCGCGCGGTACGCGCTCTCGTTCGTCTCCGCCGCACGCCCGCGCACGCTGGACCCCTTCTGCGGCAGCGGCACGCTGCTCTTTGAACTGGAGCGCGCGGTGTCCGCGCCGATGGTCGGCGTGGACGTCTCCGAACGCGCCCTTGACGCCGCGCGGGAAAACGCGCAGGCCGCGCACAGCGGCGCGAGATTCGTACATAAGGATATTCTGAAATTCGAGCCGCGCGAAGCGTTCGACCTCGTTCTGACCAATCTGCCGTTCGGCAACCGCGTCGGTTCGCACGAGAGCAACGAACCGCTCTACCGCGGGTTCGTACGTCTGCTGCCGCGCTTGTTGGGAAAAGGCGGTGTCGCGCTGCTCTACACGATGGAGCACCGGCTGCTCTCCGCTTGTCTGAAGAACGAACCCGCGCTCGCCGTCGCCGCCGAACTGACCACGGAGGCGGGCGGGCTGAATCCGCGCGTGACCGTCGTAAAGAAAAAATAACGGCTTTTTGCAAAACTCCCCGCTCAGATCAAGCGGGGAGTTTGTTGTTTGTGCGGATTGCAGGTTGTCGAATTGTTTGATCTTCGTTAATTAAAATCAACTTTGATCTCGTTGAAATCCGGATCGAGATCATATCGATAGGACCAGGTGAAATTACTCGCCGGATATCCGAATTCCGCCGCGAGCGCAATCGCATTGGTCTTTACATGAGACGAATAATCCGCCACATCCTGCGCGGCCTGTTTCAGATTGTTACTCTTGCCCGCGGCATATTTCGCGGCTTCCTTGCGGGCGATCGCCTGTACCTCCTCGAGATCATCCAGCGACATAAGGAAATTGTTAAAGTCCGTGCGCGCCTGTTCGGTATAGCGGCGGTAGATTTCGTTTCGAACAGGGCTCAGCGCGCTGAGGCGCACGATGCCGAACGTATCCGTATTTTGAGACGACGTCCCGGTCGTGATTTCCGGCGAGGGCGTTTCCGGAGAAGGGGTTTCCGGATCGGGCGCGGGTGTGACGACCTCCGGCGTCGGGGTCGCGGTCGGTTCCGGCGTAGGGGACATCGTGGGTAAAAGATCGTCCTCGGCAAGCGCCTGGGAGACAAATTCCACCAGCGGCTGAGTGGTATCGATATAGTGTGTCGCAAGAATATCCCGCCAGCGGTACCATCCGTAATCCGCCGTATATTCCAGTTCCTTGGGTACGTTGATGCCATAGACGTCTTTGATGATCTGAACGCGTTTTGTCTGATCCGTCAGGCAGAAATTCCAGTTGAAAATACCGATTTCCATGCTTCCGTCCATGGAGTACATACCGATATTATTCTGATCGAGCGTATAGGCGAATTTCGCAAGCGCCGCCGTCTGCGCAAAGGTGCAGTTCGTATAGAGCTGCCCTTCAAACGAATTGAGGATGTCCGGAACTTTCAGAATCAGGTTTTGTTTTCTCATCGTCTCGAAGATCGCGATGAGCATTTTTTTCTGACGATTGATCCGGTTGAGGTCGCCGTAATCCTTGACCTTTTTCCGAACGCGCAGATAATCCAGCACGCCTTGCCCGTTCAGGTGCGTCGGGCCCGCGTTGTAGCTGCGCCCCATCATCGTAAAAGAAACGTCGAGGTCGTAATCCACGCCGCCGATGGCGTTGACCAGCTGCTTGACCGCGGGCATGGTGACCGCGTAATAGTAATTGATCGGGTAGCGGTCCGCCACCTCGCCGAGCATCCAGTTCGCCGCTTCGCAGGTCTTTAAAAACCCAGCGCCGCCGGGCGCTTCGAATCCGCCGCCGCAGTTTAATGAGGCGTTGAGCTTATAGATCCCTTTGACGCCCGGAATCTTGGCGTAGGTGTCGCGCGGAAGCGAGATCAGATCCACGCGGTTTTCGTCGAAATTGATCGCCATGACGATCATCACGTCGGAATGATACTCGTGCTTGCCTTTCCAGGTTTCGCGCTCCTCAGCGTAATCCACGCCGATCAGCAGCACATTAACAATATGCTGCTGCGAAATGGTTTTATCTTCCTGCGCGCTGATAATCTCATACTGATCCGGTGTCGGAACCGGAGTCGGCGTTAATTGCCCGGGTTTGGCGGTAGAGCCATCGCTTTCAACGGAAACGATATCCTCGGGATTCGGTTTGCCGGCATCCGCGAACTGCGCGCCGGGGTCGAGCAGCAGCGCATAGGCAAACACGCCGCCAACCGCAAGCAGTATAATGCCGAAGACGAGCAGCACAGCCCAGAGAACGCGTTTTTTTCTGCGCGTTTTGCCATGTTTGCCGCATACATGCGTGGAGAGATAGAAATCCGTCGGAACGAACGGTTCCACTTCCGCCTGATATTCATTTTCCGCCAGACTGTTCTCGGGCGGTTTTTTGCGATCCGTTTTCGGCTTGCCGGCCGACGCGCGAGGATTGGTATCCGCGTTTTCGTCGTCGCCGTGGTAGTTGTCGGGTCTGCGGGTCATTTTCAGCCGTTTCCTTTCCAGCTTTGCATACGGACAATATTATAGCAGGATTTGCCCGAATTCCGCGGGGGATTCCAATTATTACAAATAGTTTACAATGTTGCGTCGCTGAAAAAACCCGAATTCACGAGAAAACACCCGCTATTTTACGATTATCCCGCATCTTCGCCTGCCGTGCCCAAATGCTTTTCAGCACGGTGAAAATAGGATATACTATACACGGTTTAGAGGCGGCGGCGCGGAGCTAGTACGCCCGCGTCGCTGCGGAACAGCCAATTTATTTTCATCCCGGTCCCCTTGGGAACCGAGAAGGAGAGATTGCATGGTCGTCGTCATTCCGGCATATCAACCGGATGAGAAGCTCCGTAATCTTGTGCTCGAGCTGCATGAAAAGACCGATTACGACCTGATCATCGTCAACGATGGAAGCGACAGGAGCAAACGGGAACTGTTTGATTCCCTCGAACCGTTTGCGAAAATCCTCCATCACTCCGTCAACCGCGGAAAAGGCGCGGCGCTGAAGACCGCGTTTTCCTATATTTACGACCAATACCCCGCGGACGAAGGCGTAGTCACCATCGACGCGGACGGGCAGCATTTGCCGGATGACATCATCCGCGTCTGCCGCGCCTGGGAAGCCGCGCCGGAACGGCTCGTGCTGGGCAGCCGTCAATTTTCCGGCAGCGTCCCTTTCAAAAGCCGCGCGGGAAACGCGATCACGCGTTTCGTTTTCGCGATTTCAACGGGCGTCAAGGTCTTTGACACGCAGACGGGGCTAAGGGCGTTCGGCGTGTTCCGCATCCCGATGATGCTGGAAATGAAAGGCGACCGCTATGAGTACGAGATCAACGTGCTCCTTTATGCCACGCGCCATCGAATCCCGATAGAAGAGGTCACAATAGAGACGGTGTACATCGAAGATAATAAATCCTCCCACTTTAACCCGATTCGCGACGCATGGCGCATTTATAAAATGATCCTCTTTTTCGTCGCGTCCTCCCTCGTTGCGATGCTGCTGGACTATGTGTTGGTTCTCCTTTTAACCGCCACGACGAAGGGCATGCCGCAGTCGCTGCTCATCAGCGTGGTCGGCGCGCGTATCCTCAGTTCGATGACGAATTATTTCATGAACTGCAGGCTTGTGTTCGAAAACCGGAGCCGCTCCAGCATCGTCCGCTACTATCTGCTCGTCGTCGGTATCCTCGTCGTGAACTACGGGCTCATGGTGGTCGTCACACACCTGATGCCGATCGCCGTCGGCAAGATTCTCGTCGAACTCCTGCTCTATCCGCTGAGCTTTTTTATCCAGCGGAAATACGTTTTCCCGCCGGAGAGCGAAGAGATCGGCCCAGAGGATAAAACGACGTTATAACCTGTTCCCCTATCTCCAGCGCAAGGAGGAGATTTGATTTTCCATGTATGATTCCCGCAGCAGATTCATTAAGCGGCTGATCCGCGTGATCCTGATCGATCTTGTCGTGCTTGGGATTTTCCTCGGCACGTTTGCTTACGTCTATTTTCTGCGCGTACCCGATTACACCCCCAGAGTCCTCAGCAGCCCGACGCAGGCAGAGCCCAGCGCGACGCCCGGTGCAACCGCCGCCGTTTCGGCGGGCGTGTCGCCGGATGAACAGTCCGCTACGCCGGAACCGGCTGCGGACACAGGCCTGCTCGGCGGAAAATACGCGGATCGATTTACGTCCGGCGACGTGCAGCAGACCGACACGTCCTATAGAAGCGCGAACGTCTCCGTGGAAGTATCGCAAATAACCGCCGGTACCGAGGACCGTCCGGTGGTCTATTATCTGGCCGACATCTATGTAAAAGATATCACGAGCTTCCGCACGGCGGTCGCTTTCGATTATAAGGACCAAAACGAGGGAAGCCGGAAAAACGTGATGGCTACGCTGCAGCTTTCACAGATCGTCAGCGCCGTCGTCGCGATTTCCGGGGATAATTTCACTTATCATGACAGCGTCGCCGTGCGCAACGGCGTCGAGTGGGACAATACGCTGCCGGTCTACGGCGACATCTGCGTGCTCTACTACGACGGCACGATGGAAACCTATCCGCAGACAATCCGCCGCGAAGACGTCGACGCGATCTACGCCAAAGAACCTTACCAGATCTGGACCTTCGGGCCTGAGCTGCTCGAAAACGGGCAGGTGCCGAAGAGCTTTGCGAACACGAAGGAAAATCCGCTCTGTGCCATCGGTTACTATGAACCGGGACACTACTGCTTCATCCTCGTGGACGGGCGGCAGAAAGGGTATTCCTATGGTATGTCGCACAGCGAGCTCGCGCAGGTGTTTTACGATCTGGGCTGTAAAGCCGCCTTCAACCTCGACGGCGGTGATACGGCGGTCATGACATTTAACGGCGCATGGCGCAGCCAGCCGGAGAATCAGGCTCCGCGCGAAACCAGCGATATCCTGTATATCGGCGAACCGACCGCTCCGGAAAACGGGCAGTAAGGAGGAAACGCGCCTATGAAACGATTCCTTTCCCGCACGCTGCCGCACCTGACGATCATCCTCTCGCTGATGACGCTCGTGTTCTTCTCCGTCGACGGCTTCAACTCGGTCATGGCTTTTATGGCGAACGACATCTCCAAGCACATCTTCGCCGTGCTCGCCGTCTGCTCCATCGCCACCTCCGTCATGCTGATCGCCCGCCAATGGAAGGAAGACGACCGCAGAGCCAAAAAAGCCGCGCGCAGGCAGGAGGCGGACGAAGCCGCCGCCGCGCAGAAGCGGGAATACGAGCATCATATCCCGGACGACGAAAACAGATAATGTGCAACATCAAAAAACCGCCTTTGGCGGTTTTTTTGTTGCAAAGCGGTTATTTTCCCAGCGCCAGTTTCAGCGCGTCGATCTTGTCCAGCCGCTCCCACGGCAGATCCAGATCGCTCCGCCCGAAGTGTCCGTACGCCGCAGTCTGACGGTAAATCGGTCTTCTCAGATCCAGCGTTTCGATCACCGCCGCCGGACGAAAGTCGAAAACCTCTTCCACCGCACGCTCGATGGCCTCCTCGTCCGCCGTTCCTGTGCCGAAGGTGTCCACGCGCACGGAAACCGGCCGCGCCACGCCGATGGCGTACGCCAGCTGGATTTCGCATTCTTTCGCCAGCCCCGCCGCTACGACGTGTTTTGCAGCATAGCGCGCGATATACGCGCCGCTGCGGTCCACCTTGGTCGGGTCCTTGCCGCTGAACGCACCGCCGCCGTGCCGGGCGTATCCGCCGTAAGTGTCCACGATGATCTTGCGCCCGGTGAGTCCCGAATCCCCCGCCGGACCTCCGATCACAAAGCGTCCCGTGGGATTGACGAGGATACGCGTGGAAGCGTCGAACAGGCGGCCAGGCAGGACGGGGCGGATCACCTGCTCCGCGATGTCCGCGCGTAGTTTCTCCAGATCCGTTTCGTCATGCTGCGCACTGAGGACGACCGTATCGATGCGCACGGGAGTGTTGCCATCGTACTCCACGGTCACCTGGCTCTTGCCGTCCGGGCGCAGATACGGCAGCGCGCCGCTTTTGCGCGCCTCGGACAGGCGTTTTGTCAGCGCGTGCGCGAGCGAGATCGGCAGCGGCATGAAATCCGGCGTCTGGTCGCAGGCAAAGCCGAACATCATGCCCTGATCGCCCGCTCCGGTGGAAAAATACGCGTCTTGTTCGCCGCTCTTCTGCTCCAGCGCGCGGTCTACGCCGAGCGCGATATCGGGAGACTGTTTGTTCAGAGCCGTGATTGCCTTTAAAGAGTTTGCATCGAACTCGTATGCGGGACGATTGTAGCCGATTTCGAGAATGACCTTACGCGCAATCTGCTGCACGTCCACGTGCGCAGTGGTGGTCACCTCGCCCATCACGAGGACAAGATTGGCGGACGCGGCGCATTCGCAGGCCACGCGCGCGGTGGGATCCTGCGAAAGGATCGCGTCCAGCACCGTATCCGAAATGCAGTCGCAGATTTTATCCGGATGCCCTTCCGTTACGGATTCTGATGTAAAAAGCCGGGTTGCCATGGGAAATGATTCCTCCGAAGATAAAAGGTACAAAAAAACCTCATCCGCTGATGAGGTTTCACAAAGTCGATGGTGCAACGCTCATCTTTCAGCTTTCGCTGCCGGAATTGGCACCTTATTCGTTCTTCGCGAACAGGTTGCCGGGCTTCACAGGGCCGGTCCCTCAGCCACTCTTGATAAGGCGGTATTCGATTTTTCTGTTCGGGAGTTATTGTAACACGGCTCTTCCGCCGCGTCAACGAAAACTGCGCAAGTCGGCATCTATCGTATCAAACGGCGGCATGTCAGTTTTTATTCCCGTTGTTATAGACAGGATCGTCCACGGAAGGCACCTGTTCGCTGTAGCCGAACATCAGCCCGTCCGGTACGGCGCGCTGGTAGGAGATGTCGTCCAGGCTGCCGATACGGTTGCCGTTGTGGGAGTTGAGCTGTTCGCCCATGAAGATCATCGCGGCGGAAAGCCCGCCGTCGAGGTTGTAGGCAATGCTGCAGCCGTACTCGTCAAACAAATCCGCAAAGTCCCAGACGGGCATGCCGACGCTGTAATCCTTCTGCCGCCCGTCCACGACGATCGCGATATAGTGCCCGGGTTCGATATACCCGATACCGCAGCGCGGGTTGGCGCGGCGTACGCGGTGATATTTCGCCTGATCGTTGACCACGCCGCCGTCGATCAGCGTCGGCCCGAAGGAATATGCGTTCTCCACGCCGTCTTCCAGAACGATCTCCGGCGAGGAAACGTATTTTTTCACGATGCGCATGCTCATGTCCGGTTCGATCGCCAGCGTATCCTCCACATTCGCGGAATAGAAGATGCGCCCGTCGCGAATTAAAATGCCCTTTTCGTTGAGCTCGTCGTTGATCAGGTTGTCGCCCGTGATCCAGAGCACGGCCTTCTCCCGCCGCGCTGTGATCCAAGGGTAGATCGCTCCGCGGCCCGTGTGCGCCTCCGCGCCGAAGCCGGGGCGGAACTGGCTGATGTCCTTCATGTGGATATCCGCGACGAAATACGTAACCGGCTTGCCGTCGCCGTTCGTCGTGCTCACGCGCTCGATGTCGACGCCAAGGTCGTCCGAACGATACGCCCAGTGCCCGTGCTCGCTGTCGCTGACGATCACCTCGGCAGGGTCGCCCTCCTTGCGATAATAATTTTCTTCAAACGCCGCAACGGGATCGGGCGTCGGTTCCGCGCTCGGCGCAGCGGCCGGCGTCGTCGCTTCGCTTGCCGTCGGTTCGGGCGTATCCAGCGAAGCGGCGGAAGCGACGGCTGTCGTCTGCGGCACGGGTTTAACCTGCTCCGCCTTCGCTCCCGCAAGGATTGCACTCGCGGCCAGTCCGATCGCGAGCGGCGCAAGGCAGAGGCAGACCGCGTCCCCCTTGCCCCGTTTCTTCGCGATACGGCGGTATGCCATCACAAAGGACAGCGCGCTCAGCGCCGCGCCGGCGGCGGCGCACCAAAGCGCGGGTGGATAGGAAAATCCGAGGCTGTCCAGCAAACCTTGTTTCGACTGCGGCGCGGATGTCTGCGCCGTTTCCTGTGCGGTTGTCGGCACCGGCGTCTCGGTCGTTTCCGGCGTCGGCGAAGGGGACGGCGCGACCGGTGCGTAAGCGATCAGATCCGCCGTGGCGATATGCTCAAAAAGGTCGTTTTTCGCCTGATCCTCGCCGACCGACGTATAAGCGAGCGTATAGGAGCCGGATGTGTCGATTTCGCTGCGGAAGACGCGGCGCGCGGCGTGAAGCGCGTATGCGCTCTTTGCGACTTCGGCGGCGGTCTTTCCTTCGTAGGCATTCAGCGGCGCGTTCATGTCCAGTACGGTCGGGTCTTTGCCCTCCGCGGGACCGAACGTATAAACTTTTTGTACGCCTTCGCTCACGCCCGCCGCGAGCAGCGTACACTCTGCGACGAGGCTGTGCGCGCCGGACGCGTCCAGCGGAGAGTGCGTGACGATCACCTTCGGGTTCAGCGCGGTAAATTCGCTTTCGAGGTATTCCGTCAGCGTCTTTTTATCAAATCCATCGGCCGCCATCTTGTAGGAATCGTAGTTGTCGCAGGTGAAGCCGCCGAAGACCGGATATTCGATATACCCCGCGTCATACAGTCCTTCAAGCGCCTCGTATGCGCGCGCGCGCTTGCCGTAATCCGAAACATACAGCACGGCAACCTTCATGCCGTTTTCGCGCGCGTAGAGCGGCAGAACCGCGCCAAACTGGAGCCACTCCATCCCCGGCTCGGCGGTCACGATCAGAAGATCCGCCTGTTCCGGCGCGGGCAGAAAACCATGCACGCTGTCGGGCAGAGACTCGTCCGCCGGATAGGCCGCGACGCCGCCGAGCGAACCCGCTTCGTCAAAGTAAACGGTAATTTTCACGCTGTCGGGAAGAACCGGGATCAGCCTGCCGAGCTGCCGGTCCGTAATCGTCTCCTGCGAAACCGTCCCGCCCGCGGCATCCAGCTGCGTCACCGTATAGGATGCGGGCGCGTCGTACCAGTTGAGAATGACAACTCCCGCGGGTTCTTCCGGCTCGATCGTGACCGTATCCTTCGCGCGGAACGAAACGCGCGAAATGACATACGCATCCGTCAGACGCCAGGCGTAGGCCGCGTCCTTCTCCGGCAGCGTCAGCGTTACGCCGACCGGTTCGCCGGGCTGGTCGGCCTGTTCGGATGTTTCCGCAAGCGCAGCGGCGGGGGCGATCGTAAGGATTGCAAATGCGCAGATCAGCAGGGCAAGCAGTCTCTTCATGCTCGTTAAACTCCGGTTACTTTTTCTTACGGCGGCTTATGGTTTTTTTCGCAATCAGCGCCGCCGCCGATATAATGATTGCCGCGCCGCCGATCAGCAGCGGAACGATCGTTTCTTTGCGCTGCGGTTCTTCCGCCTGCGCCGCCGTTACGGCGGGCGCCGCGGTCGGGATCGGGGTCAGCGTTGGTGTTACGGCACCCGCCGGGGTCTCTTCCGGCACGGGCGCCGAATACGTCGTCAGCCGCGTGGAATCGACGTGCTCGAAGAAGTCGCCCTTCTCCTCGTCCTGTCCGACCGCGCTGAACGCAAGACCGAATTTTGCGGAGCTGTACACGCCCGAACCGAATACATTCAGGTGATACTCCAGCTGGGAGGCGTGCATATGGTACGCCTCGTTGGCAATCTGCAGCGCGGTCTTGCCGCCGAACGCTTCGAGCGGGATCGTCCAGTCCATCGTAACCGCATTTTCCGGATAGAGGTGCAGATAGAGTTTCTGTGTCTGCCAGGCTCCGTAAGCCGCCGCGGATTCAGGGTACGCCGCCGTATCCGCCGCGAGCGGTACGGCTTCCTGCATATAATACGCGCTCGCCATGTGCGCGCCGTGACCGTATTCGCCGTTGAGATCGTGGGTCACGATCACCTCGGGCCGGAACCGGCGGATCAGGGAGACGAGCAGGTCCACCGTTGTTTGTTCGTTCCAGCGGATCAGCGCGTCGCGCAGCGTATCGGTGTACGCGTCCGGCAGCGGCAGAAACACCGGCGCGTTTTTTACCCCGCAATACCAGAGGCCGTTGAGCGCCTCGTCCACGCGCACGCGATCGCCGTTTGCCATATAGGCGACCTGCACGGCAAGCCCGCGCTCTCCCGCATAGTATGGGATCGTTCCGCCGAAGAAGAGCAGCTCGTCGTCGCAGTGTGCCGCGACCACCAGCAGGTCCGCCTTTGAAACTGGCGGCTGCCAGTCGTATACGCCGTCCGGAAGTTCGCCCGCAGTGTACAGCGCGAGTTCGGCGATCCGCATGCCGCCGTCAGCATAGAGTTGCACTCCCCGCGCCGTCTCCAGCAGTGGGAAATAGTCGTTGTAAATCGATTCTTCGATCGTTTCGCGGGATAGTTCTTCCCCGTTTTCGCCCGTCTGCACCAGTATAACAGAATCCGGCGGCGTATACCACTTTACCGATATGCCGCGTACACCCGCTTCCGCCGGCCACGTGCAGGAATACGGTTCGTCCGGCGCGAATGTCGTATAGGTGTTGACGTTGCCGTCGCGCGTACGGGTCGCCGCGCGTCGTTCCACAGGTGAAAAAACCTGCGTAAGCGCGGTCACGTCCAGCGCCTGTTCGCTTTCCTCCGCATACGAAACCGCCGGCGCAGCCAAGAGAACCGCAGCTGCGCCGGCGAGCAGAATCACATCGATTGCCTGAATCATCGAATTTAATCCGCGTTTCATTCGTGGACTATTCTTCCGTTACGGCCATTCTTGCGTTAGCCTCGCGCATCTCTTTCTCGGTTTTCGTGAGTTCCCTGCGCCCCGCGAGAAGCAGCACGCCACCCGCGCCGAAGAGCAGCAGCAGGCTCAGGATACCGATGGACGCGCGATCGGTCATAAAATAGAACATGGCGTACAGAAGCGGGCCGATGACGGTCGCAAACTTGCCGAACACGTCGTAGAATCCGAAGTATTCCGCGCTCCTCGTCTGCGGCACGAGCTTGCCGAAGTAAGAACGGGAAAGCGCCTGAATACCGCCCTGCACGGTGCCGACGAGCACGGCCAGCACCCAGAAGAGCGCGGTCGCAACCGACTGCGCGCCGTCATAGGCGGCCTGTTTCGCCGTGTCCTGCGCGTAAACATCCAGTTCCGCGCCGACCTGCGTAATAGCGGTTGCCGCGACAAGACGGGCCGCATCGCCCGTAAAGCTGTAGCTCACGCCCGCAGGATCCCCGGCTTTGCGAACAAAGTCCGCGGTAACCGCTTCAAACGCGGCAACGCGGTCTTCTTCCGAGAGCGAGGCGCGGATATCCTCGACATAGTTCTTTTTGATCGTATCCCATGTCTTCTGATCCGCGTCGTTCTGGAACGCGACGCCCTGCGCCGTGATGGCCGAACGCGTTGCCGCGACGGCGTCGAGCTGGAACGGTTCGACGATCCGCCCCATGAAAAAGCCGACCCCGCAGATGATAAAGTACATCGCAATCGCGCTGATGATCATCTTGATCGCGCCGAATTTATCGGAAAGTTTGCTGAAGAGGATCGCGCACGGCGCCGCGACGAGCTGGGTAACCAGCAGCGCGAAAATCATGCCCGTGGTGCCGAGGCCGAGCGTCGCGCCGTAGTTCGTCGCGAGCGAGATCACCGCGCCCACGCCGTCGATATAGAGAAAATACGCGATCAGGTATATGAAAAGCCCTTTGTTGTTTACACAGCGTTTCATCGTATCCCAGAGGTTACGAAACGCGTGCTTCGCCAGTTCGCCCGGCGGCGTTTCGACATAGTGCACCTGCTTGACGTTTTTGAGAATCGGGATTGAAAACACGAGCCACCAGACCGTCACGATCAGGATGGCGAATTTCATGGCGAACGCGTCGTAGTTGCGAAGAAGCATGACGGCGATGGAGATCACGAACGGGATCGTGCTGCCGCCGATATAACCCATCGCGTAGCCCCAGCTCGACACACGGTCCATTCGATCCTCGGTGGTGACGTCCGTGAGGAACGAATCGTAAAACACGCAGGATGCGGAGAATCCGATATGCGAAATCACATAACCGATCAGCATCCATTTCCAGTCGGAGAGAAACGCGAGCGCGGCGGTCGCCAGTGCGCCGATGAGGATAAACGCGAACAGCAGCTTTTTTTTGTTGCCCTTAAAGTCCGCCACCGCGCCCAGTGTCGGTGCGATGAGCGCGCCGATCAACGAGGCGATGGAAACGCCGATACCCCACCATTTGTTGCCGATATCTCCGGCCACGCTTGCGTAATAGATCGGGAAGATGACCGCCATGATGTTGGTGGCGTAAACGGAGTTTGCCCAATCGTAGAAAATCCAGCTCTTTTCCACCTTCGTGAAGCGTTTGCTTGCATCGCGCTGACGCATGGAATGACTCACCCTCTCCCATACTCAATTTTCATTTGTAAAAAGCAGGAACAAAGACTACCTGCAGTATAGCATTGTTACAAGCAAGGGACAAGGAGGACGACCCGCAGTCTGCCGGCGCTGACGGTCATATCCGTAAATATTACAGGATCCGTATCCTTCTGTTACATGCTTCGAACATTGACGGATTCTCGTTTTGATGTGATCCGATTGTTTTCAAAATAACCGCATGGTATCATGAAGCAGAAAATCGATCCCGCAATCCCCGATTCGCACCAATCGATTTCGACTGCCGTCCGTGCGGTTTTTCATCAGACGCACAGCGAGAAATGAGGACTATGCGAGCAATGCATCTTTCAAAGCGAAAACAAAATCTTATTCTGGCATTGTTTTTTATCGTTCTGACGTTGGTTGGATTATGGATGGGGACCAATTATGGAGTTCCCTGGGATGAACGCGACGAGCAGAAGATTCTTGTCTTTCATCTATACGAATACGCCTATCAGCTGCTCGGAAAAGACAGTGCAATCGTTCAATTCGCGGCAAAGATGGGTGCGGAGCCCATTTCCTCCAGTATCGAGCGCGATCATGGCGTCGCGCCTTTTTATCCCCTTGCTCCGGTTTTTTTTGTTGAATGACGCGCGCCTGTTGACTCAAATATGGCATGCCTATATATGGCTGATCTTTATGCTGGGCGTATTCGCGCTTTTTGCTCTGTTACGCGAGTTGGGTGCCGGCAGTCTGACCGCAAGCCTGGCTTCCCTGATGCTTTATCTTTCGCCTCGCTTTTTTCTGGTCGCGCGGACCGACCGAAACACGGAGCTGCCCTTGGTCTGCAGCAGGCCGCCGATCCCTCCGCACTCCTATCCCATGACGAACAACTATGATGCGCTTCCAGAAGAGGATCGGCGGCTCCTGACTTATTCCACCGATGATATTCATGCGCCATATCTGATTTACAATACCACTTACATGAAAATAGCGGGGCTTTCAATCCCCGAGGGGTATCGCCAGCTGTTTTCGATAGAAGCCTACCGCCATCCGATTGTCATCGTCTATGAAAGCAACGGCGTAAAATAGCGGTCCGTCGATACCGCTCATTGGTCTGTCGCGCCCTCAGTAGGAATCACGCGAACAATAAAACAAAAGATCGAGGGATGTTCACCCCTCGATCTTGGCTTATGCTGTTTATTCGTGCTCTTGTACAGGATTTCCCTCGCTCGTCGGAACAGCTTCCGCCGCCGCCTCTTGCAAGGCTTCCTCCTCCTCTTCGTCTGCATGCGGGACGATCTCGACGGACACCACGCGGGTGCCTTCGTCCACGCGCATGAGCCGCACGCCCTGCGTATTGCGCGAGAAGACGCTGACCTGATCCAGCGGAAGGCGGATGATGGTGCCGTCGTCCCGAATCAGCATGAGGTCCTCGTTTTCGCTGGTCATCTTCAGGCATGCCAGATCGCCCGTTTTTTCCGTCAGCATCGCGGCGATGACGCCTTTTCCGCCGCGGTGATGCAGCGGATACTGATCCTCCGGCGTGAGTTTTCCCATGCCGAGTTCGGATACGGTCAGCACGTTGCCGCCCGAAACCACCTTGACCATATCGACCACTTCGTCGTCCTCGTCGAGGTTCATGCTCTTGACGCCCATTGCGTTGCGCCCCATCGGACGCACGTCCTGCTCGTCGAAGCGCACGCACTTGCCTTTTCTGCTCGCGATGATGAACTCGTCCTTGCCTTCGGAATACTCCACGGCGATCAGCGCGTCCCCTTCGCGCAGGCTCTGCACGATGAGACCGCCTTTTCGGATATTCTGCAGCTCGTCCACCGGCGTCTTTTTAATGATGCCGTCGCGGGTCGCCATCACGAGATAGCCCTCCGTCCCCTCGCCCTGCACCGGGAACATGGCGGTGACTTTCTCGCCTTCGCCGAGCTGGAGGAGGTTGACGATCGGCAAACCCTTGGCGTTTCTGCCCGCCTCGGGGATCGCGTAGCATTTCTTTTTAAACGCGCGGCCGAGGTTCGTAAAGAAGAGGATGTTGCTGTGCGTGCTGGTCACGAACAGCCGCTCGACGAAGTCCTCCTCGTGCGTACCCTGTCCGATTACGCCGCGCCCGCCGCGATTCTGCGCGCGGTAAGTATCCGGCGATAGACGTTTGATATACCCAAAATGCGTCATCGTGACGGCCATGTCCTCTTCCTGGATCACGTCGTCGAGATCGATGTCGTCAATCAGCTGCGTGATCTCGGTGCGCCGCTTGTCGTTGTGCCTGTCCTTGACCGCGAGCGCCTCTTCTTTGATGATTGCGAGGAGCTTGCCTTCGTCGTCGAGGATGCTCTGCAAATAATTAACGCGCTCCCGGAGCATGCGGTCCTCTTCGAGGATTTTATCCCTCTCCAACCCGGTCAGACGCTGGAGGCGCATGTCGAGGATCGCCTGCGCCTGCCGTTCGGAAAGCCCGAAGCGTTCCATCAATTTTTGCCGCGCCTCGTTGGGGTTCGCGCTCTTTTTGATCAGATCGACGATCTCGTCGATGTTGTCCAGCGCGATGATAAGACCCTCTAAAATGTGCAGGCGTTCCTTCGCGCGGTTGAGGTCGTAGGTCGTGCGCCGGGTGACGACGGTTTTCTGGTGCTCCAGATAATAGTAGAGCACATCGCGAAGCGGCAGCACCTTCGGTTCTCCGTCCACCAGCATGAGCATGATGACGCCGAATGTCGCCTGCAGGTCGGTATGCTTGTAGAGCTGGTTTAGAATCACGCTGCCGTTGACGTCTTTTTTCAGCTCGATCACGATGCGCATGCCCGTGCGGTCGGTTTCGTCCCGGAGGTCGGAGATGCCTTCCACGCGCTTTTCGTGCACGAGTTCGGCGATGCGCTCCACGAGCCGCGCCTTGTTCACCTGATAGGGAATCTCGGTGATGATGATGCGGCTCTTGCCCGCGCCGTAAGCTTCGATCTCCGCCCGCGCGCGCACGACGATGCGGCCGCGGCCCGTTCGGTATGCGCTCGCGATGCCGGAAAGGCCCATGATGATACCGCCCGTGGGAAAGTCCGGTCCGGGCAGGTACTGCATGAGCGATTCGCTGTCGATTTCGGGATCGTCGATCAGCGCGCAGAGCGCGTCGATCGTTTCGCCGAGGTTGTGCGGGGGGATGTTCGTCGCCATGCCGACGGCGATACCGCCGGAACCGTTGACGAGAATATTCGGGAAGCGGCTCGGCAGCACGGTCGGCTGCATGAGCGTTTCGTCGAAATTCGGCATGAAGTCGACGGTATCCTTTTCGATATCCGCCATCATCTCGCTCGCCATCTTCGAAAGGCGCGCCTCGGTGTAACGCATCGCCGCCGCGCCGTCTCCGTCCACGCTCCCAAAGTTGCCGTGGCCCTCCACAAGCATATAACGCGTGGAGAAATCCTGCGCAAGACGCACCATCGCGTCGTAAACGGACGAATCGCCGTGCGGGTGGTATTTGCCGAGGCAGTCGCCGACGATGCGCGCGCTCTTGCGGAAGGGCTTATCCGGCTGAAGGCCCAGTTCGTCCATCGAGTAGAGGATGCGGCGGTGGACGGGTTTCAGTCCGTCCCGCACATCCGGCAGCGCGCGGTTGATGATGACCGCCATGGCATAGGAGATGAAGCTTTTCTTCATCTCGGTTTCGAGTTTGATCGGCACGACGCGATTTGTGGTCACCGTCGGCGTGGAAATGATTCCGTCTTTTTCTTCCATACTGTTACTCTCTATTTCTTCTGTGCTCTTAAACGTCCAGATCGACGACAAGTTTGCTGTTCTGCTCGATAAACTCTCGGCGCGGTTCCACCTTGTCCCCCATAAGCAGGGTAAAGAGCTCGTCCGCCTCGATCGCGTCCTCCACCGTTACGCGGAGCATGATACGCTGTTCGGGGTCCATCGTCGTCTCCCAGAGCTGATCGGGGTTCATTTCTCCGAGGCCTTTGTAGCGCTGGATCGTCGGCTTGGGTTCGCGGCCGATCTCGTTGAGCGTGCTCTCCAGCTCCTCGTCGGAATAGACATACTTGAGGTAATTGCCGCGCTTGATCTGATACAGCGGCGGCTGCGCGATATAAACATAGCCGTTGTCGATCAGCGGGCGCATGTGCCGGTAGAAGAAGGTCAGCATCAGGATGCGAATATGGCTTCCGTCCACGTCCGCGTCCGTCATGCAGATGATCTTGTGATACCTGAGTTTCGTCTCGTCGAACTCCTCGTCCATCCCCGCGCCGAACGCCGTGATCATCGCCTTGATCTCCGTATTGGCGAGCACCTTGTCGAGCCGTGTTTTTTCCACGTTCAGGATCTTGCCGCGCAAAGGAAGGATCGCCTGAAACGCGCGGTTTCGCCCGAGCTTCGCGCTGCCGCCCGCGGAATCCCCCTCAACAATGAAGATTTCGCATTTGCTTGCGTCCTTTTCCTGACAGTCGGCGAGTTTTCCGGGCAGCGCGGTGGAATCCAGCGCGCTCTTTCTGCGCGTCAGCTCGCGCGCTTTTCGCGCCGCGTCCCGCGCGCGGGAGGCGGTCACGCATTTTTCAATGATGACTTTCGAGCAGGCCGGGTTTTCCTCCAGAAAACGGGTCAGCCCGTCCGCCACGGCGCCGTCCACGAGCGGACGGATATCCGCGTTGCCGAGTTTGGTCTTGGTCTGCCCTTCGAACTGGGGCTCCATGAGTTTGACCGAAACGATCGCGGTCAGCCCCTCACGGATGTCCTCGCCGGAGAGCGAAGGATCGTTGGGTTTGAGGAGATTATATTTCTTCGCGTAATCGTTGATCACGCGGGTCAGCGCCGCCTTGAAGCCCACGAGGTGCGAACCGCCCTCGATCGTATTGATGTTGTTGGCGAATGTAAAAATATTCTCGTTGTAGCTGTCGTTGTACTGCATCGCAATTTCAACGGAACCCGTCTCCGCGCCGTCCTCCAGACGCGTGGCGCAGAAATAGATCGGATCGGGGTGCAGCACCTCTTTGTTTTTGTTGAGGTACTGCACGAACGAGACGATGCCTCCTTCGTAGCAGAACGATTTCACGTGTGCGGGCGTCTCCCGCTCGTCTGTGACGGAAATGCGCACGCCCGCGTTGAGGAACGCAAGCTCGCGAAAGCGGCTGCTCATCGTGTCGAAGCTGAAGTTGACTTCGTCGAAAATCGTGTGGTCCGGCAGGAACGTGATGATCGTGCCGGTATTGTTCTCTTCGATTTCGCGTTCGATATGCACTTCGTTGATCGGTTCGCCGCGGATGAATTCCTGCACATATACGTGCCCGTCGCGGCGGACCTCCGCGCGCAGGGTTTCGGAGAGCGCGTTGACGCAGCTCAAGCCGACGCCGTGCAGACCGCCGGAGACCTTGTAGCCCCCGCCGCCGAATTTTCCGCCCGCATGGAGCATCGTCAGGGATACGGTGAGCGCGTTTTTACCCGTTTTCTCGTGCAGGCCAACCGGAATGCCGCGCCCGTCGTCGACGACGGAAACGGAATTGTCCGGATGGATGAAGATTTCGATATGCGTGCAGAAGCCTGCCAGCGCCTCGTCGATGGAATTGTCGACCACTTCGGTGACCAGGTGGTGCAGCCCGCGCGTATCCGTCGAACCGATATACATGCCCGGGCGGCGGCGGACCGCCTCCAGCCCTTCGAGCACTTGTATCTGCGACGCGTCGTATGCCTGTTTGTTGGAGTTTTCCATTTGGTTTCCTCTTTCTGCTTCTATCCGCTCAGCCGCCGTATTCGCGGCGATTTGATCGATTAATCCTGCTCCGCTTCGGAGATGGTCAAAACCGCGATCTCGTTGAGGTATTCGCGGTTAATTTCGCTCTTCCAGCGCTTTTCCAGCGTGGACGCGGCGATGTGAGAGGCAAACACGCGTTCCCGGCCGCGCTCGCGCAGCACGACGAACGATTTCGCTTTGCCCGCGCAGGCGGCGAACCTGCGCTCGCGACGCGCCTTGTCGAGAAACGCCCTGGTCGGCGGGGTCATGCCCGCTTCGTTTATTATGAAGAGAATTTTATCCAGCGGGATGCTCACGTCCGCGCCGATATGCAGCTGCATGCCGCGCTCCTTCCTTACAGTTCCACCAGGCGGCGGTTCGCCACCTGATAAACCTGCATCTGCTCCACGCCCGCCGCCGCGACCTCCTCGAGGTGCGTGCAGGTAAGAAACGTCTGACAGTCCTGCGCCGCGATAAGAAGCATCTTCTGCCGGTTCCGGTCGAGTTCCGAGAATACGTCGTCTAAAAGCAGCACAGGCGCGTCCTCTTTCTCCGCGCGGAGGATCTCCAGCTGCGCGAGCTTGAGGCTCAACACCGTCGTGCGCTGCTGTCCCTGCGAGCCGTAAACACGAACGTCCGTCCCGCTTACGCGAAGCGCGAGATCGTCCCGGTGCGGGCCGACCGACGTGCTGCCGCGGTAAACGTCCCGCTCGGCGGTGTCCGAGAGCGCGAGGCGCAACGTCTTTGCGAGGTCGCCGGAGGATTCGGGTTCCACGTTCGGCTCGTACGCGACAGAGAGTGTTTCCGCACCGTCGGAGAGGGTTTCGTGCTGTTCCTCCGCGATCGCGGCGAGTCTTTCCACGAGTTCCGTACGATTGAGGATAATCGCGGCGCCGAGCACGGCCAGCTGCTCATCCCAGCTTTCCAGCGCGTCGTAATCCAATCCGGCGGGGTCCTTCAGCAGCGCGTTTCTCTGCTTGAGCGCGGCGTTATATTGCTGCAGCGTGTAATAATAGCTGGGCCGGAGCTGCGAGATCGCCATGTCGAGGAAGCGCCTGCGTTCGCCGGGGCCGTCCTTGACGAGCGCCAGATCTTCCGGCGCGAACATGACCACATTGAGGCAGCCCAAGAGTTCGCCGGAGCGGGAGAGAGGCGCGCCGTCGATCGTGATTTTCTTCCGCTCGCCGGGATAAAGCTTGCATTCGATTCGCCTCGGCCCCCCGCGCGTATCCACGTCCACCGCGACGCTCGCGTAAAGTTCGCCCGCGCGCACCATTTCCCCGTCCCGCACGGTGCGGTGGCTGCGCCCCAGAGAGCATAAAAACAGCGCCTCCAGCACGTTGGTCTTGCCCGCCGCATTTTCACCCGTCAGTACGCAAAGGCCCGCGTCGGGACGCAGGGAGAGAGACGGATAGTTTCTGAAATTGACGAGCCGCAGACCGGTCACGCGCATGGATTCGCCGCTCAAACTTCCCCAAATTACTTCTGTATAGTATAACATAAAATGCAAACTCTGTATATATATTATAGATAAGAACTGCCGATTTTGGATAAAATTCTATGAATTTACATGCTTTTTTCCGTAAGTTTACGCATATTCCCGCCAAAGAGGCGCGGCGGTCGTTTTTTTTCGCCAACTGCGTACGAAAACAGCCGGCAGGGCGGTGGTTTCCGCCCTTCCGGCTGTTATGCTTTTTGTTGGTTCTCAGTTAGATACGACGACCGTTCTCCCTGATGCGCCTCTTATATGATCTTTTTAGATTATATAAATCGTTCCTGTTTACGCCAGTAGATCTCCCTGATGCGCGACCAGCGTCGCGTCGAACACGCCCGGTACGCGCAGGAACTTGTCGACGAAGTCCGTGTCGCTCTCGCGGATGCGAAGCTCGATGGTCAGTTCGATTCCGTCGTGCTGCACGGTCTTGCTCTTGATGTGCGCCTTCGGCAGCTGGCGGATGAGCCCCTTGATCTGCTGGCTCGCGCGGTCGTCAAAGTGCAGGATCAAGAGGTACGGCATGGTGCTGTTCCCCTTGGCCGAGGTGAGGATGACCATGATCACGCCGATGACCAGCGCGCCGATGAGGCCGACGTCCACGAACCCAGCGCCGAGCGCAAGCCCTTCGCCTACCGCCCAGAACATGTACACCGTGTCGATGGGGTCCTTGATCGCGGTTCTGAAACGCACGATGGACAGCGCGCCGACCATGCCCAAAGAGAGCGTGAGGTTCGAGCTGATGAGCATGATGACCATCGCCGAAACCATCGTCAATAGAATCAGGCTCATGTTGAACGAGCGCGAATACACGACCCCCGCGAACGTCTTCTTGTAAATAAAATACAAAAATCCGCCGATGGCCAGCGCTATGACCAGCGTCAAGATCACCTGAAGGGGATTGAGCGTGCTGGAAAAGAGCTCCTTGATGTTGAACGCGGTCGCCAGAGGATCGTTCGCCGCGCGCAGTATGGTGTTCATACGTTACCTCCTTACCATCATCCTGATAGCAAATCTATATTCACGCGCACCGCGCGCAAAGCGCCGTTTCCCGCGTCTTAAAACTCGTATTGCCTGCAAAAGACGTATTTGCTCGCGGCGGTACGCTCCGCGGCGCCTACCGTGAGCAGCCGCTGCACATACGACGGCAGCTTCTCGTTGAACTTTACCTCGAGGATCATGCAGCCCCGCAGTTCCCAGACGGGATAGGTGACCGCATTCGGATTGAAAAGGTCCGTGCTGCGCATGGCGGTGCGGATGTTTTTATCGAACGTGATGCGCACGTCCTCTTCGGGAAACACGTAGGGTTCCCGCGTATAGTCCACAAGCACTTTCGGCTGCAGGTGGTTCGCCTTGAAGATGCCGTAAAACTGCATGGCAAACGGGCTTTCGTTGTCCCGCAGGCACTCGATATTCCCGCGCAGGATATGATCGCAGTCCTCCCTGCTGATCGTCACGCTGTCCTTTTTGACATATTGCTCTTCCTTGTGCTTGCGTTCGAGCTTGATCACGCCGTCGGAGAGATTGTAGATACGGATACGGAACTTGTCGCGCGAGACGATGCCGCTGGCTTTGTCCCAGATTGCGGAATCGAACGGATCGTCGAAATACAGGCTGCGGATGAAATATTCGCCGCCGTGGGCGGTGGCATGGGAATCCTGCCGAAGGCACGCCTTCATGCGCATGCTCAGGAGCTTATGCTCCCCTTCGGTGATTACGTATTTCAGTTCGTGCCGAAACTGCTTTCCGGCGAGTTCACGTTTAGCCGCCATTTACCGTATCTTCCAGTGTCGTTGTGCGCCCGAAGAGGCTTACCATTTCGGAATCGCTGAGGTTGAAATAATTCTGCACATACTTCAGGCTGTAGTCCTGGTAGTGGTCTGCGTAGCCGCGGATGTTGTCGCAGTGCTGTTCCCAGAAATTATAAGTGATGTCGTTCCAGATGTCGACGTCGTACTTCATCTCGCCGGCGATATTGCCCTGCAGGCGATCCACCATGGCGTTGATTTTTTCGGGCGTATACACGCTGTTGAGCATGATCGCCACTTTTTCGAGGAACATCTGCCGAAACGACGCGTTCTGCAGCAGCGCGAGAATCAGCACCGTCGAAGTCGCTTTGCTGGAGCCGTGTCCTTCCGGGTTGAAGTACCGCGAGTAAAAGTCTCTGCGGTAACCCGACGTCGCCGTATCGGAGGATTTATCGTTGCGGTTCATCGCCCAGCAGAAATCGTAGAGGATCCAGCGCCATTTGTTGTCCGTCTCCTCGCTGCGCCAGTACTTGATGTTGCCGGAGTCGGTATTGCCCACGACGATCTCAGCCGCAACATAAGTCGCATAATTTTCGGTATCCATCATTGTATTGATGAAGTCATAGTTCTCCGCATTGCCGAGGTCGTGGCTGCCGGCCCACGCGACCATATTGGTGTAATCCTGCCAGCCGTTTCCGGAAATCACGCATTTATCGTTTCCATTGCCGTACAGCAGGTCAACCGACTGCGGGTTATTCAGGTGGAAGCGCTCTGCGACAAAGTCCGCCGTAATGCGTTCCATCAGATCGTAAACGCCCCAATACCGGCCGTCGATGAGCACGACCACCTGCTTATGCGCCTGCACGACGACCGCGCGGTCGGCCGGAAGTCCGTTGTCGCCCTCTTCAAACAAGGTGGTGACCAGATTATCCCGGATGCGGCTTAACGTCGCATCCTGCGCGCTTGCACGAAGAATCAGCGACTTATAGCTCTGGATATCGCGGTTTTCAAAGAACGGATAGTTGAACGCTGAGTCGCCGTAAGCGCCTTTTGCAATCAGAGCCAGGCCCTTTTGTTCCTTGTTGCGCGAGTACTGGCCCTGTACCTGCACGATGCCGTCCCCGCTGAATCGGGTCACACCGTCGCCGTCGATGTAGTCAAAGTGCACGTCTCGCTCCCAATCGCGCCCAAGCGGGTCAGGATGCGAAGACGAAACCGCGTTGAAATTCGCAAGGTACCAATGCGGATCGTTCATGCCCGCGGTCATCACAAGGTCGGTCGGCTGCTGGCCGGAGTCATCCGCATACGCTCTGCCGACGACATAGATGCCTGTGTCCGGATCCCAGAAGTTTTTCGGATCGGTCACGATGCTGACCACCGGCAGAGTGAACTTGTGGTTTTCAATCGTGCTCTCGCCGGTGTAAATGACATACGTCTGGCTCGCGGTGTCGCTGCCATAATAGCCGGAGAGGAACGAACGCGCGCGCAGCGGCGTGGTCTTTGAAATCGTGATCGGGCCGGTATAACGCGGGGAGCTTTCGGTGGGCACCGTTCCATCCATGGTATACGTGACCGTGCTCCCTTCCGGCGCCTCGATGGTTACCTGCTGCGCACCGTCAAATTCTCCGCCGGGGGTGACGATCTTCGGCTCCTCCGCATAGCCCAGCACGCCCGAACTGTTGGCGGCGTTCGGCGTGGGCGTGGAGTAATACAGAAGGCTTGCGTCGGTTCTGCCGTAACTCACGTCCGCGTGCCCCTTGGGCACAAGGATCTTGTCAAGGATCACACCGTCGGGTGTGAAGAGGAAAACGGCATCCCCGTCCGTGGAGAGGTTGAAGTTTGTCTCTAGATTATTTTTTTTTTGCGCGTCGGATACGTTCTTCCCCGACGCCAATACCGTTAAATACTCGCCCGCATCGAGCGTTACGTCGGGAAACGTCCATTTCGCGGGGTTTTTCGCGTTGTTGCTCAGCGCGTACCCCGCGAGGGAAACGGGCGATCCCGTCGTGTTGTGTATTTCGATCCAGTCGTAATACTTCCCGTCCGGCTGCTTGAGGGAAGAGACGTTCGCGTTCAGAACTTCGGAGATTACAATGTCGCCCTTGCCGTAGGAGAGCGTGCTCATGAAAGCCTGCAGGCCCGCGTTGTTGTTTGTGTATCCCGGGGTCGGCTGCGCTGTCGGCGCCCATTCTCCCGTTCCGTCCGGGCTTCTGGCATAGCTGATATCCGTGCCCGCGCGCGAGTAATCGTATTCGTCGAGGATGCGGCCCGTCGGCGTGGAAAACACAACGCTCTCGGCATAGGCGGCAAGGCTGAACGGCGCCTCGATCTTGTCCGCGCCATCCGGCGTCTCGCGTCCGGTGCAGTAAATGAGCAGAACGCCGTTTGCGGGAATCTTCGTGCCAGCGGGCAGCGTGTATTTCAGCGGCTGTGTCGGCGAATCCGAAATCCCGTATCCGGAGAGATCGACCTCCATCCCGGTCGTGTTGTAAAGTTCGATCCAGTCGCAGTACGCCCCGTCGGGACCGAGCAGCGTGGAAGCGTTGCTGGGCATAAATTCGTTGAGATAGACGCCGATGGACTCGTCCGCCGTAGCGGAGAGCGTCGCAAGGTACTGCGCCGCGCCTTCGTCCGTATTCGGATAACCGGGGCTGGGCAGCATCTCTTTCCAGGTAGTGCCGTCGTCCGCGCTGCGCCCGAGGGAATACCCGCTCGTGACGGGTTTCAGCATAATGCTGTCCACGACTTTGCCGGAGACGTTGGAAAGAATCACGTCGTCCGAAGCGGAGAGTTTAAACGGTGTGTGCATCTTGCCGCGTGTGGTGTCGCCGCTGCAGAATACAACAAGATAGCCGCGAGGATCGATTACAGACCCTTCCGGGAACGTCCATTTGGCGGCGGAGATCAGGTCGTCGGTCAGGCCGTATCCGGAGATATCCAGCGCGGTGTCGGTGTTGTTATAAATTTCAATCCAGTCCGGAAAATCGCCGCTTCCGTCCGGTACGGCGCCCTTATTGCTGGTCATGACCTCGTTGATCTCGACCTGGCCCGCGCCTTCCGTTTCCGCCGATCTTCCCCCTCTTGATAAATAAAGAACGAGCGCAGCGGCACAGACGGCAAGCAGCACAACGATGAGCAGCTTGCGCGCGCCGGATGCCCTCCTTCTTCGCTTCGCCATAGGTAAAATGCTCCTTCCGCAAAAATGCAAACGCGCATTTTCGCAACGTTCAGTTTACCATATGGCCGAAGCGATTCCAATCATACCTCACGATTATTCACAAAATGTCCGAAATATCAACGCAATCGCTCCGCGTCTGGCTGTTACGCTTTTCATACAAAAATAAAACTGTCCTCGGCCGTTTCCGGTTTCCCTCAAAGGATGCCGAGCAGGATGATCGCCACAAGCGCCGCGACGAACAGGAATACGCCGCCGAGAATCGTAAAAATCAGTGAAAACTGTCGGATCTGCCGCACGTCTTCCTCAATATAGACCCGCCCCACACGCTCCGGATCATAATAGACGTCTACCGTCTGGCCCACGAGCAGGCTGTTCATGCCGGCGTAGTTGGAAACGTACTGCATCGGCTTTCCGTCGATCGAAAAGCTGTAAACCGCGCGCAGGCTGTTCGAGCCGATCTGGCTCTGCATCGCGCTGACCGTTCCCTCGGCGCGGGAGGTGCAAAGACGGCGTTTCTTATCCTGCGCGCCGGAGATGGCGAGCCCTACCGCGAGAAAGATCAGCCCCATCAGTCCGAATATGCCGGAAAACAGGAATACAAACAATTGCGCAAACGTAATGCCGGTCATGGGAATCAGAGCGGACATGCCGTCTCCTCCTTTTTACTGTGCCTCTATTCTTCGGTTTTTTCGTCCGCAGGCGGCGATCCGCCGCGGAGTTTTTCGCGCTTTTCGTGGTTTTCCCGGATCTTCGCTTCCTGTCCCTGATCGGAGGGGATATAGTACCGCCTGCCCTTTAAAGACGGCGGCATATACTCCTGCCTGACCCAGTGGCCGGGAAAATCGTGCGGGTAAAGATATCCTTTGCCGTGGCCGAGCCTGGACGCGCCCGCAAACGACGTGTCGCGCAGATATACCGGAACCGGCTCGTCGAAGCTCGCCTCTGCGTCCGCCGAAGCCGCGCCAAGCGCGACCACCACGCTGTTGGACTTCGGCGACTCGCAGATGAAGATGATCGCCTGCACGAGCGAAAGCCTCGCTTCCGGCAGGCCGATATGTTCCAGCGCGTCCGCCGCGGCGACCGCCTGCACCATCGCCTGCGGGTTGGCGAGGCCCACGTCCTCGCTCGCGTGCGCGATAAGCCGCCGCGCGATGATGCGCGGATCGACGCCCGCGTACAAAAGGCGCGAAAACCACGCGACGGCCGCGTCCGAATCCCCGCCGCGCAGGCTCTTGCAGAAAGCGGAGAGCATATCGTAAAAGAGCTGCTCGTCGCACTTGATCACCTTTTTCTGGCTGGACTCGGCGGCGATTTCGCGCGTAATGCGGATTTCGCCCGATTCGTTTGGCTGCGTCGTGAGCACGGCGAGCTCCAGCGCGTTTAAGGCGTTGCGGCAGTCCCCGTTTGCGATGGCGGAGATCGTATGCAGCGCCTCGTCCTCCAGCGCGACGTTCAGTTTCCCGAATCCGCGCTCCTCGTCCTTCACCGCCGCGAGCACGGCCTGCTCGACGTCCTCGCTGCTCAGCGGATAAAACTGGAACACGCGGCAGCGCGAGACGATGGCGCTCGTCATCGAGATCATCGGGTTTTCCGTCGTGGAGCCGATAAAGCGGATGATACCCTTTTCCAGCGCTGGCAGCAGAGAGTCGGACTGGGCTTTGTTCCAGCGGTGGCATTCGTCCAGGAGCAGGTAGGTCGGCTGACGGTAGAGCTTAAGCCGCCCCTCCGCTTCCTCGACGATCGCCCGGAGTTCCTTGACCCCCGCCGTGACGGCGTTGAGCTTGACGAACGCGCCGCCGGTCGCGTTTGCCACGATGGCGGCGAGCGTGGTCTTCCCCGTGCCCGGCGGGCCGAAGAAGATGGACGACTGCAGCCGGTCGGTTAAAATCGCGCGGCGCAGCAGCTTGCCCTCGCCGACGATGTGCCGCTGGCCGATGAACTCGTCCAGCGTGCGCGGGCGCATGCGGTCGGCAAGCGGCGCGTTTTCCTCGATGTGGTTTTGAAACAGGTCTTCCATATCTATTCTTCGATATCCTGATCGGTACCGGCGTCTTCCGGCTGTTCCTGAGGATCGCAGACGACGATGATGTCGCTGCTCGGCCTGCCGCTGTGGTAGGGTACGTTGGCAACGCCTTCTTTTGCATAAAGCACGCTCGACTGTCCGCCGTCGAGGTTATAGGCGCGCAGGAATCCGAGGTCTTCGCAGAGCGTGGAGAGCTGATCCATCGTCAGCCCTCTCGATTCGCTGGAGCGCCCGTCCACCGCCAGGAACGCGTAATGCCCCGGTTCGAAATAGCCCAGCACCGAGCGCGGGTTTATATCCTGCACGCCGCTGCGGAATTTTGTCTTTGCGTGCCCTTCCGCGTCTAAAAGCGACGGACCGAATACCCAGCTCTGGTAGACGTCCAGCGTGTCGAGCATCTCCTTCGAGAGCGTATTGTAATCGTAGACGACGAGTTCGCCGCTGCTGAGCAGCACGGCGATATCCCATTTCTGCGTGATGCGGTCGAGGTAGACGGTTCCGTTACGGATCACCGGCCCGTAATGGTTTTGCTTATAATAGTCCCCATTGATGCCGACGATTGCATCCGGCTCCGTCAGAAACATCTTTTTTACGGTGGTGGGAGCGCCGTTATACCTGCCGCCGCTGAAAACGGTTTTCAAGCAGGAAATGTCCTGTATATAGATATCCGCCAGCGTATAGTTGCTCGTCACCGCCCGTCCGCGGGTGATGGAGACGGAAACGGTGTCGCTTCGATAATTGCCCGCCGAGTCTTCCTTACCGCCCGTGTAGGAAAAATTGGCAAAGAGAGACTCATCGCATAGCCCGCCTGAAACCCGCTTGCCAAAGGCCGTCAGATCGGAAATGCCACCGACGGCGTACAGCAGCGCCGCCCGCGCGTCCGTTTCGTCGATCCTTCCATTTTTCGTGAGGTCGACGTCGGGACGCTCGTTCGCGTCGAGACTGCCCAGCGCGACGCCGCGCAGGATCGCCGCCGCGTCCGCCGCGCCGATTGCTCCGTCGCCGGTCAGATCTCCGGTTGCGGGCGCATTCTCCGCGCGCGCCGCAGGCACGGCGGCCAGCAGGGCGGCGAGCAGCCCGATTGTCATCAGAATACAGCCTTTTCTCTTCATCCGGACACCGTTTCGCAATTTTTTTGCGTCAACCTCGTCGTTTCAGATGCTCGCCGTTTTTTCGGCCGATTTTCGTACGCTCCGCGGCGCGTTTTCGGCGCAAAACCAGTCCGGCTGACACAATGATTTTACATCCTTCTATTGAAAACCTTGCGTTTCATCATAACACGTTTTTCACTCTTGTGGTAGAATGTTCCTGAACCTTTGCGCTTGCGCGCACCCCCCGCCCGATGTATCCTGTTTGAGGATGAATGACCTGAATCCATCGATGCTTTCGAAAGGCGTGAATCAGCCAGATGAAGATTGGACAATTCAGCGATTCTTTTTTGCCGATTGTGGACGGCGTGGGCCGCGTGGTTTATAACTATGCCACGGCGCTCGCCCGCCGCGGGGAAGAGTGCTATGTGGTGGCGCCGATGGCTGACACGGGATTCCGCGGCGGATACCCGTTTGAACTGATCGATTTCATCAGCATGGAGCTCCCTCGCCAGCGGCAGTACAGCACGGGTATTCCGACGCTGGACACGCACTACGACGCGCGGATGCGAAACACACAGCTGGACATCATCCACGCGCACTCGCCGTTTATCGCGGGGCTGGAGGGGCAGCGGCTCGCCCGCAGGCGCAATATACCGATCATCGGAATGTTTCACTCGCGTTATTACGACGACTTTTATCAGTATACGAAAACGGAGATGCTCGCAAACCTCGCTGTGGCGACCATCGTCAATTTCTATCAGCGGTGCGACGAGGTCTGGACGGTGAGCCAGAGCTCCAAGGAAACGCTCTACGATTACGGTTATGTCGGCGAGGTCGTCGTCATACCGAACGGCACGCCGGACGTCGAACCCAGCGCCGCTCGCGCGGCGGCGGCCAAGGCGCGCTTCGATCTGCCGGACGAGCCGATTCTGCTCTACTGCGGGCAGATGAACTGGAAGAAGAATATCCTGCGTATTCTGGAAGCGTGCGCCTGTTATCAGCGGAGCGGAAAACCATTTACGCTCGTTCTGACCGGGCAGGGGCCGGACGTAAAATCGATCCGCCAGAAGGCGGAGGAACTCGGCATCGCCGGACGGACGCGTTATACGGGCCACATCACGGACGAAGAAGACCTCTACGGTCTTTACGAAAACGCGAGCCTGTTCGTGTTCCCCTCTCTATACGATACCTCCGGCATGGTGGTGCGGGAAGCGGCGGCGATGGAAACGCCGAGCGTCGTCGTGCGCGGCTGCGCGACGGCGGAACCCATCCTAGACCGCGAGAACGGGTTTTTATGCGAGGACACGACGGAGAGCCTCTGCCGGATCATCGACATGGCGCTGAGCGACCAGGAGATGACAAAAAAGATCGGTAAAAACGCGCGAAAGACGATCTATCTATCCTGGGACGATATCGCCAGGAGCGCCGTGGACCGCTACGCCGCGTTGATCGAGCGGTATAAAGCGAACTTAAAATAAAGGAGCCGAAGCTCCTTTTTTTTATAATTCCCGCAGCACCAGATCCGTCGCGCTCTCGGAGACCGCCTCCAACCGAATCACGGGCGGATGATCCGCGTATTCCCGCCGGATCATGTCCCTTAGCGCGGTGCCGTTATGGTACCCGTGAATCACATGGATGCGGTAGAGCCCACGGCTGCGCCTGAGCGCCGCGTCGACGGCCACCCGCGCCTGATATTGCGTTTTTCCGTGCAGGTCGAGCGAAATTGCCGCCGCCGCGCCTGCACCCGCCGCCTTTTGCATTATGCTGACCGCCGCCCTTTACTCGTAGGTGTCCGCCCAGGGAAAGTTCTTCCACTCGCCCCCGTGCAGGCGGTGCAGCTCCTCCGTCGCGAGCAGCAGCTTTCCGACGCACTCCGTTTCGGGAAAAAACTCGTAAAATGTCCCTTCAAAGAAGGTGTAGACGCGCGAAACATCCGTGCACATGCCGTAGGTAGGCAGAAGATGCGTGTCGAGATGGAACGTAAACGGCGCGCCGTCCTTCGTGCCGGTATAAGTGAACCCGCTATGGTCGAGGCGGATTTCTCCTTCACCCGCAATCAGGCTCGTCGCCAGGTTTTTCAGCGGTTCGAATTTCGGCAGCACGCCGAGACGCACCCGTTCGATCATCTGAAACGCAGGATCGAGAATTTCACGGTACACGTGCCTGCGTTCCTCGTCGAACCACTTTTTCGGCGTAGCGGGCAGCACGCAGGTGCCGTCCAGCGGGGTCAGGCTGTAATCCGCGTTGACCCGCGCGCCGTTGCCGCAGCTCAGACAGCGGATCGTATCGCCCTCTCCGCGCATGGAAAACTCCTGTTTGCAGCGCGGACAGCGGTACAGCAGCGTATGCATCCGGTGGGCGATCCTGCCGCCGCCGTCGTAACATATCTTCGCGGTGCGGTTCCATTCGTAGTCGTCGTTTTGAATCGCGGCGTCGAGGACGCACTGGATTTCATCCGCGCCCATGCCTTTGAGCTGCTCCGGCGAGAAGAGCTTGTCGATTACGACGCGCACTTCGCCCGGCCGCTCGTCGAGGCAGTATTTCGTGCTCGTCAGGTAGCCGCCGGAAATCTTCGCGATGTAGACCGGCACGCCGAAATGTTTGAGCAGTTTCCCGCTGCCGATCGCGCAGGGCTGGTTGCCGCCGCCGATGCTGCTCATCCCCTCCGGAAAAAGCATGATTCTCCCGCCCTTGCGGATCACGCGCGCGATCTCCTTGATCGTGTAGATATCCGGCGTAAAATTTTTCTTCGGGATCACCTGAAGTAGCCGGAAGATGAACGCGAGGTGCGAACGAAAAAACTCGTTGTACCCCGCGACGAAGTTGAACGTATGCGGCAGCAGCACCGTACCGGTGTAGATGTAGTCGAGCCTGGAGGCGTGGTTGCTGACCACGATATACGGCCCCTTGCACTTGCGCGGGTCGTCTTTCAGATCCGTCTTCACCCCGAGTTTTTTAAAGTACAGCAGCCGCCAAAGATAACCGAGAATCAGATAGACAACGGTCGGAGGCCGTTTGATCTTTCGCGCATGCAGCCGTTCCGCCAGCGTTTTTTCGGTCTTCGCCATAGTTGTCCTCCCGCATATTTCATGATCGCATCCCTGTAAAGCATTCTAGCAGAACGCGGGAAAAACGGCAAACCTATGCGCAATGCAAACGGCGGCGCATGACGCCGCCGTATTGTTTCATATGCTGTGTTAAAATTTCTCCAGGCTCTTGTCGTCGCCAAGCAGATAAATCGAGTCGTCTTTGTGGAACGGTTCGTTCGGGTCGATGTTGACCGTTACGTGTCCGTCCCTGCGCAGCGCGATGATGGAAACCCCGTAGCGGTTGCGCACGTCGATCTGCGCGAGCGAGCGCCCGACCCAGTCCCGCGGAATTTCGATCTCGTGGATGCTGTATTCCTCCGAGAGGTCCAGCGAATCCAGCACGCCTTCGGTGACCAGCGAACGCGCGAGCCGGATCCCGCCGTCATGCTCCGGCTGAACCACGCGGTCGGCGCCGGTTTTAATCAGGAGCTTCTGGTGCAGGTCGTCCTGCGCTTTGGCGACGATCTTCTTTGCGCCCATTTCGCGGCAGAGCACCGTCGCGAGGACCGACGCGCGTATATCGTCCCCGATGCAGATGACCACGCAGTCGAAGTTTCGGATGCCGAGCTGCTGGATCGCGCGCTCGTCCGTTGTGTCCGCCTGCACCGCGTGCAGCACGCTGTCCTTGACCGCGCTGACACGATCCGCGCGCTTATCGACTACAAGAACTTCGTGCCCGAGCGTCGTCAGCATACGCGCCGTACTCTGGCCAAAACGCCCTAAACCGATGATCAGAAAACTTTTACTCATACGCTTTTTCCCCGTTCCTTGCAGATCAAAAAAATGCAGATCAAAAAAATTCCGAACGCCCCGATGATCAACCGATCAAAATCTCTTCCGTTGGATAATGCAGCACGGCTTCCTTCCTGGTCGTACTCTCAACGAGCGAAACAGCGACCGTGATCAGGCCGATGCGGCCCGCATACATCAGCAGGATCAGGATCACGCGGGTCACCGAGGAGCCTGCCGCAGTGACGCCCGTCGAAACGCCGACGGTGCAGAACGCGCTGGTCGATTCATAGAGCTGGTTGACGAGTCCCATGCTCCCAGCCGGCATGTCCTGCTCCGAAAACGAAAGCATCGTCGCCATACCGAGCAGAAACAGTCCGCCGAGCAGCGTGATGGTCAGCGCGCGGCGCACCTGTTCCAGCGGTATGGTGCGGCGGAATGCTTCGGTCTCGAACGTTCCGCGGATATAGGCGCGCGCCGCGAGTAAAAGCGTAAACACCGTCGTGATCTTCAAACCGCCCGCCGTACCCGCGGGTCCGCCGCCGACGAGCATGAGCAGAATACCCACGCCCTTGCTCGCGTCGTACATCGAAAGCTGATCGAAGGTGTTGAACCCCGCCGTACGCAGCGTAACGGACTGAAACATCGAATTGACGATTTTATCAAACAGGTTCATATTTCCGATCGTCTTCGGGTTTTCATACTCGATCCACAAAAAGGCGAGCATTCCGAACACAATCAGGAAGATCGTTCCGGTTAAAACGAGCTTGCTGTGCAGTCGGAGGCGGCGCAGATCGCGCGTCGCGCGCAGGTTGAGGATAACGCCGAACCCGAGGCCGCCGGAGATGATGAGAAACATGACCACGAGCAGCATATAGGGATCGTGGCTGTAACCCGTAAAGGAGCGATACCCGCCGATCAGGTCAAACCCGGCGTTGCAGAAAGCGGAAATGCTGTGGAATACGGAAAACCACAGCCCTTTGATGATGCCGTACTGCGGAATAAAACGAAACGACAGCAGCATCGCGCCGGTCAGTTCGATCATTCCGGTAACCAGAAGCGCGGCGCGCGCAAGGCGTACAACCCCCTGCAGACGGCTCTCGCCGAGGCCTTCGGCGATGCTCATGCGGTCGTGCAGGGAAATCCGCCTGCCCGTCAGCGAAAAGAGGATCATGGAGATCGTCATGAGCCCGAGCCCGCCAAGCTGAATGAGCAGGATGATAACGATTTGTCCGAAAAGCGAGAAGTACGTGCCGGTGTCCACGACGACGAGGCCCGTGACGCAGGTCGCACTGGTTGCGGTGAAGAGCGCGCTTAAAAACGGGAGGGACGTACCATCCTTGCTCGAAATCGGCAGCATCAGCAGCAGCGCGCCTGTGACGATGACCGCAACAAAGCCCAACGGCAGGACATTGATCGGTTTAATGCCCGTTTTCGCCTTGTGCATACGCCTGACTAGCCCCCCTGCGGATATTCTGAACATCCGCTTTCCTGCATGAAAATCTTTCCTACAGCATTATCGTCGTTTTTTCCTGCCGCGCAAGAGATTCTTTTCATATATGCGCCCAACCGTACGTATATGCCACAGCCCGGATGCCTGATTATACCATAAAATCCTGCGTTTTGCGCCGCAGCGTGCGGTTTACATCGCAGGCTCATTTCCGCTCTCGATGATCGCCTCTTCGCGGTTCGGGGAACCTGTCTGTTGAATCGGCTTGATCCAGCGCAAAGACCGGTAATAGGGAATCGTAATGATCAGTTTGGATACGTCGTCCACCGCCAGCATGATGATGTATGTGGTCAGAAAAGGCAGTTTCCATACCAGTCCCGTCAGCGCGACCGCGGGTACGATAAACAGGTAATGGCAGACGACGTCTGTGATCAGCCCGATGCGCGTGTCCCCTCCCGCGCGGAAGATGCCGACAACCTCGATGAAGGGTATATAACGCATCACCGCATCGAAGGCAAAGATGACCAGCAGCGAGCGGGCCGTGAGTTTCGCCGCTTCGGAGAGGTCAAACAGCCCGATCAACGGGAACCGCAGCATTACGATGATCAGGCCCACGATGGCCCCCATGATCGGGACCATCGCCATAAAGCGCCGCGCGTACGCCTTGGCCTGTTCGGTCTTCCCCGCACCGATCGACTTGCCGACGAGGATATTGCAGGCGTTGCAGATGCCGATAAAGAAGACGAACGCGAGCCCTTCGATGGTGCGCTGCACCGTCAGCGCGGCGTAGTTGTCCGTACCCATGCGGCCGAAGACCATGTTGACGATAAGGATCGAGATGCTCCAGAACAGCTCGTTGAGCAGAACCGGCAGCGCGCGCGACCAGAACGGCTTGAAAAACCCTTTCAGCGCAAAGATGTCTTTCAGCGGAGAAAAGATCACGGTCTTTCTCCCGGCGGAGAGGAGCAGCATCAGCAAGGGATTCACGAGCGAGGAAATCGCCGTGGCAAGCCCCGCGCCGGCCACGCCCATCGCGGGCAGGCCGAATACACCGAAGATGAAAACATAATTCAGAACGGCGTTGAGCGCGGCGGCGATCCCGCTCGTCACCATAGGAATCTTCACCTGTTCCGTGCTGCGCAGCATGGTTGAAATCGCCGAATTCACCGTCAGCGAAATATAGGAAATACACGCAAAGTGCAGGTATCTGACGCCTTCGGCGATCAGCGCAGGATCTTCCGTAAAGAGCCGCATCACCAGCTCCGGATACAGCCCCACGCCGACGGTAAAAACAGCGCCGAGCGGAACCATGAAACCAAGCATCATGCCGTATGTGCGCTGAATGCCAGGCTGATTATTCGCGCCGTGATACTGCGCAACGAAAATCGCCGCGCCGCTGGACATGCCAAACGCGAGCAGTTCCACAAAAAACGATGCCCAACCGGCGAGCCCGACCGCGGCGATGGAAACGTCCCCGAGCCGGCCGACCATGAGCGTATCGACAAGGCGGAACGACGTCATAAGCAGGTTCTGCAGTGCGATCGGAACCGCAAGCGGAAGCGCCGCGGCCCAGAAACCACGGTCGAAAAGGTCTTTTATCCGCTTGCCGAACATCTTTCGCTCCTCACCGGAAAAGGCGGCCGTACGGCCGCTTTTTCAAAAAAGCAGATGATTCATCCGTTGTCGCTCCCGCCGGATTTCTATGCGGAACGCGTATCAAACCCGCTCAGTATAGCAGGAAAAAGCGCGGGAATCAAGCGAACGGCGGCGCCGCGGAACCGGGCTGCGTTTCGTACCCGCTCCGGCCGTTCTTTGCGTTTTTTAACGGCAGGCGTTCCGCGCTTTCCCCGAACGAAAGAATACCGAGAGACGCAAAACAACCCGGCACAGGTTTCATGCGTTCCCCTTTCCGGCGGATCCCTGTTCCCGGACAAACCAGCGTTTCGCGTCAACGCCGAACGTCAGGATGCCGTATGCCGCGATCGGCGCGATCATCGGCAGATAAGTCAGCGCATACTTCGAATTCGCCTCAAACAGCAGGTGGAACAGAACGCCGCCGACGATCGCGATCGGGAAGATGATCTGCCCGCTTTCGCGCTTTCGCAGCAGGACGATCAGCCCCAGCGCGAAGCCCGCATACAGGACCTGCAGCGAGTAGTCCATCTCTTTTTCCAGCGCCACGCCCGGCCAGCGCCCGTCGTACAGGCTCTGCGCCAGTTTCGACCTTTCCTCTCCGCCGTACGGGTCGCAGACGATCGCAATCCAGAGGCTTTCAAACGTAGGTTCGTTCCACTGAGAAGCGAATTTTTCCTGATAAAACGCATAAGCGTCTTCGGGCTGTTCGGCAAACGCCTTAACGCTGGCCTGAATATCTTTTCGGTTGCGCGCGGCGATCGCATCCAGATCCGTGCCGTAGGTGTAATACATTTCCTTGGAATATCCGTTGTACCAGCCCGCCGCCATCCAGCTCTCCTGCATGCCCATCGCCATCCAGCTCGACATGGGGTATCCTTTCCCAAAATCGGAACCGATGCGCGATTCATACGCGGCCTGGACGATCCTGGGCAGCGGATAGCACGAAACCAGCAGCAGAACGGCGGCGGCGACGGGTTTCCAGCCGCGCGTTTTCAGCGCGTGCAGCAGAAGCGCAAGGGAGATCGCCGCCGCGCCGATCCAGGCGTTCGGTTTGAGGTATACCGCGAGCGCAGAGCAGGCGGCGGCGGGAGCGACGAACCACGCGCTTCCGCCCCGCAGGTACCGCGCAGCGAAATAAATGCTCCAGAGCGTGAACGCGAGCGCGGGGACCAGCCCGTAGAGCCAGACGCAGGCGAAGACCGGCTGCGGGCAGAGGCACAGGAACAGCAGCGTCAGAAACGTAACGCGCGAATCGTCAAAAAGCCGATCCGTGGTCATGAGCAGCGCGGCGTATCCCGAAACCAGCAAAAGAACGTTGACGACCGGCGCGGCGATCAGCGTTCCGCGTTCGCCAAGCAGCCGAACGAGCGCTTCCAGATAGCTCAGAAACCCAAACTGAAACGGAAAACGGACGAAGTAGAAGTGTTCGTACGCCGCCGTGTCCCTCAGCGCCGAGAAATCTCCTTTAACGATGCTCGCCGCGCTGGAAAAGAGCACCTGCTGGTCGGAGATCGGTGCGGCGCGCATCAGCAGCGACCAGGCGACCCCTGCGAGCGCAAGCGCGGTCAGGAGGATTGCCGCAGATGCCGAGACAAACCTGCGCGGCAGCTGAACCGCGCGCAGCAGCCGGAAAGCGGCGAGCGCGACGAGCGTGACCGCAAGATTCAGCAGCAGCGAATCCGGCCGCGCGAGGATATGCTGACCGCTGTACTGCAGCGGATCGATAAAATTGGTTGTCGTAAGGCTGGTAACGCTCAGTGCGAGCGCTGCGATGAGCACTGCGATCAGCGCCGCGATCTCGAGCGCGTTCGCCGCGCGCACGGCGGCGGTTCTCCCGAGATCCGGTTCTATGGATTGCCGTTTCATATTGTTCTTTCCCCTTTGGGTATCGCGAAATATCGATAAAAAGCGTTGGCGTAATTCCCGCAGCGATTCGGTAAACTATTTAAATCGAAGTATATCACTTTGTTTCCTGAAAAACACTCTGGTTTCGCAGTGGCTCGGAAATTGCCCCCGTGTCAGCGCGCTTTGCCCCGCGCGGCCTTTGCGACGCCCACCCCCGCCAGCGCGCAGAGCGGCAGCGCGTCCATCCAAACGTCCGGCGCCGCGGCAAACGGGATCAGCCGCGCGGCTGCGCAGCCCGCCAGAGCGAGTACGGCCGGAACCGCCGCGTCCTCCCTGCTGAAAAAGAACCGTACGGACATCGCCGCCAATCCCAGCGCGAGCGCGCGCAGCAGATGCGTTTGAATCAGCGACGCGAACGCGCCGATTTGCAGCGCGCTGCCCGCAAAAAGCGGCGAGCTTGCCGGCAGACGACCCGCCGCGAGAATGCGCCCGACGAGGGGCAGCGCCGCCATGAGCACCGCGGCGAAAATCCAGCTTCCGCGGTTCCGTTTCGGCGCGAGCAGCGCCGCGCCGATCCCCGCGCCCGCACCCGCGAACGCGGCGGAAAAACCCGCCGTCCCCGCAAGACCAAACAACGCGGCGGCAAGATAAGAATACACCACCGTTTTCCGGCGCGCGGCAAGCACCGTGAAGAATACGCCCGCCATGACGAGCGCGCGCATGAGTTCTTCAATGAAAAGCGTCTGGGCCGCGAGCAGCACCGGCGCGCAGAACGCGGCCAGAATTGCGGCGGCGAGTACGCCGTCGGGTTTTGCGTCCAGCTGAAGCGCGGCAAGCAGCGCAAACGCCGTCGCGGCGGCGAGGCAGAGCGCGCGCCCGAACGCCGCCGGGTCCTCCGGCAGAAAACGCGCGCCCCAGAGCGAGATCGCCGCGGGCAGCAGGACAATGCAGGCGAGCGGAATCCACTTGGGCAGGCGGATAACGCACAGAAGCCGCAGCGCAAACAGCGCGCAGAGCGAGACGATCAGCTCTTCGGCAAACACGCCCCATCGGAACGGATCGACGCTGACCGTACCGTAAATCAGCCATGCGGCGAGAAGAAGCCCGGCAACGCCGGCCGTCATCGCGGCGGCAGGAATCTGCGTGCCGCGAGCGGCGGAGAATTTTCTTGTCGCGGTCTTTCTTCCCAATTTATATCTCCCTTTACAATGGATTTTTCGCAGGCGTTCCGGCTTTCCGTGGGTATTGCTTCGGCGTGGCTCCGTTTTTCGTGAGAATCACAAGTTCCCGCGCGCCGTAGTCGGAGGGTATTGAAACCCGTTCGGCAGACGCGCGCAGGATTGTCAGCGCGTTTTTCGCCTGCGCTAGCTCTTCTCCCGCGTCGCCTTTGTACGCAACGCTGATCCCGCCGACTTTCACCAGCGGCAGCGTGAGTTCGCACAACGCGGGCAGTCCGGAGACCGCGCGTGTCAGCGCGGCATCGAATTTTTCGCGGTAAAGCGGGTTTTGCCCCGCGTCCTCCGCACGCGAATGCACAAGCTCCGCCGCGACCCCCAGTTCTTTGAGCAGCGCCTCCAGAAAAACAAGCCGCTTTTGCAGGCTGTCCAGCAGCGTGAGTTTCAAATCGTGGCGCAGAATCAGAAGCGGCACTCCGGGAAATCCCGCGCCGGTGCCGACGTCTACGACGCGCGCATTTTGTTTCAGATACGACGCCGCCGCGAGCGAATCGAGGAAATGCTTTTTCGCCACGCCTTCCGGATCGGTGATCGCGGTGAGGTTCACTCGCGTGTTCCAGTCCGTCAGCATCGTATAATACGTTTCAAATCGATCCAGCTGCTCCGGATTCAATCCGGGGCGCAGCGGCGCCAGTATTTCCCGGATCATTTGCGTTCCTCCGTTTTGGGCGCAGGCTGAAAGCCGCGCTTGACATAGATGAGCAGCACGTTGACATCCGCCGGCGTCACGCCGGAGATGCGGCCCGCCATGCCGATATTCGCGGGTTTGTGCTTGTTGAGCTTCTGCCGCGCTTCCAGCCTGAGGCCCTCCAGCGTCAGGTAATCGACGTCCTGCGGCAGCGGCGTGTTTTCCAGCGCGCGGCTCCTCGCCACCTGCTCCTGCTGCTTCTGGATATAGCCGTCGTAGCGCGCAAGCGTCTCCACGCGTTCCTCCGTCTCCCAGTCCAGCGGCTCCAGCGAGGAAAAAATCGAAAGAAGATCGGTATAGCGAATGTTTATCCGCTTTAGCAAATCGAAGAGTTTTACGCCGTTCTGCGGCACGCTTTCTCCGCGGTCGGTCAGGAGCTGCCTGAGCGCTTCCGTCGGCGGCGCGGTTTTATCGAGCGCGAGCAGCGCTGCTTCCACCCGCTCGCGCTTGCGCATGAGTTTTTCGTACCGTTCGGCGGAGATCAGCCCCGTGCGCAGCGATTTGTGCGTCAGCCGCTCGTCGGCGTTGTCCTGCCGCAGCAGCAGGCGGTATTCGCAGCGCGATGTCATCATGCGGTACGGCTCCGGCGTGCCCTTGACCGAAAGGTCGTCCACCAGCACGCCGAGGTACGCTTCGTCCCGCCCGAGCGTCAGCGGTTCCTCGCCGCGGCAATACAGCGCGGCGTTGATGCCCGCAAGAAGCCCCTGCGCGGCGGCTTCCTCGTAGCCGCTCGTACCGTTGACCTGCCCCGCAAGATATAGACCGGGTACGGCGCGCACGGCGAGCGAAGCGTCCAGCGCGGTGGGGTCGATGCAGTCGTATTCGATCGCGTATCCAAGCCGCATCACTTCGCAGCGGCGCAGTCCGGGCATGGTGCGAAGCATTTCTATCTGCACGTCGCCCGGCAGGCTCGTGCTCATGCCCTGTACGTACATTTCGTTGGTCGAGCGCCCTTCCGGCTCGATAAAGATCTGGTGCCGTTCCTTGTCCGCAAAGCGCACGAGCTTGTCCTCAATGCTGGGGCAGTAGCGCGTGCCGGTCGCGTTGATCTTTCCGCTGTACATGGCGGAGCGGTGGATGTTTTCAAGGATTACGCGGTGCGTTTCGGCGTTGGTGTATGTCAGGTAGCACGGCGTCTGCTCCCGTTCCAATCTGCCGTTGAGAAACGAAAACGCGGGTGTCGGAACATCCCCGTCCTGCCGTTCCATCTCCTCATAATCGAGCGTCAGGCCGTTGACGCGCGCGGGCGTGCCGGTCTTGAACCGCTGGATCGGGATGCCGAGTTCCCTGAGCGCATCCGAGAGCGTTTCGGATCGCAGCAGCCCCGCGGGGCCGCTGTTTCTGGCGAGTTCTCCAATGAGAATGCGGCTCTTCATATACACGCCCGCGCAGACCACCGCCGCGCGGCAGGGGTACGCGAACCCTTCCGCCGTCTCCACGCCGCAGATTCGCCCGCCTTCGGTCAGAAAGCGTTCCGCCTCGCCCTGTATGAGCGTGAGGTTTTCCTGTTCCTCCATCGCGCGCTTGACGCGCTCGTGATAACGGCGTTTGTCCATCTGCGCGCGCAGGGAATGCACCGCGGGGCCTTTTCCCGTGTTGAGCATGCGCATCTGGATCAGCGTGTCGTCCGCGGCTAATCCCATCTCGCCGCCGAGCGCGTCGATTTCGCGTACCAGATGCCCCTTCCCGGTGCCGCCGATGGCAGGATTACAGGGCATAAGCCCCACCGAGTCCAGGTTCAACGTCAATAAAAGCGTTTTTTGCCCCATTCTCGCGCAGGATAGTGCGGCTTCCACGCCCGCGTGCCCCGCGCCGATGACGACGATATCGTATTGCTGTTCGCTTTTTTGTTCCATAAAGGTTTTTTTTGTTCCATTCCGTGCGGCCGCGGAGGCTGTTGCCCCCGCCCATGCACACGCGCATTTTACCACACGCTGGGCGTTCCGGCAACGCGGCGCCGCGCGAAAGGTTGCGCGGTAGGTATCGTAGTATGCTATACTGTTGAAAAGGCGCGTCGGCACGCCATTTCACCAAGGGGGAACGCATCCATGAGCCGCATGCGGTTATTGAACGAAAGCAACGGATCGTCGTTTGAGGGCTTTTGTCTCGTCAAGAGCGCGAGCGTAAAGACCAATATCAAAGGAACGGAATACCTCGACCTCATCGTGGCGGACTGCGAAGGCGAGTGCGCCGCCAAGGTCTGGGACTATAATAAAGAACTGCACGGCACCTACGAAGCGGACGACGTGATCAAGGTGCGCGGCTCGATCAATATCTGGAAAGACACCGAACAGCTCAAGATCGACAAAATCCGCCATGTCTCACCGGAGGACGACGTGGACATGGCGAAGCTCCTGCCCTGCTCTCCCTTCGACCCCGAATGGCTTTTCGACGAACTCTTTTCGCTCGCCGAAGGATTCCAGGACGACGACCTGCGGCGGCTCGTGCAGTACCTTATGCGCGAATACAAAGAAAAGCTGCTGTTTTTCCCCGCGGCGGTCAAGCTGCACCACGCCACGCGCGGGGGTTTGCTGCACCATACCTGGACGCTGACCAAGCTCGCCAAAGCCGTCATCGACATCTATCCCGCGCTGGACGGAGACCTCGTCTACGCCGGCGCGATCCTGCACGACCTGGGCAAGCTCAAGGAGCTGGACACGGGCGAACTCGGCATCGCGAGCGGCTATACCCCTCGCGGCCAGCTGGTGGGGCATATCTCCATCGGCATCTCGGACGTTTCCGCCGCCTGCGATCTGCTGGGCGTGCCGGATGAGACGGCGATGCTGGTCGAGCACATGCTGCTCGCGCACCACGGGCAGGCGGAGTTCGGCAGCCCGAAGCTGCCGATGTTTCCGGAGGCGGAGGTGCTTGCGGAGCTCGACCTCCTCGACAGCAAGATGTACGAGATGTTCGACGCGCTCTCCGGCGTGTCCGTCGGCGCGTTTTCCGAGCGACAGTGGGCGCTGGATAACCGCCAGATCTACTGCCACGGGCACGGACATTTGAAGAAGGGCGAGAGCAAGTAAACCAAAAAACATTACATTATAACGATAAATTACAGTAGCCGCACGTGGAATATATGTGCGGCTATTGACAAACCGCGCGCAGAGGAATAGTTTTCTAATGTTCAGGAATACCGCGATTTGACCGAGCCGGCGACATGCCGCCTGCTGCGCGCGGGTTGCGCCGCCCGGATAAGAGGGAAAGGAAGCTTATTTATGCAGTTGTTTGTCCATATCACCAACCACGAGGAGAGCGTTACTCCGATTTTTACCAAAATGATGGAAGCGGGCCTGCAGGGCGCGTCCGTCGTGGACTGTCAGGGAATGCTCACGACGCTGAGCGAATGCAACAGCGTGGACGCGCCGCCGATTTTCGGCTCGCTCCGGCAGTTCATCAACCCCTGCCGCCAGACCAACAAGATGATTCTGATCGTTCTCAAGGACGAGGACGTTCCGTTGGTCAAAGATATTATCCACAGCGTTGCAGGTGATCTTCATGGCCCGAATACCGGCATTTTCTTTACTGTGCCGGTCATGAACTGGGAAGGAGTATCGCACAAGTAACATGCATACGTTATTCATCATCGCTATCGCCATGATCGCGGGGCTTCTTTTAACCCGCGTCGCAAAGCTCGTGAAGCTTCCCAATGTGACGGGCTATCTTGTCGCGGGGCTTCTGATCGGGCCGTACTGTTTCAAACTGATCTCCGCCGACGCGCTGGCCACGCTGGACATCATCACCGTCGCCGCGCTGGGCTTCATCGCGTTCTCCATAGGCAGCGAATTTAAACTTGCGCACATCAAGGCAATCGGCGGTAAGATCCTCATCATCACCGCCTGCGAGGCGCTCGGCGCGGTCATCCTCGTGGACGTGGTCGTCAGCCTGCTGGGTTTCCCCGTCCCCATGGCGCTCTGCATGGGCGCGATCGCCGCGGCGACCGCACCCGCGGCGACGCTCCTCGTCGTCCGCCAGTACCATGCGAAAGGCGAACTGACCAGCACGCTGCTGCCCGTCGTCGCGATGGACGACGCGATCGGCCTCATGGCGTACGCGCTGTCCGTCTCCGTCGCAAAGATGATTCAAAACGGAGACGCGTTCAATGTGATGAGCACCATCGTCAGCCCGCTGCTGGAGATCATCTTCTCGCTCGGCGCGGGCGCAATCATCGGCGTGATCGTCGCGCTTTCCAACCGCTTCTTCAAGAGCCGCGCAAACCGCCTTTCCATCAGCATCGCGGCGGTTCTGCTCGGCGTGGGTCTCGCGCAGCAGTTCGGACTTTCGCACCTTTTGCTGTGTATGGCCATCGGCGCGACGTACGTCAACCTGCGCGACGACGCAATCCAAACCCTCGAACAGGCGGACGCCTGGACGCCGCCGCTGTTCATGCTGTTTTTCGTGATTTCCGGCGCGGACCTGAACGTCGCGATGCTTCCCTCTCTCGGCGTCATCGGCGTGGTCTACATCATCACCCGCGTCGTTGGCAAATACTTCGGCGCGTTCATCGGCTGCACGATCTCCAAGACGTCGCATAAGATACGAAAGTATCTCGGTTTCTCTCTGATCCCGCAGGCGGGCGTCGCCATCGGCATCGCGCAGCTGGTCGTCAAGGAGCTGCCGCAGTACGGCTCGTCCATTCAGGCGGTCATTCTTTGCGCGACGCTGATCTATGAGCTGGTCGGCCCGATCGTCACGAAGCTCTCTCTGACGAAAGCGGGCGAAATCGAAGTGGAACCCAAGCACAAGGCCGAAATCCCGCCGGCAGTGCAGTAATTCGGAACGAACGGCAGATCATCGCTGGATCACTGGCGCGTTTTAGGGCAGCGAAGGAGGCAAACGATGAAGCAAACCGCCATCCGCCCTGCTTCCGCCGTGGATACGCCCGCGATCGCGCATATCGTCAACGAAGCGTGGCGCGCGGCCTATGCGGGGATCGTCCCGCAAAGCTATCTCGATTCGCTGGAGCGGCTCCCACGCGCGGAACGACTCGCAGAAGGCCTTGCGCGCACACCGAAGCTGCGCTATTACCTGTTCGAAGCGGACGGGATTCCCGTCGGCGCGGCGAGCCTGCACCCCACGCGCGATCCGGATCTCGAAAACGCGGCGGAGTTTACGTTTTTCTATTTTCTTCCGGAAGTCTGGCGCCGCGGCTATGGAACGCTGCTTCTTGCCCACCTGAAGCGGGAGGCCGCCAGCGCGGGCTTTGAGCGCCTCTGCTGCTGGGTGCTGGAGGAGAACCGCCGCGCGATCTCGTTTTACGAATCGCAGGGGATGCTCCGCGACGGCGGGAAACAGATTGTTACGATCGGAATTCCGCTGGCGGCGGTACGGTGCGTCACGGATCTGTAACACGGCTGACATGCAAAAACCGGCGGGAACCCCCGCCGGTTTTGATTGTTTTGCGTTAAAAGAAATAATGCGTTGCAAACTGGTCGACGATCACGAGTACGCCGAGAATCGCGGTATAGACCGCGAATCCCCAGAGCTTCTTTTTCTTGACGGCGGAGATCATCACCTTGATGGCGAAATACCCCGTCAGGCCGGCTACGATCATGCCCGCAGCCAGCGTCGTCCAGTGCATGCCGCCAAGGCCGGTTTCGATCGCGTCCGGAATCTCGAACACCGCGCCGCCGAGGATCGCGGGAATCGAAAGCAGGAACGAAAAGTCCGCCGCGGTCTTGCGGTTGAGCCCCGCGAACAGCGCGCCGGAGATCGTGCTGCCGGAACGGGACACGCCCGGCAATACGCCGACGCCCTGCATACAGCCGATGACGAGCGCGTCGGTCACCCGTATATCCTTCATCTTTTTTCCTTTTTTCGGAACTTTATTTCCCTCTTCGTCGGTCTGCGTATGCTTGATATTATCGCTCAAAATCAGGAACAGCGACGTGAGCAGGAAACAATATCCCAGATATTTTCCCGCTTCCGCCGCGGCGAAGAAGGAAGCGAACAGATCCACCTTTTTTGAGAGCACCGCGACGACAACCGCCGGAACGGTCGCAATGATCAAGAGAAGCACCGTTTTCTGAAACGGTTTTTTGACCAGTTCAACAATCGTTTGCCAGTATACGACAAACACCGCGATCAGCGTGGCAAGATGGAGCATGACGGTGAAAAACATCGCCCCTTCCGTCACGCCGAACATCTGCTGCAGCAACAGCAGATGGCCGCTGCTGCTCACCGGCAAAAATTCGCATACGCCCTGCACGAGGCCGAGCAACATCGCAATCCAAACCGTCATAGCAATTCCTCTGTTTTTAAAATAGCGGTTCCATCCCATCCATGCGTACGAACGCATACCTGAATACCGAAACAATCATACAAGAATCCCGCGGGAAAAACAAGCGGAGCGGACCGACGTCCGCTCCGCGGCAGCATGCGCTAGATATCTCCCCGCAGCGCGTAGACGCAGATGCCGACGCACTCCCGCAGGAAGTTGTTCAGCCGCAGGTACCAGACGTCCTCCGCCGGAATGCCGAAGGCGTTCACCCCCTGCTCCCGTGCGACCATCCCCGCGCGGTATACGTGAAAATTCGTAGTCACAAAGGCAATTCGCGCGGTTTCGCCAACGGCTTTGTCGATGACCGCCTTGGAAAACGCGAAGTTTTCCATCGTGTTTTTCGCCTTTTCCTCCGTAAAAATCCGATCCGTCCGGATGCCGCGCCCGACCATGTATTTTTTCATGGCGGAAGCTTCCGTGACGCTCTCGCCCGATCCCTGCCCGCCGGAGACCACGCAGATCGCAGCCGGGTGATCTTCCATGTATTCGATGGCAGTGTTGAGCCGGTTTTCCAGCACCCAGGTCACCTTGTCCCCGTGCACGGCCGCGCCGAGCACGATCACCGCGTCCGCGTCGACGTCGTTCCCCTCGCTCGCGGCGTGGATCATCAGAGATCCGCATACAATAAAAATACCGATTGCGACGGTGTAGCAGGCGGCGATCAGCCACTTGAGAAACAGCAGAAAACCCTGTTTCATCTTCGGCAGCATAAACGCGAGAAACACGAGCGGCACGCCGAAAAACGCGGGAAGGATCACACCGAGGTTAAAGTTTGAGAGGGTAGAGACAATCAGCGTCTCCACGATCAAGACCACACCGAGAACGAGGAACACTTCCCTTAGCGCGCTGAACCGATGCCCGCGTTTGCGCCAGATGCGGCAGCCGAATAAAAGGACGCCGATCACAACGAGGAATACGGCGAGGATGTAGAGTCTCCATCTGGTATACATGTTTGATCGTTCCTTTCCGGTTATTTGCCGGATCATCGGGGGCTTAAACATCTGGATTATATAACAAGAACGGGGACGCGCATACACGCATCCCCGTTTCGTCACAGCTTTGTTACAAAAGCCGCCTGAACCGAATTTCTTTTCCGCGCGGCGAAAATTTACAGCGCTCGCCGGAGAAACTGCCCGGTATAACTGCCCTCCACCCGCGCGACCTCCTCCGGCGTGCCGGTGGCGACGACGGTGCCGCCCGCGTTCCCGCCCTCCGGGCCGAGGTCGATCACGTAGTCCGCGCACTTGATCACGTCGAGATTGTGTTCGATCACGAGTACGCTGCTTCCGGTTTCGCAGAGACGCTGAAGGATTTCCAAAAGGCGCTTTACGTCATCCACATGCAGTCCCGTCGTCGGCTCGTCGAGAATATAGAGCGTTCGGCCCGTGTCCCGGCGGCTGAGTTCGGTCGCGAGTTTGACGCGCTGCGCTTCGCCGCCGGAAAGCTGCGTGCTCGGCTGACCGATCTTCACGTAACCCAACCCCACGTCGAACAGCGTCTGCAATTTGCGAGCGATCTTAGGCAGCGGCTTGAAGAAACGAAGCGCCTCTTCCACCGTCATCTCCAGCACGTCGTAAATGCTCTTACCCTTATAATGCACTTCGAGCGTTTCGCGGTTATACCGCTTGCCGCCGCAAACTTCGCAGGGCACGTAGATATCCGGCAAAAAGTGCATCTCGATCTTGATGATGCCGTCCCCGTTGCAGGCTTCGCACCGGCCGCCCTTGACGTTGAAGCTGAAACGCCCGTTGCTGTAGCCGCGCATCCGCGAGTCCGGCGTATTGGCGAACACCGCGCGGATCAGGTCGAAGAGTCCGCAGTAGGTCGCGGGGTTGCTTCGCGGCGTGCGCCCGATGGGGCTCTGGTCGATATCGATGATCTTGTCGAGCGCGGCGATCCCTTCGATGCGGTCGTGGTCGCCCGGACGGGTGTGCGCGCGGTTGAGGTCCCGCAGGAGCGTCTTCTTCACGATCTCGTTGACGAGGCTTGATTTTCCGCTGCCGGATACGCCGGTCACACAGACGAACTTGCCCAGCGGAATTTCCACGTCGATGTTTTTCAGGTTGTGCGCGCGTGCGCCGCGGACCACGAGCTTCTGCCCGCTTCCCACACGCCGCTCCCGCGGAACGGGGATCGAAAGCCGCCCGCTGAGGTACGCGCCCGTGATGGATTTCTCGTTCGCCGCAATTTCTTCCGGCGTGCCGACGGCAACCACTTCTCCGCCGTGCTCGCCCGCTCCAGGCCCGATATCCACCACATAATCCGCTGTTCGTATCGTTTCTTCGTCGTGTTCCACCACAATGAGCGTGTTGCCCAAATCGCGCATCCGCTGCAGCGTTTTTAAGAGCCGCGCGTTGTCCCGCTGATGCAGGCCGATGCTCGGTTCATCAAGGATGTACAGCACGCCCATCAGCCCGCTGCCGATCTGGGTCGCGAGGCGGATGCGCTGCGCCTCGCCGCCGGAGAGCGACACCGCCGAACGCGAGAGCGTCAGATAGTCGAGTCCGACGTTGACCAGAAAGCCCAGCCGCGCGTCGATCTCCTTCAGAATCTGTTCGGCGATCATCGTCTGCGTTTTGCCGAGTTTCAGATCGCGCAGGAAATCCCGCGCTGCCTTGACAGGCAGGTCGGAGAGATCGGCAATGTTGATATCCCCGACCGTGACGGCGAGGCTCTCGCGCTTGAGGCGCTTGCCCTTGCAGTCCGGGCAGGGCGTCTGCGTCATGAAACGCTCGATCTCCTGTTTGCTGTAATCGGAAGTGCTTTCGCGGTAACGCCGCTCCATGTTGACGGCGATTCCTTCGAACGGCGCGTCGAAGCTGCCGCTGCCGAACTCTTTTTTATACGCGATGTGCAGTTTCTCCTTGCCCGTGCCGTAGAGGATCGCGTTCCGCACCTCCGGCGGAAGCTCCTCATACGGCGTTTTCATCGAGACGCCGTAATACTTGGTGAGCGCCTCGAAATACATGCTCGCGATGGTGCCTTTGGAACCGCTGTTCCAGCCCATGACGTTCACGCACCCCTGTGAGAGCGAAAGCTTCTGGTCGGGAATCACGAGGTCGGGGTCGATTTTAAGCAACGTGCCGAGGCCCGAGCAGGTCGGGCACGCGCCGAAGGGGTTGTTGAACGAGAACATGCGAGGAGTCAGTTCCTCGATGCTGGTGCCGCAGTCCGGGCAGGCGTAATTCTGCGAAAAGAGCATTTCTTCGCCGTCTGTAATCGCCACGATGGCAAGCCCGTTGCCGAGGCGGAACGCCGTTTCGAGCGAGTCCGTCAGGCGCCCTTCGATGCCGGGTTTGATCACGATGCGGTCGATGACGGCTTCCACCGTGTGCTTGAATTTTTTGTCCATCGCGGGCGCGTCCGCAATGTCGTAGACCGTTCCGTCTACGCGAACGCGCACGTAGCCCTCGCGCTTGAGCTCGTCGAGCAGCTTTTGATGTTCGCCTTTTCTGCCGCGTACGCAGGGCGCGATGATCTGCGCCTTCGTGTCCTCCGGCAGAGAGAGCACGCGGTCCACCACCTGGTCGATGGTCTGCTTTTCGATGGGTTTCCCGCAGTCCGGGCAGTGCGGCACGCCGCAGCGCGCATACAGTAAGCGCAGATAGTCGTGGATTTCCGTCACGGTGCCGACCGTGCTGCGCGGGTTATGGCTCGTGCTTTTCTGGTCGATGGAGATCGCAGGGGAAAGCCCGTCGATGCTGTCGATGTCGGGCTTTTCCATCTGCCCCAGAAACTGGCGCGCGTAGGAGGAGAGGCTCTCGACATACCGCCGCTGCCCCTCCGCATAGATGGTGTCGAACGCGAGGCTCGACTTTCCGCTGCCGGAAAGTCCGGTGAACACCACGAGTTTGTCCCTCGGAATCACGAGGTCGATGTTCTTGAGGTTATGTTCCCTTGCGCCCTTGATGACGATATCCTTCATGGAGAGTCCCTTTCGTATTGCCGCGCGGCTTCTTTCCGGCAGGCGGAAGGATAGCCGCTGTTTGGTCTGTCTGATAAAAATGACCGATATTCTAGTATATCACAAATTCTCAAACGCGTCTTCGGTCGAAATCGATGTGTCCCGATTTGTTGCAAACACTCGTTCGTTTTAATGACAGTATACACGAAAGTATTTTTATTTGCAAACACTTGTTCGTGCCTTTGTAGAGATTAAAACAGATTGTATAAAATATCTGGCATGGGTTTGATAGAAACACATTGTACGATAAAAATGCAATTTATTCACGTCATAATGCAATGTATTATTGACATCTTCAATCTCGAAGCATATCATATCTTTCAGGAGGTGTTTTATTGAAGAATAAACAGATGAAAATTACGCGTATTCAAAACGATATGTCGCAAGAACAGCTTGCGATACGCGTTGGAGTGACTCGGCAAACGATTGGTTTGATCGAGGCGGGAAAATTCAATCCGTCCATAAACCTTTGTATTTTGATATGCAAAGCGTTGAATAAAACTCTGAACGACATATTTTGGGAGGAAAGCGCCGATGAAGCGGATCACGGATGAAAGACAAGAATACGAAATATATAGATTGGAACACGTTGCGCTTTGGACGATGTTTTGGCTGTTGGTTGCCAGTATACCTGTCCAGTTATTGCTGTTTCATGAACCATGGATGATACTTGGCGAATGCGTCTCCGTATTAGTCCTTTCCCTGTTTGTCTTAATCTCATTTGTTAAGCGGGGTCTTTGGGGAAATTATACTGCTCCTTCTTGGAAGTCGCATGTGCTTTCGGGCTTGCTGACCGCAGTGGTCGGCACCAGTATCGTATTGGCTTGCACAAGAAATGATAAAGAAATTGTACTCTATCTCTTCGTAAGTTTCATCGGTTTGTTTTCCATTGCATTTTTGCTTTCATACGCTTTGGGAGTCGCCGTCAAAAAACGGGAGAATAAATTAGCGGACGAGAATGACGACTCCCTTTCAGATTAAGCTTTTCAGGCGCGCAAGTCCACGAACCGTAAGGGCCGCTCTTTTCTATGCTCCGTTCGTTATCCACAGAGTTATCCACGATTGTGGATAACTTTTTGTGGAAGAAAAATGAACATTTTTCACACGGCGTTTACCGGGATGAAAACGGAAAAACCCGCGGCTTTGTTTCGCCGCGGGTTTATGAGGTACTTTGCCGGATGAGGACGGATTATTCTTCTTTGTCGGAACACTCGTCGCAGCCACAGCCGCAGCCGCAGCCGTCGTCGTCGTCCATCGCTTCGAAACGCTCTTCGACGATCTTGGAAAGGGCCTCCATCTTGTCCTCGTCCGCGGGGAGGAACTCTTCGTATTCGCCGTTGACGACGATCTTCATGATATAGACCTCCGAGCCGTGTTCTTCTTCACACGTCTCATCCCCGCAGCCGCATTCGGCTTCGGGATCGATCAACACCGCATACTCCTGTCCCTCATGATCGAAATAATCTACGATTTCCAGTTCAAATTCGTTGCCCTCGTCATCGGAAAAAACCACCAGATCGCGCTGTTCTTCCATACGGTTCACCACCTTACTCATACTGCCTGGTTCCAGGCAAGAATATTCTACCTTATTTCCCTCGCAAGTACAAGAAAGGAAGCGTGAGTTTGTTACGCTGAAAAGTGACGGTTCTTTGATTTGATTCGAACTTCGTCCGAACGAAAGCAAATTTATCGGAAATCGAAATCAGGCCGCCTGTCCGCCGCGGGCTTGCAACATCAAAGTTTTTTGCATCAACTTTCTGTTTGTGTTACAATAAAAATATATTTAGTACGTGAGTATAAAAATATTGAATGCGTATATTCAAAAAATATTTCAGGCTTCATAAAATATATTTATTTTTCTTCTTGTTTTTTTATATCGCTCTGTATATTATTTAGGAAGAGGGTTCACGCCATGGATCTGGAATTCTTGCAGCGGCTCGCCAAGGCCGTCACCGCGCAGTTCGGCGAGAGCAGCGAAGTCGTCGTACACGACATCTCCGGCGAAGACACCGAACACACGATCGCGGTGATCGAAAACGGCCATGTATCCCACCGTCAGGCGGGCGGAAGCGCCTCCCGCGTGGTGCTCGAAGCGATTCAGCGAAAACGCGACCCCTCGCTGACCGACGAGCTGGGCTACCTCACCAAAACGCGCGACGGGCGCGTGCTCAAATCCAGCACGGTTTATCTGCGCAACGCGGAAAACGTGATCGAAGGCGTGCTCTCGATCAACTACGACATCACCGAGCTTCTGATGGCGGAGCGGGCGATTTCCTCCGTTCTCCATCACAACAGCGAGCCGACGGTTCCGGAGCGCATTCCGCAGAACGTCAACGACCTGCTGGACGACCTGATCGAACAGAGTGTCGCCAACGTCGGCAAACCCGTGGCCATGATGACGAAAGAGGATAAAATCTCAGCGATCCAGTTCCTCTATCAATCCGGCGCGTTCCTCGTCACCAAGAGCGGTGACAAGGTGTCGAAATACTTCGGCATCAGCAAATATACCCTGTATTCCTACATCGACGCAAAAAAAGATTGACCTCGGCCCGCTCCCGGCGGCCGCGGCCGCTGCAGAAGAAAGGAAGAGCAATCTACCATGGACACCAGCAAAGTAAAGAAAGCCGCGCAGGCTTACGAACAGCAGATGACGAAGTTCCTCCGCGATCTGATCGCAATTCCCAGCGAAAGCTGCGAAGAGGAAGGCGTCATCCGCCGCACCATACAGGAGATGGAAGCGCTTGGCTTCGACAAAGCCGAAATCGATCCGGAAGGCAACGCCCTCGGCTGGATGGGCAAGGGGGAGAAGATCATTGCGTTCGACGGGCATATCGACACCGTCGGCATCGGCAATATCCGCAACTGGGAAAAAGACCCTTACAAAGGTTATGAAACCAATGACGTAATCTACGGACGCGGCGGCTCCGATCAGGAGGGCGGCGTGGTTTCCGCCGTCTACGGCGCGAAGATCATGAAAGACCTGGGCCTGATTCCGGACGGCTACAAAATCCTCGTGACGGCCACCGTGCAGGAAGAGGACTGCGACGGACTCTGCTGGCAGTATATCCACAACGAAGACAGAATCAAGCCGGAGTTCGTGGTTTCCACCGAACCCACCGACGGCGGCATCTACCGCGGGCACCGCGGACGCATGGAGATCCGCGTGGATGTTGCGGGCGTTTCCTGCCACGGCAGCGCGCCGGAACGCGGCGACAACGCGATCTACAAGATGGCGGATATCCTCAAGGATGTGGAATCCCTCAACGCCAACGGCTGCGGTTCGTCCGACGAGATCAAGGGCCTATGCAAGATGCTCGACCCGAAGTTCAACCCCGAACACTATGAAGACGCGCGTTTCCTGGGCCGCGGCACCTGCACGGTTTCCCAGATTTTCTTTACCAGCCCCTCGCGCTGCGCGGTTGCGGACAGCTGCTCGATCTCGATCGACCGCCGCATGACCGCCGGCGAAACCTGGGACAGCTGCATCAAGGAAATCGAAGCCCTTCCCGCCTGCAAAAAACACGGCGCGAAAGTGAGCATGTATCTCTACGACCGTCCGGCATGGACGGGACTCGTGTATGAAACCGAGTGTTATTTCCCGACGTGGATCAATAAAGAATCCGCCGGGCACGTGCAGGCCGTTGCGGACGCGCACAAGGCGCTTTACGGCGACAAGCGCATCGGCGCGGAAGGTTCCATGCACCTTCGTAACCGTCCGCTGATCGACAAATGGACCTTCTCCACCAACGGCGTCGCGATTCAGGGCCGCTACGGCATCCCCTGCGTCGGCTTCGGCCCGGGCGCGGAGAGCCAGGCGCACGCGCCGAACGAGATCACCTGGAAGCAGGACCTTGTCACCTGCGCGGCGGTCTACGCGCTGATCCCCTCCATGTATCAGGGGCAGGGGGAAGGCGACGCGTGCCAGTTCCGCGCCGGAGGCACGGATACAAAATCGGACAAGTCCGCCTGCTGAAGGCAGGCTGCACGCAGAGCGGGCGGCGCCCGCTCTGCGCTTATTTTCTCTTTTTCACCAAAACAAGAGTACAGGAGTGAGTTTTATGGGTAAGCAGGAAGGCATCAAATCGTTTACAAAGACGCTGGAAGGTCTGAATTTTGCAAACATGTACGAAGGCGATTTTTTCCTCACGTGGGAAAAATCGCGCGACGAGCTCGACGCGGTGTTCACCGTCGCCAACGCGCTCAGAAATCTCAGGGAGCGCAACATTTCGGCCAAAATTTTCGACTCCGGCCTCGGCATCTCTCTCTTTAGAGACAACAGCACACGCACGCGTTTCTCGTTCGCGTCCGCCTGCAACCTGCTGGGGTTGGAAGTGCAGGATCTCGACGAAGGAAAGAGCCAGATCGCACACGGCGAAACCGTCCGCGAAACCGCGAATATGATCAGCTTCATGGCGGACGCGATCGGCATCCGCGACGATATGTACATCGGCAAGGGAAACGCCTATATGCACGAAGTCGTCAACGCGGTCAAGCAGGGGCACATCGACGGCGTGCTTGAGCAGAAACCGACGCTGGTCAACCTCCAGTGCGACATCGACCACCCGACGCAGTGCATGGCCGACATGGCGCATTGCATCCGCGAATTCGGCGGCGTGGAAAACCTCAAGGGCAAGAAGATCGCCATGACCTGGGCGTACAGCCCCAGCTACGGCAAGCCGCTTTCCGTCCCGCAGGGCGTGATCGGCCTCTTCACGCGCTTCGGCATGGACGTCACGCTCGCGCATCCGGAAGGATACGAAGTCATGGACGACGTGCTGTCCGTCGCCAAACGCCAGAGCGCGGAGAGCGGCGGCAAATTCACCGTGACGCACAGCATGGCGGACGCGTTCAAGGATGCGGACATCGTGTACCCCAAGAGCTGGGCGCCGTTTCGCGCCATGGAAGAGCGCACGACGCTCTACGGCAACGGCGATCTGGACGGCATCAAGGCGCTGGAGAAAAAGCTGCTCAAACAGAACGCCGAGCATAAGGATTGGGAATGCACGGAAGAGCTGATGGCGAAGACCAAAAACGGCAAGGCGCTTTATCTGCACTGCCTGCCCGCCGACATCACGGATATCAGCTGCGACGCGGGCGAAGTCGCCGCCAGCGTGTTCGACCGCTACCGCGACCCGCTTTACAAGCAGGCGTCCTTTAAGCCGTATATCATCGCCGCGATGATCTTCCTCGCGAAGGTCAAGGACCCGACGGAGATGCTTAAGCAGCTGGAGAAACGCGGCAAGCTCCGCCACCACGGCATCTAATTCTAGTAACGAAACAAACGGGCGCGCCGGAAACGGCGCGCCTGCGTTTTGCCAGCTTTATACCGATTTGCCTTTTTCCACCGTTTTATCGTAAAATGTGGAGAACCGAACGTATTGATTCTAAAAAATCGGATGATTCGCGAGGTCGGCGAATATTTGGCAGAGATTCACAAACGGAGGATGCTTGTCTATGTATGAAGTTCCTGCTTCTATACTGCTTGGATATCTGCTTGGATGCATCAACCCCGCTTGGATCATTTCCCGGCTCAAGAAGAAAGAACTGCGTCGCGAAGGCACAAAAAACCTCGGCGCAACCAATGTCTTTTTAACAATCGGAAAGTCCGTCGGCGTTCTTGTTATGCTTCTGGATATCGGAAAAGCGTTTGCCGCGGTCACGATTGCAAAAGCGCTTTTCCCGCAGCTTGCGGTTGCGGGCGTCATAGCCGGCGGCGCGGCGATGCTGGGACATATGTTCCCGTTTTCGCTCGGTTTCAAGGGCGGAAAAGGATCGTCCTGTCTTGCCGGAGTGGTCATCGCGTTGGACGTCAGGATATTTCTGATTCTGCTGCTGCTTGGCATCGCTCTTTCATTCATAGTGAATTATCCCTGGGCGCTGCCCGTTTCGGCCGCGGGATTGTTTCCCATTGCTTATGGAGTCAGTACGCAAAGCAATCTGAGCATCGCGATTCTATTTTTTCCGTGCATGTGTCTGATCATAAAGCATATGGAAAACTTTCGTCAGGTCCGCAACGGCACGGAGCCGACGGTAAGCGGTTATCTGAAGCGGTCGCATCATGAAAAACCTTGAGACAACCGATCAATCTGCGATTTCACGAGCAGCCAAAGAAGGCAAACGCGCATCCATCTCCGCACGTTTGCCTTTATCCGCATTCTTAGCGTACAATGTGGATAAATAAGTGCATTCGTTCGGAGGCATCGCCATGATTCACGTCTATTGCGGGGACGGCAAGGGCAAGACCACAGCGGCGCTGGGGCTGATCCTGAGGCATGTCGGTAGCGGCGGCAAGGCTGTGCTCGCACAGTTTCTCAAGAGCCTGCCAACGGGCGAGCTGGCCGCGCTGGAGCGGCTCGGCGTGCCCGTCTACCGCAACGAGCTGCCGCACGAGTTCTTCCCCAATATGAGCGAAGAGACAAAAGCGCAGGTGCGCGAAACGCACGGCCGCACGCTGGCGGAAGTGACGCGCCTCGCGCGAGCAAACGAATGTTCTCTCTTGGTGCTGGACGAGCTCAGCGCCGCGCTCGCGCTGGGGCTGATCGACCGCGAAAAGGTGTTCGCCCTGCTGGACGATCACGGTGACGCGGAGCTTGTCGTCACAGGGCGCGACCCCGATCCCGAACTGCTCGCGCGTGCGGATTACGTCACCGAGATGAAGCTCGTCAAGCACCCGTATGAAAAGGGCGTGAAGGCGAGAAAGGGAATTGAGTTCTAGAATTGTTTCACGGGAAACAAAAAGGGAATCCAGATTCCCTTTTTATTACAGAAATGTATAGTTTGGAGGGACTATTCCTCATGTTTTTTTGCCAAAATATAATTAAAGAAGTTGCATTCAGTATGTATCTTCTCTTTCTTTAATAGGATCCATCCCTTATTTAATAGTTTTTCCATTTCTCTTATATCCGTTGTTTTTCTTATCTGTTCTACTTGAAATTTAATTGGTTGTATATCGGTGAAGTTCATTGGTAATGCAAGTCTTTGAGTAATGTCTTTCCAGGGCATATCATAAATTCTATTACTTCCTTTTTCCTTTAAGCGAAAGGCGAATTGAATTGGATTTGGACTCCCATTTGATGAGAAGGTAACAACACCAGATTCAATTATTATCCACCCTTCGCTAAGACGCCTATTAATATCATCATCAGCGCTTAATATCATTGTACCATCTTCACATTTTATATAGACTTCCATACAATTCTCCTTCCTTCTGTTCTATTATACCACAAAAAACAGAAAATCAGAGCGATTTACAATTTGTTGCTGTTCTCGAAAGTTAAAACCGCATTTTTTCGTTTTCTTAGTAACTCTTATTTGCTATTCTTTTTTATTGTGAGGAATTTTTCAGCTATACCTCCAGCCAGTAATTCACGATATCCTGATACACCCCAAACTTGACCCCGACTTCCGGTATCGTCCCGCAGTAGACAAACCCGAATTTCTTATGCAGGAGGATGCTTGGCTCGTTCGTCGCGGAGATGACGGAGATCACTGCGTGCGTCCGCTCGTCGGCGCGCGCTTCGTCCAGAATGAACGCCATCATCTCGCTGGCAAGCCCGCGCTTGCGGTACTCCGGCGAAACATAGATGGAAAGTTCCACGGTCGAGCGGAACGCCTCCTTCTCGCGGTAGGAGGAGAGCGAAACATAGCCCGCCACGCGGCCTTCGTTTTCCGCGACATACAGCGGATGGTTTTCCACGTTGTGGTGATCGAACCAGACCTGCCACTCGTCCAGCGTGCGCGGGGTGAGGTCGAGATTCGCCACACTGCTGACGACCTCGCGGTTATAGATCGCGAGCAGTTCCGGCAAATCCTTTTGTTCCGCTTTTCGAATCAGCATGTATATCTTCTCTTTTCATTTATGTTTTTCTAATTATATTTGAATTTGCGGCTTTTGCAATAAAAAAGCTTCTCTTTTTAAGAAGCAATCAAGGAATCATCTAAGTTCTTTTGCAACCTTTTCTTTCAAGAAAAGTAGGTGATCCGGCTGAAAGGAGATACCCGCAGCCGCAGCACGCCTTCGATGCGGTCGAAGGGAATGCAGCCCACCGAATCCACGCGGCTGTCGTACATTTCCTCGCGGTTGTCGCCGAGCAGGAAGACGCATCCCGCGGGCACCTCGACGGGCGCCATGTCTCCGACGTAGTTCACGCCGTAACTGCTCTCGTCGAGCGGGATGCTGTTGATGAACACATGCCCCGCGACCAGCTCGACCTTCTCACCCGGCATACCGACGATGCGCTTGAGGAACAACCCGTCCTGCGTCTGAAACAGCACGATATCCCCGCGCTCCGGCATCCGTAAAAATTTCCCGATGCGGTCGCAGAGCACCGCCTCGCCGGTCTGCAGCGCGGGCGCCATGCTCGCGTCCTCGATCCGGACCGGAAACAGCCAGACAAAAAAAACAAGGCAAAGGACGGCCGCCGTGACAAGCAGGGAAAACAGCCATCCGATCCGCCTTGCATTTCGATAGGCGCGCACGCGGCCTTCGCTGCGGCGGCGCCTGCGCATCTCGCTCAAGAGTAGGTCACCCGGGAAAAGGTCTCAATTTCGTTGAACGGATAGACGACGGCGATCACGCGGCCAACCACCTTGGCATACGGAATGCAGCCGACGGAAGGGTTCCGGCTGTCCTTGCTGCCGTTTCGGTTGTCGCCGACAACGAACACCTGCCGGGCGCCGACGGTCACCGGTGAAATATCGCCGATGATTTCGCCGTTCCAGTAAGCGCTTTCGTCGAGCTTTTTACTATCGATATAGATCGCGCCTTCCTTAACCTCCACGGTCTCGCCGGGCAGGCCGATCACACGCTTAACGCAGCTCTCCGTATACCCCGGATAAAAGCAAATCACGAGATCGCCGCGCTGCGGGTCGTTGAACCAGTAGCTCACCTTTTCGACGAACATGTCTTCGTTGTTCACGAGCGTGGGAATCATCGAATCCCCGTCCACACGGATGGGTTCGGCGATGAACGAACGGATGGTCAGCGCGGCGAGCACGACAAACAGAATGTAGAGCAAAAACTCCATATTACGAAAGGAGCGCGCGCCCCGCATGTTCTCATATTGTTCCTCGGCGCGGTCGCGCAGATATCGAATCTGGCTTGGCGTAAACGATCTACGCTTCACTCTGTTGTTCCCGTCTGGTCAGAATTTTCTTTCCCATCCGCACGAAGTCCGCGCGGTCGAGCATCACGATACGTCCGCAGCGGTTGCACTTGATCTTCACGTCCGCGCCCACGCGGATGATCGTCCATTCGTTGGCGCCGCATGCGTGCGGTTTTTTCATGAGCACCACGTCGCCCAGATCGAATTCCGCGATCATTCCGTATCGTCCGCGAGGTTCTGCGTATAGCGGTATACGTCGTAGTTCGGCACGGCGGGCGGGATATAGCTGTAAAGGATTTCCAGCAGTTTAACCGGCGCCTCCTCGTGCAGCAGATGCCCGGCGTTTCGTACGAGATAGTACCGGCCCGCGCGAAGGATGCTCTGGAAATACACGCTGCCCGACGGCGGATGCCAGCGGTCGTTCTTGCCCCAGAGCACGAGCACTTCGTGCTCCACCGGCAAAAGCCCCTCCGCGATGCGCTCCTGATCGTAATTGCGCAGCGCGTACATAAGCGCTTCCCGCGCGAGTCCGTCCGAGATCGGCTCATAATACTGCCTGACCACATAATCGTCGATCAGCGCGGGGTCGGAGACGCATTCTTCGAGCAGCTTGCGCACATCGTTTGCGGTATAGAGGTTCCGCGCGAAAGTGGCGACCAGGGGCTTCATCATGTTATGGACGAGCTGCGGCATCTGTTCCGTGATCCCGCCCGGCGAAATGGCGACGCAGTTGGCAACGCGCTTGGGATAGAGCGAGAGAAAACGAAGCATGTACATCGCTCCCAGGGAAAAAGCGACGATATGCGCGGATTTAATGTTGAGCGCGTCTAAAAACGCGTTGAACAGGAACGCGAAATCGTCCGCGGTATAGGAAAACGTATCCGGCCGGGACGAATACCCGTGCCCGGGCAGGTCGATCGCGATGACGCGGTAATTATCCGAGAGTTCCGCAAAGACGTTGCGCCAGGTGTAAAGCGACTGGCCGAGCGAATGGATCAGAAGCAGCGGCTCGCCGACGCCGGCTTCCAGATAATGAACGCGCGCAATTTCGCTTTCCTCATCCTCCCCGGGCGCGGGCAGGGTGATTTCGACGAAATCGCCCACCTTTTCGGAATTTATGAATAACTGACTGCGCAGCGATTCTCCCACGGGCAAATTTCCCCCGATTACTATATTCTTTCTTTATTGTAAACCCGGAAAAGATGGTTTGCAATCAAACGGCCCGTTTGTCACAGATTGTTAACCCATTGCTTAAAAAAAGCGCGCTATTTTGCCGTTTTGTGGGGAAAAAAACCTCTTTTTACGCCAACAATCAGTGCGTTCATGATTTTGGCGTATGGTTTTATCGGGAAGGACTGAAAAATCGTTTGATTTACTGTTTTCCCGCGTAAAAAGAGCTCCGCCGCGCGATTGTCCGAACCCGGAAAGAAAGCAAAAGACGGCGGAGAAAACGAACGAAACGCAGGCTTTTCCGAGTGTTCCGGCTCAGCGGCTTACCCCTTTTGCGTATCCCCGGACGGCATGTGCGCCTGTCCATACAACCGAAACGTCGGCTTGTAAACCGACGCGTTTTTTGCTATGATGATCTTTAATATAGGGGGTATGTCACTATGGATCAATTGCAATCGGTTTGGGCGGCCGCAAGGGAAAACATCCGTCCTCAGATGACGGGTTTGTCCTTTCACGCCTGGATCGACGTAATCGTGCCCGTCGCACTCCAGAAGGACATCATGATCCTCGAAGCGCCCACACCGGACATCCAGAAAACCCTCGAAGACTTCTATTTTGAAAACTTGCGGGACGCGGTCAAGGCCGCGAACGAAACGATATCCGACATCAAAATCATACTTCCCGAGGATCGGGATATCTATGTCAACCCCATCAGCGCGGAACCGATCAACGTGTTCGCGCTGAATCCGAAATATACGTTTGAAACGTTCGTCGTCGGCGGATCGAACCATTTCGCGCACGCCGCGGCGCTCGCCGTCGCGCAGAATCCCGCGGCCGCCTATAACCCGCTGTTTCTGTACGGCGGCGTTGGTCTGGGCAAGACGCACCTGATGCATGCCATCGGGCACATGGTGAAAAACAACGACCCCTCCGCGCGCGTCATGTACGTCACCAGCGAGACGTTTACCAACGAACTCATCACGGCGATACAGATGGATAAACGCCTTGAGTTCCGCAAACGCTACCGTAACGTGGACGTGCTTCTGCTCGACGACGTGCAGTTCATCGCGAAGAAACAATCCGTCCAGGAAGAGTTTTTCAACACCTTCAATACGCTGCACAACGCCAATAAACAGATCATCATCAGTTCCGACCGGCCGCCGAAGGAAATTTCGAGTCTGGAAGAGCGGCTGCGTTCCCGTTTCGAGTGGGGACTGATCGCAGACATCCAGCCTCCGGACATCGAGACGAGGATCGCTATCCTCCGAAACCGCGCGCGGCTCGACAATCTTGACGTGGACGACGAAATCATCCAGTTCATCGCAGAACACGTGGTGAGCAATATCCGTGAACTGGAGGGTTCCTTAACCCGCGTGGTCGCGTATTCGCAGCTGCGCCGCCGGCCGCTGACGCTGGAACTGACCATCGAAGCGCTGCGGGATCTTCTTCCCGACGTCAAGAAAAAAGAAATCACGCCGCAGATCATCAAAAGCACGGTCGCCGAGTATTATTCCATCCCCATAGAAAGCCTGCTCTCCGAGCGCAGGGACCGGGAGATCGTTCTGCCGCGGCAGGTCGCCATGTACCTGTGCCACGACATGCTGAGCATTCCCTACAAACGCATCAGCTCGCTTTTTGAAAAAAACGACCATACGACGGCGATCAACGCCTGCAAACGCGTCGAGGAAATGATCGAATCGGAAAGTTCGTTTTCCTCGGTGATCGAGGATATCAAAAAACGCATGGCATAATCTGATCCACATTTTGTGGAGAAAAATTGTGGACGGACTGTGGATTACGTGGAGACTATGGATCATGTGGAAAAAGGTTATTCCTCTTTTTGGTTTTTCCACCGATCGGTCCACAGAGAAAACACCGCCGGTTTGCGGCGAATCCCGTTTCTCCACAGAATGCACAACACACTACTCCTACTGCTACTGAAATAATAATATAATCATACACGCCTTCCAGCCAAAGAATGTGGATAACCCCGACTCTCCGATACGCTGGAAACAGCGATTAAAATCAACAGAAAAAAACTGGTTGTGAAATTAAGGTCATAGAATTTTATATAGATGAGACGAACGCTTGGAAAGGAAGACAGAATATGCATTTTTATATGGACTCGAAAGAATTGACAGAAGGCGTTCTTTCCGTAATCAAGGCATTGCCCATACGCACGACGATGCCGATCCTGGAAGGGATTCTGCTGGAAGCAACGAAGGACGGCGTCAAGCTTAAGTGTTCCGATCTGATGTTGCAGAAAGAATGCCTGCTGCCCGCAACCGTTGAAGAGGAAGGGGTTGCCATTGTACCCGGCAAGCTGTTTTCCGAGATCGTTCGGAAACTGCCGGAATCCATCGCGGAAGTTACGCTGAGCGGAAAATCGCTCGATCTCTCCTGCGGCCGCGCGAAGAGCAGTCTTCAGTGCGTCGAGACGACGGAGGAGTTTCCGGAGATGCGCTTCACGGGCGAAACGTTTACGGTCAAGATGGATCGAAACGACTGCCGCGATATGATCAACACAACGGTGTTCGCCACCGCGCAGGACGACAGCAAGCCGATCCTGACCGGTGTGTTAATGGAACTCGGGGACGAGATCACCATCGTCGCGACCGACGCGTTTCAGTTTGCGAAGCGATCCATGCCGCTGAAAAATCCCGTGCCGGAGCGCAGCATCGTCATTCCCGGAAAATCCATGGCTGAGATTGCGAGGATGATGGATGAAACGGAAGAAGACGTGGAACTGACGTTTACCAAAACACACGTCTGCGTCAATATCAAACATTCCCGCCTGGTCGCGCGACTGCTCGACGGCGACTATATCAAATATAAAAACATCCTGCCGAAAGAGCATACGACGCGGGTGATGATCGACAAAGCGGAACTCATGGAGAGCATCGACCGCGCGCAGCTCATGGCGCGGGAAGGAAATAACAACATCGTCATGAAGTTCCACGACAACAAGCTTTCGATTTCCGCCAACAGCTTTGTCGGGAGAACCAATGAAGAAATGGACGTGCAGATCAACGGTGAAGATATCGACATTGCTTTTAACCCGCGCTTCTGCATCAACGTGCTGAAAAATATCCCCGACGAAAAAATCTATATGGACTTTACGACGAGCATCAGCCCCTGCGTGATTCGCCCGGCGAAAACGGAGGGATACTATTATCTGATTGTTCCGGTCAGAATCTATTCCAATTTTTGATCGTAACCAAACATTTGAGGCGGGAAACCGTCTCTTTTTTTATAAGATACGGATCGGAAGATTGTTTCACGTGAAACATTGAATGATTAATAAACATCCGGATACAGATTGTTTCACGTGGAACATTGAATCGATTCCGAGATTCTGTTAGAATGGCGATAGCGATAAATAAGTTTTTTTCACAGTATCAGAGAAAACCGGAGGATAAACCGATCATGAAAATCGTTGCGGTAGCCAATCAGAAAGGCGGCGTCGGCAAGACGACCACCGCCGTCAATCTGAGCGCCTGTCTCGCCGAGCAGGGGAAAAGCGTGCTGCTGGTGGACACGGATCCGCAGGGAAACAGCACCAGCGGTCTCGGAGTAAAAAAAGAAGGAGATATCAAATCCGTCTACGATGTGCTGATCAACGATGTTTCCGTCGACGAAGCGACGCGCGATACGATGATCCCGTCCCTGAAGCTGCTGCCCGCCCATATCTCGCTCGCAGGCGCGGAGGTAGAGCTGGTCACCATGATGGCGCGGGAACAGGTGCTCAAACGCGCGCTGAACGCAACGAAACAACAGTACGATTATATTTTTATCGACTGTCCGCCATCGCTGGGCCTGTTAACGCTCAACGCGCTGACCGCGGCGAATACGCTGCTCGTTCCGATCCAGTGCGAATTCTACGCGCTGGAAGGGCTGAGCCTGCTCATGAATACGGTCAAACTCGTACGAAAGAGTCTCAACCCCGATCTGGACGTCGAGGGCGTGGTGCTCACGATGTTCGACTCGCGCACAAATCTCTCCATGCAGGTTGTCGAAGAAGTAAAGAAATTCTTTAAAAACAAGGTTTATGATACGATCATCCCAAGGAGCGTACGTCTTGGCGAAGCGCCGTCTTTCGGTCTGCCGATCTCGCTCTACGCGCCCAACAGCGCGGGAGCAACGGCATACAGTTCCCTTGCAAGCGAGATGATCGATAAGGAGGGAAAATAATGGCCGCGCAGAAAACCGGACTGGGTCGGGGTCTTGACGCGCTGTTAAATCCCTACACCGTATCCGACGAAGAACAGGCTTCGTCAGGCGCGGGCGTGCTGCAGGTGAACGTGCGGGAGATCGACACGAACTCGCTCCAGCCGAGAAAGCAGTTTGATGAAACGTCGCTTAACGAACTCGCCGCCTCCATCCGGACGCACGGTATCGTGCAGCCGCTGATCGTCAAACAAAAGGGCAGCCGCTACATGATCATCGCTGGCGAACGCCGCTTCCGCGCGGCCCGGCTCGCGGGTCTGACCGAAGTGCCCGTGCTGGTGACGGATTACGACGAAGCACAGATTCACGAAGTTTCGCTGATCGAAAATATCCAGAGAGAAAACCTGAACCCTATCGAAGAAGCCGCGGCGATCCGCTTTCTGATGAAGCAGCACGACATGACGCAGGAGGAGGTTTCCGCGCGCCTTGGCAAAAGCAGGCCGGCCATCGCGAATTCGCTGCGTCTTCTTCAGCTGCCGGAAAGCGTCATCGACCTGCTCCGAAGCGGCGCGCTCTCCGCGGGGCACGGGCGCACGCTTGCCGGGCTGAACGACGGGAGGCAGATCGAACAGCTCGCGAAGGAGTGCGTGGAACAGGAATACTCCGTCCGCGCGCTGGAGGAGAAGATCCGCCATCTCTCCGAAAAGAAAAAACCCGCGCCCGCCGCGAAAAAAGAAAAGCCCGCCCTCTCCGCCGAACTGCAGGGGCTGGAGGAATCCTTCCGCGAATCGCTCGGCACGAAAGTATCCCTCGCGGGCAGCGCGTCCCGCGGAAAGATCACGATTGAGTATTTCAGCCGCGAGGATCTGGAACGGGTATACGATAAGCTGGCGGGCAGGGACTGACCTTCTTTTCTTGAAAGAAAAGAAGGCAAAAGAACTTCGGATGTGTTCCAGGGAGCCTGCAAAGAGTATATTTCTGTTTGGCTAATCCAAAAAGAAAAGAAGGCAAAAGAACTTCGGATATGTTTAAGAGGGCCCATTTCCAGGGCTCTTTTTGATAGAATTCTTGAAAGAAAAGAAGACAAAAGAACTTGATATGCAATTCAAAGAGCCTTAAAATAGGCTCTTTAAAATTTGACTTGCTGCAACAGAAGCAATATACTTGGATCATTCAAAAAGGAGCTGTCCGCTATGCGTACGATTTTGATTCGGCTGGATATCGACCGAAGGCACTTGAGCCGCTGAGAAGATCTCTTCCGGCTCGAGTGCGAATCTGTCGCGCCGGCCGGAGATACGTATAGAGGGATGCAATACCCGTATCGATTTCTGACGCGCCGGAAAATAAACGGCGTGTTTTTATATTTCGGAGGTGATCGAATGCGGCATAAGGATGATGCCGGACTGGACACAAAGACCGGCGCCTGGCAATAATACCATATTGAAAGGAGAACAGAATGAAACGAACGATGATTTCACAGGCGCGCGTCAACGAGCCCGTTCTGATACAGGGGTTTGTCGAACATATCCGCAATACGCGGTATATGGCGTTTCTCGTCCTGCGCGACCGCAGCGGAAAACTGCAGGCGACCATTGAAAAAAGCGCGCATCCGGAATGGGAGGCGCTTCTCGATACGCTCACCGTTGAGTCCGTCGTATCGATCGAAGGCATCATGCGCGAAAATCCGCAGGTGAAGCTGGGAGCGCGGGAATTAATACCGGACGCGATCGCCATCGAATCCATCGCCGCCGCGCTGCCGCTGACAAAGGACGCAAACATCGACACGCGGCTGGACTACCGCTGGCTCGACCTGCGCGGGGAGAAGGAGCGTCTGCTGTTCGAGACGCAAACCTGCCTCGTTGCCGCGATGCGGGAATTCCTTCTCAAGAGGGACTTTCTTGAAATCCATACCCCGAAGCTGATCGCCGCCGCGAGCGAGAGCGGCGCGGACGTGTTCGAGGTCGGTTACTTCGACAGGAAGGCATTTCTGGCGCAGAGCCCGCAGTTTTACAAGCAGATGGCCATGGCCGCGGGATTCGAGCGCATCTTCGAAACGGGTCCGGTGTTCCGCGCGGAGAAGTCCTATACGAGCCGGCACACGACGGAGTTCACGGGGTTCGATCTGGAATTCTCCTATATCGAGTCGTTCCGCGACGTGATGCTTCTTGAAGCGGAATTGCTGACATACGCGCTTTCCCGCGTCGCGGAACAATATGGCGAGGCGATCGAGCGGCTGTATGGTATGAAGGCAATCGTACCGAAACTGCCGTTTCCCGAAATTGCTCTGCCGGAGCTCTACCGGGAACTGGAGAAACGCTACGGTTACCGCCTGCCGGAAAGCGAGCGCGGGGACACGACCACCGAAGCGGAGCAGCTGAGCTACCGTTTTTCGATGGAGGAATTCGGTCACGAGTTCCTGCTGGTGACGGATTTCGCCGCTGAGAAGCGCGCGTTTTACCATATGCGCAAGGACGGCATTCCGCAGGGATACGACCTTTTATGGCGCGGCGTGGAGATCACGACCGGCGCGCAGCGGGAGCACCGCTACGACGTGCTCTGCCGGCAGGCGGCGGAACGCGGCCTGGGAGACGACGTGAAGTTCTACACCGAATTTTTCCGCTACGGCTGTCCGCCGCACGGCGGGTTCGGCCTCGGCGTCGACCGCCTCACGATGCTCCTGCTCGGCACGGGCATCAAAGAGGCGATGTTCCTCTTCCGCGGCCCCAATAGGTTGACACCATAACTTGCTTTTCTTGAAAGAAAAGTAAGCAAAAGTACTTTCTAAACAATGAGAAAGAGCCTACTCGTAAGAGTAAGCTCTTTTTGTTTCTTTCTCTCTTGAGAAAAAGAAAAGAAGGCTATTTCATGATGACCGTTCCCGCTTTGCCGGTCAGCGCGTCGACGGCCTTGTCGAGCGAGGTGATGATCGCTCTGCGGCCGGGTTTGCTGCTCGCGAACTTGACCGCGGCCTGAATCTTCGGCAGCATGGAGCCGGGCGCGAAATGCTTTTCGGCGATGTATTGCTCCGCTTCGGCGACGGTGATGCGCGCGAGCCGCTTCTCCTCCGGTTTGCCGTAGTTGAGGCAGACATGCTCGACGGCGGTCAGAATCAGCAGCGCGTCCGCGTCCAGATCCTCCGCGAGGCGCTCGCTCGCGAGGTCTTTGTCGATGACCGCCGCGGTGCCGGAAAGGTCGCCCTTTTCGTCGCGGACGACCGGGATGCCGCCGCCGCCGACGGTGATGACCACGAAACCGCCTTCGATCAGACACTTGACCTCGGGCAGTTCGACGATTTCAACGGGCATCGGAGACGCGACCACGCGGCGCCAGCCGCGGCCCGCGTCCTCCTTGACGGAGTAGCCCTTTTCCGCCTGGAGTTTCTTGGCTTCTTCTTCGCTGTAAAAAGGGCCGATCGGTTTGCTCGGCGCGAGGAACGCTTTATCGTTTTGATCGACGACGACCTGCGTGACAACGGTCGCCGCGCCGGTGTGGTTGCCGCGCGCGCGCAGCGCTTTTGTCAGCCCCTGCTGCATATGATAGCCGATCATGCCCTGGCTCATTGCGCCGCATACGTCGAACGGCATGGCGGGCGTCACGCCGACGGAATGCTCGTTCTGTAAAACGATACGTCCCACCTGCGGTCCGTTGCCGTGCGCGAGGATGACCTGATAACCTTTTTCGATGATATCCGCGATATAGACGGACGTTTTTTCGACGACCTCCAGCTGTGCTTCCGCGGTTGCGGGGCCGTTGCCCTCCTGCAGCGCGTTACCGCCCAGCGCGATGACGAGTTTTTCCATGAAACGCCTCCAGAATCTCAAAAAATGAGAGAAACGCTAAAATAACTTTAGCATGCGGATATGCAATTGTCAATTTATTTTATTTCACAGGGATCTCTTTTTATAAAAAGATATAAAATGAATTGAAAAATGAAACAAATTGCAAAAAACAAGAGCAGATATTCGGTATTGACTGCTGCAATTATTCTGAAATGACAATTAATATAAGCTGTTTGTCTATATCTAAATAAAAATTGCATGAACAGACATATGACGAGAAATGCAACAAACAACATGTGCTGTTGCATAAGAAAAAGGCAAAGCAGGACAGAACACAAGATAAAATCAAACCGGTTCTATGTATAAAAAAAGGAACGTGTATAAATGATATTTCAAAAGCCGGAATTCCGACGATCTCCTGCCATGTTTCAGAAAAGCCGTACCGCCGCCCGGTGAGAGAGCAACACGACATAGGATTCTTTCACCGGCTGCCCCGTCAGCGCCTGCAGCGCGAGCGTATAGAGACGCAGCTGGTCTCTGTGCCTTTCAGCGGCCGACGCCGCACCCTCGCCCGGGCGCACGCGGTCGGTCTTGTAGTCCACGATGATCCACGCTTCGTTTTCCAGAAAACACGCGTCCAGTACGCCCTGCAGCAGAACCGTCTCCTCGGCGGCGACGCCGAACAGCTGTTCCGCGTCCATCGGGAAGGAAAACGGCAGCTCGCGCTCCAGCCGCGCGGCGGACGCCATGCGGGCAAACAGCGGTTCGCGCGTAAACCACGCGATCGACTCCGCGTCCGCGGCAGCCGCCTGTTCCGGCGTGACCCGCCCGCTTTGCGCGAGTGCGGCCAGATAAGCGGACACTGCCGGAGCATCCATTTCGCCGGTGAGCGGCAGGTACTGCATCGCCGCGTGCGTCGCCGTGCCGGCGAATACCGCGCCGGTTTCGCCGCCGAGAAACGCGGGCGTGTGAAACTCCGGCGGTCGATCTTCGCCGCGAACGACGCGGCTGACGGCGGCCTTTGCCGCGACGCGCGCCGCTTCCGCGTGCGCGTACTGCCAGCCGAGGCGCGATTCGATTTGATCCAGCACGACCGGATCGTAGGGCGGCAGTTCGCGGGTGTCCCGCGCTGCCGAACCGCCGAGATACGTTTCGCGTTCCTCAAACAAGACTGCAAGATGCCGGTGCGGTCCCATGAGAAGCCAGCGCACGGGACTGGAACACTTGAGCACCTGCCACGCGGTCGGGTGAAGCGGCGCGGCGGCGCGCTTTTCCTCCGGTTTGTTCAGGCAGGCGGTTAAAATAAGCATTCTTTTCGCGCGAGTCATGGCGACATACAGGATGCGCATCTCCTCGGCGAGCTGCTCCCGCTTGACCCGCTGGGAGAGGATCACGCGGGAGAGCGTGTCCCGCCTCAGCCGCTGCGCCCCTTCCCGGTCGATAAAACGCAGCGCCATGCCGAAGGAAGCGTGCATCTGCAGGCTGTCGCTGACGTCCGAGCGGTTGAACGGTTTGCCCAGCCCTGCGACGAACACCACCGGAAACTCGAGCCCTTTCGATTTATGGATCGTCAGCACGCGCACGACGTCCGCCGTTACGGTCTGCGCCGCGCCGATGGTCGCGCGGCTCTCCGCGAGGGAAAGGTGCCGCAAAAAATTCCAGATCCCGCGCGCGCCCGCGCTTTCGAACACGTGCGCTTTCTCCGAGAGCGCGTTGAGATTCGCCTGCTTCTGTTCGCCGCCGATTCCCGCGCCCATCTCCTCGTAAAAACCCGTTTCGTCGAGCAGCCTGCCGATGAGCTCCTCCAAGGAGATCAGCCGGCTTTCGTCCCGGTAACGCTCGAGCCGCTCCAAAAACGAGCGCACGCGCTGCGCGGGCACGCCCTCCCCGTCCGCACAGGCAAAGAATGCCTCGTAAAATGGGCCGGACGGATGCGCCGAGCGGATATCCGCGAGCTTCTCATAGGTAAACCCGCCGATCGAGGAACACAGCACCGACAGGAGCGGCACGTCCTGCCTGCGGTTGTCGATGACGGAGAGCAGGTTTCGAAGGATCTGCACCTCCACCGCGTCGAAATATCCGCCGCTGGAGAGCGCGTAGGCGGGCACGCCGCAGGACGCGAGCGTCTGCGAAAGCGTCTGCGCTTCCGTCCCCGCGCGCAGCAGCACCGCGAAGTCGGAATAGCGGTAGTTTCGCGTTTCGCCCGTTTTTTGATCGACATACGTTTCGCTTTCGATGATCTGATGGATGCGGCCGGCGATCAGCCGGGCTTCCACCTCCATGTCCGCCGCGTCCTCGAGCGGGTCGTCCCCCTCGCTTTCCCCGCGCTCCTTGCGGATGAGGTGCAGTTCCGCGCTTCCAGCGGGCTGGGCTGCGCCGCAGACGAGCCGCGCGCGGTCGTCGTAGTCGATATCCCCCGACGTTTCGCTTAAAATCGTTTCGAACGTTTCGTTGACTGCCGCGAGTACTTCTTGCGAGGAGCGGAAGTTGCTCGACAGGTCGATCCTGCCGCCCGCGGTTCCGGTAAAGGAAGCGAGCTTCTGCAAAAACAGCGCGGGCTCCGCCTGCCGGAAGCGGTAGATGCTCTGCTTGACGTCGCCGACGAAAAAGCGGTTGTCTGTGCGCGCGATGCGGGCGATGATCGCCTCCTGCACGCGGTTGCTGTCCTGATACTCGTCTACGGCGATCCAGCGGAACGCTTCGCGGTATTCGCGCGCGATCTCCTCCCTGCCCAGCGCGAGAAGCGCGAAATGCTCCAGATCGTCGTAATCGACCAGATTCTTTTCGCGCTTCGCCTCGGAATAGGCCTGCTCAAAGCGGCGGACGACCGCGCACAGGGAGCAGACGACCGCACCGGAACGGCGCAGGATTTCCAACTCTTCATTTTCCGCCCGGACAAAACGTTTCTTCTGCTCTTCGATCAGGGCTTTTCCCATCTTCCGCGCTTCCTGAGCGGGCTCCTTTTCTTCTTTCCCGATAGAAGAGGGGAAACGCAGCATGACATATTCCATACTGAACAGCGCGTCTCGGTATTGATTGTAATGCTTGCACAAAAGCATCGCGCGAAGCCGTGAAAGTTCGTCGTCCAATATGGAAAGAGCGTTGCCGCACTCAGGCGAAAGCAAATCCCTCTCGCGCTGAACAAGCTCGATCGCGAGGGACAGTTCGTTTTTGCAGAACGCCACCGCGTCGGTGAGGATGCTCCGGAGCGCGTCTTCGTCCGCATAGCGCGCGCAGGCGTCGCCGAGCCAGCGTTCCGGTTCCGGCTCCGCGCGGGTAAAGCGGTACGCCGCCATGACCGCGTCCCAGGCTTGCTTCTCCCCGCCGAACGAGGCGAGCAAAACGCGGTAATCCGCGTTTTCGCTTCCGGCGAGTTCGGTTAACAGATCGTCCTGCACGGTTTCGATCAGCGCGGCGCTCTCCATTTCATCCGCCGTACGCGCGCGGGCGGGAAGCCCCAGCGCGTGATAATGCCGACGGATCACGCGGGAACAGAACGAGTGGACGGTCGAAATATACGCCCCGTCCACGCCGCGCGCCTGACGGCGCAAATAGCGCGTCTCTTCGAGGAATCCCGCCGCGTCGGCGAGATCGTTGAGGCGGCGGGCGATCCGGCTCTTCATCTCCGCCGCCGCCGCGTTGGTAAACGTGAGCACCAGCAGGCTCTCCACCGGCGCGCCCGCGCGGATGCGCGAGACGATGCGCTCCGCGAGCACGGCGGTTTTGCCAGCGCCCGCCGCGGCGGAGACGATGAGGTTGCCCTCGCGTTCGATGGCGGAACGCTGCTCATTCGTCCATCGCATCGGTGTCACCTCCGTTCAGCAGCGAAAAAAACTCATCCTGTTTGATTGTTTTTCGTAAGCGTACGCGGCAGCCGGGCTTTTTTGGGTCGAATCGGCAGACGCTCTTGTAATCGCAGTAGAGGCACGCTTCCCTGCCTTTTTTCAGTGCGGCGGGAGAAGCGGACAATTCGCCGCTGAGCATACCGGACAGCGTTTGTACAGATTTATTCTTCGCTAGCGTGAGCAGCTCGTCCATCTCCGCGCGGGAACAGACGCTGCCGCCGTATTCGCCCTCGCCGGTCTGCTCTACTTTAAACAGCACGGCAGACGGCCCGTCGCTCAATTGATTGTCGCTCGCGCGGACGACCGCCGCGTCTTTCAACGTCAGCCCTTTCAGGCGGAACGCGTCCGTGACCGCGCCTTCGATATCCTCCTCCGCGTCCGATACCACCGGCTGGGAGATCGGCATATAGTAAAGTCCCGCGCGGGTTTCGGCGTTTTCCGTTGCCGCAAGCAGGTAGAGCGGCAGCTGAAGCGTCAATCCGGACAGCACGCCGGAAAAGTCGAAGTCCATCCCTCTGGTTTTATAATCCACGATACGCAGGAGTTCCCGTCCGCCGCTTACGGCGCGATCTACGCGGTCGATGGTCCCGTAGACGAGCGCTTCGCCGCCGTCCGGCAAAAGCAGCCGGATGGGCGGGAATGCTTCGCCCGCGCCGAAGCGCACCTCCGTTCGTACGGGGGTAAAGCTGCCCGCGCGGATCTGCGCCGTGACGGCAAGCACGCTCTGGCGCAGGGTTTCGACGAGCAGGAAGACGGTCGCCTTCATGCGTTCGTTTTCGATCAGGATGCCGTCGTGGTGGCTTGCGATCACCTCCGGCAGAACGCCGTCGAGAATCGAGAGCGCCTCCGCGTCGGTCAGCCGCTTCCAGTCCGCGCCGCGCGCGTTGACCGCGCGGACGAACGCGTCCAGCGCGGCGTGGTAAAACGAACCGAGGTCCGCGGCGCGTTCGGTAAATTCCCGCGCTTCCTCCGCCCGCAGGCCATATTTGACGAAATGCTGAAACGGGCAGGCGTTGAAGCTCTCCAGCCGGCTCGCGCTCAGCGGAATCGATTTTCCGTAAAGACGAGACGCCGTTTCGCAAGACAGCGCCGGCGGCTGATACCGCGCCGCGCTCTCTTCCAGCATGCGCTGTGCAAGCTCCCGCGTGTCGTCTCTCCGCGTCAGCCACTCGACCAGCGCGGGCAGGCGCTGCGGACATGCTCCGTCCGCGTGGAACCGCCGCAGATCCGCCGCGGTCAGCGTGAGCGCCTCCGCCGCGCAGTCCGGCAGAGTGTCCGTCTGCTCGATATCGCTCTTTACCGTGCAGCCGGGGCAGAGCGAAAGCAGCCGCTCGACGATCGGGCTCGGCGATAGTTCGCCGTTTCCGTCGCCATACGCGTAACTGACATAGAGGGATTCGCTCGCCCTGCATAGAGCGGTGTAAAGGTCGAGCCGGTCAGAAGCGGACAGCTCTGCGGAAGTCTTCCGGATCTGCGCGCCCTGCCGCTGCAGCTCGCGAATCTCCGAATCGTCCAAAAGACCGTCGTTCTGCTTCGGGCGCGGCAACAGCCCGTCGTTTGCGCCGATGACGAACAGCGCGCGCACCTTTTTGCTTCGCGTGCGCACCGCGTCGCCCACCACGCCCTGATCCGCCGTACCGGGTACGACGCCGATGCCGCCGCCGTTCATTCCTTCCTCGAACAGGCGCAGAAATGCCGCGCGGCTGACCTTCAGTTCGCCGAGAATTTCGTCGAGCTGGTCGAGCAGTTCCACGATCAGGTTCCAGACCTGCGCGTGCTCCTGCATCTCAGGCAAGCGCCCCGCGAGCCTTAGCTCTTCGGCTTTTTGTTCCAGTTTGTTCTGCAGCTCGATTTGCGTAAGGAACGCGTACAGCGCGCGCACCTGCTCGCGTACGCTGACGCGGGCGAGCCCGCGGGAGAGCTGCTCCAGAGCCGGGACCGCGCAGGCGCGGGCGCGTTCGGCGCCTTTCGGCGGGTTTGCGCGGACAAGCGGTTTCAACAGCGCGTTTCCGCGCAGGCCGGTACGCCGCAGGTACAGGTCGAGTTCCTCCGCGTCTTCCTCCGTGCAGCCGGCGTATCCGCTTTTCAGATATTGCAGCAGCTCGGCGGCGGGATAGTTCCCCGCGGCGAAGCGTACGCAGGAAAGGACCGCGCTTGCCGCGGCGTGTCCGGCCAGCGGGCGTTTCCGGTCGAGGAAAATCGGGATCCCCCTGCGCGCGCACGCGCGGCGGATCAAGCCTTCATATGCATCCAGGTCGGAGACCAGCACCGCCATGTCGCGGTACCGTACACCCTGCTCGCGCGCAAGCGAAAGGATCGCCTCCGCGAGCGATTCCGCCTCCGCGCGGCGGCTGCTCGCGCCGAACACGACGAGATTTTTTGCTTCTCCGCGATAGACTTCCGCGGGGTATGAGAATAGGTTCCGCTCGATATGCCGCATGAGCGGGCTGGTATTGCCCGTCTGTTCGCAGAGGCGTTCTTCCGAAACGGCCGCGCCCGCGCGCTCCGCAGCGGCGCGCAGCAACGCGAGCGTCTCGCGCTCCGGTTCAAAGAGATCCTCGTCGGCGCGCTGCACGCAGTCCACGCGGAGCGTGACCGTGACGCGCGGGCAGGTTTTCAGCATGGTTTCGATCAGCGCAAGCACCTGCCGGTTCGGGCGGTCGAGCCCGTCGATATAGACCGGCAGTCCAGCCGCGAACGATTCCGGCAGCCGCCGTGCGGCTTCGTCGGCCGCGCCGTCGAGGCTCAGGTATCGCTGCGACAGATAATCTTCCGTTTCGCGGTAGAGGATCGCAAGATCGCCGAGCTTCTCCGTCAGCGGCGCGTCCTCCGGGAGGCAGACGACCAGCGCGTCCAGCGCGTCCGGCGTGAGCCCCGCGCGTTTGATATCCTGAAAGATCGCCTGCGCTTCCTCGGCGAATCCCGCAGTTTCTGCGGCGCGGGAAAAAAGCCGGAGAGCATCTTTTTTTTGATCGATCGCGCGGCGGATTACCATACGGTAACCGGAGGCGGATAAAAAAGGGCGTGTCTTTCCCGTCAGGGAGAGAACGCGCTCAATCAGGCGGTCGAAACTGAATACCTGTACGCCCAGCAGCCCACCCAGCGATTCGGCCAGCAGCCGCTCCGCCTCATAAGTGTACTGCTCCGGTACGAGAAAGATCGCCCGTTCGCCCGCGCGCTGGTGCGCGCGCAGAGCATCCACCACGCGGGCGGTCTTGCCGGTGTCCGCGCGGCCAAGGATGAGGTTGAGTTCGCCGCTCATCGCAGCGCCTCCCTGTGCAGCGGCGTATACTGCATTTGCCCTTTTACGTTCCGGCTTTCGTAGAGCACGATTGCGCCAGCGGTAAACGCGGCCTTCTGCGGCGGAAGGACGAAGCCGGCGTCGCCCTCGATTTTCCGGCCCAGCGTGATGTGCGGCGAGAGCCTGCCGCGGTTTTTCGAAAAACCCCGCTCCCAGAGCGCGGATTCCAACGACTCGTAAAGGCGGTCAAGTTCGCCGCCGTCGCAGGAGGCGCTGACAAATCCCGTATGAGATCCGTCGATCTGAAACGAACCGTATTCCTTCAGGCGCAGGACGAACGGCCGGATGTCCCGGGCAGAGTCGCGCATCGCATCTGCGACGTCTTTCAGCGCGTTTGTATCTCCGAGAAAATGCAGCGTAATATGGTAATTCTCACGCGGAACGAAACGTCCGCTCGCGCCATAGGCTTCCAGAGCCGCGCGTGCGGCGGCGGCGGCGCGGAGGATGTCCGGCGGCAGCGGGATGGCGATGAACAGGCGCATGAAGAGAAGCTCCTTTCCGCAGAAACGATGGTTATTCTGCGTCCAGTATACTCAATAATGCAAGGCTGCGCCAGAGCGTGCGCGCTGCAGATGCTGCGGGAAATGCGCGAAGTTTTGAGTATTCTATCGAACAGCAGCGTCAAATACCGTACTTTCATCGGCAGATTGAAGTCGTTCCTGCAAAAAACTACCGGAAATCAATGGGTTACCATGTGTGAAAGGCACTTATGCGTCATGCTTATTCACAAAAACTGTATGCGTTATCCACAGAGGGTTTTCCACATTGTCCACCGTGTTATCCACAGAATGCGTCTTTTTCGCATTTTGGCATGTGTATAAGTTCGAAATGAAAGGATATTTTCTTGAATACATACGCGGATCATACGTTTTGTAAAAAATAATATACAAAACCAAGTACCATATAGGGTGATGTTAGAAAACGATTCTCCTGCAGATAAGCGAATCCGAAAAAAACAGCCTCCCCGAAGGGAAGCCGGAAAGCATGCGGCGCAGAACGGACAAGGATGCGGGATCGTTCGGCGGTTATTTACATTTTCTGGATATGACCGCGCCGAGCGCGGTCAGCTTTTTTTCGAGGTACTCGTATCCACGGTCGATGAAGTGGATATTGTTTACATAGGTCGTGCCGCTGGCGGCAAGCCCGGCGACGATCAGCGACGCGCCGGCCCGCAGGTCGGAGGCGTAGATCTCCGCGCCGTGGAGAGCGTTAATCCCTTTCACCTTTGCGGTGCTGGTGTCCTTGAGGCTGATCGACGCGCCCATGCGGCGCAGCTCGCGGACGTGGTTGAAGCGGTTTTCGAAGATCGTTTCATTGATGGTCGAGATTCCGTTGGAGGCGCAGAGATACGCCATGATCGGCTGCTGCAGATCGGTGGGGAAACCGGGGTAAGGCAGCGTCTTGACGTTGATGGCGCGCGGGCGGTCGTCCATGATGACGCGGATGTAGAAATCGCGTCCGTCGTCGCCTTCGATAACGCGCGCCCCGCTTTCCATGAGTTTTGCCGAGACGGCCTCCATATGCGTCGGAATCACGTTCTTGATGATCACGTCCCCCGCGGTTGCGGCGGCGGCAATCATGAACGTACCTGTTTCGATCTGATCCGGAATGATCGCGTAATTGCAGCCGTGCAGGCGCGGCCGGCCAGCGATGCGGATCACATCCGTGCCGGCGCCTTTGACGGAAGCGCCCATCATGTTGAGAAAGTTCGCGACGTCGACGACGTGCGGTTCCTTCGCGACGTTGCTTAACACCGTCTGCCCTTCCGCCATGCTCGCGGCGAGCATCACGTTGATCGTTGCGCCCACGCTGACCATATCGAAGTAGATCTCCGCGCCGACGAGTTTTTCCGCCCGCGCGCGGACGATGTTTCTATCGCAGTCGAGCTCAACCTCCGCACCAAGCGCCCGCATGCCCTTGATGTGCTGGTCGATGGGGCGCGCGCCGATGACGCAGCCGCCGGGAAGCGCGAGCTCCACCTCGTGGAAACGCCCCAGCAGCGCGCCCAATAAATAATAAGAAGCGCGCATGTCTCCGACCGCCTCGCTGAGCGCTTTGGTGGTCGTAAGCGTGCGCGAGTCGATGCGCATGCAGTCGCCTTCCGTATAATCGACACTAACGCCCAGCTCCTCCAAGATTTCCTTGAGGCTCTGGACGTCCTGAATATGCGGCAGGTTTTCCAGGATGCAGGCTTCGCCGGCAAGAACCGCCGCGGGTATGATGGCGACGGCGGCGTTTTTTGCGCCGCTGATGGTCACGGTTCCTTCGAGCCGTTGTCCGCCTTTGATCTCAAAACACTCCTTCAGCATACCAAAGACAGTCTACCGAAATCGACAGGATAAGTCAAGCAATCATGGCCTGTCCATGAAGACTTGCGCGTCTTCGACAATCTGACGAACAAAGCATGTTCTGCGCAGGCAGACGAAAAGAAAATCGAAACTGCTACTTGACGAAAGACAGTATCTGTTTTAGTATAATAACAATAATTGTTATTATATAGTAATTCATCGGTTTATTTGCGCAGGATTTATAAGAAAAGGATCTTTCATTCAGAGGGAGGCGGAATACATGCGGTATTCACATCAGCGGGAACGCATCTTCCGGGCGGTTTCCGAACGCTGCGATCATCCCACGGCAAACATGGTTTACGAACAGCTCAAGGTGGAAATGCCGCGGCTGAGCCTTGGCACCGTCTACCGGAACCTCAACCAGCTCGCCGACGCGGGACGGCTCAAGAAGATACCGCTTGCGGACGGAAGCTGCCGGTTCGATAAGACGAAGGAAGCGCATTCGCATATTGTATGTGACGAATGCGGCGCCGTGGCGGATGTGTTTCTTCCTTCGTTTGAGTCGTTCGAACAGGCGATCGCGTCGGAAACCGGTTATGAGCTGCGTTCCTACGATGTAGTGCTGCGCGGTGTTTGCGGCGATTGCCGGGTACACGCCGAAAAGGAAGCCGGCTGATTTTATAGCGAATCTGGTCAAATTATGAAGATCCGGCGGGGATCAACCCGAAAAAACAATGAATAAACATAGAAGGAGTGTGTATTATGGAACTCAAGGGAAGCAAAACGGAAAAGAACCTGCAGGACGCATTTGCGGGAGAGTCGCAGGCGAGAAACAAGTACACCTATTTTTCTTCGGTCGCAAAAAAAGCTGGCTTTGAACAAATTTCGGCGATCTTTGCCGAGACGGCGGAAAACGAAAAAGAACACGCGAAGCTTTGGTTCAAGGCGCTGCACGGCGGCGAAATTCCCGGTCTGGACGAGGCGCTGAAGATGGCCGCCGAGGGTGAGCATTACGAATGGACGGATATGTATAAACGCATGTCCGAGGAAGCGAAAGCGGAAGGATTCGACAAGCTTTCCTACCAGTTCGCCGCGGTCGCCGCCATCGAAAAAACCCATGAAGAGCGGTATAACGCGCTCGCAAAGAACCTTAAGGACAGCAAGGTCTATGAAAAAGACGGAAAAGTGATTTGGCAGTGCCGTAACTGCGGATATCTCTACGAGGGAACCAAGGCGCCGGAAGTCTGCCCGGTCTGCATGCATCCGAAGGCGTTCTTCGAACTTCGCAAAGTCAATTATTGATCTTTTCAGAAATGGCCGGGCCGTGAGGAGAATTGTCACGGCGCGGCCAGGCAGGCAACTCGGTTGCTGATTGATGCAGAGCGGCGGTTCGCGTTGGTGCGCGCCGCCGCTTTGTTTCACGAAAATTCGCGTTTTCAATTCGCGTTTTCATAGAAACAGTCAAAAAACAGTCAAAAAAACAGCAAAATCTCGTTTGGACCGGCTTTGTTAGCACTCTCGTGCGTTTGATGCTAAAAGTTCACAGATTTGTGGTCATACTGTAACATTAAACCGCTTTGGGTCGATTGCGCGAACGCGGGATTGCCGCTATACTGATCTTACGATCGACGATGATGGGAGGGCTGCAGCTTTCCCTCGCCGGTTTTGATCAAAGGAATTGGTACGAACAGGACAGTCAAGGGGAATAAAGGTCAGCTTGCCCCGGGAGAGGTGAAACAGAATGGAACTGCATGGAATCGTCACGCTGCCCGTGATTCCGCTTCGCGGGATTGCGGTTTTGCCAAACGAAGTGATGCATTGCGATATTGGACGGAAAAAGACGCTGTCCGCAATGGAACAGGCGCTTTCAGACGAAGGATACGCGCTGTTTGTTGCGCAGAAAAACGCGAAAGTCGTCGACGTTACGCCGGACGAACTGTATTCGGTCGGCACGATCTGCCGGATCCGGCAGGTATTCCGCATCCAGAACGATACGGTGCATTTGCTGGTTACCGGCGTCGCGCGGGCGAGGATCGTCAGCGTGATTTCGGAAAATCCGCATTATACCGCACAGGTGGAGGTGTACGAAGACGTCGAGCCGGACGAATACACCGCCGAAGCGCTGCGCCGCAGGCTCAGCGAAGGGTTTATGGAGCACGCCGGTCAGCGGGACCGTCTGACGCAGGATCAGAAAGACGCGGTGCTGGCGCTCCAGACGCTTTCGGAACTCACCGACGGAATCGCGCAGCACGTGGTCACCAAGATTGAAGACAAACAGAAACTGATCGAACAGGAGGACCTCGTCACCCGTGCGGCGAGCCTGCTGGGCATCATCGAAAACGAGCTGCTGGTCATGCAGGTGGATCGTCGGATCGCGGGCAAGATCAAGGCCGCCGTAGAAAAAAATCAAAAGGAATTCGTCCTGCGCGAGCAGCTTAAGGCCGTGCAGGAAGAGCTCGGCGAAGGCGAGGACGATCTGCTGGACGGCTACCGCGCGCGCGCGGAGAAGAAAGACCTGCCGGCGGAAGTGAGAAAAGCGCTCAATAAACAGATCGACCGCTTCGCCTCGCTGCCGGCCGGCTCTCATGAAGCGCCCATGACGCAGGCGTATATCGAGCTGATCCTCGACCTGCCCTGGACGGAGGAAACGGTGGACAACCTTGATCTGACGCACGCGCGGCAGATCCTCGACCGAGACCACTTCGGCATGGACAAGGTGAAGACCCGCATCATCGAGACGCTCGCCGTCCAGCGGCTGACGAACAACCCGCAGGGGCAGATTCTCTGCCTCGTCGGCCCTCCGGGCGTGGGAAAAACATCCATCGTGCGCGGTATCGCGGAGGCAATGGGACGGAAATTCGTCCGTATGAGCCTCGGCGGCGTACACGACGAGGCGGAAATCCGCGGGCACCGGCGCACGTATATCGGCGCGCAGCCGGGCCGCGTGATCGAAGCCATGCGCAAGGCGGGTTCGGTCAATCCGATCCTGCTCTTCGACGAAATCGACAAGCTTGGCAAAGATATGCGCGGCGATCCTTCCAGCGCGATGCTGGAGGTGCTGGACAGCGCGCAGAACTTCTCCTTTACGGATCATTTTCTGGAGCTGCCTTACGATCTGAGCCGCGTCATGATGATCACCACCGCGAACGACGCGAGTTCGATTCCGCGCCCGCTTCTCGACCGTATGGAGCTCATCGAGGTGCCGAGTTATCTGTTCGATGAAAAGATCGAGATCGCGCGCTGCCACCTGCTGCCCAAGCAGATGGAGAAGCACGGATTAAAGAAGAGCAATCTCCGCGTGTCCGACGAGGCTTTGGGCCTTCTGATCGGCGGCTACACCCGCGAGGCCGGCGTGCGCGAACTCGAACGTGTGATCGCGGCCGTCTGCCGCAAGGCAGCCTGCGAACTGGCCGAGGGGAAATCCCGGCTGACGCTCACCGAGCCGCGCATCACCGAATGGCTGGGTCCCCAGAAATTCAAGAAGATCGAACCGCTCCGCCCCGATACGATCGGCGTGGTCACCGGCCTTGCCTGGACAAGCGTCGGCGGCGAAACGCTGGAGGTGGAGAGCGCTGCGGTGCCGGGAAAGGGTGTTTTGCAGCTCACGGGCCAGCTCGGCGACGTGATGCAGGAGTCCGCCAAGGCGGCGATGACTTATGTGCGCGCCAACACCGTACGCTTCGGCATCGATCCCGGTTTTCTGGAAACGCTGGATCTGCACATCCACGTGCCCGAGGGCGCGGTGCCGAAGGACGGCCCCTCCGCGGGCGTCGCGATGGCGACGGCGTTGGTCTCCGCGCTCACCGGCATTCCGGTCAGGAGCTCTGTTGCCATGACGGGCGAAGTGACGCTGCGCGGCCGCGTACTGCCGATCGGCGGCCTCCGCGAAAAGCTGCTTGCCGCGGTGCGCGCCGGCGTGGACCGCGTGGTGCTGCCCAAAGCGAACCGCGAGGATCTCTACGACGTGCCCGCTGACATCAAAGGCGCGCTGAAGATCGATTATGCGGAAACGGTGGACGACGTGCTGAACGTAGCCCTGACGATGCATCCGCACGGCAAGGAACCCATGCTTGCGCTGCCGGGTCTGGATATAACGCATGAAGCAGTTCGCCATTAATCAATCGGCGTTTCTTACGAGCGTGGGGCAGGGTCAGAGTTACCCTGCCCCGCTGCCGTGTGAAATCGCGGTGGTCGGACGCAGCAACGTCGGGAAAAGCAGCCTCATCAACTGCCTGACGAACCGGCAGAAACTTGCGAAGACTTCCCAGACGCCCGGCAAGACGCGGCTGATCAACTATTTTCTGCTGAACAACGCCTTCTATCTCGTCGATCTGCCCGGATACGGCTATGCGAAGCGAAGCAAGGACGAGCAGAAGGACTGGGGCGATTTCATCGGCGGATACGTTGCGAGCGGCAGGCCGAAACACCTGTTTCTGCTGATCGATATCCGGCATGAACCCTCCGCAGAGGATCGCCAGATGTTCCGATGGACGGTGTATTCCGGCGTTCCGTTCACGCTGATCGCCACCAAGGCGGACAAACTGCCGAAATCCCAGCGCGCGATCGCGGCGAACAGGGCCGCGAAACTCCTGGGCGCGCCGCCGTTCGCGATCCCCTTCTCCGCGGAGGAATCGATCGGGAAAGACGCGCTGCTCGAACGCATCGGCCAGATCGTGGAAGACTGCGCGCGGCAGGCGGAACGAGAGCCGGAAGCGGGCCCGGACACGCGCGAATAACCGCGATCGGTAAGGACTCCCGCTGTGCGAGAAAAACCGGAGCGGCGGGCTTTTTTTGCAAAAAAGAACTTTTTCTTGACATGCATACATAATTTTTGCATAATACCTAGCGTAACGTTTGGAATCGAAGGCAGGGCGAAAACGATGGCATTGCATAAGTGCCCGAAATGCGAACTGAACTACGTTCGCGACGGCGAAGAATACTGTGAAGTGTGCAAACGCGAGCTCAAACGCACGCAGGCGCGCGGACGGCATACGGACGACGACGCGGACGATGATGAAGTTGTCATGTGTTCCGAGTGCGGCGAAGTACCCGCCGTGCGCGGCGGCGACCTCTGCCCCTCCTGCCTGAAAGAGAAAAAACGGCAGGTGGAACTTGAGAACGCCTCCGAAGTTTCCGGCGACAACGCGTTTGAGGACGAAGATATGCTGGAAGAGGACGAGGAGATCGACGCCGAGGAAGAGTAACGGCGGATCAATCCCGCCGGGGTGCGGAGAGAGGAGCGGTTGGATGCGGATATACGCCATAGCGGACTTGCATCTTTCGCTCACCTCGGAAAAACCCATGGACGTGTTTGGCGAGGCCTGGCGCGGACATACGGAAAAACTGGAACGGAACTGGCGCGATACGGTCGCGGAAGACGACCTCGTGCTGATTCCCGGCGATATCAGTTGGGCAATGCAGCTAAACGCCGCGTTGCCCGATCTTTTGTTTCTGGGCGCTCTTCCGGGTAAAAAGATCCTGATCAAGGGCAACCACGATTATTGGTGGAGCGCCATCGGCCGCGTCCGCGCCGCGCTTCCCGCCGGGATGCGCGCGCTGCAGAACGATTCGTTTGCGGAAGACGGCGTCGGCATCTGCGGCAGCCGCGGCTGGCTCTGCCCTGGCAGCGGCAACTTTACGGCGGACGACGAGAAGATTTATAAAAGAGAACTGGACCGCCTTTCGCTCTCGATTTGCTCTCTGCCGGACGTGGAAACGAAGATCGCCATGCTGCATTATCCGCCGTTTGCGGACAAGGACCGCGGCAGCGGCTTTACCGAACGGTTTGAAGCGGCGGGCGTGCAGATCGCGGTTTACGGGCATCTGCACGGAGAGGCGAACCGCAACGCGTTCGAGGGGGAGCGAAACGGAATCGTCTACCACTGCGTCGCGGCGGACAAGCTGGATTTCACGCCGAAGAGAATTTACGGATAAAAAATATCCGCCGGAAGGCGGATATTTTTGTGTTTAACTTGCCGCTTTTTGCTCGCATCGAACGAGCAGTCGGTTCGTGCCGTTGTCCTTGCAGGTCATCAGCGTCAGCCCCGCGTCCCCTTGATAGGACTTCAGCGCACTGAACGCGTCCGCCGCGATGCTCTTGATCTGATATACCTCATAGCGCACGCGCTGGCCGGTTGCGGCGTTGGTGAGATAGATTTCGTCTCCGACCTCCAGCTTCTTGAGAATGCCGAAGTGCGCGCCGCTTTTGTAGTTATGCCCGATGATGACGAGGTTTCCGTCCTCCAGCGGGTCCGGTCCCTTGTAGCGGCAGATGGAAATCTTCAGCAGCTTATACGACCACTTGCCGATGATGGGGAGCTCGACCTCGTATTTCGGGATTTCGAGGATCCCGATTACGCCGTCTTCGCCAGTCGCCTTAATGATCTTCGCGATCGTTTCATCCAGCGCGGATACCTCCGGCGCGTCGGGCTGCACATATTCGCCGCTCTCGATTACGCCCGCATTCGATCCGTCGTTGACCAGATGCTCGTTCGCATCCGCCGCGGCGGATACGTCCGCATTCACGTCGGTCTGCTCGTAGTTTTCGTCCGTCGGTTCCGGCGTATCGGAGATTTCTTCGGTAGCCTCCGGCGAGGGGGAATCGGACAACACGGGCGAAACCGTCGCGTTGGCTTTATAAGCTTCCAGCAGCGCGTTTGCGTTTTCTCCGGCTGTTTCGCCCTCCAGCATCTTGATGCCGAGGAGCACAAGCGCGACGATACCGAGGAAGATGGCGGTCAGTCCAAGCGCGCGGATGGCGCGCAGTTCGTTTCGGGCCTTTTTTCCGCTCTCGCGGCGTTCGTCCAGTATGGGCGACAACCCGCCCGCGTTTTTCCGTTTATGCTGCGGTGCGTTTTTTACGGATGCCATACCATATCCCCGCCGCGGCAAGAAGCGCCGCACCCACTCCGCTTAAGACATACACGAGCGTCATATCCTGTCCGGTTTGCGGAAGCGAACTCAGACCCGTGATCGTGATCGTGTGATAGACCCGGTTGTCGTAATCGCTGTTGATCCAGGCATAGAGGCGCGTGCCGCTGGAGGGGGTATTATAACGGGCGTAAAGCTGGATATGCGCTTCGCCGTCATGCATATCCGCACGGCGGTCATTGATCGAGTCGCTGGTCATTGAGAGGTAACTGGAGCTCCAGCTCCAATGCACGGTGCTGGTGTCGTCGTCGTAAACCGTTCCGTCCGCGTTTTTCAGATAAACCGTATAGGTGCCCGTCCGCGTTGTGGCGTTCAGGTTGGAAGGACCCACGATATCGAGATATTTCACCGTGGAAACGATGACCGTTGCCGTCTTGAGAATTCCGCCGACGGAAGCCGTGATAGTGGCCGTCCCGTTTGTTCCGGCGGCACTCGAGGTGAAGTAGACGGTTGCATTGCCGCTGGCGTCCACGTTTGTCGCGCCGGAAAGCGTTCCGATCGTGGGGGCCGAATTGGTCCAGCTGATCGCCGTACCGGTCGGGATCGCCGTGCCTCCGTTAGTAACCTTGAGGAAAAGCTGCGTGGTCTCGCTGCCGGAGGTCAGCGTTTGGCTCGCCGGCGTAACCGTTACGGTTGGGATCGTAACAGTCGTGGACGCGGTTTGGGACGATCCGCTGGCCGGGGCGTTGGTCGCCGTAATGGTTGCCGTTCCGCTGCCTACGCCGGTCACGGTGGCGGTAGCCGCACCGCTGGATACGACCGTTGCTACGGCAGTATTGCTGGAAGTCCATCCTGTGATCGTTCCGGTGAAATTCGAAGCGGTCGCCGTGGTGGTGCCGCCTACCGCGAGCGATGACGAGGCGACCGAGACTGTCATCGGATCAACGGTGACGGTGTATGTCTCCGTAACGCTTGCCCCGGTAAGATCGCCGCCGTCTTCTGCCTTCACGGCGATGGTTCCTGTTCCGGGGGCTAGACCGGTTACAGTAATCGGACTTCCGCTTGTATTTGAAATACTGAACAGACTGGGATTATTGTTCGTCCAGGTGTAAACGGGCGAACCGACAAGCGCGGCGCCCGCCGTCGGAATAATGTCGAATGTTCCGCCAACTAATACGTGGTGCGGAGTAGTTGGATTGAACGTGAGCGTTGTTACGGCGGCCTGCGCGACGTTCGGCACGCCGATCAGAACAAGCGTTAGCGCAACCAGCATGAGCACGGTTGCCGCCTTGTAAAACAAAGATTTTTTCACTTCTTAAGTCCCCCCTTTAAATTAGGAACGAATACGTTAATCATACGGGTGCTGATTTGACTGATATCATCATACGAAGCGCATACTATAAAGTCAACAAGAGTGCGACATCGTTTTCCGTTTCTTAACCGGATTGTAACGAGTTCGCCGATTTCTTGGCATATTTGTATAGACGAGCATAAAAAAAGCCCATTTTCAAGCGGAAACGGGCTTTTTTGTATTTTAGTCCCGCGTCAGCGGTAAAACGTATTGCCGCCGATAAATTCGCGCAGGATGGAGGTCGGGGGGATTTCGTTCTCCACATCCGCCTCCACGAAATAGTTGAGAAACTTGACGATCGAGCGCGCTTCGTCGAAATAGGGGCTCTCGGGCTGAACGGCGCCGAGCAGCGGGAATATATGCTTTTTCAGTACGGAGGGTTCGTAGATCAGCGTGGTGTTGAAGATCGCGTCCGCATCCTCCTGATAGGGGAAGATCCATTTTTCCTCGCCCGCGCGTACGCTGTCCCACATCGAGAGCGTCCGCTCGACGGAGGCGCCGCGCGTTTCGTGGTCGCGCACCATCCGCCGCAGCAGCCGCAGATAGGTGGTTGAAATGCGGTTGTGATCGTCCAGGTTGAGCGTCGTCAGCGCGGAGACATAAAGCCGGAAAATCAGCTTTTTATCCACCGTATCCGGCAGAAGCGTTGGATTCAGTCCGTGCAGCCCTTCGATGACGAGCGGCGCGCTTTCGTCGATATGGATCCGCTGCCCGCTCGGCTGACGCTGCTGATGGATAAAATCGAAAACGGGAAGCTCGATTTCTTCGCCGCGCAGGAGCCGGGAAAGATCCTCCTGAAACTGCGGAATATCGAGCGTAGCGATGTCCTCGAGGTCGATCTTGCCGTCCGGTCCGGGCTTGAGCAGCTCGCGGTTGAGATAATAATTATCCAGCGATACGAGCACGGGCGTTTTTCCGTGCACCCTTAGCTGCGTACAGAGACGGTTTGCGCTCGTGGTTTTGCCGCTGCTCGAAGGCCCGGCGATCACGATGGCGCGCGCGCCGCGGCCGACGATCTCGTCCGCGAGCTGCGCGAAGCGTTTTTCGTGCAGCGCTTCGTTGACGCGGATCAAAGTGCGCACCTCGCCGGAAAGCACCATATCGTTGAGGTCCGCCACCACCGCACAGTGCATGAGCCTGCCCCACTCCTCGCTTTCGGAGAACACGCCAGAAAGCCGCGGCAGGGATACGTGCTTGGCGGGCAGATTGGGGTTTGCGACCGAAGGGCGCAGCAGCAGCAGCCCGCCCTTTTGCGCCTGCAGGTCGAACACGCTGGCGTATCCGGTCGAGGGCGCCATCTCGCCGTAAAAATAATCCACATAATCGTCGTATCGATATACATCGAAATAGGAAAACTGCCGGTACTGCAGCAAGCGTACCTTGTCTTCCTGTCCGTCCTCGGAGAAGAAATCGATCGCCTCGTCGATGTCCACGCGCTTCCGTTCCAGCGTCAGATCCGCGTCGACGATTTCGCGCATGGTCTTTTTAATACGGTCGATATCCTGCTGCGAGAGACGCAACCCGTCGCCGACCGAAGCAAACAGGCCGGCGCCGACCGCGTAATTGATCCGGACGCGCGTTTTTGGGTAAAGTTTTCGCATGGCGAGCAGGAATACGAACAGCATGGTGCGTTCGTATACGCGGTTGCCGCGCGAAGAGTCGTACCGAAGCAGTGAAATGACCCCGTTGGCGGCGCGCATGGCGCGGCGGAGCATGACGCGCATGCCGTCCGTTCCGCTTTTTTCGCGCAGAGGGATATAGTTGAGGGTAAAAGTCTCCCCCGCGATACTTGCCGCGAGCGGACGGATCCTGAGGTCAGCGCTGTCCAATCCGAGCCTGCGGACAACGTCCAGCAGCCGTTCGCCGCAGGACACCTCGGTTGGGATGCCGTCTATGGTAAGCTGCATGCAAACCGCCTCCTTTGCGGGATATCAAATTGGCGCAGTCAGCGATAAAGACGAAACGACGCCGTAAAAATAAGATTAGCCCCAGAGCAGCGACAGCGCTGGGACGACCTGCTTTTTCCGGGAGATTACCCCCGGCAAAAAAGCCGCGTGCTGCTTAAACGATACGTTGAAGGCGTGCTCGACCGAATCGAGATCTCCGACCGCGATCAGAAGCGTGCCTTCTTTCAGAACGTCGGTGAGCATCAGGAACATCATATCATAACTATGCTGCTCCATCTCCCGCTCCATGAGCGAGACGAATTCCGCTTTCCTCTCGCTCAACTCTTCGGTATCCAGCGAAGTGATCTGAGAGATGCCAAGCGAGTGTCCCGCGATCTGGAACTGTTTGAAGTCCATGAAATAAAGCGTTTCCAGATCATGCGTGTCCGTCTGGGAAACAGAGAAGATCTCCCGCCCCAGACCTTCCAGCGAAAGGCCCGCGATCTTTGCCATGCGCTCCGCCATCGCGCGGTCGACGAGCGTGCTGGTCGGGGATTTGAATACGATCGTATCCGAAACGATCGCCGCGGCGAGAAGCCCCGCAAGCTTTTTGCTGGGCATGACGCCGCGCTCGAAAAACATGCTAGTGATGATCGTACAGGTGCTGCCGACAGGTTCGTTGCGCACGTAAACCGGCGCGTCCGTCTCGACCTCCGCGAGGCGATGGTGGTCGATGATTTCCAGAATTTCCGCCTGCTCCAACCCCGGGATCGACTGCCGCAGCTCGTTATGGTCGACGAGAACAACGCGCTTTTTGTTCGGGCGCAGCAAATGGAAACGGGAGAGCGTGCCGACCACCCGGTCGTTTTCATCGAGAATCGGGTAACTGCGGAAGCGGGATTTCAGCGTGGCTTCACGCACATCGTCCAGATAGTCCGTCAGGTGAAACGAAACGAGGTTCTCTTTCCGGCAGATGCGGGAGACGGGGACCGCAAAAAACACCAGCCGGGACGCGGCGTACGCGTCATAAGGCGTCGAGATTACGCAGGTGAGCGAATCGGACGGGATAAGGCCGGCATCCACCTCGCTTTCACAGATGATCAGCGCGGCGGCCTGGCTTTCCAACGCAAGGCGGATCACGTCCGGCTGGTTGCCGCACAGCACGACGCTTTCGTTCGTAATCACAGGCAGACCCGCGTGCGTCGGCAGCGCGACGAGCAGCGATCCGGTCAGAGCCGTCTGTTCCGTCGGCGCGTTGATCAGCCGTCCGTCCAGCGCGGCGAGCAGATTGAAGATGGGGATGCCTTCGAGCCGCCCGCTCTTGACGAAGCGCATGTCGTAAGATGCGATTTCCTCCGGCGTCAGCATTCCGAACAGCCGGCCGTCTTCGTCGGTGACCGGCAGGGTCGGAACGCCTGCGGTGTCCGAAATAATGGTCTGCCAGGCGTGATAGACGCTGACCGCGGCGGAAAGGATCGGTGGCGTGTCGTAGTTGAGATCCGCCACCTGTGTGCGCACATCCCGCAGCATCTTTGGCGCGGGGAAACCGAATTTCGTGAGCAGCATCTCCGTCTGATCGCTCAGCTCCCCAATTCTGGCGGCGGTGTAAGCGCGTTCGCCGAGCGCGTTTTTCAGCATGGCATAGGAGATGGCGGCGACAATCGAATCCGTATCGGGATTTTTATGTCCAGTGATGTAGATAGGTTCCATGGATCCTCCGACAGTTCTCCGCATGCGCGGCGGATAACGGGCATCCGACCGGCAGTAAATTTTTATATGTTATCATTCTAGCCGCAACGTATTACGTTTACAAGCATAAGTGAAGCTGAAAATCGCTGTTTATCGCAGTTGGACCGGAAAAACAGAAAAAACGGGCGGGAAACACCCGCCCGTCAGGTTCCGATGGATCTTACCGCTCACTTGCCAGGAAGAACAGCGCAATCGTTCCGGGGCCGGAGTGCGCGCCGATGCTCGTGCCGATCGTGTCGATATGAATCAGCAGATTCGGATACCTTTCGTGAACGAGGCCGGCGACGTATTCGGCGTCCTCCTGCGCGTCGCAATGCCCGATGAACACGGTGTCTGTCGCGGATGCATCGAGCGTCTTTTCCATATGGTCAAAGAGCGAACGGAGGGATTTCTTCCTGCCCTGCACCTTTTCCGTTGCAACGAGGTAACCCTCGTTATCCACATGCATAACGGGTTTGATGTTGAGTATGGTTGCGATGGCCGCGGTGGCCCCGCCGATGCGCCCGCCGCGCTTGAGGTAGACGAGGTCGTCCACGGTGAACCAGTGCGCGAAGCGCAGTTTGTTCTCCTCCACCCATTTTGCCAGTTCGTCCACGTTCAGGTCTTTCTTCCGCGCGGCGTAGTAAACAAGAAGGCCCTCGCCGAGCGAGGCGGAGAGGGAATCGATCACGATGATCCTGCGATCCGGATACTTTGCGGAGAGTTCCTGCGCAACGCCGAAACCGGTCTGAACCGTGCCGGAAAGCTTGGAGGAAAAGCCGATATAGAGGATGTCTTCTCCCGCTTTCAGCACAGGTTCGAACGCCTCGACAAACGCAAACGCGTTGACTTGCGCGGTGGTGACGTCCTTGCCCGCGCGCATATTCGAGTAGAACGTCTCGATCGGCATATCCGATTTGCCGGGGAGATAGAAATATTCCTTGCCGTCCATGGAGAAACCCATCGGAAGGACGGTTACGCCCAACTGTGCGGCAAATGCCGCGGGCAGGTCGCTGGTTGCGTCGGTAAAGATGCGATAGCTCATGCAATGCCCCGTTTCCGCATGCCGCGCGGCACGCTGGTGATGATCGTGGTTATCGACAATAGCGCTTCCGGTTTTGTATACCAGTTATTATTATTGTATCGTGGAATACGGATACTGGCAAGCATTTCGCGCCATGCGTGTCCCGAAAAGAGCGGCCAGAAAACGGAACATGCCTGTTCTTCGGCGAAAAGGTATGGTATAATCCTCGCGGTTGCCGCCTATTTGCCGAATTTGCGGCATTTCTGCGAAGGTTTGCGCTTTTTTCGTCATCGGACGCCGCGCCGTGCTATAATAGCGCTGCGCATCCGGCGGATGATGCGGATGCGAAAAATTCGCATCCTGCTTTTTTACGATAGACTCTTTTACGCAAGGAGACAGAACGAATATGAGAAAAATCATTTCCGTCGGCATGGCGACCATCGCCTCGATCCTGCTGATTCTGATCGTGGTGTTCACCTCGATCGGTATCGTGGTGAACGACCAGACGTTTATCAACAACGAATTTACCAAGCTGGCCATCAGCTCGAAGATGGGCATTGCCAACACCGACCTTGTGACGTCCTTCGACCGTTTGGTTGCCTACATGGAAGGCAGCGCGGACGATATCAATGTGGAGGTTACAATCAACGGCGAGAAGACCCAGATGTTCAACTATCCGCAGGAAGCCGAACACATGAAGGATGTGCGCCAGATCTATATGACGATCGCTTCCTATCGGGACGTGGGCGTTTTGGTCATGCTCATTTTGTTTCTGTTCGCCGCGGTCATCCATTTTCGAAAAGCGTCCCAGTACCTTGCGCAGGGGTATCTTTCCGGTTCATTTGTATTCCTTCTGATCTTTGGCTTTCTGGGAACCTGGGCCGCGCTGGATTTCTCCAATTTCTGGACGGTCTTTCACGAGATGCTTTTCTGGAACGACCTGTGGCTCTTCGACGGCACGCAAAGCCGCATGATCAATATGCTGCCGGAGCAGATCTTCGCGGATATCATCGCACGCGTCGGCGTGTATGCCGGCGCGGTCATCGTCGCGCTGATCGTATTGAGCATCATTGCTCTCGTGCTCTCTTCGGACGGGTACAAACGCCGCCGCGCGGTCGCTCTCGCGCGAAAGAAGGCACGGGATAACGCGGTTGCCGCCAAAAAGAAGGCCCGCGAAGACGCCAAGCGCACGATGGAAGAAGAGAAGCGCCTCGCGGAGAAGCGCGCGCGCATCGCGGCGGTCAAGGCGCGTAAAAAAGCGGAGGCGGAGGCCGCCGCGTCGGAAGCCGAACAGGAACGGCTGCGTGAGGAGAAACGCGCCAGAAAGCGCGCCGCGGCAGAAGCCGCCGCAAAGGCCGAACAAGCGGGTCAGCCGCAGCGGGCCTCGCAGCGCACGCCGAATCCGGAGGCGCAGAAAAACGCGCCGAAGAAACGGCACGCGCAGGCGGATACGCCGCAAAGAAACGCGGGGAAACCGCAGAAAAAACAGGCGAACGTGCACGACGACACGGGATTTCTGGACGATTGAACCGATCTGCAATCCGGCGATTCGGAGATAGAGGACCGACATGACGCAGTATGAGCGCGCAGCGTGGGAAAAACTGGAAACAATCCGGCAAAACGGGTTTGCGCGCATCCTCGCAATTGAAACCTCCTGCGACGAGACCGCCGCCGCCGTGGTGCAAAACGGGCGGACGGTTTTGTCGAACGCCGTGCATACGCAGATTCCGCTGCATGTGCCTTACGGCGGCGTGGTGCCGGAGATCGCTTCGCGCAGCCACGTGCAGAAGATCGGCGCTGTGGTGCGCCGCGCGCTGGACGACGCTGGCGCGTCGCTCGGAGAGATGGACGCGGTCGCGGCGACCAATGGTCCGGGACTCGTCGGCGCGCTGCTCGTGGGTCTGAGCTATGCCAAGGGGCTGGCATACGCCGCGGGTCTGCCGTTTCTGGGCGTGCACCATATCGCCGCGCACATTGCGGCGAATTACCTGACCTATCCGGAATTAGCTCCGCCGTTTACCTGCCTCGTGGTCTCCGGCGGGCACAGCCATATCGTTGTTGTGGAAGAGGGCGGCGGATACCGCCTGATCGGACGGACGCGGGACGACGCGGCGGGCGAAGCGTTCGACAAGGTCGCGCGCGCGCTCGGTTTGCCCTATCCCGGCGGCCCGAATCTCGAACGGCTCGCGCGGGAAGGCGACCCGGAACGGTACCGCTTTCATTCCGCCTTCAACGAGGGCGAAGGGTTCGACTTCAGCTTCTCCGGCATCAAGACCGCCGTGGTCAACCGTCTGCATACCGCCGAGCAGAAAGGCGAAGCGGCCAGCCGAGCGGATATCGCAGCTTCGTTTCAGAAGACGGTGGTGGATATCCTCACGGACAAGGCCGTGCGCGCGACGCTGACGCAGGCTGGCGAAGCGGGTAAAAAACTCGCGCTCGCGGGCGGCGTTTCGGCAAACGGCGCGCTGCGCGAGGCGCTGGCGGCACGGGCAAACGCGGCCGGCATCCTGTTTTACCGCCCCGATCCGGCGTACTGCACGGATAACGCGGCGATGGTCGGCAGCGCGGCGTACGGCAGGCTTCTGCGCGGCTCTGTGGACGATCTGTCGCTTAACGCCGTGCCGTATCTGCCCATTGAGGACGAATCGCGCGGAGCGTAACGGCAAGATTTTTGATTTGATCAGTCATAATTCGGACGCGCGGTAAAAGCCGTTGCGTTTTTTATATCCGCGTATGCAACGGCGCGTTGTCAACGTAACAACGACACGGCAGATATACGGCGCGGCACGTAAAACAAACCTCCCGCGGGTGGGGCGAGCCGCTGAAAAAGAACGGTTTTTCAGACGCAGATCCGAAAAAAATATCGGCTTCGACCGTGTTTTGCCTTCGCAGCCTGCAAAATCGGAAGGACATAGTTTCGCCATATTTGCATATCGACTGTTTGTTTTGGCGCCTATTCTGATAGTTTTATTCCACGATATTTTGCCTGTATTCAAAGCGGAGAGTGTGGAAAACTGATCAAAAGCGCGTAAAATAAAGCCAAAAAATGTGGATAACTATGTGGATGGTGTGGATAGCTTAGTGAATATGCACGATTTAGGGCAGCATATCTATACAAGTGAAATGCGCCGGCTTTCACGCCGCTCTGCATGTCAAAAACGCATCCGCTGCAAAATCGCGCGGTTAAATTCGTCGTATTTTACAGACAGTTTTACACAAGGCGTCATAAAAAACGACCGGTAAAACTGCAAGTAGTCTTCCACGGCTCAAACGCCGGAAAATACGATGTAATAAAACAAAAAGCCCGCATTCGCGGGCGGGTACAAAAATCGAGTCAGGCCTGTTCGTCCGGCTTTTGTTCGGATTTTGCGGGTTCCGGCGGGTATTCCGCCAGCGGCGTTTTCGCCAGAGCTTCCCCTGCCTCACGGAGCGCGCGCTTCTTTTGCGCGCGTTGATAAAGCAGGATACCCGCGCCGGAAGCGAGCGCGGTCGCGGCGAAAACAATAGCCGCGAGGCCGTATTTCTGCAGCCCCAGCGCGTTTCCGCTGATCGTGGAGGTGACGATGGACGGAATCCGCGCGACGCTGGTGAGCAGGATCCACGGCAGGAATCGGATCTTCGTCAGCCCCGCGACATAGGTAAGCAGATCTTTCGGCGTGCCGGGGATGAGAAAGAGTACAAACGCGGTCGCGTTGAGCGCTTTTTCGTTATTCAGGTATTTGACCGAATCGATCTTCTCGCGCGGGAAGAATACTTCGACCGCCTTGACGCCGATCTTTCGCACGAAGAGGAACACGACCGCGGTGCCGATCACGAGCCCGATCCAGTCCAGAACCGTACCCCACACCGCGCCGAACGCGTAACCAGCGGCGATTTCCAGCGGCTCCGCCGGAATAAACGCGATGACGACCTGAAGTACGATCACGCCGACGAAGAGCACGCACCCCCAGAATCCGCGCTCGTCCACCCATGCGCGGAACGACGCGGGATCGCCGAGCGTCTTGATGATCGGCCCGCCGACAAAGACGGTCAGTAAAACGATCACGATCAGAAACACCGCAATCGATACGGCGGCGGCGATCTTCTGTCCGCGCGTAACGGGTTGTCTTTTCTGGGATGACTGCGCTTTTTCCATAAGGAGAGTATAACCTGCGCGCGCCGGAAAAACCATGTACGGACGGCAACTTTTTTATGAACCTACGGGAATGGGCGTTGTGACGCAGGCGCCGTGCGGTGATCGGCGGGGGATGCCGAGGCGGGACTGCCGCGCCAGGCGAGCCACCGCCGGACGAGCGTCTGCCCCGCTGGCGTGCGCCAGTCCTGCTCCAGCGCGGCGTGGCACGCCTGTCCCTGATTCGGCCGCTCGTGGTGACAAAACCGGCACTCCAGCGGTTCAAACCCCGTACCGAACAGCGCACATAAGCCGCCGCAATAAAACGTGCAGCCGTTCTGAGCAAATTCCTGAAACGCGAACGTCCCCTCGCAGCCGCGAAACGCAGGCGAAAGCACGCCATAGGTCCGCTCCGGCGAGAGTTCGAGCATCATGCGTCCGCCGTATCCGGCCAGCAGCGCGCGCTCCGCTTCGCCGACTGTCCACCAGCCCGGGCGTACGCAGTATCCGCGGCAGATTTCGCAGCCGCAGGGCGCGGAGGGAGGGAACCGCTCCGGCAGCGGCTTAACGCGCTTTTTCCGTTTCATCGTGGCTGCTTCCCTCCGGCATCATCAGACCGCAGAAAAATTTCAACGTACGGATCATGTAGCCTACGACTTCGTGCACGTCCGCGAGGCCGTGCTGCGCCATGATGTATTCCTTGGTCAGCGCGATAGAAACATAGTTGTACTGCTCCGCGAAAAGCTTTGCGTCCACCGGCTTGAACAAATTCTTCTCGATCATCTTAAGGATCAGCTGCTCGTAATATGCCGCGGGCTCAAGCAGGACATAGCGATAATACATTTGCGCGGCGCGTTCGCTTTTGAATTTTTCGAGATTGATGATCATCGCGGTGTTGGAGAGCGATCCCTTCACGTTCTGACCGACGTGGAACAGGATTGCCTGAAACACTTCCGTGGGCGTCATGACGGCGAGCATCGCGTCCAGCTCCTCCTCCGACGGGCGCGTCAGGGGAACGAGACAGACGAATTCGTCGTAGAGCGTTTCGAGGATCTCCGCCTTGCCGGAGAAGTGGTTATAAACCGAGCTCTCCCGAATACCGCACTGCTGCGCGATCTGGCGCATCGATACGCCGTCGTAGCCGCAGCAGGAAAAAAGCTCTGCGGCGGCGTCGAGGATGGCGCGGGCGGTCGCCAGCCCGCGTTTGCGTTTTTTAATCGGTTCAAAAGCTGCTTCGTCCATCGTTTGATCCCCCGTACAAATGATATTTTACATCACGGAACACAAAGGATCAATAGATAAACTAACGACTGATCGTTTAGAAGAGGATTCTTTGCCAATCATTGCTGAATTCAGCTGAATTATTTCGCTGGTGAAACAATCCCGCCGGATTTGCGCAGTATTGCGCCGCGACTGAAAAAATCTCTTTGCAAGCGCGTAAAAAGCGGTTAAAATACGCGCATGGCTACTGTTTTACTCGTCATCATTTATCTGGCGTTCATCAGCCTCGGCCTGCCGGATTCCATGCTCGGCGCGGCCTGGCCGGTCGCTTACGCCCAATTGGGCGTGCCGGTTTCCTACGCGGGGTTCGATTCCATCGGCATCACGATCGGGACGGTGGTTTCGAGCCTGATTTCCGTTCGCCTGATCCGCCGGTTCGGCACGGGCGGCGTGACCGCCGCGTGCGTGTTGCTGACGGGCGTCGCGCTCCTTAGTATTTCGTTTACGCAGAGTTTCGTCGTGCTGCTGCTGCTCGCGGTTCCGCTGGGGCTTGGCGCCGGATCGATCGACGCGGCTCTGAATAACTATGTCGCGCTGCATTACAAGGCGAGCCACATGAGTTTTCTGCACGCGTTCTGGGGCGTCGGCGCGACCATCAGCCCGCTGATCATGTCATGCTTTTTAAAGCAGAACGGCAATTGGCACGGCGGGTACCGGCTTGTTTCCATCCTCCAGCTGTCCCTCGCGCTGATCATGTTCGTCTCTCTGCCGCTCTGGGGCAAGGTAAACCACGCCAAGCCGGAAGAACTGCGCGGCGGCTCGCTGGCGATCGGCAACCGCGAGGCGATCCGGAAACGCGGCGTGGTCTTCGCAATACTCGCGTTCTTCTTCTATTGCGCGGCGGAAACTACCGTCGGGCTCTGGGCGGCGACGTATTTCGTGACCGTGCGAGGAGTGGAGGCAAGCGTCGCCGCAAGCTGGGGCTCGCTGTTTTTCTTCGGCATCATGGGCGGGCGCATGCTCTCGGGCCTGCTGGCCATTCGGGTGAAGGAACGTGTCCTGATCAACATCGGACTGGCTGTTTCGGTGATCGGCGTGCTGCTTCTGGCGCTTCCGCTGCCGCAGGCGGTTTCGCTCGCGGGACTGCTGCTCTTCGGCCTCGGGTGTGCGCCGGTGTTTCCAAACCTGATCCATATCACGCCGCAGCGCTTCGGCGCGGACTATTCGCAGGCGGTCATCGGGCTGCAGATGGCGTCCGCCTATATCGGCAGTACGCTCATGCCGCCGATCGTCGGCTGGGTCGGACAGAGTTTCGGATTTTCGGGGCTGCCGTATTACCTGCTTGCCTGTCTTGTGCTGCTGTATCTGAGCATCGTCGTCTGCAACAAAAGGACGGGGTTCGGGCAACCGAAGGCGAAAGAAGCATAAACATGCGGATCGCAACCATTTGCGCGGAGGAATCCGCGCTTTTTTTCACAATTTCTCCACGTGCAATCCAAACGTGTGTTCGGTATAATCGTTTTAAAAGCAACTTGGCCTGAACGATCAGGAACAGTGGGTTCTGCTCAACGCAACCACGCCGCTGGGCACGCTGTCCATGCTGAACAACATCGAACGGGGCCTTGCCGCGCAGACCATCAGCCCACGAGAGGCAGCAACGCTGGCCAACGCCGCAACCCGGCTCGCCGCGGAGAAGCAAAATCTCAAAAGCGGAGATGCGTCAATTTTACCCCCTTTACAGAAGAACCTGCTGCGTGGAGAATTAGAGGATAAGCTGAGCGGGCTGAAGGCGATTACGGACAGGCTGTCTTCACCTGCATCCCTGCCTGCACCGCCGCATTCGCTGCCGCAGCCGCAGATGAAACCGCCGGCGAGAAAAGCGCCGGTGCCGAGCCCGACGCCGAGCCCGACGCCGGATGCCGATTCGGAATCGGAAGGTGTTTTTGAGAAGGCATGGGACAAGCTAAGATCGTGGGTTGCGGGCTTGTTAACGCAGAATGAAGCCACGTCGACACCGATATCAATGGATGAGAAAGAAGATGCACGCTGGGCAAAGATCGAAGCAGGAGCGAACGGGAAAGTAAAAGACACCCTCTATGATTGGAGTAGGGGGAAGAACACTGACGGAATGAAACCGTATCCTTTCCCTGCTCCTGTTCCCGTGATAAAGGATGTCCCATATCCCTCAACTGGGGAAAAAGCCTGTGTATTCTATACCAATACTCCAGGTGCAGCATTTAAGAAACAAGCCGAATATCAGCGCAAGGTCTTGGAGAGCATGGGATATGAAGTTGAACTGATACAGACGGATAAAGTCAATGTTTTTCAAACGGAATGGAATAATATGGACCCGAAAACGACGACAGCTGTGATTATCAGCCATTGTAACGGGATGTCGCTGATATTCGAGCATAACTCAAAAACCAATGCTATCAGCGCAAATGGCTTAGCAAAAGATGATAAAACAAAACTACCGCCTATATCTGGTCTTAATGGACCTGAAATCGCCGAGTTGTATATTTACGCATGTAATGCAGGTGTGGAGGAATTATTAGCCAGTAGAGGCACAAATGTTGCAGACGCATTCCGGGACCTTGCTAATGTGGATACCGTGTACGCATATGATGGTTCGGTAGGCTTTGGCCCGCCAAGCATTTTTAGAACCACCTATGAACCACGGCTTTCATATGAGCAGAATTATGATGATGTGTTTACAAACTTCAGCATTCCTGCGGAATATGGTAAATCCGGTGCTTCAGGATTTCTGGAGTATGACAGCGATGATTAACGGGGGTACGTATGTCTTTGAAACAAAAAAAACTAGCCGCATATGCAAAAATCCTGCTGATTTTCATAATAACCGTAATTACATTATGGTTGTTATACTTTTGTTTTGAGGGTATTATTCTTGACTATATCAATAATTCAAACTATCACGCCGCATATCTTTCTACGAGTGGTTATTCTGAAGAGCTTGGGGTACCCGCGCTCGAATATGAATGCTTTCAAGAGGTATATGGTTCCTCGATCAACAGGGTTCGGGAAAGAAGCATAATCAATCCAGATGCTGAAATATTACATGACGAATACTCAGGATTTATCACACAATCCACCGAAGTCACGGATATAAATGGTATAAAATTACATTTCACAAGTTTAATCATTATTACCAGCGAAAATTTCCATTTCGGTTGGCTACGCATCGGGATAGGGAGTTCACGAGCTCTGGTGCATCTGGCATATCTGTTGGATCAAAAAATAGAAGCAGAAGAACTCATCTATAGTGCTGCGTTTTATCCGGATGTCGACGACGGCTATTACGGAGATGACTGGAGTCGAATTTTATTCTGCTACGCTAATGATGGAAAGGTTGAATCGATGGCATTCGAACCTCCTCCCTTCTAATCGTTAACTACGAAACATAACAGTCGAGCTCGATTATAGACACAAGAGGAATATATTCTACCGCTTAGTCTATTCCTGAAGAACATCCCGTGTCGATGATAATGTAAAATACACAAATGGAGGTTCTTCGGCTAAATACGGATTTGATTGTTCCGGTTTGATAAAAAAAGTTTGTGAAAATACCGAATTGGAATTCGGACAGGGTGATTTATGTAACAGTGCTAGATATATGGTGAAGAGCTTTTTGATAATCCAGAATATGGAAAGCGAGTATATGATTATAAAAACGGTGAAGAAATGCCTCCATTAATGCCAGGTGATCTGGTCTTTTCAGCGAATTCAGACAACCTCAGTTTGGACAGACATGTCACGATGGCAACAGGTAACGGACTCCAAGTTGTCGAAGCGAGCGATCGAGCTGGGACAAACAAGGTTACTTATCAGTTTGATGCTTATGATACGATAAATGAGGATGGATTATATGTCCGCGGAACAGGACAGGTTGTTACCTACGTAATTCGACCGAACTATTGACAGGAGAGCTAGTGGCTATGCATTTGAGAAAGATCATTCTTCTATTGCTCATGATCCTGGTTTTGCTCACGTCTTCCTTCGCGTTTGCGGAGGGGGACTACGAAGAAGGTTCTGGCTGGAAGTATCAAAATGGTGTTCTTACGATTACCGCTAATGGTGGATTTGAGGCGTATTTTAAGGAAGTAGACGATTACGATCGCGCAAAGAAATACCAAAACGAACCATACCAGATAGATTGCATTGTTATTGGTAAAAATGTGACACAGTTCTCGATGTTTGCCTTTGGAACAGACTTCTATCCGTCACAGATGATCGTCGAAGAAGGGAATCCAAATTTCTCTGTTGTTGACGGATGGCTAGTGAATGTAAAGACAAAAACCCTGATCTGCGCAACGGATCTTTACCATTTTCAGTGGATGTCTTCGGCTAGAAACATACCTGATTCTGTACAATACATCGGTGAGAATGCGTTCTATCCGTTAAACAACATTCAGCAGATTTGCCTGCCGGACAATATAATTGCGATTGAAGATAACGCTTTTGAAAGTTGTGAGGCGTTACAAACAATCGAGTTGCCTTCAAATGTTAAAAAAATTGGAAGATCAGCTTTTAATTACTGTCACTCATTGAAGAAAGTGAGTTTAGATACGTCCGTTGATACGATTGGCGAGTATGCTTTTTATTCGTGTTACAATCTTGTAACTATTAACCTGGAAGATACGCAAATCACCGAACTGAACAGCAACGCGCTTTCAATGGCAGGTATCAAAAGTATTGTCTTGCCTGATACCCTGCAAGCGATCAAAAGCTATGCGTTCGAATTGTGTTGGTTTCTCGAAACGATAACCGTTTGTTCTGACAATATTGTCATCTTTGACGGGGCTTTTTCAAAATGTGATGCGTTAAAGACGATTATTTTCACGAAGGGAGTTCCCAAATGGATTGGATCCCGCCTCTTTGACGAAACGGGTAAAACGGCTGACGGAAAATCTTTTATAAGCAGTTCTTACGAAGCGGAGGGGAAAGTAATTCCGTATCCGACACTTTACTATACCGCCGCCTACGCCGACGAATGGGCGCCCAACGGCGAAACGGTATGGAACGGCTATCCGATCGACGAACTATCGCAGGACGAGCTGAATGCGATTCTTGCCGAAGCGCGAGGAGAACCCGTTCCGACACCGACCGCAACCGCCGCGGCAACAGCCTCGCCTGCGGCGACGCAAGCGGTGGTAGCTGCCATCTTCCGTACTCCATTCATCGTTCTGCTGCTTGCTGGGCTGATCGCGCTAGCCATCGCGGCGATCGTAGTGGTTGGTGTATTACGCAGACATAAGCAGATAAAACGATAATTTTAATCCGCCCAAATAGGAGTTTGAACATGAAGCATCCGTTAAGAAATTACACTGTATGGTTCGCTATAGCCGCTTGTTTTCTGCTCTGTCTAGCAGCACCCAATCTGTCATATGCAGAGGAACAGGATGACTCCGATTATGATAACCTATCATTTTATGTAGATAATCCGGATTATCGGATCGAAGACGGGCTCGCAATCGAGATTGCGACAAATACGCTTAAGATGGCTCGTTACGATGTGGTATCGGTGATTATTCCGAAAAATGTACAAACGATCGGTTTTTCCGCTTTTGAAGAATGTAGTTTGTTAAAATCTGTAGTTGTTCCAGAAGGCGTAAAAACGATCGAAAATGGAGCATTTGAAGGGGTCTGTCATCCGACGTCTATCACGCTGCCAACAACTTTGGAGAAGATTGAACCTTATGCTTTTGGAACCTGTGATCTCGATACGCTGATCATCCCGCGTAATACGCGATTAGTACCGAATTTAGGGCAGTCAGAGTGGTATGGCGTATTGGATGGTTGTAGTGTTAAAACTCTGGTGTTCTGCGGAACGGACGGATTGTTTTTGCCGACAACATTTGGAAGCATTATTTTTCCTGCCGACGGCAGTGGTCGCATCGTATTTTGGGGCGATCCGCCCCAATATATCGAAGTAAAGAATTTACAGTTCAACTACAAAGGCGGGGACATAAACAGCGGTCCGTTCACGATTTGTTATCCGGCACAATATGCGAACGCATGGGCGCCAAACGGCGAAACAGAGTGGAATGAACTGCCGATTCGAGCGCTTACAAAAACGGAAGAACGGCAGATAGTACAGCAAGCGCCCAAGTTGTTTTCCGACGAGGACCGCACGGATGTGACCCAATATCCGGGATGGTCGTTCGATCAGGATCATAACGTGACCATCTATTCCGAAGAAGGATGGTATCGATATTGCGTCAGAAATTGGGGGATGGAGATTAATGATTTAAGGTTTGCAGAAGGGATTCGTTACAATATAGAATATTTCGATCCAACAGCGGAGGAGGGAATGTACCCCAGACCATCCGAAGAGATCACGATGAAACGCTTGATACTACCGAAATCTTTGAGAAAATTGAATATCGAGCATATGATTCCGCAGGAAATTATCGTAACTGAAGGGAATGCGGAATATCGCATAGATGATGGGCGGTTGATAGCAATTGATACAGGAAATGTCATCTGGCCGACGGATTCCAATCAATCCAATGGAATTACAAATACGACTGAAGATGTTCCCGTCCCGACACCGATTGCTACCGCCGCGCCAGCGGCAACAGCCTTGCCTGCGGCGATGCAAGAGGCGGCATCGACCGTACGTACTCCGTTTATCGTTCCGCTGCTTGCTGGGCTGATCGCGCTGGCCGTCGCGGCGATCGTAACCGTCGCTGTTCGGGCGAAAAAAAGAAGATGATTGAAACCGTATGACTGGTCGACGCAAACAAAAACGGAGTCGCGAGACTCCGTTTTGCGATTCTTGAGCTGTGTCAGCCGACTACGATATTGATGATGTTTCTTACCACGATGATTTTGCGGATGGCCTTGCCTTCCAGATACGGCTTGACCTCCTCGCTGGCAAGCGCCGCGGCTTCGACGTCCTTAACCTCCGTCGAGGCGGGCAGCGTCACGCGGCCGCGCACCTTGCCGTTGACCTGAATGCCGTATTCCACCGCGTCTTCCACCAGCGCGCTTTCGTCGTAAACCGGCCAGGGCGCGTGATGCACCTGCCCGAACCCGAGGGATTCACTGATCTCCTCGCAGATGTGCGGCGCGACGGGGGCTAAAAGCAGCACGAGTGTGTGAAGCTCGTCCTTCGTGAGCCTGCCTTTGGCGTAAAAATCGTTCGTCAGCGCCATCATCGCAGCGATGGCGGTGTTGAATTTCATGCGCTCGTAGTCCTCGCCGACCTTCTTGATCGTGGCGTGGACTTTTTTCTTCATGTCGGCGTCTGTGTCGCCCGCGCCCTGCACCATATCCTGCAGCGCCCAGACGCGGTCGAGGAAGCGGCGGCATCCGCGCGTACCCTGTTCGTTCCAGGGGATTGGCTGGTCGAACGCGCCCATGAACATAATATAGCAGCGGAAGCTGTCCGCACCATATACGGGGATGTAATCGTCCGGGTTGACCACGTTGCCGCGGGACTTGCTCATCTTCTCCCCGTTGCTGCCGAGCACCATGCCGTGGCTCGTTCTCTTCATGTACGGCTCGCTCGTGGGTACAAGGCCGAGGTCGAAGAGGAATTTGTGCCAGAAACGCGAGTACAGCAAGTGCAGCGTGGTGTGCTCCATGCCGCCGTTGTACCAGTCCACCGGCGTCCAGTAGCGGAGCGCTTCGCTGGAGGCGAATTCCTTGTCGTTATGTGCGTCCGCATAGCGCAGGAAATACCAGCTCGAACCCGCCCAGTTGGGCATGGTGTCCGCTTTGCGGACCGCGGGCGCGCCGCACTTCGGGCAGGTGGTGTGGAGCCAGTCTTTTGCGCGGGCGAGGCAGCTGCTGCCGTCGTCCGTGGGCGAAAAATCGTCCAGCATCGGCAGCTCCAGAGGGAGCTGGTCGTAAGGAATCGGCACCCAGCCGCAGTGCTCGCAGTAGACGAGAGGGATGGGTTCGCCCCAGTAACGCTGGCGGGAAAACACCCAGTCGCGGAGTTTGAAGTTCACTTTACGTTCGCCGATCCCCTTTTTCACGAGAAAATCGATGATCGCGGGGATCGCTTCGGAAACCTCCATGCCGTTGAGGAAGCCGGAGTTGACCAGCTTGCCGTGTTCGCACTCGGTATACGCTTCCTGCGCGATGTCGCCGCCCTCGACGACTTCGACGATCGGAAGGTCGAATGTTTTGGCAAACGCGTAGTCGCGCTCGTCATGCGCGGGAACCGCCATGATCGCGCCCGTGCCGTAACCCATGAGCACGTAGTCCGAAATCCAGATCGGGATCTGTTCGTCGTTGACGGGGTTGACGGCGTAGATACCGCCGAGCGGAACGCCGGTTTTGTCCTTGACGAGTTCGCTGCGCTCGAAGTCGCTCTTGATGGAAGCGGCTTTCTGGTAGGCGCGCACGTCGTCCAGATTAGTGATTCGATCGGCGTATTGCTCGATCAACGGATGCTCCGGCGAGACGACCATATAGGTCGCGCCGAAAAGCGTGTCCGGCCGCGTGGTGAATACGGTGAGCGCTTCGCCCGTTCCCGCGATCTTAAAGTTGACCAGCGCGCCTTCGCTGCGGCCGATCCAGTTGATCTGCTGCGCTTTGATCTTTTCCAGATAGTCCACAGTGGCGAGATCGTCGATAAGCCGCTGGGCGTAGGCGGTGATCTTCAGCATCCATTGGGAGCGCACCATACGCACGACTTCGCCGCCGCAGCGCTCGCAAACGCCGTCCACAACTTCTTCGTTGGCGAGGCCGACCTTACAGCTCGTGCAGAAGTTGATCGGGATTTCCGCTTTGTAGGCGAGGCCTTTTTCGAAGAATTTAAGGAAGATCCACTGCGTCCATTTATAATAATTCGGGTCGGAGGTGTTGACCTCGCGCGAATAATCGAACGAATAACCGAGCCGCTGGAGCTGGCTGCGGAAACGGATGATGTTGTCGTGCGTCACCTTGGCCGGATGGATGCCGGTCTTGATGGCGTAGTTTTCCGTCGGCAGGCCGAACGCGTCGTAACCGATGGGGTAGAGTACGTTGTAGCCTTCCATACGGCGTTTGCGTGCGATGACGTCCATGGCGGTAAACGGGCGCGGATGACCGACGTGCAAGCCCTGCCCGGAAGGGTAGGGAAACTCGATGAGGGGGTAATATTTTGTCAGTGTTGGGTCTGTTTTAACCTCGAAACAATGGTTCTCCAACCAAAATTTTTGCCACTTGGCTTCGATCGCCTGCGGGTCGTAACGCTCCTGCATGAAACAATATCCTCCGATACTATCCGAAATCCGGAACTATCCTAAATATGTAGAATATCTTCTTTGCGGGGGTTTGTCAATTATGCGGACGATAAGAGACGGAAGCGGGAAGGCGGACGGGAACGGTTTGTCAACGAAACTTAATCTTCCCTTGCTTTACGCTTTCCAAAAATCATGATACAATCGATACCGTTCAGAGAATCGGCGCATTTTCGCCGGAACAACAAGAATACCGACATGAATTTTTACAGGAGGCGCAGCTATGGAACAGTATTCGGCACCGTTGACACCCGAACAGCAGTCCCACAACAAATCCTCGGTGACTGCCATGGTGCTCGGCATCGTGAGCCTGGTCGTCACCTGGTTCCCGATCGTCGGCCTTGTGCTCGCTATCGTGGGACTCACCATGAGCCGCTCGAACCGCAAGTTTGCCGAGGCGCACGGCTTTAAGGAAAACAGCATGAACACCGCGGGTTATGTCACCAGCGTGGTCGGCCTTATCGCGGGCATCGTCACGATCCTCATCACCATCCTCGTCGTCATCTTCGGCATCTTCGCCGCGGCGGGCATCTGGCGTTATATCGTCCTGCCGGAAATCATGTAGGAAACCGATAAAAAGAAGGGGAACCCCCTCTTTTTACCGTAAAAAATTGAATCGGGTTAAGGAGTCATATGTTACCATCTTTCAACGCTTTCGGGCTGACCATTCCCATGTATGGCGTCATGTCCGCGCTCGGCATGCTCGCCGCGCTGATCCTGATCGGGATCACGCGCAAATTCACCCGTTTTTCGGAAGATCAGGCGCTCTCCGCCGCGCTCTGGGCCATCATCGCGGGTTTTCTCGGCGCGAAGATCCTTTACTGGATTACCGAGATGAAGCAGATTGTCGCCGATCCGAGCTTTCTGCTGCACACTCTGCGCGAAGGGTTCGTGTTTTACGGCGCGTTCATCGGCGGCCTTGCGGGCATCGCCATCTACGCCGCGCGGAAAAAACTGCCGTTCTTCGCGTTTACGGACTACTTTGTGCCGGGCCTCGTACTCGGGCACGCGTTCGGGCGCATCGGCTGCTTCTTTGCGGGCTGCTGCTACGGCATCGAGTGTGCATTGCCGATCTCCATTGTGTTCCCCGCGGGCGCCGTGGCGCCTGCCGGTGTGCCGCTGCTGCCGACGCAGCTGATGGAGAGCGCGTTCCTGTTCATTCTCTGCGTCATACTCGTGCTGATCCTCAAAAAGAGAAAGCCGTTTGCCACCGTAACCGCGTGGTATATGGTGCTCTATGGGGTTTGGCGTTTTACGATCGAGTTTTTCCGCAACGACGACCGCGGGTTTGTCGGGGCGCTGTCCACGAGCCAGTTCATCAGCATCTTCCTCATCCTCGGCGGCATCGCGCTGCTCGTGCTTGTCAAGACGGGCGTGCTGAAGAAGACCATACTCGACCTGCCGGTTCCGGCAGAGGAAGAGCCGAAGAAAAAGAAGACGAAAAAAGATCAGGATGCGCCCGCCTCCGAACCGGAAGAAAAGCCGGAAGAAAAATAAAACGCAGCAAAACAAACAAGAACCGCCGAAAGGCGGTTCTTGTTTTCACCTTTTTTTACATGGGTGTTTATGCAGCTGCGCTATTTGCTTTTCTATGCCGAATACTCTTTGATCACGGTTTTCGCCATGCGCCGCGCGCCGGAGACGACGTTGTTGATGCCCGCGCCGCTCTCGCTCTGGGAACCGATAAACCAGAATCCCTGAATCGGCGTGCGGTTCGGCACCGCCTTTTTGCCCATGACCGGCGCGCATCCTCCGAACGAATGGTGCGCCTGCAAGGTAAGCGCCTGAAAGGATTCCGGGGTGAACACCGTTAGTTCTACGATATGCTCCCGGATATCCGGTATTTTTTCCGAGACAAGCGAAAGGAGCTTGTCGGCGTAGTACGCGCTCTTTTCGCTCCATGTACCTTCGCTGAGGTGGTTGGGCGCAACGGTATAGACGGTAACGGCATACCGCCCTTCCGGCGCGGACCGCGGCGAATAAAGCGAAGGAAGATAGATCAGGTACCCGTCCTCGCCCTCGTGATAGGTCTCGTGGAGCAGCTTGTCCACGCTGCCGGAAATATCGTAACTGCGGTAACAATAATTGATTCCGTAAGGCAGGTACTGCGAAGGGTCGATATCCAGCCCGAGATGAAGCATGAACACCGATTCCATCAACGGCACTTCGTCGACAATCTGCTGGAACGCCGCGCCGATTTGGGCCGGATCGGCGAGCTGGAAGGTTTCTTTGACTCCGCCGCTGGCGAGTACGAGCTGAGAGTCGAACACCGAACCGTCCGCGAGTTCGACGCCGGTTACACTCCCGTCTTTCGAACGGATGGCGGCGACACGCGTGCCGGTGTGAATCCGTCCGCCGTTTTCGAGGATGAGATCCGCCAACAAATCCACCAGAACCCGGCAGCCGCCTTCGATACAGGTGTAGCTCGGCTGATCCGCGCGCGGGGAAATCCGCAGCGGAACGCGCGCGTCAAACGCGGGTTCGGGGTTGACCAGAGCGACGCCGAGCCCCTGAAATTCCTCCGGCTTGACCACGAAGTCGGCGAGGATGGATGTAAAGACCGCTTTGATCTGCTCGGACGAGAAGAAGCGGTCCATAAGCTGCCCTGCGGACCAGTTCATCTTCGGCAGCAGCGGAAGGAGACAAAGAACCATGCCGGCTTTATTCCAAAATGCCGCGAGCCCGCGCGTATTCTCCGCGCGCTGCGCCAGCGTTACGACGGTGCGCATCCGCCGATAGTAACGGTAGTACGCACGAATTCCCCGCTTTTCCGCGGGATACCGCCTGAGCAAATATTCTTTTCTCCACCAGAGTCCGCCGTATTCCGCAGGCGGCGTTATCGTAAAATCAGGAAAGTGGTACAGCCGCGCGGCCGGCAGCAGCGTCAGCCGATCCCGAAGGCCGAGCTCGTCGATTGCCCTGCCCGCCTGTTCGCCCGCGCAGAGGCCTTCGATATTGAGCTGGCCCAAATCCCAGTAATAGCCGTTTTTTCGGAATCCGCCGGTTACGCCGCCGATTTCATCGCGCTGCTCAAACAGCTCCACCTCAAAACCATCTCTTGACAGATATGCGCCCGCGACGAGGCCCGCCAGCCCCGAACCGATGATGATGACTTTTTTGTCCATGCCTCAAATCCCCATTTCATCTGGTTTGCGTTAGTTTTCGGCGGCTTTTTCCGGCGTAAATCCGCGTGCAGAATATCGAAAGCGCACGGAAGCGGCCGCAGCGGTTGTACTGCAATTTGGAATGAAGAAAATCGCGGCCCGGCGAATCTTCCGGGAAGCAGAAACGAGTTTAACGGAAAAACCCGAGTATGTTCGTCAGGTTAAAAATAAAATCGCTTTCGGATCTCCTCTTTTACCCGCGCCCTGCGGTTTAGAAGCAGCAGCGAGGAGGCGAGAACGAGGCAGGGGAAGAGCACATAGAGCGACCAGGACGGCCAGGCGACCGCATGACTGTGATAGAGGCCGATGAACAGCTCGATGGCTACGACGAAGAGGCCGACGCAGGTTATGGCCAAGGAAAAGCGCACCAGCACGGGGAGGCGGCACTTAGGCGAGGCGAGTATAGTGAAAAACCAGCTCATCACCGCGGCGAGGCCCGTGACCGGCAGCGCGAGAAGCAGCAGCCAGCCCCAGTTTCCGGCGGCGAGCACCTGAATGAGCAGCAGCAGCACGCCGACCGCGACCGCATCGACGAGCACGTACAGAATCTTCGGCATCCGCGCGATCATGGGGAGAAGAAATACCGAAAAAAGCACGAGTTCGCCGCCGAGCACATAATAGCTCCAGCTGAGCTGCTTGTTCACGAAGATGTTGGCGAGCATCGTGGTAAAGAGCGGAATCAGCAGAAGAAGCGAGATAAACGAAGCGACATACCGCCGGTCCACGCTCTTATCGAGGCGCTCGACATGGCTGGGGTACGGCCGGACGGGCTTTTCCTCCGGCTGCTCGCGGGGATTGATGACCTCCGTGCCGCAGAGCGGGCAGCGCGGCTCGCTCTTTTGCAGCTCCACGCCGCAGTTGACGCAATAACTCATAAGAATTGCACCTCCGAATATCGTGCGAAAAAGAGTGAATGAAACGGCCGGTTCGCCGTTATTCCTGTTGGTTGCTTTCCACCTTGACGGGGATGCCGAGCTTGACGAGCCGCGTGAAGAATTCTCGTTCCAGCACCGGCTCGGCGATCGTACGCGTAAAGTTCACGCGAAGCCGGCCGTTGTAGGTCAGCGCGGCGGAGCAGACGCGGTTATCGGCCAGCGGACCTAAGATAAAGTCCATACGGCGTACGTACTGCGCCATCTCCTCCGGAAGCTTCGTCACGCCGAGGTTGCTCAGCGTGGTGGAAGAGAGCGCGTCTCCCACCTGCGAATAGACATATTTCAGCGCCACGTTTTTAATAAACAGCGGCATGAGGCGCAGCACGGCGTTCCGCTCGGAGCGGACGTTGGTCGTGATCTTCACGTTGAGCAGCTTTTCCGTGACCTCCATCGCCATGGTATGGTGCACGATATTCAGCGTCTCGTCGAAGGTATATTCGCCGAGGCGCGGATCGATGCCGGGGTTGACGTAGTTGGCGAAGTTTCTCAGCGTTTTGCTGGGGAATACGTTTCGAAGGTTGATTGGAACCGAAAGTTTGACGGGCATGTATTTATGCACGCTCGGCACGCGCCGCCGCTGGATCGCGTCCACGGAGAGAATCAGCAAGGCGGTGAGGTATTCGGTCACGCTGACGCTTTTTTCGCGTGCTTTTGCCAGAACATCCTCCGCGTTCATGGAGCCGGTGATGATGTGCACAAATCCGCCGCGTTCGTCCGTGCCTTTGATGTGATAGGCTTTTACTTCCTTGCGGGACTGGGTGATCTTACCGGAATAGACGGCGAAGCTGTCCTCCGCTTCCTCCGGGCGCGGCTCTTCGGAACAGTCGAGAATCCTGTCGCTACGGGGGATATTCGCGCCGTACTTCAGGCGAAGATACTCGGCGACGAGCGTCTGCAGGAAGACCTGTCCGCCCGTGCCGTCGGTGAGCACATGGAAAAACTCGACGGCGATGCGGTTACGGTAATACCGCACGCGCATGCAGAAGCCGTCGTTCTCATTCAGACGCATGCGCACGCAGGGATTGGCGACGTCCTCCTCGATTTTCGGCAGATCGTCGCTGTGTTCCAGATAAAACCAGAACAGCCCGCGTTTGAGCTTATAGGCAAACCAAGGCAGGCGGCGCAGGGTGCGTTTCTGCGCCACCTCGAGGATATCCTCGTCGATGGGGTCGGTCAGCGTCGCCGAAAGGCGGAAGAGCGCCGTCCAGCTGCGATTCATCGTCGCGGGGTAGATGAGCGCCGCGTTGTCGAGTTTCATCCATTTCGTCGGTTTTCTTGTTTTTGGCATTTTTTATTCTTTCCCGCGCGTCGGAGGTTACGCGCCCAGACCGAGTTTTTCGCAAATAAAGAGCGACATCCGCTCCAGCGCGCGCTTTCCCTCCGGCGTGCCGTAGAGCGGGTATACGTGCCACATGCCGTCTTCGACGACCAGCGTGCTTTCGGCGCCCGCTTTCTTCAGCCGCTTGTGCACGGTCTTTGCGTCCGAGAGCAGGATCTCATCCCCGCCTACAAATATCATGCTCGGCGGAAAACCTGTAAAATCGCCCAGAACCGGAGAAACGTAAGCCTCGGTTTCGTGTCCGGCCGCATAGGCGAGCGCATAGTACGCCAGAGATTCACGGATCAGCGTCGGATCGCGCTGCACGTTGTTTCTGTAGGAGGATCCGGAGAGCGTGAGATCCGCCCAGGGAGAGATGGAGACGACGCAGGCGGGCAGGGGTTTCCGCTCGTCCCGCAGCCGGAGCGTAAGGCTCAGCGCAAGTCCGCCGCCCGCGCTTTCGCCTGCGATGGCGATGTGCTCCGGCGCGTATCCTTCATCGAGCAGATATTGATACGCTTCCAGCGCGTCGTCCTGCGCGGCGGGGAATTTATGTTCCGGCGCGAGGCGGTATGCCGCGCAGAGCACGGTCAGCCGCGTTTGCGCCGCCAGCAGCGCGCCAAACCCTTTCGCATAGTCCAGGCCGCCCGCGGTATATCCGCCGCCGTGCAGGTATAAAATTGCGCGGTCGCAAGGGGATTCGCAGGCGCGGGATACGGCAAAGCAGGCGGCGAAACGGTCAAATACGACCGGATCGAAATCGACTTTTGAATTCAGGATCGCAGCGGTCATACGGCCCAACTGATCCTGCGCTTTCCGCGCGGCTTCGATGCCGGAAAAGCGGGCAAAGGGTTTTGCCAGACGAAGTTCTGCTTTCAGCAGGCGCGTTCCGAGTGCTAAGGGCATGCGGGAGGGTTCCTCTCGTAGTTTGATAGTTGTATAGTATCATACTTTGTCCGGATAACTTTCAATTTATTTGTGAAGAAATCCAGACGGAATTCAAATCATATTCTATAAAATGATTTTCAATATGATGTTAACTATAAAAGAAGAGCGGACGCTGTTCTAAAAAAAGATATTCAATATGATGTTAACTAAAAAAGAAGAGCGGACGCTCTTCTACATTACATCGGAACGGTCAGCCCGGAGGCCAGGCCAAAAGTCTTCCGCCAAGCACATGGAAATGCAGGTGCGGCACGCTCTGCTGCCCGTCCCGTCCGCTGTTGACAACCACGCGATAACCGCTTTCGTCGACGCCGAGTTCCTTGACGAGTTTTGAAATCACGCCATACGCGTGACCGACGATGGCTTCGTCCTCCGGCGTGAGCACGTTGACGCCCGCAATGTGTTTTTTGGGGATCACGAGCACGTGTACGGGGGACTGCGGCTCAATGTCGTAGATTGCGACGACCACGTCGTCTTCATACACTTTTTTCGAGGGGATATCCCCCGCGACAATTTTGCAAAAGATACAGCTGCCCATAGAAATCATCTCAACTCCTTTCATCTATTCTAATCCTTTTTCCGGTGAAGTTTCAATCGATTTGCGCGCCAAACGCCGTTTCGCCGTGAAATCCATCAATACGGATGCGCACGATCTCGCCCTCGGGCGCGGAGGTTTTCACGCGGATGTAGTTTCCGCTGTACCCCTCGCCGCCGCTCTCGGCCAGCACCTCGGCTACGGTTCCGATCTGCGATTCCAGGTACGCCCGCGTCAGCCGCCTGCCCAGCGCGATGAGCTCTTTTGCGCGCGCCTCCTTCACCGATTTTGGAAGATGATCCGGCAGAGTTTCCGCCTTGGTGCCCTTGCGCAGGGAGAAGGGAAAGACGTGCATTCTGGCGAACGCCGCCTTTTCGCAAAAAGCGAGCGTTTCTTTATGTTCTTCCTCCGTTTCGCCGGGAAATCCGGCGATGACGTCCGTCGTGACCGCGCAATCCGGCATGGCTGCTCGCAGCAGTTCGACCGCTCGGAGGTATTCTTCCGCCGTATAGCGGCGGTTCATGCGTTTGAGCACCGTGTCCGACCCGCTCTGAAGGGAAAGATGGAATTGCCGGCAGACTTTCGGGTTTTCGCTCAGCGCTTTTGCGACAGCCGCCGTGACAAACAGCGGTTCCAGCGATCCCAGGCGGATGCGCTGGATTTCGTCCGGTTTGCCAACCCGCGCAATCGCGTCGAGCAGGGTGACGCCGGTTTCGGGCAGATCCCGCCCGTAGCTTGCGAGATGGATCCCTGTGAGCACGATCTCTTTGTAACCCTCCCGCGCGAGGGAGGCGACTTCCTCGGAGATTTTCTCCGGCGTGCGGGAACGAAGAGGCCCTCTTGCGTAGGGGATAATGCAGTATGCGCAGAAATTGACGCATCCGTCCTGAATCTTCAGCGTGGCGCGCGTGCGGGAATCGCGCACGGCGGAGAGCGGTTCGAATTCGCGCATTTCGGAAAGCGGGGAGACGAACGTTTCGCCCGGTTTCGCCGCGAGCGCCTCGCTGACGCGCGAAACAATTTCCTTCCGCCCGCCGGTGCCGATCACGAGGCCTACGCCCTCCAGCGCGGCGACCGTGTCCGGCGCGGTTTGGGAGTAGCATCCGACGGCGACGACGAGCGCCGCGGGGTTCATCCGGTGCGCGCGGGCGATCATCTGGCGGGACTTCATGTCGCTCGTTTGCGTGACCGTGCAGGTGTTCACGACATATACGTCCGCCGCGTCCGAGAAATCAACAATCTCCCAGCCGCCTTGCAAAAACAGTTCGCGCATGGCTTCCGTTTCGTAGTGGTTCACCTTGCAGCCCAACGTTGTAAAAGCCGCTTTCACTGCTCCACCTCATATAACGTCTGCGCGAGCATCGCCATCCCTGCCGTCTCGGTGCGCAGGATGCGCCTGCCCAGCGAAACACTGACCGCGCCCGCGGCGGAGAGCCGGGCTACCTCGCTCTCTTCGAATCCCCCTTCGGGCCCGATCAGCAGCGCAATCCTTTTTGGTGCGTCAGCGGCGCGCAGCGCAGCTTTCAGCGTGCGCGCGCTTTCGTCCTCATAGGCGATTAAAAACAGGTCGAACGCGCCGGGTTCGATTTTTCTGATCCCGACGAGCGGGCCGACTTCCGGCACCATCGCGCGGCGGCTCTGCTTGGCCGCCTCCAGCGCAACGCGGTTATACCGCTCGCGCTTTTTCTCAAAATCCTTGTTCGGTACGGAAACGCACCGGGCCGACAGCACCGGTACGATCGCGTACACGCCCAACTCCGTACATTTCTGCACGATGGTCTCCATCTTTCCCGTTTTGGGCAGGCACTGGTACAACGTGATTCGAACGGGACTCTCGACCTCGCTTTTTCTCCGCGCGCCGAGCGCGCAGACGACCGCGTCCGCTGCGAGAGACGAAATGACCGCGTCGTATTCATATCCCGCGCCGTCGCAGAGCGAAAGCGCGTCCCCCGCCTTCATGCGGAGCACGCGGAATATATGGTGCGCGTCGTCGCCCGTTATGGTCGCGGTCGGACCCGCGATGTTGCCGCAGAAAAACCGGCGCATCTGATTGCTTCCTAAGCCCGCAGCAGCATGGCGATCCAGCCCTCGCTGCGCAGTATTTTTTCTACCGTAAAGCCGTCTTTGACAAGGGCTGTTTTCACTTCTTCCTCCCGCTCGTCGATGATGCCGGAGACGATGAACGGCGCGCCCGGTTTGCAGCAGGTTTTCGCAAACGGGGAAAGCGCGATGATCACGCCGGCGACAATGTTCGCCGCCACCACGTCGTATCCGCGGCGGATTTTATTGCGCAGGGGCTCGTCTTCCAGCAGGTCACCGATCAGAACATCGCAGCGGTCGCCGTTCACGCCGTTCATTTCGGCGTTTTCGAGGGCGACGTGTTCCGCGACGGAGTCGATGTCCACCGCGACGGCGTGTTTTGCACCCAGCAGTACGGAAGCGACGGAGAGGATGCCGCTGCCGCAGCCGAGGTCGAGCATGTCGTCGCCCGGCTCGACCACGGTTTCGAGCAGCTCCAGGCACATGCGCGTCGTGTGATGCTCGCCGGTGCCGAACGCCACGCCGGGGTCGAGCTTAAGCGTGACCCGTCCTTCCGGCGCGGGCTCGCGGAGCCAGCAGGGCAGCACGTAGAGCCTTTGCCCGATCCTGAGCGGCTTATAGTAGGCTTTCCAGTTGTTTTCCCAGTCCGCGTCGTCCATGCGGCTGACTGTAACACCGAGCGAACCCGCGTCGCAGCCGAGGTCGGTTTCGCGCAATGCCGCAATCGCGCGCTTGACTTCCGCGACCACCGGCGCGCTCTCCGGCACGTCCGCTACATACGCCTTGACACACGGTTCGTCCACGCCGACTTTATCCGCGTCCGCAAAGTCCCAGTAGACCGCGCGCTCGTTCAAAAACGCCATCGCGCGTTCGTGGCTCTCCTCAATGCTCACCTGATCGAGCCCCGCGCCGGAAAACGCGGCCGTCACCGCGTCCAGCCCCGCGTCGGTGGTGGTAACGCAGATCTCCAGCCATTTCATATCTTGCGATTCCTGTCCGCCCGCGTAAAACGCGGGCTATTCTTGTAACGTTGACAGTATAACACCCGTCCGCGGGTTTCTTCAATAAAACGCAACGGGCGAATAACGCAACCGGAGAAATTGGCAAACGCGGCACGCGCGATTGACAAACGGTGGCGGCTGTGATTAACTCGAACAAATGCCGTATCAACAATCGACAAAATCGACCGATCTCACGGAGATATCCGTCGTGTACGGATCGTTTTCGGCGGACGCGTCCCGCGCGCCGCTGTTTCACGCGCGGCCGGCCGCGATAGCAGCAATCGGGCTTCTGTTCGGTTTGCTGCTTGGCGACGGGATGACGCCGATGCATGCGCTGATCGCTTCTTTCGTATTGCTGCTGGCGGCGTTCGGCGCGAAACTCTTGAAAAAGGCGATGTGGATTTTGTTCCTGCTCGCGATGGCGGCGGGCTTTGTGCGCGCAGCAGCCGCGGCCCCCGCTTCCGTTTCGGCCGGAACCGGTGTCGTGCAGGGGCGCGTCTGCGAAACGCCGGAAGCGCGGGAGGACGGAAGCTGGCGCGTATACCTCGCGGACGCGACGCTGGACGGCGTTTCCGTCTCCGGCAGACTGCGGTTGTTCTCGGATTTTGCGGAGCCGCCTGCGTACGGACAGGTCGTATCCGCATATGCGAGCGTCGTTCCGTCCGACGAAAAATACCGCCTGAGCGACCGTTACCGCGGCGTGTTTAGCGTCGCGTTCGCAAAGGGTGAAACAAAAATAGTCTGGCAATCTCCGCCGGATGCGTACGGGCGGCTGCTCTCGCTGCGGGAAAATATCGGAAACCGGATCGAATCTCTCTTTCCGGCCGCACCCGGAGAGGCAAAGGGAATGATTCTGGGC
>JAEWUO010000005.1 GCA_023459335.1 Bacillota bacterium
CGTTCCGTCCGCGCCGTCCAGCAGCGTCCATCCGGTCAAATCGACCGGTTGGTCAGAGCCGTTGTGCAGCTCGATCCAGTCGTTTTCTCCGCTCTTGATCTCGTTTGCCGCGCGAACCTCGCTGATAAATACGCCCAGATTGTCGAAACAGCCGATCTGGTCGGCTGTTTCAAATCCGTGCGCATTTTCGCCGCCGGGTGTCGGCGAGGCGTAATAGCGTATATTGAATCCGTCGTCCAGGCCGACGGACACGTTGTCCTTCTTCAGTGCGGCGAGAGAAAGGCTCTCCGTGCGCATGCCGTTCAGGCAGGTCAGGAAGAGGTCGTTTTCCTCGTCCGAGAGGCTGAAGTTCGCATGCAGTTCTCCGTCCGTGCGGTTTTTACCGGAGAGGAATACCAGCTTGCATTCCCCCGGCTGCAGCGTTACATCCGGCAGCGCCCATTTATAGAGGTCTTCCCCGTCGTCGGAAAGAAAATATCCGAGCAGGGAGACGGGTTGATTGGAAAAGTTCTTGAGTTCCACCCACTCTTCTCGGTCGCCATCCGAGTCGACCGCCGAGAGCGTATTCTTTTTCAGCGCCTCGTTGAGATGCACGGGGTCGCTTTTGTCCATTACCGTGATGTTCAGGTCTGTAAATGTTTTGTCGCTGTTCGCCGCTTGATAGGTAGGAAAGGCGGTATAAACGCTCGCGCCCGAAGCGTCCTTGACAATCGATACGCCTTTCGGTACGCCGGCCTGCCAGCTCACGCGGTCGATCAGGTTTCCCTGCAGATCGGAGAGCAGAACCACCGTATCGTCGCTGCTGAGGCGGAACGCCGCGTGCGTGCCGTTATCCCCTTCGCTTCCGAGTCCGCTTAAGAAAATGCAGGCATACCCTCCCGCGGGCACGGTGCCTGAAGAAATCTGCCATTTGAGCGGGTTGGCTTCGTCATCCGAGAGGCAATAGTTTTCGAGCTGGATCGCGCTGTCGCTGCTGTTGTAGAGCTCCACCCAGCGGTAGCCGTTGACGCTGTCGGTCGGCATCACCTCGCTGATGGAGAGCGCGCCAAGGTTCTGCGCGGCGAACACCGCATCCAGCGAAGCGAAAATATCGCCTGTGTTCTCTTTTCCCGGCGTGGGTACGCCGGAGAAACCGTACGTCCCGTCCGCCCTGCGGGCGTAGGATACGTCCGTATACAGCGCGGGAATCTGCATCTGTGTCACGAGGCCGAAATATGCGTCCGTAATAAACAGGTAATCCCCGCTCTTGCTCAGGCCGAAGTTTGTGACGAACTCGTTTCCCTGCGTCTTATCGCTCGCGGTTACAGCGTACAGCAGCAGATATTCGCCCGCGCCGAGAATCGTTCCCTTCGGTATGACGAATTTATGCAGGCTGCGCAGGTTGTCGGATATGCCGTAGCCGGAGAGGTCCAGCGGCGCGGCGCCCGCGTTGTAAAGCTCAATCCAGTCCGGTGTGCCGAGGACGGGGTCGTCCAGCGAACGTTTATTGCTGGATACGATCTCGCTGACCACGAGTTCGCCCTTGCCGCTCTTGCCGGAGCACGCAAAAAGCAGCGGCACGACTGCCGCGGCGATCAGGCAAATCAGGATCGTTTTACCCGGTTTTATCCGCATGAAATATTTTTCCTCACGTGGAGATTATTATATCATAGCGCGGCGCGAATTTGTAAAAAGCCGCTTTTATTCGGAAAAAAGTTACAATATTCATTTGATCCCCAGCCAACTGCATGAGAAAAACCCGCCGGTATCACCGGCGGGTTTGTGCGTTTGCCATTTGTTTAGTCGACCAGCTCGAGCACAACCATCTCGGCTGCGTCTCCGCGGCGCGGCCCGAGTTTGTACATGCGCGTATAGCCGCCCCTGCTGCCGGCTTCGGCACGCTTTGCGTACTTCGGAGCGATGTCGCGGAAAAGCTTTTCGACGACGGGATGCGCGCGGTCGTTCGTGCGCTCCGCATAATCGCTCTTGCTCTCCTTTTTGCTCTTGGGCTCCGGTACGTCGTAGACATACGCCATGATCGCGCGGCGCGCGGCGAGCTTGCTCGCCTTGTCGTTGACGACTTCGTGCGTTACGATCTGTGATTTCTCATTGCGCGTCTGCTTCTCTACCGTTTGGCTGTTATCGTATTCCCTGACCGCCAGCGTGATGATCTTCTCGGCAATCGAGCGGATCTCCTTGGCGCGGGCTTCGGTCGTAACGACTTTCCCGTTCCAAAGGAGCGCCGTGGTCTGATTCCTCAAGAGAGCGACGCGCTGATCAGAGGGTTTCCCCAGTTTGCGGTTCGCCATTGTGCTTCCTCCTGTTATTCATCATGTGCGCGAAGCGACAAACCCAGCGCACTCAGTTTTGCCTGAACCTCTTCGAGCGATTTCCGGCCGAGGTTTCGAACCTTCATCATCTCTTCCTCGTCGCGCTGGACGAGCTCTTCCACCGTGTTGATGCCCGCGCGTTTGAGGCAGTTGTAGGAGCGGACGGAGAGGTCGAGATCCTCGATGTTCATCTCCAGAATCCGTTCCTTCTTGCTCTCCTCCTTCTCCACGAGGATCTCCACGCCGACGACATGGTCGGTCAGGTTGATGAAGAGCGTCAGGTGCTCGGTCAGAATCTTGGCCGCGAGGCTCGCCGCCTCGTCCGGCTTGATGCTGCCGTTCGTCCAAATCTCGAGCGTGAGCTTGTCGAAGTCCGTAATCTGCCCAACGCGCGTGTTTTCCACGGCGAAGTTGACCTTCTCGATCGGCGTATAAATCGAGTCGACGGCAATCTCGCCGATGGGCATATCGTGCCGTTTGTTGCGCTCGATCGGCACATAACCGCGACCGTGCTCGAGCATGATCTCCATATGGAGCTTCGCGCCCTTGTCCAGCGTTGCGATGTGCAGTTCGGGGTTGATGATCACGACGTCGGAATCCGGAAGGATATCCTTGGCCTTAACCTCACACTCGCCCGCCGCGTCGATAATCACCTTTTTGGGGCCGTCGCTGTAGAGTTTGCAGCACAGCTCCTTAAGGTTGAGTACGATTTCGGTAACGTCTTCCTTCACGCCCTCGACGATCGAGAACTCATGGAGCACTCCGTCGATGCGTACGCTCGTAACCGCCACGCCGGGCAGGCTCGAGAGCAGCACGCGGCGCATGGAATTGCCAAGCGTGGTGCCGAATCCGCGCTCCAACGGCTCGACGACAAATCTGCCGTAATTGTCCGTCAGTTCAACACATTCGAGTTTGGGCTTTTCGATTTCCAGCATTGCTTACCCTCCTTCGGTTTGTTATTGCGGTCCGCCAAATCAGCTTGGCTTACCTGGAGTAGTACTCAACGATGAGGTGTTCTTCGATCGTCAAGTCGATATCGTCGCGCGCCGGGAGGGCGACGACCTTACCGGTGAGCTTTTCGGCGTCCAGTTCGAGCCATTTCGGCACGGTTCTGGCTGCGCCCTGCTCTTTGAGGGTTTTAAAGCATTCGACATCCCCGCTCTTTTCGCGGATGGAAACGACGTCGCCCGCTTTTACAAGGTAGGAAGCGATGTCGACTTTTTTACCGTTGACGAGGATATGGCCGTGGGTCACCATCTGGCGAGCCATGGGGCGGGAATCGCCGAAGTTAAGGCGGTAAGCCACGTTGTCCAGGCGGCGTTCAAGCAGCGAAAGCATGTTTTCGCCGGTGATGCCGCGCATGTTGCTCGCCATATCGTAATACTTCGCAAACTGCGATTCGAGAACGCCGTAGGCTCTGCGAACCTTCTGCTTTTCACGAAGCTGAATGCCGTATTCACTTTGTTTCTTTCTGCCCTGTCCGTGCATTCCCGGAGGGGTGTGGCGCTTGTTGACCGCGCACTTTTCGCTGTAGCAGCGGTCGCCCTTGAGGAAAAGTTTGGCGCCTTCCCTGCGGCACTGCCTGCAGACGGAACCTGTATATCTTGCCATAACGCTTCTCCTCCTTACACTCTTCTGCGCTTGGGCGGGCGGCATCCGTTGTGCGGGATGGGCGTCACGTCCTTGATCATGTTGACATCCAGGCCTGCGGTCTGCAGGGCGCGGATGGCCGATTCGCGGCCGGAACCCGGTCCTTTGATATAGACCTCGACGGTCTTGAGGCCGTGTTCCATCGCGGCGCGCGCTGCGGTCTCCGCCGCCATCTGCGCTGCAAACGGCGTGGACTTCTTCGATCCGCGGAACCCGAGAGAGCCTGCGCTCGACCAGCTCAGGGCGTTGCCCTGCAGGTCGGTGATGGTCACAAGGGTATTGTTGAAGGAAGAGCGGATGTGCGCCGCCCCGCGCTCGATGTTCTTGCGCTCGCGGCGCTTGCGCGTGGTGGCGGTCTTCTTGACTTGCTTTGCTGCTGCCATGTTCGCTTTTCCTCCTTACTTCTTCCTGCCGCCCTGCGAGCGCTTTGGTCCCTTGCGCGTGCGGGCGTTCTGTTTGGTGCTCTGTCCGCGGACGGGCAGGCCCTTGCGGTGCCGCACGCCACGGTAACAGCCGATCTCGATCAGCCTTTTGATGTTCATCGAGGTTTCACGGCGAAGATCGCCTTCCACCTTGACGTGGTGGTCGATGTAATCCCTGAGCTTTGAGACGTCGCTTTCCGCCAGATCGCGCACGCGGACGTCGGGGCTGACGCCGGTTGCGTTCAATATCTGCAAAGCGGTCTGATGGCCGATCCCATAGATATAGGTCAACCCGTATTCGATCCGTTTGTCTCTGGGAAGGTCAACGCCAGAAATACGTGCCATATCGTTCCTTAACCTCCGTAATTAGTCGTCAAAATTTGAATTTATATCAGCATCCGCCGAAAACGCGAGCATGGGAAGTCTTCCCGCCCGCGCAGCCGCTCCGGCGGTTTTGTTCTTTTCTCAGCCTTGTTTCTGCTTGTGCTTCGGGTTCTCGCAGATTACCATAATGCGGCCTTTGCGTTTGATGATCTTGCATTTTTCGCAAATGGGTTTCACACTCGGTCTTACTTTCATAACGGTACTCCTTTCGCTTCCTGTGGTCGGAAATAATCTTATTTCAGGGCGTCGCCCTTGTTGCTTCAGCTCTTGCCGCGCCAGGTGATGCGCCCGCGGGACAAATCGTAGGGGGAGAGTTCCACCGTGACTTTGTCGCCCGGCAGAATACGGATGAAGTTCATCCGAAGCTTCCCCGAAATCGTCGCGAGTATCTTGTGACCGTTTGTCAGCTTCACCTCGAACATCGCGTTCGGGAAAGAATCCGAAACGACACCTTCTACTTCAATCACGTCCTGTTTTGACAAGCTATCCCTCCTAAATATCTTTGCCGGCTGATCCGCCGGGCTGTGGTTCCGTGTAAATGCGCTCAAACCGAGTCAATATTGTAACCGTATAATTGTAACGCTTTTCTCACGTCCGCGTCCAGTATTTCTTTTCCTCCGGACAGGCGATTCGCAATTTCCTGCGCCCTGTGCGGTTCGATGTGCACATGCATGAGCTTTTTTTTCTTCGGATGGACGAGCTTCCTCGTCTCCCCGTCGCTCAGCAGCACATGGTTTTCGTCCGCCACGCCTACGATCAGAAACGCGCGGCCTTTATCGCGTCCCGCGCGCGAGGTGCATACGGTGCCGACAGCCGGCTCGTTCATGCGCGCTCTCCCTCCTCGTGCAGGGTCAGAAGCCTCGGTTCGCCTTCCGTGATCAGCACGGTGTTCTCGTAGTGTGCGGAAGGCTTCCCATCCGCGGTTACGACCGTCCAGCCGTCGCTGAGCTGGTAAACGCGGTGCGTACCCTGGTTGATCATGGGCTCGATGGCGATGGTCATGCCCGCTTCCAGCCGCGCGCCGCGCCCGAATCGGGCGTCGTCCCAGAAGTTCGGCACCTCGGGATCTTCGTGCATGTCGCGGCCGATTCCATGGCCGACCAGATCGCGCACAACCCCGTAGCCGTTTGCCTCCGCGTGCCGCTGCACCGCTTTCGCGATGTCCGAGAGGCGGTTGCCGGGTTTCGCCGCGCGGAGCGCTTCAAAGAAGCATTCCTTCGTGACCCGGACGAGGGTCTGTACGTCCTCCGGTACGTTTCCGATGAGCACCGTTCTCGCTGCGTCGCCGTGGAAACCGTTGAGGTAAGCGCCGACGTCCAACGAGAGGATATCGCCGTCTCTGAGGCGGTACTTGCCCGGGATGCCGTGCACCACCTGTTCGTTGACAGAGGTGCAGATGCTCTTGGGATACCCGTTGTAGTTCAGAAACGAGGCCTCGGCGCCGCAGCTTCTGATATAAGCCGCCGCGATGTCGTCGAGCTCCGCCGTCGTCATGCCAATCTCGGCGGATCGGGACAGCAGGTTCAGCGTCTCTTCCACGATGCGCCCCGCGGCGTCCATCTTTTCGATGTCGGCGGCGGATTTAATCGTAATCCCGCTCATGATGCAATCACTGCGCGGATCGCGGCGTCCACCGTATCCACGTCCGCGTCGCCGTTTACCGAATGAAGCAGGCCTTTGTTCTCGTAATAGTCGATCAAAGGCTTTGTCGAACGTTCGTAAACCGCGAGGCGGTTGCGCACCGTTTCTTCCTTGTCGTCGTCGCGCTGGTACAGCGCCCCGCCGCATGGGCACTTCTCGCCTGCGTGCCAGGAAACATGGTAGGCCGTTCCGCAGTCCGGGCACATCCGGCGTCCGCTGATGCGGCTGATGAGCCGTTCGACCGGTACTTCAAGGTTGATCACGTGGTCGATCCCGCTGATTTCCGTCAGCGCTTCCGCCTGTGCAATCGTACGCGGGAACCCATCGAAGAGAAATCCGTTTTTGCAGTCGTCCTGCAGGATACGGTTCTTCACCATGCCCATGATCACGTCGTCCGGCACGAGTTCGCCCCGGTCGATCAGATCCTTGGCGGCCTTTCCGAGTTCGGTTCCCTCGCGCATCTCGGCGCGCAGCATATCGCCCGTCGAGATGTGTGCGATGCCGAACCGCGAGGCGATCTTTACCGCCTGAGTGCCTTTGCCCGCGCCCGGCGGGCCTAAAAAGATCAATTTCATCGCTGTCCTCCGGTCAAAGCGTTTCGTTCGATGACTGACTATCGCTCGTTCCGTTTCTTCGTCCGTCCGCCTGTCCCCGGCCTCGTATCCGCGGAACCGGCGCGCCGGAGTGTCCGGCACGCCTTCTTCCGTAAATACCATTCGTTGTCGGCCGGTAAAGCCGCGCGAGAAATTTAATTGAGGAAGCCCTTGTAGTGCCGCATGAGCATGTGGCTCTCAAGCTGGTTCGTCGTCTCGAGAGCGACGCTGACCATGATCAGCACGCTGGTAGCGCCAAACGCGCTGGCCTCGGCCATGCCGTGCAGCCAGATCTGCGGCGCGATGGCGACCACCGCGAGGAAGAGCGAACCGAACAGCGTGAGACGGCCGGAAATCTTGGCCAAATAATCGCTCGTCGGTTTGCCGGGGCGAATGCCCGTGATGAATCCGCCGTTCTGCTGCAGGTTCTTCGACATCTCGATCGGATTGAACGTGATGCTGGAATAAAAGAATCCGAATCCGATGATCAGAAGCGCGTACACGATGTAGTACACCGCGCTGTTTGTTCCAAGGTACGTCTTGTAAAACGTATAGAACGAACCGTTCGGCCAGAACTGGGCGATCATGCCCGGAAACTGGAGGAAGGTCAGCGCGAAGATCAACGGCAGAACGCCGTTGGAGTTCGCCTTGATCGGCAGGTACGTGCTCTGTCCGCCGTACATCTTGCGGCCGACCACGCGCTTGGCGTACTGCACGGGGATGCGGCGCTGCGCCTGGTCCACGTGGGTCACCAGCGTGATGAGGCCAACGACGACGATCAGCAGGATGAACAGTTCCCAGATCGGCATGGTGCCAACCCAGAGCTGCTGGCCAACGCTGATGAACGTTCTCGGTACGCGCGAGACGATGGAAGCGAAGATCAGCATGGAAACGCCGTTGCCGACGCCGTCCTCCGTGATCCGCTCGCCAAGCCACATCAGAAACGCCGTGCCCGCCGTCGCGCAGATGCCGATGGTGGCATAGGTCAGGAAGCTTGTGTCCACCAGGTACTGCGAACCGAGGCCGATGAAGATGCCGATGGACTGTACCATTGCCAGCACGATGCCGGTGTAACGGGTGATTTTTTCAATTTTGACCTTGCCGTCCTCTTCCTTGCTCATGCGTTCCAGCGCGGGAATCGCAATCGTGAGCAGCTGGAGGATAATCGACGCGTTGATGTAGGGCGAGATACCCATTGCAAAGATCGTAAACTGGCTGAACGAACTGCCGGTCAGCAGATCCAAAAAGCCCAGAATGTCGTATTGCTTGACAGCATCCGCGAGCAGCGAGGTGTTCACGCCCGGAATCGGGATGAAGCAGCCGAGCCTGTAGACCACGATCAGCACGAGCGTGATGATGATCTTCTTGCGGATCTCCTTGATCTTAAACGCGTTGATAAATGTCTGGAACATCAGCCGATCACCTCAACACTTCCACCGGCCGCTTTGATCGCAGTCTGAGCGGATTGAGAGAACTTCGCCGCCTTCACGTCGAGTTTCTTCGTCAGCTCGCCGCCGCCCAAAACCTTCAGGCCGTCCTTTTCGATCTTGCTGATGACGCCATATTTCTTGAGCGACTCAGCCGTCACAACGGTGCCGTTCTCCAGCCCGTCGAGGTCGGAAACGTTGATGATTGTGTATTCCTTCGCAAAGATATTGGTAAAGCCGCGCTTCGGCAGGCGGCGGGGCAGCGGCATCTGGCCGCCTTCAAACCCGTTTTTCTTGCTTCCGCTGCGCGCTTTCTGGCCCTTGTGACCCATCGTGGAGGTCTTGCCCATGCCGCTGCCGACACCGCGACCAACGCGCTTCGGGGCTTTGACCGACCCGGGGGCGGGCGATAATTCATGGAGTTTCATGATGCACGTCCTCCTGCCTTAAACTTCTTCCACCGTAACGAGGTGTTTGACCTTGAAGATCATGCCGCGCGTACAGGCGTTATCCGGCTGGGTAACGGTGCTGTTGAGCTTCTTCAGGCCCAGCGCGACGACCGTCGCCTGTTGGTCTTTCAGGCAGCCGATCGGGCTCTTGACGAGCGTGATCTTGAGTTTTTTGGCCTCCGCCGCTTTTGCTTTTGCCACTGTAACGCCCTCCTTAACCCAGAATCTCTTCCACGGATTTGCCGCGCGCTTTGGCGACCTGTTCCGCGGTGCGCAGCTGGCTTAAGCCGTCGATCGTGGCTTTCACGCAGTTGCTGGGATTGTTGGAGCCGTAGGACTTCGTACGGATATCGTGGATGCCGGCCATCTCGAGCACGGCGCGCGCGGGGCCGCCCGCGATGACGCCGGCGCCTTCTTCGGCGGGCAGCATGCGGACATGACCCTTGCCGAACTTGCCTTCCACCGCGTGGGGGATCGACGTGCCGACGATGGGAACTTCGATCATATGACGTTTCGCGTCTTCCACGCCCTTGCGGACCGCTTCCGGAATTTCCGCGGCTTTGCCGAGACCGACGCCGACTTTGCCTTTTTCGTTTCCAACGACCATCAGCGCGGTGAAGCGGAAGTTCTTGCCGCCCTTGACGACCTTCGCAACGCGGTTGATGGAAACCAGGCGCTCTTTGAACTCGGCGGGCTCTTTATCAAATCTCCTGTTATTTTGCATGTTCGTTCCTCCTTAGAAGTCCAGCCCGGCTTTGCGGGCGCCGTCCGCGAGGGCCGCGACGCGTCCTGTGTAAAGGTAGCCGCCGCGGTCGAAGACGACCTTGCCGACCCCCTTTGCTTTTGCGCGCGCGCCCAGGAGTTCTCCGACGAGAGCGGCCTGCTCGACCTTGCTCTTGCCTTTGAGCTTGCCCTTGATTTCGGCGTCCAGCGTGGAAGCTGCGACCAGGGTGTTTCCGACGGTGTCGTCGATCACCTGCGCATAGATGTGCGTGGTGCTGCGGTAAACGTTCAGACGCGGACGATCCGCGTTGCCCACGATATCCTTGCGCTGGCGGTAATGACGAGCCGCGCGAATCGCGTTTTTATCGACTTTGTTAAACATCTTTCGTCACTCCTTCCTGCTTTACTTACCGGTCTTGCCTTCCTTGCGGCGAACGACCTCGTTCTCATAGCGAATGCCTTTGCCCTTATAGGGTTCGGGCGGACGCACCGCGCGGATATCGGCGGCCACCTGGCCGACCTTCTGCTTATCGATGCCCTTGACGGTGATCTTCGTCGGCGCAGGGACGTCAAAGCTGATGCCGTCCGGCGCGGGGAAATTCACCGGGTGGGAGTAACCGACGTTGATCACGAGACCCGTTCCCTGCGTCTGCGCTTTGTAGCCGACGCCGACGATCTCGAGCCTTTTTTCAAAGCCCTTCGTCGTACCCGTCACCATGTTGTTGATGAGTGTGCGGGTCAGGCCGTGCAGCGAGCGGTGCTGTTTGTCGTCACTGGGCCGTTTCACGGTGAGTACGCCGGCGTTCTGCTCGATCACCATCTCCGAAGAGACTTTTTCGGTGAGCGTGCCTTTCGGACCTTTCACGGTGACGACGTTGCCGTCTCCGACCGTGATTGTCACTCCGGCAGGGACGCTGACCGGAAGTTTTCCGATACGAGACATGTTGTTTTCTCCTTTTTCGAAAATATCGTGCGGGTCCGGACGCCCGTTTTTCGCCGGCTCAGAGAGCGCGCCACATCAAACGAAAGCATCCGTCCCAGTTCTTTACCAAACGTAGGCCAGCACTTCGCCGCCGACGCCCTGCTTGCGCGCTTCCCGGTCGGTCATGACGCCGCGGGAGGTGGAAACGATCGCGATGCCTAAGCCCCCGAGGACTTTGGGCATCTCGTCCTTGCGCGCGTAAACGCGGAGGCCCGGGCGGGAGATGCGCTTGATGCCGACGATGACGCGCTGCTTGTTCGCGCCGTATTTGAGCTGGATCCGAATCGTCTTCTTCTCGCCGTCGGCGATAACTTCGAAGCTCTTGATGTATCCCTCGTCCACGAGGATCTGCGCGATGGCTTTCTTCATCGTGGATGCGGGGATTTCGACGGATTCATGCTTCGCGATCAAAGCGTTGCGGATACGGGTGAGCATATCGGCAATGGTGTCTGTCATGTTCGTTCCCTCCTTTACCAGCTTGCCTTGCGTACGCCGGGGATCTCGCCTTTATACGCCAGTTCGCGGAAGCAAATACGGCAGATGCCATATTTGCGCAGAACCGCATGCGGGCGGCCGCAGATGCGGCAGCGGGTGTAAGCACGGGTGCTGAACTTCGGCTCGCGCGCCTGTTTTAACTTCATGCTTGTCTTTGCCATTTTTCGCTATCCTCCCTTATCAGCCCTGCGCAAACGGGATGCCGAGCTGCGAGAGCAGCTCCTTGCACTCTTCGTCGGTCTTGGCGCTCGTGACGAACACGACGTTCATGCCGCGCACCTTGTCGACGTCGTCGTAGTTGATCTCCGGAAAGATCAGCTGCTCCTTGAGGCCGAGGGCGTAATTGCCGCGTCCGTCAAACGCCTTGTCGGACACGCCGCGGAAGTCGCGTACGCGCGGCAGGACGATGTTGAAGAGCTTGTCGACAAAATAGTACATCCGGTCGCCCCGGAGCGTAACCTTCGCGCCGATGGTCATGCCTTCGCGGACCTTGAAGTTCGCGACGCTCTTCTTGGCGCGGGTGACGACCGCTTTCTGGCCGGCGATGGTGCTGAGCTCCTTGATGGCCGCCTCGATGCCCTTGGGATTGTCCTTGTCGGAACCAAGCCCCATGTTGATGATGACCTTCTCCAGGTAAGGGATCTGCATGACGTTCTTATATGCGAACTTCGTGCGCATCGCCGGTGCGATCTCCTTTTGATACCGTTCCTTCAGGCGCGGTATCCCCTGCAGCTTCTTCATTTCCGCAGACGCGCCTTTCGCCTTCTTCTCGGCGGGTTTGGCTGCGGCTTCCGCTTTCTTTTCCACCTTGGCGGCTGCTTCCTTGACGGCGCCGGCCGCTTTGGCGACGGTTTCCGCCGCGGCTTCGTTTACAGCTTCCGCCGCTTTTCCGGCGGTTTCGGCGGCGGCTTTGGCTGTCTTCTTGACAACCTTTTCAACTGCTTCAACTGCTTCTTCGGCGGTTTCGGCTGTTGCTTTGGCTGTTTTCTTGACGGCCTTCTCGACGGCTTCCGCTGCTTCGGCGGCCTTCGGAGCTGCCTTCTTCGCGGCTTTTTTCACTTCTTCAACGACGGTTTCGGCTGCTGCTTCCACGGCGTCGGTTACGGTTTCGATATCTTTCTTCGTTGCCACTTGTCGGTTCCTCCTTCCGCCTTAGTCTATGACTTTGCCGCACTTTTTACAGACGCGGACGCTTTTTTGCTTCTTCTCGCCGGAGATTTCAATCTCCTTTAATTTATGGGCGATGCGGGTGGGCTTGTCGCATTTCGGGCAGACCAGCATCACGTTGGACGCGTGCATGGTGCCTTCTTTATTGATGCGGCCGCCGGGCTGCCCCTGCTTGCGGGGTTTGATATGGCGGGTGATCATCGCCGCGCCCTGCACGACGACGCGCTCGTCCGTGGGCTGCGTCTCGAGCACCTTGCCCTTCTTGCCTTTGTCTTTGCCGGAGATGACAACGACGGTATCGCCTTTCTTGACGTTTAAGCTGTTCATGTCATGCTCCTCCCTTACAGTACTTCCGGCGCGAGGGACACGATTTTCATGTAGTCCTTCTCGCGCAGTTCGCGCGCCACCGGCCCGAAGATACGGGTGCCGCGGGGTTGTTTCTGATCGTTGATGATCACTGCGGCGTTGTCGTCGAAACGGATATAGCTTCCGTCCGGCCGCTGAATGCCGGACACCGTGCGCACGACAACCGCGCGAACGACGTCCTTTTTCTTGACCGCGCCGCCCGGAGAAGCGGACTTGACGCTGGCCACGATGACATCGCCGATATTGGCGGACTTACGGTAGGAACCGCCCAGCACGCGAATGCACATGATCTCTTTCGCGCCGCTGTTGTCCGCGACCTTTAATCTGGTTTGCGGTTGAATCATATTCCCAGTTCCTCCAATCGTTACTTCGCCTTTTCGACGATCTCGACGAGGCGCCACCGCTTGTCTTTGCTGATGGGGCGCGTTTCCATAATCTTTACGGTATCGCCGACGCCGCAGAGGTTCTCTTCATCGTGAACCTTGAACTTTCTCGTGCGGTTGACCATCTTGCCGTACAACGGATGGCGCACCTTGGTTTTGATGGCGACGACAGCCGTCTTGTCCATTTTATCGCTGACGACCACGCCGATACGGGTCTTTCTATAGCCTCTTTGTTCCATCTTGCTCTGTCCTCCTCCCGTTACTCGGCGCTCGCAAGCTCGCGCTCGCGGATGATTGTCTTGACTCTGGCGATATCCTTTTTGCATTCGCTGATGCGGTTCGGGTTGGAAAGTCCGCCGGTAGCCGACTGAAAGCGAAGGTTGAACAGCTCGCTCTTGAGCTCTTTTTCCTGAGCGGCAAGCGCGTCGTTGGTCATCTCGCGAAACTTATTTGCCTTCATCGGATTCACCACCCTTTTCGGTTTCCTTCTTGACCACCTTGCACTTGAGTGGGAGCTTGTGCATCGCAAGGCGAAGCGCCTCGTGCGCTTCCTCCGGCTCAACGCCGGCGATCTCAAACAGGACACGGCCCGGCTTCACGACGGCAACCCAGTATTCCGGGGAACCTTTGCCGCTGCCCATGCGCGTCTCGGCGGGTTTTTCGGTGACGGGCTTGTCGGGGAAGATCTTGATCCAAACCTGGCCGCCGCGCTTGATGTAACGCGTCATGGCGACACGCGCGGCCTCGATCTGCTGGCTGGTGACCCAGCTGGGTTCCAGCGCGACAAGGCCGTATTCGCCGTAGGTGATCGTGTTGCCGCGCGTGGCTTTGCCTTTCATGCGGCCGCGAAATACCCTGCGCCGTTTGACTCTCTTCGGCATCAACATGGTTACTTGCCCCCTTCCTCGCGCTTTTCGGAAGCGTTGCGCTTGCCGAGCAGCTCGCCCTTGTAAATCCAGACCTTGCAGCCGATGCGGCCGTAGGTGGTCTTCGCTTCCGCGAAACCGTACTGGATGTCCGCACGCATGGTCTGCAGCGGGATGGAACCGTCGTGGTATCCCTCGCTCCTCGCGATTTCCGCGCCGCCGAGACGGCCGGAGACCATGAGCTTGATTCCCTTGACGCTGTTTTTCTGCATCGCGCGGCCCATTGCCTGCTTCATCGCGCGGCGGAAGCTGATACGCTTCTCGAGCTGGCTCGCGATGTTCTCCGCAACCAGCTGGGCGTCCGCGTCCGGATCACGGATTTCCATGATGTTGACGCTCACGTCCTTGCCGATCGCCTTTTTGATATCTTCCTTGATCACTTCGATGCCCGTGCCGCCCTTGCCGATGAGAAGGCCGGGACGCGCGGTGAAGATGCTGACGGTGATCTTGCCGGCCGCGCGGTCGATCTCGATGCGCGAAATGCTGGCGAGGAAATATTTCTTCTTCACGAAGTCGCGGATTTTGCGGTCCTCGACGAGGAAATCGGCGAAATCCTTCTTGGAGGCGTACCAGCGGGTATTCCAGTCCTTGATGACGCCGACGCGGAAACCGTTTGGATTAACTTTTTGACCCATTGCTCATTTCCTCCTTACTTCGCCTGATCCAGCACGACCGTGATGTGGCTCGAACGCTTGTGGATTGCGCTTGCGCGTCCGTGCGCCCTCGGCCGGAAACGCTTCAGGGTCGGTCCCTGATTCGCGTAGATCTCGGCGACGTAGAGCTCGTCGCGGTTGAGGTCAAGGTTGTTTTCCGCGTTCGCAATCGCGCTCTTGAGGAGCTTGGCCACCGGCTCGGTTGCCGACTTCGGCGTGTAGAGCAGGATCGCTTCGGCTTCCTTGACGCTCTTGCCGCGGATCAGGTCGATCACGGCCTTTACCTTCCGCGAGGAGATCCGGATGTATTTTGCGGTCGCGTGCGGGCGTTTGTCTGCGTTCGCCGCGCGCTTGGCCGACTTTTCTCTCATTCTGGTTGCCATTTGCTTCGTTCCTCCTTACTTCGCAGAAGAGGACTTCTCGGAGCCCCTGTGTCCTCTGAACGTACGCGTCGGCGCGAATTCGCCGAGCTTATGGCCGACCATTTCTTCGGTGATGTACACAGGCACGTGCTTTTTGCCGTCATGCACCGCGATGGTGTGTCCGACCATCTCCGGGAAGATGGTAGAGGCGCGAGACCATGTCTTGACGACGGTCTTTTTTCCGCTCGCGTTCATCGCCTGAATGCGCCCCATGAGGCGTTCGCTGACAAACGGGCCTTTTTTAACCGATCTGCTCATTGTATATCTCCTTCCTCTTCCCGTTACTTGCCGCTGCTGTTGCCGCGGCGGACGATGTATTTATTGGTCGGGTTCTTATGCTTGCGGGTCTTGTAGCCGAGCGCGGGTTTGCCCCAGGGGGTCACCGGGCCGGGCTTACCGATCGGGCTCTTGCCCTCGCCGCCGCCGTGCGGGTGGTCGCAGGGGTTCATGACGCTGCCGCGGACCGTCGGGCGGACGCCCATGTGACGCTTGCGGCCGGCCTTGCCGATCTGAATGTTGGCATGGTCGAGGTTGCCGACCTGACCGATCGTGGCTTTCGCGTTCATCGGGATCAGGCGGACTTCGCCGCTGGGCAGACGGACCTGCGCATACGCGCCTTCCTTTGCCATGAGCTGCGCGGCGTTGCCGGCGGAGCGGACGAGCTGCGCGCCCTTGCCGGGCTTGATCTCGATGCAGTGGATCATCGTGCCGACCGGAATGTTGGAGATGGGCAGCGCATTGCCGACCTTGATGTCGGCGGTTTCGCCGGAGACGATCGTTTCGCCTACCGTGAGTCCGAGCGGCGCGATGATGTAGCGCTTCTCGCCGTCGAGGTAATGCAGAAGCGCGATGTTCGCCGAGCGGTTCGGGTCGTACTCGATGGAGAAGACCTTCGCGGGGACGTTGTCCTTATTGCGCTTGAAATCGATGATGCGGTATTTCTGGCGCGCCCCGCCGCCCTGATGGCGGACGGTGATCTTGCCGCTGTAGTTACGGCCGGCGTTCTTTTTCTTATCTTCGACAAGCGAGCGCTCCGGCGTCTTTTTGGTGATCTCCTCAAACGAGGAAACCGTCATAAAGCGCTGGCCGGGCGTCGTCGGATTGATCTTACGAATACCCATGGTTCGTCCTCCTTACTGCGAGATGCTGTCGAAGAACTCGATGCCTTTGGAGTTCTCCTTCAGCTTCACATAGGCCTTTTTCTTGCTCGGCGTGCGGCCGGAGCTGTTGCCCTGGCGGCGGATTTTGCCGTCGAGGTTAACGGTGCGCACGCTCTCGACTTCCACGCCGAAGACCTCTTCCACCGCCTTTTTGATCTCGATCTTGTTTGCGGATTTGTCCACTTCGAACGTATAGGTCTTGCCGGGGAACAGATCGTATGTTTTTTCGGTCAGAACCGGCTTTCTCAGAATGTCGTAGGGGCTCTTCATTGCGCGTACACCTCCTCGATCTTCTTGGCCGACGCCTCGGTGAGGATCAGCTGCTTGTACTTGAGAATCTCATACGCGCTCAGGGTGCCGACCAGCGTGGTTTTCACGCCCGGGATATTCCGCGCGGCGCGCTCCACGGTGGCGTTGGGTTCCGGCAGGACGATGAGCGCCTGCCCGGCCTTGACGGCCTCGAGAACCTTGACCATCTCTTTGGTCTTGGCTTCCTTAATATTCAGCTCGTTGACAAGGACGAGTTCGTTGTCGAGCACCTTGCCGGAAAGAGCGGACTTCATCGCGACGCGCTTGACCTTCTTGTTGACGCGGATCGTGTAGTCGCGGGGTTTCGGCGCGAATACCACGCCGCCGTGCCGCCACTGGGGCGAACGGGTGGAACCCTGCCGGGCGCGGCCGGTGCCTTTCTGACGCCACGGTTTGATGCCGCCGCCGGAGACTTCGGCGCGGGTGAGGGCGCTCTGCGTGCCCTGACGGCAGTTGGCGAGGTGCGCCTTGACGACCTCGTGCAAAACATATTGATTGACCGGCTGACCGAATACGGCTTCAGAGAGTTCGTATTCGCCGACTTTCTTGCCGGTGATATCGACCATCGTAACTTTAGGCATACTCTTGCTCCTCCTTACTTCACGGTGCTCGTCACGGTGACGAGTCCGCCCTTCGGGCCGGGAACCGCGCCCTTGACGAGCAGGAGATTCCGCTCGGCGTCCACGCGCACGACCTCGAGGTTCTGCACGGTGACGGTTTCGCTGCCCATGTGGCCCGGCAGGTTCTTGGTCTTAAACACGCGGGACGGGCTGGAGTTTGCGCTCATGGAGCCGACGCCGCGGTGATAGTGCGAACCGTGCGTCATTTTGCCGCGGTTCTGGTTCCAGCGCTTGATAACGCCCTGAAATCCCTTGCCCTTGCTCACGCCGCGCACGTCGATTTTGTCGCCTTCGGCGAACATGTCCGCCTTGATCACCTGGCCGACGGTGTAGCTTGTCGCGTCGTCGAGCTTGAACTCTCTCATATAACGGAGGGGTTTTATTCCCGCTTTGGCAAAATGTCCCGTGTTCGGTTTATTGGAGAGCTTTTCGCGCAGCTCGCCGAATCCAACCTGAACGGCGTCGTATCCGTCGGTCCCGACGGTCTTCTTCTGGATGACGGGGCAGGGACCGGCCTGGATGACTGTCACGGGGATCATGGTACCGTCAGCTCGGAACATCTGCGTCATACCGATCTTTTTGCCCAAAATGGCTTTCTTCATGTTTACCTCCGATTGGTTACAGTTTGATCTCGATGTCGACGCCGGCCGGCAGATCAAGCTTCATCAGCGCGTCAACGGTTTTGGAAGACGGCTGGAGAATGTCGATCAGACGCTTGTGCGTGCGCATCTCGAATTGTTCGCGTGAATCTTTATACTTATGGGTTGCGCGCAAAATGGTAACGATCTCCGTTTCCGTGGGCAGGGGGATCGGTCCACTGACCTGCGCTCCGGTTCTCTTGGCGGTTTCTACGATTTTCTCTGCGCTCTGATCGATCAGAGAGCTTTCATACGCCTTGAGCTTGATGCGAATTCTGTTTGCCATGTTATTGATATCCTCCTTCGTAATGAGGCTGTACACAAAGCCGTGTGTTTCCTTCTTCATAAGGCAGGCCCAGCCTTTCGGCTGTGCTCTATACTCGTTCGGGACTGCACGATGCGCTCTGTTGACTCGCCCTCGCCCGCGATGCGGACGTTGGGTCTGAGCGGAAATTACCCGGATGGCAGAACCGGCAACCTCCCGTTCATCCCATACGCGCACAAAAAGATAGCCTTTTTCGGCGCGAACAGTCTTATTTTACACGGTCGATATAGGGAATGCAAGAAGAATTTTAATATATATCGCGGTTTTTTTCGTCGGGAAACAGGCAAAATTTATCATTTGGACCAAATATAGCGGTTTATTTGGAAAAAATGCCCGTTTTTCACAAAATATGCGCTTTTCAAGACTTTTTCGCGCTTATGCAGTATAGCATGATATTCAGCGTTCCTCAAGCGAGCTTTTCTTACAAGGGAAAAGCGCGCCGGTCTTGATTCCGGCGCGCCTTGCACCGCCCTATATATCACGCTATATATAAGGAAGCGATTATCCGTTTGCCTGCTTTGAAATGCCGAACAGCGTCAGCGTATTGAACACGCAGATGAGCGCCGCTCCCACATCCGCAAGGACCGCGACCCACATGCCCGCGAGGCCGAGCGCGCCTAAAACGAGAGCCGAGGTTTTAATGCCGAGCGCGATGACAATGTTGCTTTTCGCTTTTCGTACGGTGCGGTGCGCGGCGTACACCGCAAACGGCAGGCTCTTCAGGTCTTGTGTTAAAAGCAGCGCGTCCGCCGCCTCCGCCGCCATGTCCGTCCCGCCGATGCCGACCGCCATGCCGAGATCCGCGCCAGCGAGCACGGGCGCATCGTTGATACCATCTCCGACGAAGAGCGTCTCCCCGACCCGCGCGCGGATCTCACGCATCCGTTCGAGCTTGTCGGCCGGCTGGAGCTCCGCGAACGTTTCCGTCACGCCGAGCGCGCGCCCGATTCCGTCCGCTGCTTCAGCGCTATCGCCGGTGAGGATCGCGGTATACCCCACCCGTTCGTTCAGTTCCGTGACCGCCGCCTTCGCGCTCTCCCGCACACGGTCGCCCACATAAATCGCGCCGGCATACGCGCTGTCGAGCGCGACGAGCACGCTCGCATCGGAGTCGTGTTCGATTCCCAGCTCCGTCATCAACGCGCGGCTTCCGACCGCGACGCGCCTGCCGCCGACGTTGGCGGTCATACCTTTTCCGGCGATCTCCCGCACGTTTTCGGCGGAATACCCGCGCGTATCCACCCGCGCGATCGCGGTGGCGATGGGATGCAGGCTGTGCTGTTCCGCGGCTGAAACCAGCGCGAGCAGTTCCTCCGGCGGCAGGGCTGCGCTCTCGACGCGCTGCACTTGAAACTCGCCTTCCGTCAGCGTGCCTGTCTTGTCCAGAACCGCCGCCTTAATCCGCGGCAGCCGCTCCAGCGCATCCGCCCCTTTGAAGAGCACGCCCGCTTTGGATGTGATCGCGAGCCCCGCGAAGAACGTCAGCGGAATGCTCAGGACCAGCGCACACGGGCAGGAAATCACGAGAAAGATCAGAGCCCTGTGGATCCATTCACTCCAGAGACCCGCGCCGAAGAGCGGCGGCAGCACCGCGAGCAGCGCCGCGGCGCTGATGACCGCGGGCGTGTAGTAGCGGGAGAAACGCGAAATAAAGCGCTCAATTTCAGGCTTGCTCCGCGTCGCGTCTTCCACCGCGCGCAGCAGCCTGCCGGTCGAGGATTCGGAAGCGGTCCTGGAAACGCGGATGATCAGCGGACCGTTGGTATTGACCGCGCCCGCTGATACCTCCGCGCCGATCCCGGCGAGCATGGGTTTGGGTTCGCCCGTCAGCATCGAAACGTCCAGCAGGCTTTCGCCCGCGGCCACGACGCCGTCCAGCGGAATCCGCTCGCCGACTTTGACCAGTATCGTTTCTCCGACGGCGATTTCTTCGGGTTTGACCATCTGCTGAACGTCATTGACAATCCGGCGTGCTTTGTCGGGATGCAGTTCCACCGCGTCCGCGATGCGCGCGCGGCTCCGGCGCACCGCAGCCTCCTGAAGCCCTTCGCCGATCCCGTAAAAGATCATAACGGCCGCCGCCTCCGCATAGTCGCCAAGCAGCACCGCGCCGATGGTGGCGACGCTCATGAGTACGTTTTCGTCGAAAAATCTCCCTTTGACGAACCCTTTCACCGCGCGGAAAAGCACCGGATATCCCGTCGATACATACGCCGCGATCCGGAGCGCCGTCTCCGCCCGGCTTTGCGCGAAATAACTTGCAGTCAGCAGCAGAACGCCGATCCCGATCGGTATGAAACGCGACCAGTTTAGTTTTTCGTCGCTTTCCGCGCGCACTTGCCCGCACGCGCATGATTCGCAATTGTCCCCGCCGCAGCTGTCTTTACCGCGTGTATCCGAACAGGCGCAGCCGTCGCCGCATCCATCGTCGTCATGTTTGCGAGAAGGCGGCGTTTTCTTCGGTTTGTTCTTCATTCGCGTCTTCTTTAATTCCCGATCTGATCCGCAGATGCAATGTTCTTCATCCAACCCGCAGTATTTGCATTTTTCGCTTGGTCCCGTGACGTCGTTAAGCATGCCGTTGTTCCTCTCCACACCCGGCGACTTCCAGCAGCCGCCGTATCGTTTCGCCGATTTGATTTTTACTGATATAGTAAACCGTTCGCTGTCCGCTTTTTCGGAACTGAATCGTGTCAAACTGACGCAGCACGCGCAGGTGGTGCGAAACCGCGGGCTGGCTCATCCCCAGCAGGTCCGCCATCTCGCAGACGCACAGTTCGCCCGAGGCGAGCATGCACAGGATCCGCACGCGCGTGGCGTCCGACAGCAGCGTAAACACCGCCGCCGTATCCACCGCCTCGCTCTCATCCGGCAAATGCGCGCGTATCAACTCTTCGTACTGTTTATCGACATGCGAGACGCCGCATACCGGCAGTTCCGTGTCCGCTTTCATAAGCGCTCCTTTATATAAATACTTGCTTATATATTAGCATTTTACTCGTGTATGTCAAGCATATATCGCCCCTTTCCTTCGTCTTTTTTTATTCTTTTATTCATCATAAAAAAACAGGCTTTCGTCAGAAAGCCTGTTAAAAAATCAATTTTACTAAAAACTCCGATTTATCAGATGTTATTTCATGGTATTCGGAATGAACTGTTTGGCGTTGAGGATGTGGTCGCGCAGGAGGTTGCAGGCGCTTTCAAAGTCTCCCTCGCGGCAGCTCATCATGATCGCCTCATGCTCGTTGATCGATACCTCGCGCGTCTGCGGCGTACCGTAAAAACTGACGCGCAGATAACGGTCGATGTTGGCATGGACGAGTTCCAGCAGAAAATTCGCCATCGAATTTTTCGCGTGGGATGTCAGAATATCGTGAAACTTGTAGTTGAGCTCCTCGGAGCGGACGATATCCTCCACCGCCGCTTCGCGCTGCTGACGAACCACGTCCTCGAGCGCGTCAAAATCCGCACGGGTCAGCATGGGCGCGCTGTTCCGCATCATCATGACGGAGAGTGTCGCGCGCACTTCCATCATATCCAGCAGTTCGCTTCTCGTGAGCTCCGTCACGGCGGCTCCCCGGTTGGGATGGATGCGGACCAGTCCTTGCGCTTCCAGCCTTCTGAGCGCTTCGCGTACGGGGATATGGCTGACGTTCAACGCGGCGGAAATTTCGTCCTGTTTAAGCTGGATTCCGCCCGGAAGACCGCCGCTGATGATCCCTTCGCGGAGAACGTGAAAAATCCACTCCTGGGTAGCTCCAATACGCGGCCCCGCCTGCTCGGCTATGGCTTTATAATCCATAATTCACCTCATACAGATTGTACGTTGTATTTCCTGAAACCTATCTGAGTGCATTATATATGATCAGCCTGAACTGCGCAACTCTTTTGCATACGATTTATCCGTATGCAATCGTCTTCGCGCTTACGCGGGGTATACAAAACACACCCTTATAAAACGGCTAAATCACGGATCGAAACGAAGTGATTTGGGGGAACCGGATGGGCGGAATTTATATCTTTTTTCAGCTGCGCACCTTGCCTCCGGGCAGACGGTAGGTAGCGCTCCGGCTCAGCGGCCGTATTTGACGCGTTCGAGACGGATCAGCGCCAGAACGCCTTCGCGAATTTCAGCCGGCAGACGGTCCGCCAGCGCGACGTCGTTGCGATATGACTGCATGCCTTCGGTATCGAAGAGGTAACTGGGTTCTTCGGTCAGGCCGAGGATGCTGTCGGTCGACGTGTTGTAGTGGGTCGCGATCGCCACCAGTGATGCGATGTCCGGCATGCAGCGGTTCGATTCCCAAGCCGCGACCGATTGCTGTACGACGCCAACCGATTCGCCAAGCTGCTGCTGCGTTTCTCCGTGAGACTTGCGAAGTCTCTTAATGCTTGCTCCGATGTCCATAATGTTCTCTCTCCTCCAACTGATATCAATAGTGCCTGATCTGCCGGATCGCCGGCCGGCGCCATCGATTCTGCGCATGATTTTCACATTGCGCTTCCGGTTAAGCCGGCATATCTGTACGGCGGAACCGTAATTAATATTTTACTATAATACTGGACAGAAGAAAAGAGCCAGAATACACAAAAAGTAAACTTTTTTTGTCAATTTACCCGAAAAACCAGCATTATCGTTTCATTTGTAACTATAATACTTTTATTTATAATTCGATTTTTCAACTATTTCGACAAAATCCTGCTGTTTTCCGCGCGTTACGATCGTTGCCTTTCTTTCGTTTTATTTTCAAAAATATAAAAAAAAAGAGAATTCACCCGTCTCTGTTTATGCAAAACATAGCGCGTGTAATGCATAAATATAACCCCCTCATCTATACAAGTTATTCGTTTCCTGCACGTGTGCTGACGTTTTTTTCATGACTCTTTCAAGCACACGGTTTTTCATATGTTAAGCCGTATTGAGCCCTGGCATTATGCAACTAAACGAATAACGCAAATTTCTTTTGCAGCCGCAGGCAATGAGACTTTTGCCATGCAGAATGAATAATCCGACTTTTTACGCAAAATTCCGCGTTTCTTTACATTAATTTAATGGTGACGGAATTTTCTTTTATGTTATACTATGCTAAGCGTAAAAAATACCTGTTCTCACGGCATCCTATCCTCTGCATTTTATCTGATTCCTGCTTACCCCTGCGTTATTTAATATGGAGGCGTCGTATGGGCATCCGATTGGCGATCGTTGGTGCGGGAAGCACATACTGTCCCGAGCTCATGCAGGGATTGTCGCGCCGAAAGGACATCCTTCCTCTCGACGAGCTGCGCCTGACGGATATCGACGAATCCAGACTCCATATCGTCGGCGCGTTCTGCGAGCGCATACTCGCCGAGAGCGGTTTGTTCCCGCGCATCACGCTGACGCCGGATCTGACCTGCGCGCTCGACGGGGTGGACTATATCGTCACGCAGATCCGCGCGGGCAAACTGGAAGCGCGCATCCGAGATGAAAAGATACCGCTCGAATACGGTATGATCGGGCAGGAAACGACCGGTATCGGCGGGTTTACGAACGCCCTGCGCACCATACCCCAGATCGAGAGGATCGCCGCCGCCGCCGAACGATATGCGCCCGACGCCTGGCTGATCAATTTCGCAAATCCGTCCGGAATCGTAACGGAATTTTTACTCAATCATACACCCGTAAAAGCCGTAGGCCTCTGCAACCTGCCAATCGGCGCGCAGGAGCGTATCGCGCGGCTGCTCGGCCTCCCCATGGAGCAAGTTCGCCTAGAAACCGTATCGCTGAACCATTGCGGCGCGATAACGGCGGTCTTCGCAGACGATATAGACGTACTGCCGCGGCTGCTCGAACCGCGCGCGCTGTTCAGGGCCGCGCAGCAGGACGACTGGGTGAAAAATTACCGCCCGGTCATCGAACTGCTCGGCGCCATCCCGAACGACTATCTGCAGTATTTTTTCTATCGCGAGCGAAAACTCCGTGAGCAGAAAAGCGCGCCGCAGACGCGCGGCGAGGTGTGCCAGGATATCGAAGCGCGCCTGCTCTCCTACTATGCGGACGAACGCAACCGCACGGTTCCGCCGATGCTCGCCGAACGCGGCGGGCACCTCTACTCGGAGGCGGCCATTGCGCTCATCGCATCGCTCAGCGGCGCGGCGCCGGGGGATCATGTGATCGATGTGCAAAACCGCGGCACACTCGATTTTCTGCCCGATCACAGCGTGATCGAGACAAGCTGCCATGTGCAAAAGAACTCCATTGCGCGAAATCCGGTTACGGCAGCGCCCAATCCCGTGCTGAAATCGCTTCTAATCAGCGTGAAGGCATACGAAACCCTCACGGTGGAAGCCGCGCGCACGGGCGAGCGAGCAAACGCGCTGCAGGCGCTCGCCTGCAACCCCATCACCGCCGACCTCGACAACGCGGCGCCATGCCTTGAGGAAATGCTCGAACAGAACCGTTCGCTGCTTCCTCGCTTTTTCCCGCAGTAAATCCGTTTGTCAGCCCGGCGCTGCGGACACTACAAATATATCCTTCGTGATCGATCATAAACGAGGAGTTCCGTACATGGAGCAGAAGCGTTGCTACCTTGCCGTTGACGGAGGCAATTCAAAAACGGAATACCGTCTGCTCGGCGCCAACGGCGCGATGATCGCCGCGCGGCGGGGCGGCGGCAGCAATCATGAGGTTCTGCCCGGCGGTTTCGCCAGCGCGGCGGATGTGGTCGTCGGCGAAATCGAAGACCTTCTCGCGGCGCACGGATATGCGCTAACGGAGGTCGCCGACGCGGTGCTGGGCCTTGCGGGTGCGGACTACGATGAGGAAGCGGCCGCGCTGGAACAGGCGCTGACAGCCCGCGGCCTGTCGAACTGCTTCGTTTGCAACGACGGGTATCTCGGTGTCATGGCCGGTTTCGAAAGCGGCACGGGCATCTGCTATTCGGCGGGTTCCGGCGTTACCTGCGCGGGCATCAACGCGGAAGGCAAACGCGTGCAGTTCGGCGGCATCGGCGTGCTGAGCGGCGATATCGGAGGCGGTTTCGATATCGCGCAGTTCGTCTATCGCAGCATCTATGAACACATCTTCTTCGGAAAAGCATATACCACGCTCAAGGATGCGGTATTTACCCTGCTCGATATCAAGTCGACCGACGAATTCCGCTCCGCACCCGGAAGAGTATTGACCGAAGAGGTCGCGCGGCAGCTGGTCGGCTTGTTCTTTACGGCGATGGAGACGAACGACGTTCTCGCGCTGCAATACGCCGCACAGGCCGCTTCCCACGCAGCGGACTGCATCATCGCCGCGGCGGACGCCCTTTCGTTGAAACCGCCGGTGCAGGTCGCGCTCTCCGGCTCCATTATGACCGCCGCTTCGCCGCCGGCTTATCGGCGCATGATCGAATATGAGCTCTACCGCCGGAAAGGAAAGAACTTCATCCTGCGAATCAACGATCTGCCGCCGGTGGAGGGCGCAGTGCGCTGGGTGCGGCTGCGAAACCGCCTGTCCGCCGTACCGTGATATTCTTGCCCCCTGCCGCCTGTCAGGCGGCTTTTTTGTTTCGCCTGGAACTTGTGTTATAATGGTTCCGTTCGTCCGGCGGCGCCGTATGTTTCTGCCGACGATATGACACAGATAAAATCAAACGGAGCGATTCATGAGTAACCCCTTTACGCCTTATCTTACCCAAGTGGAAGCGAACGACGCCGTCACGGCGCGCGTCGGCGAACTGCTGCAACACAAAGATCGCGTACTCGTTGCAATCGACGGCAACTGCTGCGCGGGAAAGACGACGATCGCCGCCCGCCTCGGTGAGCGTCTGCACGCGAATGTATTTCATATGGACGATTATTTTCTGCGCCCGCATATGCGCACATCGGACCGGCTGAACCGCCCGGGCGGAAACGTGGACGCGGGGCGTTTTCTGCTGGATATACTCCATCCCGTCTCGCGCGGACAGGCGGCGAAGGTTCGCCGTTACGACTGTAAGGAAGATGCGCTGCTGCCCCCCGTATCGGTTATTCCTGAGCGCGTCGTTATCGTCGAGGGCGCATACAGCCTGCACCCGCTCTTGGCTCCCTATTACGACCTGAAAGTCTTCTGCCGGGTGAACGCCGAGGAACAAGCCGAACGCATCCGCGTTCGAAACGGAGAGGAAGGGCTGCAAACGTTCCTCAACCGCTGGATTCCTTTGGAAAACTGGTATTTCGGCGCGCTCAAGATCGCGGAAAGCTGCGATATCGTCATCGATACTTCCGCGCACTGACCGTCATAAAAAAGCGCCCGTCGGGCGCTATCGTATTTTTGGCTCAGCAGAGGTCTCCGCCGCAGCAGCAGTTCAGGCACATGAGCGCGGAGCAAATATCGCAGCAGGGCGACGCGTCGAGATTCCCGTTTGCGCCGCGCTGATAGGTGCGTCCCGAGTTGTTGAGCGAGAGAAACGCGTTTCTGTATTCGGCGTTGTCCGGTTCCGCTTCGTAAGCGCGGCTGATGCATTCGAACGCTTTTTCATACCACCCCTGACGCAGATAGATCACGCCGTAAAGGTAGTTCCACTCCGCGTTATGCACGCTGACGGTGTCCAGAATCTCGCGCGCCGCGTTGAGGTTATTCTGGTTGATGAACGAGCGCGCCCGCGCGAACTCCGTCGCGAACGGCCCGCTGTACGCCGTGCCGCCGCTTGGGCGAGAATAGGCGCCGCCATAGGAACCATAGGAACCGGAGGACGAACCGTACGCCGAATTCCCCGTCGAATTCGGTTTTTTAGAGAGCATCTCGTATGCCTGGTTGATTTCCTTGAGCTTTTCTCCGGCGAGCTCCTTGAGGGGGTTATCCGCGTATTTATCCGGATGGTATTTCTTCACCAGCTCCAGATACGCGGCGCGGATCTCCTCCTGCGTAGCGTTCTCGCTCACACCCAGAACTTTGTAGGGGTTCATTCCTTGTCTCCTTTATCCTTCCGCGGGACGCGTTTTCCTGTCCCGCAGACTTCCCCGCCGGTCAGCACGCGCCGCTGCGTCTGCGTCAGCCCCAGCCGCATGATATTGTCCAGCAGTCCGCTCGGCGTTTGCTGCGTCAGTAAATCGTATGCCTTTTCGGCTTCGGCCAGCGTAATATTCAGAAGAAATTCCGCCTGCCCGACGGGCATCTGCGATAGAACGAACGAATTGTAGTTCCCGCTCTTTTTGTCGCGCTCGCGGTCGTCCCACGCGTCGAGTAAATAGATCCATTTGCCGAGGTTGTAAAACATCCATTCGGCGGCGGCGCGTTCGCTGATCGGCAGCATCGGCGCGTTCAGGATCACCGCGGAGAGTATCCTGCCGAACGCGTCGCTCGGCTCGTCCGTAGAGGCGATTCGTTCCGTCTCCACTTGATGCAGGCGCGCCATGCTTTCTAAAATCGCCTGATCCAGCTCCGCGTGCGCCTTCGCGGCCCTGCGGTATGCGCTCCGCAGCGCGAGGCGGGAAGCAAAGGCTTTCGCGCTCCGTTCATCCGCGGTGTCGTCTGCCGCCTGATACCAGGCGAGAAGAACGTTGACGTCCGCGGCGTAATCCAGTATGGGCGAAGGCTGCGCGATCGGCCGCCTGCCGCGATAGACGCGCGGCGCGCAATTGCCGGGCGAGAACCGCATGCCGCCGGTCACTGCGGCGAGCACAAGCGCGAGAAACGTGCAATCATAGCTCAGCGTCAGCCGCTCGATCTGTCCGTACCGCGTGCCGATGCTCTTGCACAGCCCGCAGTAAGCGCCGCGGTATTCCGCTTGCTCGCGCACCTTCAGTTCGCACTCCAGCGGGCGGATATATCCGAACATACGCGTTTCCCTTTCTGCATCCGCAGAGTATTGTATCATGATAACATCCCTCTGAGAATGCCTTTTTTCCGTCAAGGATGTGAACGAATGTGAAACGAACCCCTTTTTCCGGCGTTTTTCGCGCGTAAAAAACCGCGGACACAGTTCCGCGGTTTCTTTTGTTCCGTTTGTTTCCCGCGTTATTTCGCCGCGAGATGCTTGTTGATTTCGCCGACCAGCGCGTCGGAATCGATTCCGTGCACCGCGGCGGCCTGCTCGATCGTCTCGCCATGCGCCATAGCGCAGCCGATGCAATGCATGCCCGCATCCATCAGGATCTCGGCGGTGCCTTCGTCCATCTCGATTACCTGCTGAATCAGCATATCCTTTGTTGCCTGCATATCTGTTTCCTCCAAAGATTGATCGCTATCGTTTGTCATCCATACACTAGCTATTTACTAGTATATCACGAATTCTCAAAAAGGAAAGCTTTTTTTAACTGCGCGTTTCAAATATATTGCCGCAGTTCGTGCAGGTCACGCGGATTCTGCCCTTGCCGCGCGGCACGCGCAGGCGTTGGGCGCATTGCGGGCAGATCAGGTATTTATACTGCCGCATCTCGCTCCAGGTGGGGTTCTTATGCGCACGCTTTGCGCGCTGGGCCGAAGTCCGCGCGCCGGCGCCGGCCGGGCGGAACGTTCGCCTAAACCAGTCCTTCACCGCGGTCGAGAAAGTCAGGTACTTCATGTTTTCCTGATAGCGCTTCGCCGTGTTCCTGCTCGTCATGCGGACAACCATGAGGATAAGCAGCGCCGCGCCGAGAGCGGAGCATACAATCCGCGGCCAGCCGCCGACGCTCGATAAAAACATGCCGAGCGCTGAGATCACCAGCGCTGCGATTAACAGCGCGCGGTTGAGTTCGTCTAAGCCTCTTTTTTGCTGTTGAAACATTTGGGTCCCTCGCTTTGGTCGTTGATACGGGCTGTCCCGCCCATGATTATAACGTCCGGTAGAGCCGCGCGGTCAGCGGCGGCAGCGTCGCTTTCAGCTCTCCGCCGTAAACGCTGAGCGGTTCCCCCGTCAGCACGTCGGTCAGCGACTCAGCGAGTCTGACCGGCGTTTCCCCGTCCGCTCCCTGCGGCATGTCGTCCGGATGCAGCGTCACGCTCTGATCCCGCTCCGAGCGGTTCAGCAGCAGAATCGCCTGCTCCCCGCTCTCGGGCAGCCATCTGAGCACCGCGTAGGTCTCCGGCGAAAGCGCGCCCATGCGGCATAGTCCCCGTTTGAGCGCGCCGCTTTCGGCGCGCGCGCGCATCAGTGCAGAATAGTTCTGAAATACCGTTTCGTTTTCCGATCCCCAGGGATAGGTTCCGCGGTTGAAAGGGTCGCTCATGCCGGTCATGCCCGCTTCGTCCCCGTAATATACACACGGCACGCCCGGCAGCGCCATCTGCAGCGCGGCGGCAAGAATCAGCCTCAGATAACCCTTTTGCTGGTCCTTTTCATTCGGCTGGTAGGCCGCCTGCAGCTTGCGCGAAACCGAGTTGCGGTCCGGCGCGCCCGCGAGCGCGGTCGCCGCGCGGATGATATCGTGCGACGAAATCAGGTTGAGGCACGCTTCGTAAAACGGTTTCGGATAATGCTCCCGCAGCGTCTGCAGCGCATGATCGAGCGCATACGCATCCGCGTGTCCGGTCAGAAACGCAACGGCGGCTTCCATAAAAGGATAATTCATCGCGCTGTCCAGCTCGTCTCCGTTGACGTAGCCGCGCCTGCCCTCCGGGCCGTATTTATTGGAGCAGTCGTCCCACACCTCGCCGAGCAGCACGCTCTCCGGGTCGTTTTGCTTGAGCCTGCGGCGCAGGATGCGGATGAATTCATCCGGCAGTTCGTCCGCGACGTCCAGCCGCCAGTCTTTCGCGCCCGCGCCCGCCCAGTGAGACAGTACGCCCTGATCCCCCGCGATAAACGCGGTATAGCTCGGTTCCAGTTCGTTGACGTTCGGCAGGGAGGGAAATCCCCACCAGCATTCATATTGCTTTCTGTCCGCCGAAAAACGGTACCAGCTTTCATAAGGCGAGTCGCCGGATTCGTATGCGCCGACGTCCTCATAGCGCGAGAATTTATCGAAATAGCGGCTGTCCGCGCCCGTATGCGAAAATACGCCGTCGAGCATGATACGGATGCCGCGCGCATTCGCCTCCGCGCAGAGTGTGCGGAACTCGTCTTCGTTGCCGAAAATCGGATCGATGCGGTTATAATCCGCCGTATCGTAGCGGTGGTTGCTCGCGGATTCGAACACCGGGTTGAGATAAATCGTCGTTACGCCGAGACTCGCCAGATAGTCCAGCTTTTCGCGGATGCCGTTACAATCCCCGCCGAAAAAGTCGTTCGGTTCGTAATCCTCCTGCCCAGGCGCGGGCGTAAAGCAGACGTCCTCGCTCCAGCGGTCATGGATGCGCAGGAAACGCCCTTTTTCCATGTGGTACTTGACTCGTTCGCGAAAATCCTCCCAGCTGCTTCTGCGGAACCGGTCGGGAAAAATCTGGTAAACCAGCCCCTCGCGCCAGCTCTGAGGCGTTTGAAACGCGCCGTCGTATACGGTGATCTGGTAAGCGCGCGGCTCGTGGGATTCCAGTCTGCCTTCGCCGCTGTCCGCGCCGTAATACTGCGTGCGTCCGTCGGACGTGCGAATGATGAAGTAATACCACATAATGCAGGGCACCTGAGACATCGGCACGTCGCAGCGCGCGCGCCCGCCGGAAATCGCAAGGTCGAAAAACGACTCCACGCCAAACTGGCTGTAGAGGCGCAGCTGGACCCGCGCGCCCGCGTCTCCGCCGATCTCGGCTTCGATATGTACGCTCGAAGAGCATGGCACCGCGCCCTGCGGCCTGCGGAACGTTAAAAATCTCGAATGATGCCGAAACGTAATCATAAGCATAGTATAGCCGATTCTCCCCCGCGGCTGCGCGTGTTTGCGCGGAATGTTGCGAGCTTTTCACAATTTTTAACGCCTGCGGTTCCGCCCTGCCCGATTGCGGTGAACATACGGGTTATATGCGCCGGCGCATAAGAATAGCCGCTTACCTGCGGGCGTTTTGCTCGCATATGCAGGCGGCCTGATTTTTATCAGCTGCGAGGAACGATGTCGTCCTGAGACTTAAAGATATGTCCCGCTTTGACGACGCCGCGCACGCGGGAGAGCGGATAGACCGAGGCGTAAGATTCCAGCACCGTACCGGGGTTTAGCACGCTGTTGCAGCCGACTTCGACGTGGTCGCCGAGGATTGCGCCGAATTTTTTCAGCCCCGTTTCGATCGATTCCCCGCCGCCGCGCACGGTGACCGGCGTCTTGTCGCTCTTGACGTTGGAGCAGATCGACCCCGCGCCCATATGCGCGTATTGGCCAAGGATGCTGTCCCCCACATAATTGTAATGCGGCACCTGCACATGGTCGAACAGGATACAGTTTTTCAGCTCCGTGGAGTTGCCGATCACGCACCCTCTGCCGACGAGCACGCTGCCGCGGATAAACGCTCCGGGACGCACCTCGGTCTCCGCGCAGATGACGCTCGGGCCGTCGATATAAACGTTCGGATACAGCTTAACGCTCTTATGGACCCAGACTTCCTCGCCTGGATGGTCGTATTCCTCCGCGGGCAGGCTCTTTCCGAGCGCGCGCACAAACGCATTGATCTTCGGCAGTACCTCCCATGGATACTCCGTCTCGCGGAAAAGCTCCTCCGCCAGCGTGGTTGTCAAATCGGAAAACATGTCCGTGTTTTTCATTCGTTCTGCCTTTCTCCGTTCCGCACAGTCTGATTTATGGATTGTCCTGCGCGATGCTGCGAAAGCGTGTATACTCACCCTGCCAGAGCAGCTTGACGACGCCCGTGGAACCGTGCCGGTGCTTGGCGATGATCACCTGGCTCGTGTTGTCGCCCTGTTCGTATTCCTGCGTGTCCAGGTACGCCGCCGGCCGGTACAGCAGAAGCACCAGATCGGCGTCCTGCTCGATCGAACCGCTTTCGCGCAGGTCCGAGAGCACAGGCCGGTGATCGGAACGCGTATCCGGCCCGCGGTTGAGCTGGCAGAGCAGCAGAATGGGCACGTCCAGTTCGCGCGCGAGTAATTTCAGCTGGCGCGTCATGTCCGAGATCTCCTGCATACGGTTGTCGTTTTTACGACCGCCGGAAGCCTGCATCAGCTGCAGATAGTCGATGACGACGAGATCCAGCCCCGCGCGCGCCGCCAGCCTGCGGCATTTGCTGCGGATGGACATGATATTCGCGCCGCCGGAGTCGTCGATGTAGATTTTCGCGCGGCTCATGGGGTCCATGACCTCCATGAGGCTGTTCATTTCGCTGCTGCCGATCAGGCCTTCCTTAATCTTCTGCGAATCTACGGTGGCTTCCGTGCAGAGCATGCGCATCACGAGCTGTTCGCTGCTCATCTCCAGGCTGAAGACGACCACCGTGCGGTCGTTATGCAGCGCGGCGTACTGCGCGATATTCATGGCAAAACTTGACTTGCCCATGGCGGGACGGCTCGCTACGATGACGAGGTCGCTCTTCTGAAAGCCGTTCGTCATGCGGTCGAGCTCGATGAATCCGCTGGGTACGCCCGTGATTCTGCCGTGACGCTGCGCCAGTTCGCCGATGAGGTTATACGCTTCGGGTACGATCCGCTCAACGGGGACGAGCGACCCCTGGGATTTTCTCATGGAGATTTCGTAGATACGCTTTTCGGCGGCGTTGAGCGTCTCCTCAAGGTCCCGCTCGTCGTCCATGCCGTCGCGTACGATTTCGCCGCCCGCGCGGATCAGCGCGCGCTGCGTGCTCTTCCCTTCGACGAGTTCGATGTAGTGCTGCACGTTCGCCGCCGTGGGAACAAACGTGACGAGGTCGGTCAGGTAGGCGATCCCGCCCGCCTGATCCAGCTTGCCGTGCCGTTCCAGTTCGGCGGTCAGAGTCACGAGATCCACCGCGTTTCCGCCCGCGCGCACATCGCGCATCGCGGCGAAGATCGCGGCGTCCGCGGGAACGTAAAAGTCCTCCTCGCGCAGCTGCTCGAGACTGATCTCCAGCGCGGAGGCGTCGATTAACATGCTGCCCAGCACGGAGCGCTCCGCGTCGCTCGCGTGCGGAAGCATGGTGATCGCACCCGCCGGATTCGTTTGTTCGTATTCTTCCATCCGTTTCTCCGATCCGCCCTTCCGGGTCGCGCAAGAATCAGGTCAGCATTTTTCGACGATCACCTTGATGTTGGCAAACGTGTTTTCATAAACGCTGATTCGGATCGTATACTCGCCGAGCGCGCGGATAGGCTCCGCCAGCGCGATTTTCTTCTTGTCGACTTCCACCTGTTTCTGTTCCATCAGCGCGGCGGCGATCTCCTTGCCCGTGATCGAACCGAACAGATGTCCGTTTTCGCCGACCTTCGCCTTGACGTTGATCACGACGTTTTCAAGCTGTTTGGCAAGGTCGCGCGCGGCGACGCCCGCCTGAAACTTCTTATGTGCGGCTGCGCTCTTTTGAATGCTCGCGGCGTTGATCGCCTGTGCGTCCGCGGGGGTCGCCAGCTTGTGCGGCAGAAGGAAGTTGCGCGCGTATCCGTCCGATACGTCCGCGATCTCGCCTTTTTTGCCCGTTCCTTTGACGTCCTGCTCCAATAATACCTTCATACCGGTTCGATGACCTCCTGCATATATTGTTCGATGACGGAGCGCACGAGCGTCTCCGCCTCGTCGAGTTCCATATCCGCAATCTGCGCGCCCGCCATGGTCAGATGCCCGCCGCCGCCGAGCCGCTCGCAGATAAGCTGGACGTTGATCTTGCCCAGCGACCGGCCGCTTACGCTGATGCTCTCCCCGTCCCGCCCAAGCACGAATGCCGCCCCGATGCCGCGAATGCCGATGAGCTCGTCCGCCGACTTCGCCGCGATCAGCGGGGCGTTCTTCACTTCCTCGCCGACGCTGGCCATCGCGACGCCGCCAGGGAGCACCTCCGCGCTGCGCACGGTGGTCGCCACGTCGCCGAAGCTCTCCATATCGTCCTGGAACATCTGCTTGACCATGCCCGTGTCCGCGCCGTTCTTGCGCAGATATCCCGCTGCTTCAAACGTGCGGGAGCCGACGTTGAACGCAAAATGCTTCGTATCGATCGTGATACCCGCCAGCAGCGTCCCGCAGACGAACGCGGGCGGACGCAGGTTCGGGTCGAAATACTGTATCATCTCGGTCACGAGCTCGCTGGTCGAGGAAGCGCGCGCTTCGAGAAAATGCAGCGTCGGGTTGTCGATGTGGTCCGCGCCGCGCCGGTGGTGGTCGATTACGACCACGCGGCTGGCCAGTTCCAGCAGTTTCGGGGCGACCAGCGAGCCCCTCCGCTGCGTATCCACGACGACGAGCACGCTTGTCGGCCGCATGATGCGTTCCGCCTGGTCGGGCGAAATCAGCATGCCGCTGTACGCGTGGTTGTCGCGGATGAGTTCCAGCGCGTGCTCGATCATGGCGTTCTGTTCGCCGAGCACGATATACGCGCGCGAGCCCGCCTGCCGCGCGCAGGTCGCCACGCCGAGCGCGGCGCCGATGCAGTCCATGTCCGGCCTGCTGTGCCCGGCGATGAAAACGTCGCCCGCGTTGTCGAAAAGCTGGCGCAGCGCCTTGCTGAAGAGGCGCATCTTCACGCGGCTCTGCTGCGCCTCCGGCTGCCGGCGGCCTCCGTAAAATACATATCCGCCGCCTTTTTTGATGACAGCCTGGTCTCCGCCGCGCCCCAGCGCGAGTTCCATCGCCTGCCGCGCGCTCTCGTCCGCGTTCTGCACGCGATCCGCCGCGCCAACGGCGATGGAGAGGGAGACGAGCATGTTCGTGCCGGTATCGATGGCGTGCGCCTGTTCCAGCAGGGAAAACCGGTCCTGCTCGAGCTGCGCCAGATGCTTCGCCTCGAATACGACGAAAAAGCGCCCGTTGTCGTAGCGGCGGTAAACCCCGTCCAGGTCCTTGACCAGATCGGCAATCAGCCGCTCCACCTCGGAAAACACGCTGGTGCGGTGAAACTGCACGTCCGCCGAAAGCTCTTCATAATTATCGATATAGATCAGCGCCACGTACGGCATCTGCTCTTCAAACAGCCGCTGGTAATGGGCCGCTTCCGTGCGGTCGAGCCAATATTGGAAGATCAGGGAACGCGCGTCTTTTTTGCGGTGGATGGGTATGCTCATAACCTGATATACGCTTCCGCCATACTCCATCGGCATCGCGATCAAGGGCGCGGCAGAGTCGAAATGCGGCTGCGCGCGGCAGACGTCCGGTTCCGGATAAATCTTTTTCATGCTCTCGTTGCGCCAGGCGATCTTGCCGTCGCCCTCGACGAGCGCGCAGGGGATTCCAACCTGATTGACGAGGCTTGCGGAGACTTCGGAGTTTTCGGAAAAGACGTCGTCCATGCGCTTCTGCATGGCTTTGGCGCGCGATCTTTCCACGCCGAAGCTGACGAAAAAGACGATCAGCGATATGCCAAACGCCGCATAGGCAACGGCATCCCGGTAATCCGGATAAAGGCCGCTTCCCAGAATCGCAAGGCAGAGCAGGATCGCAAGTACGCCAAGCGGCACAAGTACGGTTCTCGTCTTTTTCATTCCGTCTCTCCTTCAGATTGGATGATCAGGCCGAAACGGCGATATGGCGCAAGCGTACGCCATTGCGCGCGAATCATTTGTGGAAATCGGTCAAGCCGCGCTTAAATCGCTGCGCGCGGCGGAACCCCGCGCATTCGGTCGCGGACGCGAAAGATCTGGTCGAAACACCCGAGCAGGATCAGCGGCGTCTGCGCGAGGCTGAACAGCACGCCGATGCCGATATACGCAAGCGTCCGTCCCGTATTAATATGCTTCGGCGAGCGGGCGATCAGAAAATCAACCACGCAAAGGCCCTGCAGCAACAGCGGCATACCGACCAGCGCGTTGACCGTATTGGACATGCTTTCGGAATAAGCCCAGCCCGTCCACTCCAGGATCAGCGATCCGATCAGCAGCGCGAAGAGGCCGAATGTCATGCTGCGCGGCAGCGTCCAGTCACGGAACACGCGCATGGGCGAAATCGAAATTTCGGGCTGCTTTCTGCAGAAGAGCCGGAAAAAAAGCAGGTTGCCAAGCCCGAGGACTCCCGCAAAAATGCAGAGGGCCGAAACGACGAAATTCGGAATCTCTTTGACGTACGCGTCCATCACGTCCAAAATTGCCTGGCTGTTCTGCACGTTCAGTTCCGGCATCTGCGAAGCCGCCGAACGGTATTGATCGAACAGCGAGCCGATCGCCGCCTGGGCATCCGCAAATGCGCCCCTGCCGTCAAATATCCCCGGCAGGCAAACCGAAACGTAAAGGCCCACCAGAAAAACGCCGGCGAGCGTCAGCGCGGTATAGGCATTGCTCACACGGCGCGTTAAAAGCGCATAGAGCAGAATCGAAGCAAGCAGCGCCGCTCCGGAAAGACCGGCCGCCGGTATTAACGTGTAGGAGGAAAACGCCGTGACCGCGAACGCCACCGCGGGAATCACAATCCAGTAGGGTTTTGTGCGCGCGCCGGCATACGCCCAGAGCGCGGGAGCCACGACAAGCGCTACGGGAAAAACCGCGGCGATCAGGGCGGACAGAACGGAGAGTAAAAGAACCAGCCAGCCGCTTCTCTTTTCACGGATGGTTTGCTGCTGTATATTTTCCATATCATCATTTTATCTTCCGGCGTACAAATAATCAAGTTCAGCAATGCCCTCGGCACGAATTTCACAGCAGTCTGAGGAGCAAAAAAACGGCCGGAGATTGCGCCCCGGCACGTCGAACGTATTTGCCGCTCAGTTCTCCGCCGCGGTCTGCGCGGCGAGTGCGGCTTCGATATCCCATGTGCCGAGGGAAAGTTTTTTTAAAAGGATTCTCCTGACGCTCTCGTCGATCCGTTCCAGCGTGAGCGTTCCGTCCGACGCGGCCGCGTTCAGCGCGGTCATGATCGCCTGTTGAGAATCGCTCACTGCGCCGCACATGACGATATCCCCGCCGGCAAGAACGAAACGCACCGCGGCGTCGCCGACTTCATAACGCGCCGTGAGCCCGCCCATACGAAAATCGTCGCTGATGACGAGGCCGTCAAACCCCATTGTATTGCGCAGGTAATCCGTGATGATCGCTTTGCTGACGGTGGCGATGTCCGTCTGATCCAGCGCGGGATAAAGTATGTGCGCGGTCATGATCGCGTCCACACCGGAATCGACCGCGGTTTGGAACGGGACGAGATCGTAGCTCTGCAGCTGTTCGAGAGTTTGATTCACCGTCGGAGTTACTTCGTGGGAATCTTCCGTCGTACCGCCGTGCCCGGGAAAATGCTTCGCGCAGGAGAGGCACCCGCCCGCGCGCAATCCTTCGATCACCGCGCTGCCGATGGCTGCGGTGATGCTCGCGTCCTCGGAGATGATGCGGGTTTCGAGGTAGGTGTCCATCGGGTTTTCCGACACGTCCAGCACGGGCGCAAGATCGAGATTGATCCCCGCCTCAACCAGCTTCGCGCCGATCGAGAGAAACTGCTTCATGGCGTAATCCGCGTCCCTGCGCCGTCCGAGCGAACGCGCGGAGACGGGCTGCGGTTTCCAGCGGAAGCGTACGACGCTGCCGCCCTCCACGTCGATGCTGACCAGCGGCGGAATCCGCGTGCCGACGCGCTGCGCAATCTGCTCCGTCAGACTCTTTGCCAGATCGAACCCGCCGTCGCTGTTCGTGCTTTTAATGTTGTTCCCGTAAAGGATCGCGTTGCCCACGGAGTTGTTGCTCCAGATATCGCGGTATGGGTTCTGAACGTCGGTCGTGCCGGAAAACCCAAACATGACCATCTGTCCCAGTTTTTCCTGGATGCTCATCGTGACCATGTACCGCTCCACCCACTGTTCCGCCGTTTCGGGCGCGATTTCCGGCGTTGCGGTCGGCTCCGGCGTGTCGGTGGGCGTTATGGTCGGCGTGACGTCCGGCGTTACGGTCGCTTCCGGCGTCATGTCCGGTTCGGCGCGCCAGACGTCGTAATGCAGCGCAGGTATCACTCCAAACAGCACGCCGGCGCCGCCGCCGGCAAGCAGCGCGAGCACCGCCAGCGCGATGATCAGTTTTTTAAACGCGTTTCCGAACAAAGTCTTTCTCCGTTTCAGCCGTCGTGATCCCGGGGCGCGGAATAACACGGATCGGATACAGATTGCACCGCGCAAACTGCGCGATTTTCCATATTATACCCTGTCAAACCAAAAAAAGTAAACCGCGCGTTCCCGCGCCGGGAGAAACCGCCTTGCATCCCGCGCCGCCGCCGTACTACAATAGCGGTAGATCCATCCGCCCCGTCGGTTGGAAATATCTTTTTTCGGGAGCATCACATGGAATTGTTTTCACAGATAACCTACCGGCGGCCCGACATGGACGCGCTGAAAAAGAAACTCAATAAACTGCTCGACGCGCTGAAGAAAGCCGGATCCTACGAGGAGGCGCGCGCGGCATATCTCTCTTCGCTGGAAGAAACCGGGCACGTGGAGACGGATTACGTCGTCGCAAGTATCCGCAACACGCTTGACACGACGGACAAGTTTTACGACGGGGAAATGCGGTTTTTCAATCGCGCCGTCGCGATGCTGATGCCCGTGAGCAAGGCGTTTACCGAAGCGCTGCTCCGTTCACCTTACCGCGCGCAGTTTGAAACCGAATTTGGCAAACAGCTTTTCACACTCGCGGAGATCGATCAGAAAACGCAGAGCAATAAGATCATCACGGATCTGATTCTCCAGGGCAACGTAGAAAACACCTACAAAAAGACGGCCGCCGCCTGCAAGACAACCTTCCGCGGCAAGGAAGTCAATTTTTACGGACTGCTCAAGCACATGGAAAGCCCCGACCGCGAAGAACGGCGGGAAGCGTATCTCGCCTGGGCGAAGCTCTACGAGGGTGTATCCGAAAAGCTCGACAAGCAATATGACAAGCTGATCAAAATCCGCGTCTGCATGGCGAAAAAACTGGGACTGCCGGACTATACCGCGCTGGGATATCTGAATATGCACCGCGCGGACTATGGCCCGGAGGAGGTCGCGCGCTTTCGAGAGCAGGTGCGGACCGTCATCGTGCCCGCGGTGGCGAAACTGCGAAAAGCGCAGGCGGAGCGCCTCGGCGTGGACAAGCTGAAATACTACGACGAGACCTGTGTGTTTCCGGACGGCAACGCCGATCCCGTCGGCGGGGAAAAAGAACTCGTTCCCGCGGCGCAGCGCATGTACCGCGAAATATCGCCCGAAACCGGTGAATTCTTCGACTTTCTTTCCGAACACGGGCTGTTTGATCTCGAGACGCGTCCCGGCAAACATATCGGCGGGTACTGCACGTATCTTTGGGATTACAAGGCGCCGTTCATCTTCTCCAACTTCAACGGCACCGCGGCGGACGTCAACGTGCTCACCCACGAGGCGGGGCATGCGTTCGCCGGCTACACCGCCATGCGCAGCCAGCCGTTGATGGGCTATCTGAGCTCCACAAGCGAAGTGAACGAGATCCACTCCATGACCATGGAACACTTCGCCTATCCGTATCTGAAGGATTTCTTCGGCGCGGACCGTGTGGACAAGGCGAAATACGCGCACCTCTCCGGCGCTCTCTCTACCATTCCATACCTCGTGAGCGTGGACGAGTTTCAGCACCGCGTATACGAAAAACCTTCGATGAGCGCCAAGGAGCGCCGCGCGGTCTGGCACGAGATTGAACAAAAGTATCTGCCCTGGCGGGATTACGACGGCGTACCGTTCTTGGAAGAAGGCGGGTTCTGGATGCAGAAACAGCACATCTTCCTCTACCCGTTCTATTATGTGGACTATGCCCTCGCGCAGGTCTGCGCGTTCCAGTTCTACGGGCGGATGAAGGCGGACCGTAAAACCGCCTGGGGTTCTTACCTCGCCCTCTGCCGCGCGGGCGGCAGCAAGGGATATTTCGAACTGCTGCAGCTCGCGGGCCTCGATATTCCCTTTGCCGAAGGCAGCGTGGAAAAAGCCGTGCGTCATGTCATTGAGGAACTTGGCGTCTGATTTCCGCCCTGTTCCGTCAGCAACCGCCTTCCGAATAAAGAAGGCGGTTTTTTTCGCAGTCGATCAAACCGGGTGATATTCCTTCATCCGGTTTTGGAATTCATATGTAAACAAGTTGTGAGTTTTGCCGTTTTCGTTGAATCCGCAGGGTCTGATATGGTATCATAATTGCGTTTTACAAACGCTGTTTATCCTAATATATGAGGTATTTATGTCGAAAATTATGAAAATCGTATTGATCGTCATGTTGATCGTCGTGCTGGCGGTCGTCGGTGTCGGTCTGTACGTACTCTCCAGTATGCGCGCGGACGCGGTGGAAACCGTCGCAAAGCCGACCGAAGTGCTTGAAGAAACCGAGGAACCAAGTGTAATCACCGTGATATCGGAGGATCCGACGCCTTCTCCTACGCCGATGCCCATCTACGAAGAGGAAACCAAAGAAGATAACATCGTCAATATTCTGCTCGTCGGCACGGACTCGCGCAGCGAAAGCGAAACGGAATCCGCCGAAGGACGTTCCGACTCCATGATCCTTGCTTCCCTGAACAAGGAAAAGGGCACAATGACGCTCGTCTCATTCATGCGCGACGCCCGCGTGCACCGGATCGGTTCCAGCGGCAGGTTCACGTTCTATAACAAGCTCAACGGCGCATACCGCGGCGGATACGGCGGCGGCGGTCCGGGCGAGCTGATCAATACGATTAACGGAAATTTCGGTCTTGATATTCAGGAATACATCGTTGTCGGGTTCGACGGATTCGCTGCGCTGATCGACAAAATCGGGGGCCTGGACGTGGAGCTCGATCAGGCGGAGATCAACTTCATCAACGACCGCATTACTGGCAATCACGTGTTGGAGCCGGACATCGTAAAGAATGCCAGTACGGTCAAGGCGGAGCCCGGCGTCGTGCATCTCGACGGAGCACAGTGCCTTATCTATGCGCGCAACCGTCATACCGGTGTGGACGGCGGGGAAGGCAATGATTTCGACCGCGTCAACCGCCAGCAGGAGATCATCAAGCTTGTGTTTGAAAAGGTGAGGAAGGAGATGAACGAGCAGAGTGTGCTCGCGCTCATCAGCTTCGCTTCCAATTACATCTCCACCAATATGAAGGTGGAGACCATGACCGCGCTGGCAAAGACGCTGCTGACAGCCGACATTTCGTTCAGCAGCGACGTGAGCGTGCCCGCGGCAGGAAGCTACAAATACTATGTGGACGAAAAGAGCGGAGAAAAAACCGACCAGCTCGAGTTCAATATCAAAAAAACCGCCACCGCTCTGCAGGAGCTGCTCTATGGCGCCGCGCTGACGCCGACGCCCAAACCCACACCCGAGGGCTGATTTACATCCAATCGCTTTTATTCCACCCGCACAGCGGGTGGTTTTTTTATCGCTTTCGCCATAGACTGAAATCCATATGCGCAGAACCGCCGCAGGTTCTCCCTGCGGCGATTTTTTTGCGCATCCTCTGCGGAAACACTACTTTATCACGGATTCGTCATGTTATACTGCTGATATGAACCGTCGCGCCGTCTCTGTCATTTTGGGTTTGTTTTGCGCGTTCTGCCTCGCGCTGAGCGCCTGCTCGCCGTTTGCCTCCCCGCCTGTGCAAACGCCTTTTTTAACGCCCGAAGCACCGGCTACCCCCTCTCCCGCGCCAACGCCCGAACCCGTGATCGCGGTTTTCGGCGCGCAGGATTCCTCCTCTTTTCAGGAGGGCGTGTCATCCGCGTCAAAAGCCGGCGCGTACGCCGTAGAGTTCGTCTCCGGCGGGCCGGACGCGCTGTCATCCTACCATCCGGACGGCGCGGCAGCGGCGATCGTATTCTGGGCGGATGAAACCGCCGTCCTGCCGGAAGCGAATCTTCCTGTTTATGTTTTCGCCGCAAGCGGGCAGATTGTTCCCGACGGGCTTTCGCACCTTTCCTACGCTCCCGCCGGCGCGGCAGGCCTCGCGCTGGATTGCGCCGTCGCCTACCCGCCGCATCTTTCTCCCGTCCGCATGATCGGGCTTTTCTCCGGTCAGGACAGCGCCGCGTACGCGCTCTGGAAAACGGAGAGCGAAAACGGCGCCATCTTTGCCAAGCGGGAGTTCTTTGCGCAGGAAAGCGAAGAAACGCTCTCCGTCTGGCTGACGGATGTATTCTCACGCTATTTCCCCGGCATGCTGGACGCCGTGTTCGCCGAAAACGGCGAACTCGCCGTCGCCGCGGCGGAGAAAATCGCAAGCCTGGGGCGGAGCGATATCGAAGTGTTCTCCGCCGGAACGGACGCGGACGCGGGCCGGGCGCTCTCGCCGATTCTCGTCTGCGCGGTGGGCGCAAATCATAAGATCGCTGGCGAACGCTGCTATGAGGAAGCCGCTAAACTGCTTTCCGGCGGCGCCGCAGAAACCGGCGTGCTGCTGCCGGAAGCGCTCTGGTACCAGCCCTGATCAGCCCCTTATAACCGAAGAATAAAAAGTCGCGCGGATTGATTCCCGCGCGATTTGATTTTCATCGTATTGATTCAGTCTTGTATGACTCCCCAGCCCTTCGTGAGTTTTTCCGGGCGCAGATAACCCGTGATGTTTTGATAAACGATCTTCGTCCAGCCGTCTTCCGTAGTCTCAAGGACCCGAACGGACACGCGGGCGGGTACTTTGCAGATCTGTTCCGATTCCGTATCCGGCTCGCGATAGATCCATTCGGTTGTTTTCAGAATATCCGCATCTGCTATTGTATCCGCCGCGTCCTGCTGATAGGAGAGATACCCGCGCAGGACATAGCCTTCCTTCTTGCCGAAGCGCACCTTCACCCAGGCTTCGCTGTCGATTAGAACCTCCAGCTCATCTCCGACCGCCAGGCGCGCGACGGAGTCGAACGAACTGCCGCTGCCCTTCCTCAGCCGCGCCCCCTCGACGGTGACCCATGTGCGCATGTTCGGCAGTTCTTCTGTTTCATCGGTGATCGTTTTCTGAAACGCGTTATACTCCGCGAACGACAGCTTGCACTTCAGCGCGCGGCGCAGATCGCTGTTGCTGGGTTCGTTCGCGCTGATTTCGACGACCGTACCCGGGCATGCGTAATAATAGAGCCACTTCGCGTCCTCCACATAAAGCCGCACGCACCCGTGGGACACCTTCTGCCCCATATCGTAGTAGGGCTGGCGCTGCAGAGCGTCCACGGAACGTCTTGTGTAGAGTAGCGAGTGAAAATAGATGCTTCCTACGATCTGCACCCAATAGCGCGCGTATTCGCCGCTGAAATTTGCGAATTTTCCAAAACGCTCCCGGCCGCCGATCTTCCAGATTCCGCGCGGCGTCGGCGTCGCCTCGTCTTCGGGGTCCGCCTCGTCCACATCCGTGCGCCCGCTCGCGCAGAGAAAGCGGCGGACCACCCTGGTGTATTCGCCAGTTTCGTCTTTTTCAAATACCGTGACGATCTGATTGCGAAGATCGAGCAGGATGTAGTATTTCTCCGGGTCTTCGTTTTTCAGCTCGTCGCGCGCATACGCCCGTCCAGGTACGGAAAGGATCGTGAGAAAGGCAGCCGCGGCGCAGAGCGCCGCCAGTATCCGTTTCACATGCTCAATTTTCCCTTTACAGGGGAGAAAAGCAGATACGCGGGAAAGGCTCTCCGCCCTTCCCGCGTATATTCCGTTTTCTTTTTCGCGCCGCACGTCAGAACACGCGGTAAGCGCAGATGAAATGCTGCTGCCAATACCCGCCGGAGTTCAGTACGGACGAGGACTGGCGAACCTGCCCTTCGGAGGAGCTCGCGTCGATCATCTTTCCGCCGCCGATATAGATGCCGACGTGCCCGTCGGTAGCGGTGCTTCCCGAGAACACCAGGATATCGCCGCGTTGGATCGACCCGCTGCTGGATATCTTCTGGAACCGCGATGTTGATCTCCAGGCGATGGATGTCATATAGCTCGTGCTCACGCCCGAGTTCTTCAGGCACCAATAGACGAAACCGGAGCAGTCGAAGGTATTCGGGCCTTTCGCACCGCGCACGTATTTGCTGCCGATCTTACTCTGAGCCAGCGCAATGAGCTTTTCCACGCCCGTCGAGTTGATTACGGCGCTAGAGCCGCTGCTCGAAGAACTGCCGGAAGAGCTGCTGCTTGAAGAGCCGCTGGTGCCGCTGCTGGATTCTTTGGTGGAAGAGGGTGTGCTGACCGCCTTTTTCGCGCTAGAGGATACCATGATGGAAAGCGTTACGGCGCCGACCTTGCCGTCCGCCGACAGCCCCATGCGCTTCTGGAACGCCTTGACGGCGTCCTCGGTGATCTCTCCGAAATAAGCGGTCGCGTTTGCGCTTGAAAGATAGTTCAGCGCCGCAAGCCGTTTCTGCATTTTTTGTACGTCCGTACCGTAATCGCCCAGCTGCATCACCATCGCCTGCGCGTCGCCCGAAAGGATCAGATCGCGCGTGACAGGCCCCAGAGCGCCGTCGCGCGTCAGCCCGTTCGCCTGCTGGAACGCTTTGATGGCGGAGACGGTCGTCTTATCCATCACGCCGTTCGGACTTTTTGTCATGTAACCGAGCTTTTTCAACGCGGTCTGACAGTTCTTAATAACAGGATTTTCATCTCCCAGGCGGTAGGCGTTGCTTACGACGTCCTCGCCGTAGAGCATCTCGAGCGTCTTGACGCCGACCTTGCCGTCCGCCGTAAGATCGTTTTTCTTCTGGAAAGTTTTCGCGGCTTCCTCAGTTTTTTCTCCGAATTTGCCCTGAATATTCGCTTTATTATCCAGATAACCGAGTTCGTAAAGACGCTGCTGAACGCCCTCGACGTCCGGGCCGGAGTCGCCGATCTGCATCACGTAAATCTTTGCGCTTCCGCTCATGAGCAGATCGTAAGTCGCCTGTCCGCAAATGCCGTCGTCGTCCAGCCCGTTATGACGCTGAAACGCCACGAGCGCGCTTTGCGTCAACGGGCCAAAGTGCTGCGTCGGCTCATCGGAGTCCATATAACCTAGCTCCATGAGTTTCGTCTGCAGCGTCGAGACGATTTCGCTGTTGTCTCCTTCTTTCAGTTCGCCGGTAAATGAGGACGGCGCCGCCTCAGCCGTCGCCGTGGGGTCGATCGTCTGTTCCGTCGCTGAATCCGTGTTTTCGCCTGCTGCGTCCGTCGTCCCGTCCGTGATCGCGGGATCGACCGCCGCGCTGTCCAGCGCGACCGGTTCAGACTCCAGCGCGGTGTATGCCGCGAGTTGATCCGCCCCGTCTGCTTTGGACGGTTTTCCGGGCAGAGCGAGCGCGAGCACGATGACCGCTACAACGACAAGCCCAAACGCGCTGCTTGCGATCAGCAGCGTGCGGGAGGGAAGCTCCATCAGAAACTGATAGACGCCGCGCACACCGAGGAAGGCGCCCCTGGCGATCAGGCGCACGCCCGCAAGCAGGCCTTTTTTGATCTTGCCCCAAGCGCCGGAAGCGGGGACGGATCGTTTTTTTGAGAATCCGGGATCGTTTCTCCTGACGGCCGCGGCCTGTGAAACCGAGGCTTCCTTTGCCTGCGCCAGTCTGTCGCCGAAGGCCTGAATTTCCCGGCCGAGGTTTTTCCAGAAGCGTTTGAACTTGCTCTTTTTTTTCTTTTTCGGCGGAATATTGCGCGCTTCGTACGTATACCGCGCCGCGTTTTGATCTTTCCTCTGCTGCGGCGCGCGCCGCTCTTCCGCGGGACGGCTTTTTTTCGCATAGTCAACGGCGCGGTATTCACCGCTCCGCGCGTTCTGTTTCGCGGGAGCGCTGCTGCCGTGATGCGCCGGCGATTTCTTTTTTGGATGAAAATGCGCCTCTTCGGCGCCGCGGACTGCGCTGTGCGCGGCCGGTCTCTTTGCCGGAGAGCCGTTCTTTTTTAAACTCTCTTGCGAAACCCTCCGCGCGGTGCGGGGATCGGTAGGCACGTTCAGACTCCTTTCGGCAGAATCCGGCCATGTGCCGCTGCCTGTTATCCAAATCTGATGTCACGATGAGTATAGCAATCAATCGTGACGCTGGGTTGAACATTTTTTTAACGAATCGATAATACCGCTGCCGCGAAAAAGCGGTTCAGCCGTCGTAATATTCGCCGCGGCGGTAATCGTAGATCGCGGCGTTGTATTTCCTCAGATCATCGAGCACGAGACCCGTACCGAGCGCGACGCAGGAAATCGGGTCCTCCGCAACGCGGCACGGCACGTTTGTGCGCTCGGTGACATACCGGTCGAGCCCCGCGAGCAGCGCGCCTCCGCCGGTAAGTACGATGCCGGATTCCGCGATGTCGTTCGCGAGTTCGGGCGGCGTGCGCTCTAACAATCCGCGTATGCGCTCAAGGATCGCAAACAACGGCTCGCTGAGCGCGTCCACCATCTCGTTTGTCCCGATCGGAACCGCTTCCGGAAGACCGGTGACCAAGTTTCTGCCGTGCACTTCGATCACGCGCTGTTCTTTTTCGATGTGCGCGCGACCGTATGCAATCTTGATATCCTCCGCGCTGCGCTCGCCGATATAGAGGCTGTGCTTGCGCTTCATATAACGGCGCAGTGCGTCGTCAAACTTGTCCCCCGCCATCTTAATGGAATCCGAGAGCACGATCGCGCCGTGCGAGATGAGCGCGATGTCCGTCGTTCCCCCGCCGATGTCGACCACCATATGCCCCTTGTGTTCGTTGATGTTCAGCCCCGCGCCGATGGCGGCGGCGATGGGCTCCTCGATCAGATAGGTATAGCGCGCGCCCGCCTCGTCGGATGCCTCGATGACGCAGCGCTTCTCCGCTTCGGTCACGCCGGAAGGCACGCACACCACCGCGCGGGGTTTATAGAGCAGGCGCGTGCCGACCACTTTTTGAAAGAAATAGCGCAGCATGCGCGCCGTGACGTCAAAATTGGAGATCACTCCGTCCCGCAGCGGCCGTATGACGAGGAGATTCGCCGGTTCGCGCCCCATGAGCTTGCGCGCCTCCTCGCCGATGGCGGCGATGCGGCCGGTCACGCGTTCCACCGCGACGACGGACGGCTCCTTCAGCACAATCCCCTTGCCTTTTACGTAAACCAGCGTAGAGGATGTGCCCAGATCGATCCCGATATCGGATGTCGTAAATAAACCCATTTCCAAACCCGCTTTCATGCGCTCTTTACGGGCGCATACAGCCTATGATATCAATTGATTTTAACATGCGTGGGTGGCAGGGACAATCAAACAAAGTGTGAACGGAGTATGAAGACGCGGGATGCCGCTCGCTTCCGGTGTTGGATTCCTCCGTTTGTCACCGCTGTCAGCATACAAAAAAGCCGCTCGAAGCGGCTTCTGTGTTCGCTTTCTCAGGCTTCTTTTGCGAGCGTTTTATTCAGCACCGCCTTACGCAGCACCTGCCCGATCGGGGCGGAGATGTTCAGCGTGGCGCTGCCGGTGCGGCTGTTGCTTCCCAGATTGATCACCACGAGGCTGCGCCCGTGGAAGTAATTCACGAGTCCCGCCGCAGGGTAAACGGCGAGCGACGTGCCGCCGATGATGAGCGTATCCGCCTTGTCCATCTGCGCGATCGCGGGACGCAGCACCTTCTCGTTGAGCGGCTCTTCATAGAGCACCACGTCCGGCTTGATGATGCCGCCGCAGTAGCAGGTCGGAACGCCGGGCTTGCGGAGGATATCCTGCAGGGCATACGCGCGGTTGCAGTTCATGCAGTGGTTGATATAGACGCTGCCATGCAGCTCGAATACCGTGCGGCTGCCCGCCTTCTGATGCAGGCCGTCGATATTCTGCGTCACGACGGCGGCGAGCAGGCCTTCGCGCTCCATCTGAGCGAGCGCGCGGTGGCAGTCGTTCGGGATCGCGTTCGGATACAGCAGGTGTTTTTTGTAATAGTCGTAGAAAGTCTCCGTATGCTTGAGGAAAAAAGAGTGGCTCAAAAGGACTTCCGGCGGGTAACCGTAATCCCGCATGGCGGCAAACACCCCGTCCTTGGACCGAAAATCCGGTATCCCGCTTTCGGTGGACGTACCCGCTCCGCCGAGAAAAACGACCCTGCGCGAGCGCGCGAGAATATGCCTGAGTTCATCAACCTTGGAAAACTCCTCTTCGTACATAAGCGCCGATACTCTCTTTTCCCGATCCTTGTGACCGATCGATTCACGGATATGAAATAAGAACAGAAAGTCATATATGTTATGATATTTATTTTAGCACGTTTTCAGCAGCATGGCGCATCTTTCCTGAAACAAAATTGTGACTTGTTCAAATTGCATGCGATTGATTTTGCATATGCTCAGGGCGCGTACGAATTTTACTATAAAATAATACCGGGAGCGGTTCTTTGGGTGGCATCTGCCCGAGCGGATATGGTAAAATACCGTTATGAACACAAGATTTTACAACGCGCGAATCCTTCCGCTGGACGGGAGCACACCGCTCTTTTCCGGCGAACTGCTCGTCCGTAACGGCCGCATCGCCGCGCTCGGCGAACGGGTTTCGTTTACGGAAAAGATCGACCGCGAGATCGACTGCCGCGGAAACCTGCTCATGCCGGGTTTTAAAAACGCGCACACGCACAGCGGCATGACGTTTTTACGTTCGCTGGCGGACGACCTGCCCCTTCAGCGCTGGCTGACGGAGCAGGTGTTCCCCAAAGAGGCGCAGCTCACGCCGGACGACGTATACGTTCTTACCAAGCTCGCCATATTGGAATACCTCACCAGCGGCATCACCATGATGTTCGACATGTATTTTGCGCGGGAGAGCATCGCGCGCGCCGCGATCGACACCGGTTTCCGCGCGGCGCTGGTCGGCTGTGCGAACGACTACGGCGGAAGCGCCAAGGAAACGGAAGAGGAATACGCGCGGTATACCCGCCTTGACCCGCTGATCTCCTACCGTCTCGGATTCCACGCGGAGTACACGACGGGCGAAGCGCTGCTTCGCGATCTTGCGGACATGGTTCACTCGTTGAAACAGCCGTTCTATACGCACCTGAACGAAACCGCCGCCGAGGTGGAGAGCTGCGTTGCGCACAGCGGGATGCGGACGATCGAATATCTCGATACCTTCGGCCTGTTCGATTACGGCGGCGGCGGATACCACTGCGTGCACGTTTCCGAGCGCGAAATGGAGATCATGCGGGAGCGCAAAATGAGCGTGATCACCTGCCCCGGTTCCAATATGAAGCTTGCGAGCGGAATCGCCCCGGTCTACGAATATCTCGAGCGCGGCATCCCCGTCGCCATCGGCACGGACGGCTCCGCCAGCAACAACTGTCTCGATTTCTTCCGGGAAATGTTCCTTGTCACGGGGCTGCAGAAGCTCCGGCACGGCGCCGAGGCGGTGGACGCAACAAACGTGCTGACCATGGCCTGCCGCAACGGCGCGTATGCCTGCGGTTTCGACGATTGCGACTGTCTGGCTGCCGGCAAACAGGCGGATTTGATCCTGATCGATCTGGATCAGCCGAACATGCAGCCGCTCAACAACATTGAGAAGAACATCGTCTACAGCGGAAGCAAGCAAAACGTCGCGCTGACCATGATCGCAGGCAAGATCCTTTACGAGCGCGGCGAATTCTTGATCGGCGACGATCCGGCCCGGATTTACGCGGAGGCGGAAAGCATCGTCCGCCGTATCAAATAACCGTTGGATGTTATGATAGATAAATCGGGTTTGCTCAAAAAGATCGCGCCCCTGTTCTCCGGCTGGGATGAAACGCTCATCTGGTCGGTGCTGGAGGGGCATATGGGATACGCCATCGTCGATTCGGAAGAAAATCCCGTTTCGGCGCAGCTGGCGATCGGCGATATCTGTTTCTTCGGCGGGGTTCCGAGCGAAACGCTTGCCGCAAAGGCGGCGGCCGAGGAACTCGTCCCGCAAAACGAAGGCTGGGAACAGGCCATCGAGCGCGCCTGGGGCGAGGGCGTTGCGCGCAGGCTGCGTTACGCGATTAAAAAAGAACCGGACGTATTCCGCCGCGACACGCTGCAGTATTACGTAGATTCCCTGCCGAAAGGATATGAGCTCAGGCTCTTCGACGAGGCAATCTATGCGCAGACGTTCGCCGAAACATGGTCGCAAGACTTCTGCGGCTGTTTTCATGACTGCGCGGATTTCCTCCACCGCGGATTCGGGGTTGCGGTGCTGCACGACGGCGCCCTGGTCTCCGGCGCAAGCAGCTATACGATCTGCAACGGCGGCATCGAGATCGAAATCGACACCAAACCGGAGTACCGTCAGCGCGGGCTCGCCACCGTATGCGGCGCGCGGCTGATCCTCGAGGCGCTGAACCGCGGTCTGTATCCGAGCTGGGACGCGTTCGACCTGCGCAGCGTCGCGCTCGCGGAAAAGCTGGGCTACCACCTGAGCCATCCATATACGATGTATATGAAACAATCCTAAAAACAAGGCCCGGCGGAGCCATCCAGATACGATGCGTATAAAACAATCTTAAATAAGACCCGACCGAGTTATATCCAGATACGACGCATCTGCGCAGTCATAAAAAAGTCCCCGATCCGCTTCGATCGGGGACTTTCCATTATATTGTTCAGCCCATCGCGGGAGCGGGTTTGATCCCATGCTTCCGAAAGAGGCTCTTGCGTTCCCTGGTCAGGAAAGAAACCGTGTCCTTCAGCGTCGCGCTGAGGTCACGCGGTTTATAACCGAGATCGCGGCGCGCCTTTTCGTAGGTAAAGCGCGCGTTGCTCGTGAGCGTATAGAGCGTATAACGCGTAAAGAGCGGCGATTCGTGGCGGATCTTGTAATACAGTTCCGCCAGCGGCGCGGTCATCTTGGCGAACCAGAGCGGCAAAACGGTCGTAATCTTTTTCCCGCCGGTCACGCGGGACAGCGTATTCAGAAGTTCGCGCACGGGGACATAGCGGTTCGAAAGGATATAGCACTCGCCTTTCCTGCCCTTATCCGCAGCGGCGATCACGCCGTCGGCAACGTCCCTCACATCCACAAAATCATAACCGCCCTCGACGCAGGCCGTCAGCGAGCCGTTGAGGTAGTTGATGACCATCTGCGTCAGGTGTCCGTGGCCATAGTCGTTGGGACCTATGATACCGGATGGATGGATCACCGTCGCGTCCAATCCGCCTTTTACCGCGTCGAGCACGATCTGGGTTGCGGCGGCTTTCGTCTTTGCGTAGAGACCGATCACGCTGTCGGGCTGGAAGCCCTCCACTTCGTGGATCACGCTGCCGTGCGGCAGCTCCGGCAGCGCGTGAACGGAGCTGATATAAACCAGCTTTTTAACCTTGTGCTCCTTGCAGAGGTTGACGACGTTTTCCGTGCCGCGGACATTCACGTCCACAACGCGCTGGTCGTATTTCGACGCGACGGACACGATGCCCGCACAGTGGATGAAGTAAATCTCATCGTCATCCTTCAACCCGTAAAACAGGGGTTCAAGCGACGATCTGTCCCGCACGTCTCCGCGCACGATGGATACCGCGTCGCCATACAGCATGGTGACGTCTTCATTCGGAAGCGCAAATCCGCGCACCGTTTCGCCGGCGGCCAGCAATTCCTGGGCAACCGTGTTTCCCAGATGGCCGCCTACGCCTGTAATAATATAAACTCGTTTCATGAGAGAATACGCCTCGCTTTCCATGGTCTCACACGATGAAACATTCTTTGCTTTTCTTCGCCGTTTCCACATTCCCATCATACGGGCATAATGTTACGCGGCTATTACGAAAAACCAACGTTTTACCGACAACTTTACGGCAATTTTATGAAGCGGCGACAGAATCGGTCCCCTGTCATAAAACATCGCTGGTGCCAGCTTTTTATCGTCTGACAAGCGCATTCTAACAGCCGATTGTCAATTCTTTCTCAAAAATGTTTCAACGATTTGTTAAGTAGTCCGGCCTGTTTTCCTCTAAAAACAGCCGATTATCATTTCTTTCTCAAAAATGCTTCAACGATTTATTAAGTAATCTGTCCTTTCGATCCGGAAAAATGAGTTGTATATAAACATGTGTTCGTATATAATCAAACTATCGTTTTCAAATATCCGTTCGGGAGGCGTAACGATGAACGAGCAGATTCTGCGTGCGCATTATGAAAAGCGGGGGTTCTCGGAGCAACTGGCGCAAGAGGCGGTTGCAAGCGTTCAGGCGCTGGAACACCGGCTCGTTTCGCGCGGCGCTTCACTGGAAACCGCCGCCGTAGACGACATCCGCGCGTATATTCAAACCTTGATCGAAAGCGGGACGAACACCGAAGAAGCCCTGCTCGCTCTGGCCCGATACTTTTATCTGACAGGACGGAACGAAATCTACGTCTACTTCACCTCGCTGCTCGGCGGCGCCGGCGTCGTTGAGAGCATCGCGGAACGCTTGGCCGGGCTGGAGGGCCGCGAAACGGCGGACGCGCTGGTCGGCTCCGTTTTAAAGCCGCCTCTCGGCTCGGACCCGGAGGCGTTTCCCGCGTTTACGCGCGCGCTCATGCAACGGCTGGAAAACAATCTGCCTGAGAAAACGGTTCGGCGCGCGCTCGCCGGAAACCACCATCAAATTCCCGCAGCGGCATTCGACGAAGAGAAGGAGCGCTACCAAAACTCCGCCTCGATGGACGAATACCTTGCGGCGCATCATGCGCGGCAAGTTGCAGAGCTTCAGCGGCACTGCGACACAAATACGGTCTGGTATGAGCAGATCATCACGCAGGAAGTCGTCGATTTCGTGTCCGCCAATCAGGAAATACAGTCCGCCGTGTGTAAAGGCGACACGCTGTACACGACCAAAATCCCGTACGATCCGGCGCGGTATCTTGCAGAGACCGACCCCGTCAAGAAACGCTATTACGCCTGCCACTGCCCGTTTGTGCGCGAAGCGATCCTGCGCGGGGAACCGGATGTTTCCGAAAACTGGTGTTACTGCAGCGGCGGGTTTGTCAAATACCCATACGAGGTGCTTCTGGGACGGGAACTTCGGGTTGAGTTGCTGCAGTCCGCGCTGAAGGGCGACCCCGTCTGCCGGTTTGCGATCCACCTTGGCAGCACAATGGAAGAATAAAAGGCGTTTCGCCGATCAAATAAGGCCCCGGAAAAACGCCGGGACCTTGTTTTATCTTGCGGCCGCATCCTCCGCGATCACAGATTGGACGCAATCTCTTCAGCAAATTGCACCGTTTCGCGATAACTGATTCGGCCCTTTCCGTTTTTCTTAGCTTTATACATCATCGTGTCCGCTTCGGCCAGCAGTTCCTGATACGTGCTGTCCGGCCCCATTTCCACGACGCCGAAACTGCAGGAAATCGTACCGATATTTTCAAATTCCGCCCGCATAACCGACTCTTTCACCCGATCCAGAAGGAACAAGGCGTTTTGCAGGGATACGTTCGGCAGCAGGAGCACGAACTCGTCGCCGCCCCATCGCGCGATGGTATCCGAACTTCGCAGCTGGCTCTGCATCAGTCCGGTCAGGTTTTTCAGCACCATATCGCCCGCCGCATGTCCGTAGCGATCGTTGATACGCTTGAGATTGTCCACATCCGCAAACACAAGGCAGAGCGGCAGCCCTTGTCTGCGGCAGAAGCTCATCCAGCGGCGTGCCTCCTCTTCCAGACGCGCGCGCGTTACCGCGCTGGTCAGAAAGTCGATGGAACTCGTTTGCTTGAGCCGCGTCTTTTCCGAAAAGTCCCGATATGCGTTCCTTTCGTTGCCAAACGCCGCGACGGAGCAAAGCAGGATCGTTAAAACCATATACGTCATCGCAGCGATCAGTTCGTTCAGCGTCCGGTTTTGTATCCAGAAATAAGTGAAAGCGAAAAATACGGCGGCGCCGCTGATGGAAAGCGCGAGTATGTTTCCGCTGCGGTTGGGCACGATGAAGATGACCAGAATCAGTGCGATCAGGCCCATGGACTGGATCATGAAGTCAGGGGATTCGTACAGCCGAAGCACGAAGAAATAGAGCGCGGCGGACGTCGCCTCAAGTACGGTGACTATCGTCGTAAACGAAGCGTAAGTGCGCGCTTTCTGCAGCACTCGAATCATAAAGATCAGCAGGATCGAAAAAGTATAGCGCGCGATCGCAACCATCAGCCGCTCCGGGCGGCCTTGGATAAAGATCAGATCGCTGATGATGAGCAGCAAATTCACCACGCTTGCGATACTGGCAAAAACGTGGATATTTCTCTGCGCGGCGCGCAGCTTATCGGCCTCATAGGCGGCCTGCGTCTGTTTGCGCACCTCGTTTGTTTCAGTAGGTTTCGTGATCGGCACTTTGTCACCTTTGTCGGGGTATGCGATTCAAAAATCAAAGCGAGAGCGGCTGCAGCGCTCTTACCATATAAACCCGTATCTTACATAGTACACAGATCGTTCATAAATTCAAGAAAATTAAGCTGAGAAATACCATTTATCGTGAAAATGTCATAATATAAACATACTCTGATGATTTTTTTGTAACAGCCTGTCTTCCGCACGGACGTCATTCGGCTCAGATCATATTCGGATAAAAAATGTAGGCGAATGGCATCTATGATGCCCGGTTCTGTTCTGCGGCCGGCGCGTTTGCCTTTGTCATAAAAAACACCAGCAGCGCTACGCCCGCGCAGAGCACAGCGTCGCCCGCGCTCGCAAAGCCGATCGGAACGCCGGCGGGGCCCAAGCGAATGACATCCCCAAGAAACGGCAGCCTTGTGGATTCGTCCATCAGGCAGTATGCGTAGATCTTTCCCTGGCTCAGTTGTGCGAGACGTTCCGCCGATTTGCCGAGCAGGCCGGCTGCAACCGGCATACACCCGCCGTTGAGTACGATAACCAGAAGATTCATCATAGACCCGAAAAACACAAAGAGCGGCCAAAACGGCCGCCGATGATTCGCCAGAAGAAAAGCAAAGAGCAGCGCATATTGCACAAGGCAGACCGCGAGGGCGCCCCTTTGCGGCGGCAGCAGCCAGGCCGCGCCTGCTTTGAGCAGCAGCGCCGCGATCGGCAGCAGCACACCTTTCAGCGAATAATTGGATAATCCGCGCAGTGAACCGCCGGCCACCAGGCCGAGCGCCAGTCCGAGCGCCGCGCTGATCAGCAGTATCATACCGTATACAGCAGGAGCTTATCCGCATTCTCAGGATGCAGATTCGGCTCGATCAGCAAAAACGCCTTAACCACTTTCGGGTCGAGCTGTGTGCCGGCTACCTCCACCAGAATCTCACGCGCGCGCTGTTTCGTAAGACCCGCGCGATACGGGCGGTCCGAGATAATCGCGTCATACGTGTCCGCAACCGCGAGGATCGCAGCCGACAGCGGCAGTTTACCCTCTTCGGGCCCTTCTTCCGGATACCCTGCCCCATCGTAACGATGATGATGATAAAGCACCGCGTCGTTCACCGCCTGAGAAAGGTTGATGCTCTCAATGATACGCCGCCCGACAACGGGATGCTGCATGATGATGTCGTATTCTTCTTCGGTGAGAGGGCCGGGCTTTCTGAGAATCGCGTCGTCAACGCCGATTTTCCCGGTGTCGTGCAAAAGCGCCGCCATCATGACCTGATCGGTAAACGAACGCGTGCAGCCCATCGCTTTGCAGATCTCCGCGCTCAGGTAAGCAACGCGCTGCGAGTGCCCATGCGTATAGGGATCTTTCGCCTCGATCGCCTGCACGAGGGACGCGATGGTTCTTAGCAGGATCGTATGGCTGTCCAGATATACCTTGAAGGAATACCGCGCAAGCATGAGCGGCCCCATGAACAGAAGCAGCCAGAGGTAAGCGTTCGGCTGCGTGAGGATATAGCCGATCACAAGGCCCAGCGGAATCGTCGCGAGAATGTTCGGCAGAATGCCGCCGATGTTGTCGCGCAGAAGCGCAAAAAACTTTCCCTGTTCGCTCAGTTCATAATAAAGGATGAAGAAAATAAGATTGCCGAAGATCGCGATAAAAGAAAACGCGATCGCGCCGAACATGACATTCCATGTAAAGACGGGGCTGCCGGCTTTTGTTACGATGAGATGATAGACCATGCCGCCCGCCCAGATCGAGATTAAAACGTTGGAAACGTTAAAGAACTCTTTTCGGGCGGAGCGCGCCCAGGGCGAATAGTATTTTTTTGTTTTCGGATCGATCAGAAACACAAAAAACGAAGAAATCGTATAGAGCGCCAGCGCTAAATAAATACCCTTGGTAATCAAGCATGCCACCACCGGGACAAAGCTGATTTCCATCGTTTTATCCGAAGTGATATAGATGGGCAGCATATGGCAGGTCAGCAGTATCGCCAGCATAGCCAGGCAGTAAATAATCAGGTCAAGGCGCGTCGTTGGGTCAGCAAACATCATGGCGGAATTATATGCACTGATTCCGACAACCACAATACCGCAGAGACTCACCAACGCCATGTAGAACCCTTGTTTTTTCATTCCGCTTCGCCTTAACTATTCCTCCGCAAAATGGTGGATAAAACATTAACAGGTTCGGCAGAATTTCCAGTGGAGTTGCTCGTAGTTTAGTCAGTCTTATCTGACATAGAAAAACGCGCCGCTTGCCAAAACCAAAGCAGCCAGAGATGCGAGCGCCATAAGGATCTTCTTCATTTGGATATAGCCTCCTTCTTTGGATCTCTGTTCTTCGCTATCCGAACAGGCTATATCCGCTACGCTTTTGCCGAACCTGTTAATTTTTCAAATAACACAATAACAATATTGGAAAAACTCCGGTTACGCTTCCTGCGTATAGATTTCCAGTTTGCGATTAATCGCGTCCAGCACGCTCTGCGCAACCGCCGCGTCGCGATCCGTGTCCGCATATACGCAGCCGATCAAAGGCATGTTTTCCGGCAGACAGGTCACCTGGGAAATGATAATCGCATGGCCGTTGGAATGGATCATCTCCACGCCGCCGAGCTCAAAAAACGCGGTTTCGCCCGTGCAGTGCTTCACAGCGTCCAGCGTCGCCTGCGCAACGCAGCGCAGGCGGGACAGTGGAATGGAGCTGCCGACGACCGTGCCGGAAAACCGTTCGTCTTCCCTCGAGAGAAACACGGTGACCTCCAGTTCCTTGCCGGAGGAGCGCAGACTGATCCCGGAATATGTGAGCCGGTAGCAGATGCCGGAGATCACGCTGGAGGAAACCTGCGCGACGCTGATGATGTGGTAGTCCACATCGATGCCGTACCGGGCGGAGATTGCAGACTGCACGTCCCGAACAATCGACTTGACGTTTCGCCGGTCGTTCGCAAGCACGTGGATTTCAATCGGTTCCTGCAGATCCGAGAAAACGACATGCGCCGCATACACGCCGTTAAGCTTGGAAATCAGAGATTGCCAGTCGTTCGCGGTACCGAATTGTCCTTCCATTTTCTTCCCCCGTCTCACCCGGGCAGCAGAACCCGAAGTAATATAATGCAATTTTATACCATCTCATTCATTATAGCCGCTGTGAAATGCGAGCGCAAGAAAAGAGTGCGTATGAAAATGAATATGTAACAAAATTTTTTATCAAAGGAAGCGGCGGGCTGTAACGCCGAAGGCAGAAAAGGCGAAACGCGTTTTCTGAGAATATCTCCGATGGGAAAATTGTCCTATGATTTGCAGAAATTACTGCGCGGCCTTACTCTTCGCGGAAGAAGTACCGCCCTCTTGACGCGGTTCCCCTTCCATACTGAATCGCGCGCTGCGGGCAGCGGTTGACGCAGCCCATGCACTGCGTGCAGTCTTCGCAAACCCAGCGCGGTGTTCCGTCTTCGATCGTGATCGCGTGAATCGGGCAAACGCGCGCGCACAGACCGCACCCGTTGCAGGCGTTTGTGCTATAAAAGCGTTTTGTCTTGCGTGCGAATGTGTTGAACATCGGATTCACGAGAGCGGTTTTAATCCCCGCAGCCGAGCCTTTCCGAACATCGTAAACGCGCCCGTTTACGCGGATGATGTCTGCGATCCGGGGCAGTTTTTCCCGTGCCGCGGCGATCTTTTGCCGCTCGAGCGCGGGGCTGTCTACATCGTACATTGGAACATAATTATTCGGCATCGCGAGCGACCATGCGGCTTTCCAGTCGAAGAACCGTTTCAGCCGCCTCATCGTATTTCCCGCTTCATCCCCGCATGTGCAGACAGCGAAACGATAGGCATCCTTCCCGGGATGAAGCGATTCGCAGAACCGCTCCACGATCGCCGGCGCACCCCAGGCATAAACGGGGAATACGATTCCGACGCGCAAGTCATTTGTCGTAATTCCGTCCGTTGTCGAATGTTCCATCCTTTCGGCGATGCTGGCCGACTCGTCTCCAGTAAGGCGCGCGAGTTCTTCGGCAACCCATTTTGAATTGCCCGTCCCGGAAAAATAGTAAATCATATACTCGTTCCCCCGTTTGCTTTAACGATCAGTATAGCACTTGTTCCGCCCTCGGGCACGCAATTCTTCGCAAGTGAGGGACATGATTTTTATACAGCGGTAGCGCCGCCGGTTCTGTCCGGCGGCGCTGCTGCAGGCGGGAATCGATGCGGGTGGAGGATATCTGTTTTCGGCGTATCAGACGTCTTCGCGCTTGCGCTTCCTGCCGAAACAGTCGAGCCAGATGATCGCCACGATGACGACACCCTGGCAGACCTGCTGCAGATACGGCGCGATTCCAAGCATATTCATGCAGTTTGCAAGCAGCTGCAGCACCATCAGCCCTATGAAACTCTGCAGAATGCCGCCGACGCCGCCGGCGAAGCTCGTACCGCCGACCACGACGCCGCAGTTGACCATCAGCGCGGTGTCGTCGCCATAGATGCTCGAACCGGTGTTCAGTTTGCTGCTCAGCAGCACGCCCGCGACGGCGGCAAGCGCGCCGCTTAAAATGAAGGCGACCCATTTTGTCGCAAGCACGTTGATGCCTGAATACTTCGCGACGTCGTAGTCTCCGCCGAGCGCATAGAGATTCCGACCGTAGCTCGTATACCGCAGCAGCGCGTAGACCAGGAGCCCAATAACGATCATATAGATCGCGAGCGTCGGGATCACGCCGCCGATCTTGCTGTTGGCGATCTTCATAAACGCCGCGTTCGTGCAGGAAACCGGGTGCGCGTCCGTCAGTTGCTGGTTTACGCCCTTGATCAGCATGCCCATGCCGAGCGTGATGATGAACGCCTCCGTCCTCTGCTGCACGACGAGAAAACCGTTGATGAACCCAACCACCGCGCCGCAGAGAACAGCGATCGCTATCGCGAGCCAGAGGTTCATGCCGCCGTTCATGAGTTTGATGGCAGCAATGCCGGAGAGGCACATAACCCCGCCGACCGAAAGATCGCACCCGGCCGCGATGACGGTCAGTGTCACGCCGAAGGCGATGATCTCGTTCACCGCCGCGTCCTTCAGCACGTTAAGCAAATTGTAGCTCGTGTAAAAATTCGTTTTGAAGAAGAGCATGAGGACCAGCATCGCAAGAATCGCGATCACGGCCTTCTGCTTCGTCAGGGCGCGCATCGTGCGCTTACCGAAATCCGCTATCGATGTTTGCATAACGTTCCCTCCCTACAGCTCTTTCCGGTTGTCCAGCCAGATGGCGACAACCAGAATCGCTCCCTTGAGCACAACCTGCATGTAGGACGAAACACCGAGCAGGTTCATGCAGTTGGACATCAGCGTGATCAGAAGCACGCCAAGAACGGTTCTGAGTACGCTGCCCTTGCCGCCTTTGAGCGTCGTGCCGCCGACGACGACGGAAAGGATCGCGTTTGTTTCATAGTTTTTACCGATGATCGGCGCCGCGGTCGTGATGCGGGAAAACAGCACCACCGCGCCGACGGCGGACATCAGCCCGCAGATCGTGTAGATCAAAATCACGCTTCGCTTGATCGGGATGCCGGAAAGCTCCGCCGCGACCTTATTGCCGCCCGTGTAGCTGATCGCGCGGCCGCTGTACGTTTTATTGTGAAAAACCCACAGCGCCGCCAGCGAAACGAGAAAGATGATGAACGAAACGGACAGGATGCCGACCGTGCCGGAGCCGATCGCCGTGAATATGGTCTGCGGCGTCTGCAGCCAGCTCATGTGCTGCGTAGCGCCGCCCGTATAGATCAGCGCGACCGCGCTGTAAACCGCGCTCATGCCGTAGGTGATGAACAGCGCCTCGGCCTGCGTCAGGGCGCCCGCGGAAATGAGTACCATGCTGTTGAGAAAGCCGAGGAACGCGCCGAGCGCAACACCGATGATCAGCGCGTTGAACTGGCCGAGCGGATCGATCAAAGACACCGTGACCACCGCGACAAGCGAGATCAGCCCGGCGACCGATAGGTCGATGAATCCGCCGATGATGACAAACGTCATGCCCAGAGATACAAAGCTCAGAGGCCCGAACTGACGCATGATGTTCGTCAGGTTTTCGCCGGTGAGGAACTTCGGTTCCACGACGACCGTGATGATGACCAGCAGCACAATAGCGACGAGAACCAGGTAGTTCAGCAAAAACTTCTTTAAATCAAATCGTTTTGTCATGTTCGCTCCTCCCGTCAACCGATCGCGCTGTCCATGATCGTCTGCGCGGACACCTCTTCGGGATTGAATTCCCCGGTGATGCGGCCTTCGCAGATGGTCAGAACGCGGTTGCTCATATTCAGCACCTCCGGCAGCTCGGAGGAGATCATGATAATCGATCCGCCGTTTTCCACCACCTGCTTCATCAGCAGGTAGATTTCGTACTTGGCGCCGACGTCGATGCCGCGCGTCGGTTCGTCCATGATCAGAATCTGCGGGTTGATCTCAAGCCAGCGCCCGACCACGCATTTTTGCTGGTTGCCGCCGGACAGGCTCAGTACGGTCGTCTGCGCGGAGGGCGTCTTGATGCCGAGGTTGCTGATCTGCCGTTCCGCGATTTCCTTTTCACTGGAGGAGTTGACAAAGCCGAACTTCGTCATCTTTTCCAGGCTCGCCATGACGATATTGCTCTGCACGGAGAAACGAAGCACAAGGCCCTGCAATTTGCGGTCTTCCGGCAGAAGGCCGATGCCGGTTTTCTTAGCGTCCGCCGGTTTTTTTATTTTAACCGGCTTGCCTTCGATCAGCACGCGGTGGCCTTTCGCCTTGTCCGCGCCGCAGATCGCGCGGGCGATTTCTGTGCGCCCCGCGCCGACCAGGCCGACGAAACCGAGGATTTCTCCCCGTTTCAGTTCAAAGGAGACGTCGTGCAGCTTATGCGTATTAATCGAACGAACCTCCATCAGCGTCTCTCCTACGCACCTGGGGCGCTCGGGGTATTCGTGTTCGATCGTACGGCCGACCATCTTGGTGATCATCTCCGCGCGCGTCAGTTCGCCGACAGGCTTCGTATCGATCGCGTGGCCGTCGCGCATGACGGTGACGATGTCGCACAGCTCGAAGATTTCATCCAATTTATGGCTGATATAGATGATGGAAACGCCGCGCGCTTTTAAGTCGCTGATGATGGAAAACAGCTGCTTGAGTTCGTCGCTGGTGAGAGAGCTGCTCGGCTCGTCCATGATGATCAGCTTGCTCTGATAAGACAGCGCTTTCGTGATCTCGACCATCTGCTTTTCCGCGGCGGAGAGGTCGCCCACCAGTACGCGCGTATCGATGGAACAGCCTATGCTGTCCAGCAGCTTCCTCGCCCGGGCGTGCGTTCCGCGCATGCCATGCATTTCGCTGAATCGCCCGAGGAAGATGTTCTCGCCGACGCTCATCGTATTCACGAGATTGAATTCCTGATAGATGATGCTTAATCCACGATTGAGCGACTCAATCGGCGTCGTATGTTCAATCGTCTCCCCGTCGAAAACGACCGTGCCGGTGTCCTTCGTGTAAACGCCGGACAAAATCTTCATCAGAGTCGATTTCCCCGCGCCGTTTTCTCCTACGATGCCGTGCACAATGCCCCGCGCGACTTCGATCGAGACATTGTCCAGCGCTTTTACGCCGGGGAACGATTTGCTAACGTTTTTCATGGAAAGGATGATTCCCGAATCCTTCTTCTCCACCCGTCTTTTCCCCTTTCAAGTATTCTCCGCGCAGCGTCCCTGCCTGCATTTTAACATGAACAAACTCCCGCGTCGTCATTTTTTGCCAGTGTGAAAACCGCCCGGCCCCCGAAGGAGCCGGGCAGCCCAAATTGCGCTAGTTCCGGTTCGAGTTTACCATTCCGGATACGGGAGAATGTCCACGTTATCCTTTGTGACGACGTCGAGCGGGATGAAGTTGACCGCCTCAAACGTGCCGCCTTCCAGCTTCGCCTTTGCGCACTTGAGGCTCTGGATGGCCATGTTCGTGAAGCTCTGGCCGATACTGACCGCCTGCGTTCCGGCTTTGACCTGGTCGTAACCGGCGCGGCATCCGTCGACCGCAACCAGGTATACGCCCGTCATATTGGCGTTCTTGAGCGCTTCAATCACGCCCGTCGCGCCGTTATCCCAGTGGCAGAAGACACCCTGAATCTGATCGCCGTATTTCACGATGAAGTCTTCCATAATGGCCATCGCATCCGCTGTGACCCAGCCGGAGCAGTTCTGGCTGTCCAGAAGGGTGATGTTGGTGCCGTTGATGACCTGACGGAAACCGTCCGCGCGCTTGATCTGCGCGTCGTGACCAGCCTGGCCGCCGACTTCCACGATGGTTGCGCCGTCCGGGAAATGATCGACAAACGCCTGGCCCGCCGTCTGGCCCGCCATGGTGTCGTCAACGCCGCAGAAGAAATCACGGTACTGCTGCGATTCCGCCGGGAGGTCCGAAGAGAACATGCCGACGACTACGCCCGCCTCTTTGGCTTCCATCAGGCTCGGAACGATCGCGTTGATGTCGCTCGGGTTGATGAAGATGACGTCGTAATCCTGCGCGATGCAGGTGCTGACGGCTTTCGCTTCGTTCTGAACATCGTTTTGTCCTTCAAACACATCCACGGAGAAGCCGTATTCCGGGGCATACTGCTGCAGCTGCTTCCAGGAATAGGCCTGCGACTCGTTGGAGAGCGCCTGCGTAATGAACGCGGCTTTGTAGGTCGTCGCTTCGGGTTCGGCGGCGGGCGCCTCTGTGGCTTCCGCTGTCGCGGCTTCCGTCGCGGGTTCCGCCGCGGCGGGTTCGGTGACAGGTTTGCAGGCGAACACGCCCACTACCATCATGAGAGCCAGGAGCAGTACGAGAATCTTTTTGGACATTCTGTTATTCCTCCTTTTTATTTAAGCATCCGGCGCGCGTATCGTCGGGCGTTCGCCGTCTGCTTATTCCGTATGCAGTGCGCCTGCCGTTTTGCCCGGCGCTTCGTCCCGATCAGCTCAGCGCTTCCTGCAGCGCCTTGAGCATGACAGATTTGTCGGGTTTCAAGCCCGTCCACATCTCGATATTGATCGCCGCCTGGTTGATCAGCATGCCGGTTCCGGTGTTCCATCTTGCGCCGCGCGCCTGCGCCGCGCGCAGAAACGGCGTAACCGCCGGGTTCGGAATCACGTCCTGCACGAACATCGTCGGCAGGATCGTATCCGGATCGATATTCGGCATCTCGTCCACGTTGGGATATAACCCGATCGGGGTCGCGTTGACGAGGATATCGGTATCCGCGGGAACCCGGTAGGTGTGATCCCAGGTCACGAACGCGTTTTGCTTCATGATTTTACCCAGCAGCTCCATCAGGCTCTTTGCCAGCGCCGCGTCTTCGGGACGGTTGACGATGGTGATGCTGCCGGCGCCCGCGAGCGAGAGTTCCACGCTGACCGCGCGTGCGGCTCCACCCGCGCCGAGGATGACGATCTTCTTGCCCTTCGGGTCTACATGGTTGTCCTGCAGGGATTCCATGAACCCTTTGCCGTCCGTGTTTTCACCGAACAACCTGCCGTCCGTATTGACGATCGTGTTCACCGCGCCGATGAGCCGCGCGCTTTCCGAAAGCTCGTCGAGATATCGAATCACGTTGATCTTGTGCGGAATCGTGCAGTTGATGCCGCGCATCTTAAAAGCCTTCAGCCCTTTGATCGCGTCCTCCAGTTTATCGGGGTCTACGTCGATGGTCAGAAACCGCCAGAGGTTCAGGCCCAGCGCCCGAAAAGCCGCCTCCTGAATGACGACGCCGGGGTTTTCCGCCGCCGGATGCCCGAACACGCCGACCAGACAATCCAGATAATTCTGCTCTTTCATCGTTTTACGCCTCCGAATTTCGTCAAATGCGGCCCGGTTCTTTACAACTGAGACGCCGCGAAGTACGCCGCGCCGACCGCCTGCCCAAACTGCGCCACCGTATGCGCGGGATCGTTTTTCAGATCCATCATGAGCGGAGTGAACGCAAAGTTCCCATCCCCCGCGATAAACTCTACGGGGCAGCGCGCGTTTGCGCCCTCCTGCATCAGATCAAAACAGCGTTTATGCTTCACAAACCGGCCGAAGAGCACACGAGAGCGGCTCTTTGGGGCGAGCATCCACTCGGTCTCCTCAAACGTAACCGCGAGAAACTCGCCGATTTCGCGGAAGATCTCCGCCGCCGCAGGATCTCCTTCGGAGGCAAGGCGCATCAGATGCTCCAGAAGCGGTTTGCGCATGTCCGAAGGCGACTGGCAGACATACACGCCGCCTTCCCGCCGTTCCAGAAATCCTTTTTCGAAGAGTTCGGCATACCGCTGCGGGGATTTTTCCTCAAAGATCCGCAGCGCGAGTCGGTAAGCGCCGCTCTGGCTGCAATACTTCTGCAGCGTCCCAGGCAGGCTGGTGTTGAAGTTATTCACGCTGCGCGCATCCAGTTCGTGATAAGCGCGCGCGGGGCGGTTGCCGAGGTCGATGATGCAGTTATAGATCTCCAGCGGAATCTGCGGAATTTCGCCCGTTTCGTCGATCCAGCCTGTGCCGAGCTCGGTGCCCAGCGTGTGGGCGAACACGCCGCTGGCGACCGAATCCGCTTCGCCGGAGTGGGCCAGTTCCACCGCCGCGGTGTATGCCGCGAGCGATCCGTCGTTCGCCATGTGTACCTTGCCGCCGGCACGGCACTGCTGAAGAAGAAGCGTGTTCAGCGCGGTGAGCTTTAAAAATTCCGATTCATAATCGCCGGATGCGTTGCGGATGCCGCGCGTTTTATAGGTTTCCCCGCCAACGATCTTGTCTGCGATCACCACATCCGGAAAGCACACGCCGATGCCGTCGAGAAGCGGCGCTTCGCCGTATACCGCGCGGCAGGTATCCGCCGCGCTTTGCATCGCCTCGAAGGATACGCCTTTTTTGAGCATCTGTTCCTTCAGCGAGTCCGCTTCCGGCGTATTTGGCAGGGACATCGCCGCGCGCACCACCCGCGACATGAGCAGAATCGGTTCGATCACCTGTTCCACTTTCGTCATCTCGGCGGGAAACCAGTCGTATTCCTTGACCGCTGCGATCCGCCCGTTTCGGATACCGACCACCTTGATGTCGGTGCCTCCGATGTCGATGCCGCAGAGCGTCGCTTCGCGGGATTTCTTCACCGCCGCCCTGCAGGCGGTCACCGCGTCCAGGTGCGGCCTGACCTGCGTATGTTCCGGCTGCGGAAGCGATTCCGCGATGATAAATGTAAACGGAGCCAGTCCCAGAGCCGCATTGATGCGGTCCGTCACGTTAAGGCACTTGCCGTAGCCGCGCCGCTCGCGCTTTGGCAGATGTACCTGGAATACGCGTTCCAGCGTTTCGCAGAGGTTTCGCGCGAACGTGTCGCCGGGTGTGATAACGAGCGTCATGCCTGCGCCGCCGTACGCGGAGATAAAGTTGTAAAGGCTGGCGTAAAAATACTCCCTGACAAAAGACTGTTCCGCTTCGTCCGCCGTCTCGGGGAGGCGGATTTCCCAGCGTCTGCTTGTGCCGGCGGCGAGCGTAAGATCGCACTCGATCCGGCAGAGCGCGCCGCGAAACGCCTTTCGAATATCGGTGATATAGACGTTTTCGCCCCGTTCGGCCTTGGTCAGAAACTCCTGCACCATCGCGTTCATCCATCCATCCTAGAGTGCCGTCAGGCCGCAGCCTGTCAGTATTCGCTTCAGCGCGCGCACCGTTTCTTCCGGTATCTCGCGCTGATTCGTGTCAAATGCGTACTCCCGCCGCAGGGATTCGTACTTCTCCCGCGCCATGGGGTTAAAGTTGAGCAGTTCAACGGGAAATGCTCCGCCGATGGAAACGAGGAATTCCGCAATGCCCCGGATGTTTTCCTCGTCGTCCGTAAAACCCGGAATCAGCGGTACGCGGATCAGAACGTTCGCGTCTTTTGCCGCGAGGCGGGCGATGTTGTTCAGGATCGTCGCGTTATCCGCGGCGGTTGCCGCCCTGTGCCGCGCGGAATCGATCAGCTTGATGTCCGCGATGATCTTATCCGTCGTTTCGCGGAACGCGTCCACGATTTCCGGTTTTGCGAACAGGCTCGTTTCGATCTGCGTATTAATCCCGCGTGCGCGGCAGCCGCGAAGGACCTCGAGGGAGAACGCAGGGCTTTGCATACATTCCCCGCCGGAGAGGGTCACGCCGCCGTCTTTTCCGTAAAACGGCCGGTCCTTCCCGATCTCGAAGAGGACTTCCTCCACGCTCATTTCCCGCGCGTCGAATCGGATGGCGCCGGTCGGGCAGGCCGTCACGCAGGCGCCGCAGCGCGTGCATGCGTCATGGCCGATGTTCACGCCCTTTTCGTCCCAGCTCAGCGCGCCGTAGTCGCATGCGGCGATGCAGCTCTTGCAGGCCACGCAGAGGTTTTTCGCATACCAGAGCCGGATTTCGGGGATCAGCCCTTCGGGATTCTGGCACCAGCGGCAGGCGAGCGGGCATCCTTTGAGGAATATCGTCGTGCGGATGCCGTCCCCGTCGTTGATCGAAAACCGCTTGATGTCGAATACGTTTGCGGTGGTCATATATCCGCGAACTCGGTGCGCTCGATAATCTCCCGCTGAAGATCCGGCGCCAGCTCCGTAAAATACGCCGTATATCCGGCCACGCGGATCGTGAGGCTCCGGTAAAGCTCCGGTTTTTCCTGCGCCGCGAGCAGATCCGCGCGGTTCACCACGTTGAACTGCACGTGGATGATCCGCAGGTCGATGAACGCTCGCAGCAGCCGGACGAACTTTGTCACGCCGAGTTCGGTTTGAAACAGGCTCGGCAGGAATTTCATGTTCAGCAGCGTGCCGTTGCTGCCGTATTCGCTCTTGACGCGGGACACGCTCTTGAGTACCGCCGTCGGCCCGTGGCTGTCCCGTCCATAGACCGGGGACATGCCGCCGTCGGCAAGCGGCTCCTTTGCGAGCCTGCCGTCCGGCGTCGCGCCGACGTTCTGCCCCATCGGCACATGCGCGGAAACGGTGTACAGCCCCATCTGATACGGGCCGCCGCGCGCGTTGGTGTAGCGGTTCAGCCGCTCGGCAAACGCTTTCGCCCAGTCGAACGCGATCGCGTCCACCCAGTCGACGTCGTTGCCGTACTTCGGCGCCTTGTTCAAAAGGCGCAGCCGGAGCAGTTCGGCGTTTTCAAAATTCGAAACCAGCGCCTGATGCAGCTCTTTCCGGCCGACGAGTTTTTCGTCGTAGACCAGCGTTTTGAGCGCGGCCAGGCTGTCGGCCACGTTCGCACACTGGATCGCCTGAATGCCGGAGAGGTTATAGTGCGCGCCGCCTGCGGTCACGTCTACGCCTTTCTCCATGCAGTCGTCGATCACACAGGAGAGAAACGGCGAGGGCAGCAGCTCCGCGTGCGCTTTTTCCACCACTTCGCAGCAGCGGATCATGCGCTCAAAAAAGAAATCAACCTGCGCGTTCAGCGCGCCGAGCACGTCTTCGTACGTTTCAAAATCCTCGATCGTGCCGGTGTGCGCGCCCATCTGTTTGCCTGTGAGCGTACACACGCCGTCGTTGAGCGCGAGCTCCAGCGCCTTGACAAGGTTGAACATCGCCGCGTCGCTCCAGCCGAGGTTATTGCCCATGGTTGTGAGTTCCACGCAGCCGACGATGGCGTAATTGCGCGCATCCTCGTCGGAAATGCCCTTGCCCATCAGCGCGGGGATTACCGCTTCGTCGTTGAAAAACTGCGGCATGCCGCTGCCTCTGCCCACCACCTCGGAACAGCGGGTGAGAAAATGCTCGCCGGAGCCTTCGAACACGCGCGCCGAGAGGTTCGGCTGCGGCAGAAGCAGGTGCTCCTGCGCGCGGAGGAAGAGATAGGTCAGTTCGTTTTCCGCCGGTTCCCCCGCGTCGTTCTGCCCGCCGATTGCGACATTGAACCCGATCGGAAATCCCGCGAAATACTTCGCGCTGGAGGCGCTGCGCAGATACACGATCTGGTTAAATTTGAGGAACAGGCATTCGATCATTTCAAGCGCGGACTGATGCGTTATGGCGCCGGACGCGATGTCTTTCTCGTAATATGGATACAAATACTGGTCCATGCGCCCCGGCGAAAACGAAGAGGCGTTGCTTTCCATCTGCAGAATCACATATAAAAACCAGCTCGACTGCACCGCTTCGCGGAACGTCTGCGGCGGGCGCTCGGAAAGCGCGTCGCACACGCGGGCGATCTCCAGAAGTTCGCCCTTCTGTGCGGAGGACGCCGCCGTTTCCCGCGCGAGCGCGGCGTATCGGCGCATGAAGATCTGCGCGCCCTCCAGCGAGAGGATCAATCCGTCGTAAAAGCCGGCATGATCCGGGTTTTTAGCGCGGTCGGCTTTGGCGAGGCCGATGAGCCCGTTCGGCCCGTATTCCAGCCAGCGTTCGGTGTTCGGGCAGATGTGCCCCTGCGCGTGGTCGGTCTGGTTGATCTTTGCGACCTTGCCGATGGCGCGCATCTCGCCGCCGATACGCTCGTCCAGGATATCCTCCAGCGTCATTCCCTTCCAGAACGGGAAAATCTCGATTTTAAACGTCTCGGCGTCCTCGCTCCGGACGCCGAACGGATCCTGCGCGCGCGTCGGAAGCTGCCCGATCTCGCGGTCGACCCAGCTTAATCCCGATTCGGGAAAGATCACGCCCGCGCGCACGCCGGTCGTGCGGTTTCCGACGATCAGCTCCCCATCGGTGATGCGGATTTCAATGCGGGAAAGCGCCTCTTTCAGCGCCAGCGCGCGGAGGATATTTCTCGGCAGCCCCGCGTTTTTACGGTATACTTCTGTGACGATCTTCGCCTGTTCGACCGACATGAACCGGTCCTCGGCGAACATGGCTTCCTTCAGTTTTTGAACACGAATGCTCAGCGGCAGCTGATCGATTTTCGTTTTCATGTTAGGTTGTTTCCTCGGTGTTTGTTACGAACGTAAGTGAATCGAATGTGAATAGAATTAATCTGCTTGTTTCTATAAAAATGCTATCATAAAAAAAACGGCTGTGAAACCGTTTTGCGTGTTTAAAAGGTGTATTATCGTGAACCATATTTTAATTGGATGCTTCTTTGTTCCGGTATTCCCGCGTGGACATACCCGTATACGCGCGAAACGCACGGTAAAAAAACTTTGTGGAATGGTAACCCGTCTGATAAGCGATCTCCTCGGTGTTCATGCTCGACGCGGCGAGCATGGTCTTCGCGGTCTCCATGCGAAGGGAGTTCAGGCATTCCATCAGGGAAACGCCGGTTTTCCGTTTAAACGCGCGGCTGAGATAGGATTTGCTGACGTAGACCATGTCCGCAAGCTGCTGCACGCTGATGCCCTCGGTCAGGTGGTCCTGCATATAGAGGATTACACGGCTGACCATGTCGCTCTCCGTCTGCTTTTCGTAATAATGCTTTCCGATGAGGATGGCGATGCATTTCGCATAATGGTCAATCAGCGCCTTGCAGGGTTTCTTGCTCTTGTATTCCGCATGCAGATTCTCCATCAGCCACTTGAAATGCGCGTCCTTGTCCTGTATGCGGATGATATCGCCCAGCTCCAGCCCGGGGATATCCACCCAGAGGCAGATGATCTCCTGATGATGGTCGTATTGCAGGCTCTCGGTGTGCGGCTTTCCTTTGGGGTATACGATCATATCGTAAAACGAAGCCTGAACGCTCGTTTCCCCCGCGATAACGCGCGCGTTTCCATAGAGGAAGTAGATCAGCTCGATGCAGTCGTGCGTATGTTCCTTAAAGTTCCAGATATTGCTGCGCTCATCGAAACGCTCGCAAAAGAGCACGGGCGTTTCCGACCGGTCCACCGCCGCGCAGAACTCTTCGTAACCGTTGGCAAAGAAGTCCAATCCGCTCGCTCCTTTTTATTCGCGTCCCCTTCTCTCAGGTGAGGATGATCTGCACCCCGCTGCTCTCGAGCGCGGCGCGGCTGCTGTCCGGTAACGCGTTCGTGATCACATGCGTCACCCTGCTTGTCGGCATAAGCTGCACCACGCCGCGCCGGTTAAACTTGGAATCGTCCGTGAGGATGATGCGCTTTTCCGCGCGCGCCGCCATGGCTCGGACGGCTTCCGCGCGCAGCATGTCTACGTTGGAAAAGCCCTGAACCGGGTCGTATCCGTCGGTGCCGATGAAGAATTTATCGACGAAGAACTCCTCGGCGCACTTGCCCACGAGCGGCCCGCTCATCACCTGCGCGTCGGGGTCGTACGCCCCGCCGAGCAGCACTACGCGGGCGCCCGGGATGGCGCGCACATATCCCGCGATAAACGCGGAGTTGGTGATGATGGTCACGTCCCGCTTTTTACGGACAAGCTCCTCCGCGAGCATCGCGCAGGTGGAGCCGGACTCGATCATGACCGCTTCCCCGCTCTGCACCATGTCCGCCGCGCGGCGGGCGATGCGCCGCTTGACCTCGTAATCGAACGTCATGCGGTAACCGACGTCGTTTGGAGAAACGCGCATGGCGTAGCCGTGCTGCCGGTGCAGCAGCCCTTTGTTTTCCAGAACGGCGAGGTCTTTTCTCACCGTAACGGCCGAAACGGAGAGCCGGGACGCGAGGTCGTTGACATCCAGCGTTTCCTCGCGGTTGAGCATGTCCAGTATGGTAAGGCAGCGTTGATTCATATCCGTACTCCCGTAGTTCAATTTCATATCATAGTTATAGACCGATCATTCGAAACCGGATTGCCACCCTATTATAACAGTCCGGATCATATTTTTCCAGCGGACGCGAAAGCCGGCGGACGCATATAATATCTGCCCCCGTTCTGGCAACGATATCATCCTTCCTTGTTTTTTAACAACGAATTCACAGCGCCTGTTCCGTTCTGGCGATGATATCGTCCTGCGTTTGGCGCGAAAGAACGTTGAAAAACGCCGAATATCCCGCCACGCGCACGATCAGATCCCTGTGGTTTTCCGGATGGGCCTGCGCGTCGAGCAGCGTTTCTCTGGAAACCACGTTGTACTGCACATGGAATCCTTTCAGCACGTTGAAAAACGTTCGTAACAGCATCATCAGCTTCTGTCTGTCGCGCGGGTTTTCCAGCATGCTCGGCGCAACCTTCTGATTCAGCAGCACGCCGCCGGTGATCTTGTCCGTCGGGAGCTTGCTGACGCTCTTGAACACGCTGGTCGGGCCGTTGACGTCCGCCGCGTGCGCAGGCGAGCAGCCCTCGGCGAGCGGGTCTCCCCTGTGCCGCCCGTCGGGCGTCGCGCAGGTACCCGCGCCCTGCGGCACGTTGGCGGAGATCGAGCTGGTGCCCGCGTAGTAACGTCCGCCGATGGGGCCGCGTCCGTAGCGGGTGTTTTTATACTTCTTGAGCTCGTCGATGTAGCTGTCGTAGCCCTGAACGACGAGGTTGTCCACATAATCGTCGTCGTTGCCGTATTTTGGCGCGGCGAGCAGGAGCGTGCGGATCTCCTCCCCGCGTTCGCCCGAAAAGTCGGTCAGGAGCGCATTCCAGAGTTCCTCGCGCGTAACGCTCTTGTCTTCGTAGACGGTCTTTTTGATCGCGGCCAGCGAGTCGCCGAGGTTCGCGATGCCAACCTGCAGATCGCTGATGAAGTCGTAAACCGCGCCGCCTTCCTTGAGATGCTTGCCGCGGGCGATGCAGTCCTCCGTCAGCGCCGAGCAGAGAATGTCCGGCACTTCCTGCTCCAGCACGAGGTCCGCACTGGAGTCGAGGATGACCGCCTGACGGCAGAATTCGCGCACGAACACGTCCCAGGCGCGCATCACGTCGTCGAACGACCGCATATCGAGAAAATGCCCGCATCCCTCGTACACGCGTTTCCCGCTGTCGATATCCACGCCGTCGTTGAGTGCGATCATCAGCGTTTTCGGAAAATTCAGGAAGCTCATACCCGTGCAGCGGTATCCCCACTTGCCGGGGACGGCGACTTCCACGCAGCCGATGGCGCTGTAGTTATACGCATCCTCTTTTTTTACCCCGATATCGAGGAAGGAAGGAATGATGATCTCGTCGCTGTTGAAGGCCGGCATGCCGAACCCGCAGCGGATCACCTGAATGCACTCCCGCATAAAATGCTCGCTGAGGCCTTTGTGGTAGCGGACCGTGAGGTTCGGCTGCGGCAGATGGCAGCGCGCGACCGTGCGCAGGATCATATAGCTTAGTTCGTTCACCGCGTCGCGGCCGTCCGCGGTCTGTCCGCCGACGGTGACGTTCTGATACAGCGGGCTGCCGGCCGAGAATCGCGTGTGCGACCAGCTGCGGATTTTATTGACCGTAAACGTGCGGAGCCAGAGGTTTTCGAGCAGTTCGCAGGCCCGCTCCTCGCTCATGCCCTCTTTGCGGCTCTTCCCATAATACGGAAACACATACTGATCCAGGCGCCCGTAGGAGAGCGAATGGCCGTTGCTTTCAATCTGGAGGATCACGTGCAGGAGCCAGACGCTCTGCAGCGCCTCATGGAATGTCTCCGCAGGCTGCATCGGCACTTTTTTCAGGATGCGGGCCAGTTCGAGCAGTTCCCGCGCGCGTTCCGGCGCGGACGACATCGCCTGCTCCTCCGCCAGCGCGGCATACCGCAGGGCAAACGTCTCCACCGCGTCCATCACAATCAGGATCGCGCGGTAAAAATAGCTCTTTTTCAAGTCGTCGAATCGGGTCAGGTCGAGGCCGTTCTGCTGCTCCAGTACGCGCAAGCGGTAGCTGTTGAGCCCTTCGCGCAGCACGCGTCCGTAATCGACGGCGATGTGCGCGTCTCCGGAGGTGATGTTTCCCTCGGTCTTGATGATGCCGAGGTCGTAAAAGAGCCGCGCACGTTCCGGAAACGCCGCATAGCCCTTGTCCTGCAGGGTGCGGCCTTTCCAATACGGATAGATCCCACGCAGCGCCTGCTTGTTTTCTTCCGTGATGGTGAAGCGGTCTCCGTCGCGTTTGTCGAACGCGTCCAGCTCGCCGATCACCCAGTCCATCGCGTATTCGGGAAAGATCGGCGCACTGCGGTCGCTCGACGCCTGGTTTCCGGCGAGCAGCGCATCCGGGTCGATATAGATGCTCATATGCCGCAGCACATTGTCCAGCATATACGCGCGGCGCAGCACCACCTGATCCTGCTCGTGCGCACGGTAACTTTGGGTGGTGAGCAAGGCGCGCTCCACATCCACCGTCGGCTGCGTATCCAGCAGGCGCGCGCGAATACGTGCGGTGCGCTCATTCAGCGGGCCGAAGTATTCTTTGGGATTGCCATATTCTTTTTCGTTTTGCAACGCTTCCATTTTTCTCATTCTCCCCGGACACATTCCGCCGCCCCGATGAGGCCGATGTCCCCTCCGAGCTCCGCCAGGCGAAACTCGACCGGCAGCGGAATGTGGTTATACTTGTCGAACTCCGCTTTCACGCGGTCGAACAATGCGTCCCCGAAATTGGTGAGCCCGCCGCCGAAGACAAAGCGGTTGATGTTAAGCATCTGGTAGATGTTGAACGCGCATACGGCAAGATAATGCGCGGTGGTTTCGATCACTTCGAGCGCGAGCGGGTCTCCCTTGCGGTATGCATCCAGCACGTGTTCCCCGTCCGCCGTCTCCGGCGTGAGGATCGTGTTGGCGCAGTAGGTCATCTGCCCGCGCACACGCGCACTGATGCTGCGCCCTGAAGCGTAGCTCATGAAGCATCCGCGGTTCTCACAGCCGCACAGAAGCCCCTCGTCCGGCGTTGCCAGCATATGCCCGCACTCGCCGGCCCAGCCGTAGCTGCCGCGAAAAAGCCTGCCGTCGATGATGATGCCGCTGCCGAGGCCCGTTCCCGCCGTGATATACACAAGGTGCCGGACGCCTCTGCCCGCGCCGTGCCGGTATTCGGCGAGCGCCGCGGCGTTGCTGTCGTTATCCAGTACGACGCGTGTTTTCAGCCGTTTTTCCAGATAGTCCCGCATCGGAAACTGTTTGATCCCCGGCATGGCGGATGTCATGAGCACGACCCCGTCGTCAAAGAGGATGAACGAGGGCATGCAGATGCCGATTCCGTCGAGATCCTTATCTTTCATGCCGTTGCGATCCAGCATCGCGCGAACCTGTTCCGCGATCGTATCGGAAAACGACTCCCCGGTTGCGCAGACGTCCGTCGCGTGCTGCGCGCGGTCCACGCGCTCTCCCGCCGGGTTATAGAGTCCGTAGGCGACCTTTGTGCCGCCGGCGTCGATTCCGATCACGTATCCGTCCGTCATACCGTCCTGATTCCTCTCTGAACATACCAATTTCGAGTATTTGAAACAAATTCAGTATATTTCGGTAAAACTGCATTGTCAAGGAATTATGTTACTATTATAATAATATTACTTTCATATGTAAGTTTCGTGATCGGATTGCAAACCCGCCGCCGTTGCGCTATGATGAATGCGCACGCTTTAACGAGCATGCAAGGAGGTAACTACCCGTTATGAAACGTTCCGAAATCAACCGCGCGATCCGTCGTATGGAGGCGTTCGCACAAAAACACGGCTTTCCGCTGCCGCCGTTCTGCGGCTGGACGCCGGAGGAGTGGCAGGCAAAAAACCGCGAATACGACGAAATCCGGGACAATATGCTCGGCTGGGATGTGACCGATTACGGCGCGGGCGATTTTTCCAGGATGGGCTTTTCTTTGATCACCATCCGGAACGGTAACTTCGCCAAGCGGGAAACCTATCCGAAGCCGTATGCCGAGAAGCTGTTGTATATCGAAGAGGGACAGTATTCGCCGATGCATTTTCATTGGAGCAAGATGGAGGACATCATCAACCGCGGCGGCGGAACCGTGCTCATCAAGGTCTACAACGCCGCGGCGGACGAAAGTCTCGCTTCCACCGATGTTACCCTGCATTGCGACGGCCGGTCGTTTGCCGTGCCCGCGGGCACGCAAATCCGCCTCGCGCCAGGTGAAAGCATCTCGATTCAGCCATACTTGTATCACGACTTCAACGTCGAGGCCGGTTCCGGCCCCGTGCTGCTCGGCGAAGTGAGCATGTGCAACGACGACGTGCACGACAACCGCTTCCTCGAACCGCTCGGACGTTTCTCCACCAATGAGGAGGACGAACCCGCATACCGGCTGCTCTGCAACGAATATCCCGCAGCAAAGGACTGAAGCATGGCAAAGATCAAACTCGCCGCGCTGGACGTGGACGGCACTCTGGTGCGCAGCGACCTTTCCCTCCAGCCCGCGGTAGTGCGGGCGATTCAATCGCTTAAAGACGCGGCCATCGAAGTCGCGATTGTCACCGGCCGCACGATGGGCGAACTGAACTATTTTCGGAAGCAGCTTCCCTGGCTTCGATATTTCGTCGTCAGCAACGGGGCCACCGCGCTGGACACGGTGACAAATACGGTTTTCTATCGGAAGCATCTGCCGCTTTCCATCGCCCGCACGATTGAGCGCGAGTCGCGCAGGTATTCGGTCATGACCGAGGTATATGCCGATGGCGTGTCCTATGTCGGACGTAGGCAGTGGGAGCAAAGCGAACGGTACGCGGCGGAGTTTCTGCACCATCCTTCCCTCGCCTCCGGACGCGTGCCGGTCGAGAGCGTCGGCGACCTTCTTGACGCGCGCGCGGAGGATATCGAGAAACTCTATCTTTCGTTTGAACATCCCGGCGATCTGCCGAAACTTGAATCGTTCTGCAGGGAATATCCGGTAGATCTCGTCTTGTCCATTCACGACGGGCTTGAGGTCAATCAAAAGGGTGTGCAAAAAGGCAGCGGGCTGCTGGCGCTGTGCGAATATCTGAACATCTTGCCGAAAGAGACGGCTGCGGTGGGCGACGGCATGGCGGATATCCCCATGTTCCGGCTCGCCGGATTGTCCATCGCCATGGAAAACGCGCAGGAAGCGGTGCGAGGCAACGCGAACCTCATGGCTCCGCTGAACGATCGGGACGGCGCGGTCTGGGCGATCCGGCAGATTCTCGGCGCGCGCTGAGGCGATTATCCCAGCTCAATTTATCCGATGGGAGATGGAATCGTATGAAAAACCGTTTGGTGTTTGTCGGCAGTTATTCGCAGCCCATCGTACTCGGCACGGGCGAACTCCTCCCCGGCACCGGCGAGGGCGTCACCGTATTCCGCATGGACGAAGCGGGGCACCTGACGCGGCTCTTCGCGGCGGGAAAACCCAACCCGACCTATCTTGCGCTGAGTCCGGACAAGCGCTTTCTCTACACGGTCAACGAACTCAAGGAATATCACGAAGAAGCTTCCGCCGCCGTTTCCGCGTATCAAATTCACCCCGGCACCGGCGAGATGATCTTTCTCAGCCGCCGGATGACCGGCGGCGGGGACGCCTGTTACGTCACGGTCAGTGCGGACGGCAAATATCTGCTGGCCGCAAATTTCACCGGAGGCAGTTTCGCCATGTTCCCAATCCGTCCCGACGGCAGCCTCGGCACCGCGTCCTGTTTTGTGCAGCATGTCGGCCGCGGCCCGAATCCCGCGCGGCAGGCCGCCCCGCATGTGCATCAGATCACGCCCGATCCGGCGGGAAAGCACGTGCTGGTCGCCGATCTGGGGACGGACGAAATCAAGGTTTACGGCATCGACTGGACCTGCGGCTGCGTCGTACCGAACGCCGCGCCCGCGATTTCAGCCGAACCCGGCGACGGCCCGCGCCAGTTCGTATTCGACAGGAGCGGCAAATACCTCTACCTCGTCACCGAACTTGGCAACACCGTCCGCGCCTATGCTTATGACGGCAGGAGCGGAACGGCGCGATTCCTGCAAGCTCTGCCGACGCTGCCGAACGAGTGTGTCACGGACTCCACCGCAGCCTGCGTCAAGCTGCATCCGGGCGGCGAATTTCTCTACGCGAGCAACCGCGGCCACGACAGCATCGCGAGTTACCGCGTCCATCGGGACGGCACGCTTACGCCGCTGTCCGTCATGAAGACGGGCGGCAAAACGCCGCGGGACTTCAACATCACGCCGGAAGGCGGCTTCCTGCTCGGTGGGTTTCAGGATTCGCACGAACTGATCCTTTACCGGATCGATCCGCGCAGCGGGCAGCTGACGGAACAGGAACGCACCGCCTGCAACTCCCCGACGGCGGTGCTGTTCGCGGATTACGAATAAGGATAGCAACGTGTATAACCACCTTTTACGGGTGGTTTTTTACATAAAGAACTTTTACTTTCGAGGATGATATGCGTATCAAGATACTTTACTCTATTTCAGTTATCAGCGAGCAAATATCTGACGTTATTACTATGAATAAATAAAAGTCATCGCGTTGCTCAGCAGCTCCGGAAAAACACCTGATATTTTCTTTATCCTCCTTTTCTATTATAGTAATCGCAATATTCTTATAGTTACTTGATTTATAATATTTTCTATTGACATTCTAATATTACTACGTTATAGTATTTAGAGAAACGAATTGTAAACCAGGAGGTGGGTTTAAATGTCGAAAATAGAAATCACAATTGACGATGGAATACTGTCCGAAGCAAAACAAGTACTCCAGTCAATCGGAATGGATGTTGAAATGGCTGTCAGTGTCTATTTAAGAAGGATTGCGATGGAAAGAGGGCTTCCGATGTCTATGACCAGTTCGTTGACAAAACGGTTCGAATCGGAGGCAAGCGGAATCTTTGAAAGGGTAACTGATGATGATGCGCCTTTTTCAGCGCGCAGCAATACCAAAATTACCGCGGAAATGGTCGATGCCGTATGGCTTGCATTCTTGAAACATCTCAAAGGATCAGAGGATATGAAGGCGTTAAGCGCAGAGGTCTCGTTAAAATCAGGCATGAACAGAGGCAGCGCGTTTATCTACCTGATCATCCTCGCCAATCTTGTGAACGGTGATCCAAATACCCGGGTTCTGAAGTTTAACGACCTTGAATATTTCATGGGAAAAATAAAAGACGAATTAGGTGAAAACAAGTATCAAAAAGCGCTTCAGTCTTTAATATCCTCCATTCCCTATTGGCAGGAGAAAATTCCCGGGGCGTTTACCGAAAAAATCGAAGCCTACTGCAGAAAGCACTCAAAAGGATGAGTCTGCTCTGACAAAGTACGGGGACTAAAAATATGGAATCCAGCCGTTACAGGACTGGATTCCATTTCATATCAATAGTTCATGCGCAATCTCTTGTTATAAAGACTCCCCGTCCCCAAAGTCGACGCCGACCTGCCGCCGCGCTTCGTCCAAAATTCGCATGACGCGCAGGGTTTGCTCGTCGTATTCCGCTGTGGACGCGCCGGTTTCAACCGCGCGCGCGAAGGCGTTGAGTTCGTAAACCATGTTGTTTGTCTGCCCAGGCGTAAACAGCTCCTCCGTTCGCCCGTCGCGATACAGCATCCTCAGGTAGCTCGGCTGGTTCAGCGTGTCGAAAACGAGCGTACCCAGTTCGCCCTGCACGATGCTCGGATGGACCGAACTTGTCACCTTCGAGTAGGATACCGTCGTCTGTTGGCCGCCATAGTCAAGCAGCATCGTTCCCGCGGTCTCGGTGCCGTTTTGCAGAAAGCTCGCGTCCGCGCAGAGTTTCTCCGGATAGCCGAACAGCGCGACGCACACGTGCAGGCAATAGACCGCAAGGTCCATCATCGCGGCGTTGCCAAGCGAAGATTCAAAGACGTTCGGCCGCTCGCCCGCGAGGAACCGGTCGTACCGCGAGGAATACTGGCAGAATTCGAACGTCGCGCGCCGGATTTGTCCGACTTTATTGAGGTTTTCCCGCAGCGCCTGCAGAAACGGGTCGTATACGGGGCGGATCGCTTCCATCAGAACCAGCCCCCGTTCACGCGCCGCCGCAATCATTCGCTCCGCCTGTGCGGTGTTGATCGCGAACGGTTTTTCACACAGTACATGCTTGCCGTGCATCAGCGCGGCCAGTGTCTGCCGGCAGTGCGCGATGTTCGGACTCGCGATATATACCGCGTCGAAGGCGCCGGCGGATAAAAACGCTTCTTCGTCGCTGAAAACCGCGGCGATGTCCTGTTTCTCCGCGAAAGCTTCCCCGCGCTCCGGATCACGCGACAAGACCGCGCCGATCGCGCAGTTTCCGCTCGCGCGCGCCGCATCGCAGATCCAGTCGCTCACAAAGCTCGTTCCGATGATGCCGATGCGAAGTGGATTCGCCATACGATATTCTCCGTTTCTCTTTTCTCATTTTTCACCTCATTTTAGAATCAGGGTTCGGTCTTGTCAATTAAAAACTTGTTTTTGCAACTATTTATTCTTTCTTTCGTAAGCATTCTATTTACTTTTCAATCAATCACGCGTAAAATAAACGCGAAACGAGGGCGTCATCATGCTGACGGCAAAAATATTCAATCTTCAGAAATTCTCCATTCACGACGGCGCGGGAATCCGCACGGACGTATTTTTCCAGGGTTGCAACCTTCGCTGCGGCTGGTGCTCCAACCCCGAAAGCCAGCCGATGGAACCACTGCCCGGCGAAAAGGTCACGAAATATACGGTGGACGAACTGGTCCGTGAATTACTCAAGGACAAGCCTTTTTACGACGAGAGCGGCGGCGGGGTTACGCTCACGGGCGGAGAAGCGCTGCTGTATCCTGAATTCGTGCTTGCGCTGACGGAGGCGCTGCACCGCGAGGGCGTGCAGGTCGCAATCGAAACCGCCGCGTGTATCCCGGAGGAAATATTTGCGCGCGTACTCGCCGCCGTCGATTTCGCCTATCTCGACCTGAAGCACTACGACGACGGAAAACACCGCGCGGGCACGGGCGTCGGCCTCGATTTGATCCTGCGCAACATCTCCGCCGCACTGCGAAGCGATACGCCCGTCGTGATCCGCATCCCCGTCATACCGGGATATAACGACGGCGAGTCGGATATCGCGGGATTTGTCGCTCTTATGAACGAGATGGGGGCGAAGGACGTGCAGCTGCTTCCGTTTCACCAGCTCGGCGAGAGCAAATACCGCAGGCTGGGCCTTTCCTACGCTTACGACGGCGTCCGGCAGATGAAGAATGCTGACGTTTCCGCCTTGGCAGGCGCGCTGGAGCGCGCGGGTCTAAACGTGCAGATCGGCGGATAAGCCGGATCGATCCTGCAGGATACAAAACAGGCTGCCCGTTTTTTAGGACAGCCTGTTTTTTCGTTCTTCAACCCGATCCCTCAGCCAAGCTGACCCAGCAGATAGATCGGCAGCGTCAGTTGTTCAATCTGCCCCTGCTGTTCTTCGATTTCGTCCAGATGGCGGTCTTCGTCGCCGAGGATCTGCACCAGGATCTCCCGCGTCGCGTAATCGAGCAGTTCGCCCGCAAGCACGATCGCCGCGTTATACGCCTTCACGGCGTCGGTTTCGGAAAGGCGGTCGTTCTCCACCTGCTTGGGTACGTCGGCGCCGATGTGGAGTTTCCTCAGGTCGCTGACGATCGGAATCCCTTCGAGGAACAAAATCCTGCCGATGAGTTTTTCCGCGTGCTTCATTTCGTCAATCGCACGTTTTTCCGCAATTTTATGCAGCTTGCCATAACCCCAGTCTTCGCACATTTCCGCATGTACGATATACTGGTTGATCGCGGTGAGTTCGTCCGCCAACAGCGAGTTCAGTGTGTCGATCAATTTCTGGTTAGCCTTCATGATTTGCTCCCTCCGTTTAATTAAGTCTGCATGACGTTTTGTTCGGTCGGTTAGTGCCGCCGTCGTTTCATCAGGAAATACAACGGATTCTTCGAGCCTTATTCTTTTTTCAGTTTAACCCTTTTTACCAAAAAAATCCAGGGATTGCGTCCGAAAGAAGATTTGGTTCATACAAAAGATATCATTTCTTTCTATTTATAAATTCTGATGCGCACATCCCTTGCCCGCTTTCCCGAGAAAGAGGGTAAAAAAAAAGAAGCTTACGCCTTTGTAAGCCTCTTCGCACATCCCTTGCCCGCTTTCCCGAGAAAGAGGGTAAAAAAAAGAAGCTTACGCCTTTGTAAGCCTCTTCGCACATCCCTTGCCCGCTTTCCCGAGAAAGAGGGTAAAAAAAGAAGCTTACGCCTTTGTAAGCCTCTTCGCACATCCCTTGCCCGCTTTCCCGAGAAAGAGGGTAAAAAAAAGAAGCTTACGCCTTTGTAAGCTT
>JAEWUO010000006.1 GCA_023459335.1 Bacillota bacterium
CTCCATCCCCTTCCACCGCGTTAGCCTCCGGCGACGAGCCGGTCGGGCGCGCCCGTTACAGCGCGGCAAAAGTGAAGCGCGCCCAAACGCGCGCTTAAGCCGGGTGGCACCGCGGAGCAACGCATCCTCCGTCCCTGCGATGGCATATGCCATTGGCAGGGGCGTTTTCTATTTTGTCAAAGGAGGGCACTACCATGCTGGATGTACGCCGTATTCGCCAAAACCCCGATGAACTGAGGGCCATGCTCAAAAGCCGCAACAAGGACGCCTCCGTCGTGGACGATTTTCTGGCCAAGGACGAGCAGCGCCGCGCGCTGATGGCGCAGGCCGAGGAGAAAAAGGCCCTGCGCAACCAGACCAGCAAGGAGATTGGCCTGGCCAAGAAGAACGGTGCGGACGAGGCCCAGACCGCCGCCATCATGGATGCCATGCGCGCCCTGGGCGAGGAGATCGCCGCGCTGGACACGCAGATTGCCGCGCTGGACGAGGCGCAAAGCCTCTTCCTCCTGACCGTGCCCAACTACCCCCACGCCTCCGTGCCGCTGGGCGAGGACGAGCGCCAGAACGTCGAGCAGCGCCGCTGGGGCGACCCGCGCAAGTTTGCATGGGAGCCCAAGCCACACTGGGATATCGGCACCGACCTCAAGATTTTGGACTTCGACGGCGCGGCCAAGATCAGCGGCGCGCGCTTCACTGTGTACCGCGGCCTGGGCGCGCGGCTGGAGCGGGCCATTATCAGCTTCTTTTTGGACACGCACATCGACGCGGGCTACGAAGAGGTGCTGCCCCCCTACATGGTCACCCGCCAGACCATGACGGGCACCGGCCAGCTGCCCAAGTTTGAGGAGGACGCCTACAAGGTGGATCCTAACACCTTCCTGATCCCCACGGCGGAGGTGCCCGTCACCAACCTGTACCGTGACAGCATTCTGGACAGCGAAACCCTGCCCATCCGCCACTGCGCGTTTTCCGCGTGCTTCCGCTCCGAGGCGGGCAGCGCGGGGCGCGACACGCGCGGCCTGATCCGCCAGCACCAGTTCAACAAGGTGGAGATGGTCAAGATCGCCAAGCCCGAGCAGAGCTATGATGAGCTGGAATCCATGACCGCCGAGGCGGAAAAGGTGCTTCAGCTGCTGGGCCTGCCCTACCGCGTGGTGTGCCTCTCCACGGGCGATATGGGCTTTTCCGCCGCCAAGACCTATGATATCGAGGTGTGGATGCCCAGCTACAACCGCTACGTGGAGATTTCCAGCTGCTCCAACTGCGAGGATTTTCAGGCGCGGCGCGCGGGCATCCGCTACCGCGAGACCGCCAAGGACAAGCCGCAGTTCTGCCACACGCTCAACGGCAGCGGCGTGGCGGTAGGCCGCACAGTGGCCGCCATTTTGGAAAACTACCAAAACGAGGATGGCTCGGTCATGGTGCCGGAGGCGCTTCGGCCTTTCATGAAAACTGATGTGATCCGCTGATGCAAAAGGCGAGGGTTCAGGGGCCGCAGCCCCTGAACCCTCGCCTTTGTCTATCCCCTACAAACCCTGTGCGCGCTTTATGCCGCCTTGGCCGCGCCGTCCGCCTCGTCCACGGGGCGGATGGTGATCAGCACCTGCTCAAACGCCAGCAGCAGCGCGTCGTCCGGCGCGGTGTCCGCGTCGTTGTAGTAGCAGCACAGGTTTACGCTGGTGCCGTTGATCAGCGTCTCCGCGAAGTAGTACACCCCGTCTCCCTCGTCCATGGTAAAGACGAGGAACGGGTACCCGCTGGTCGAGGTCACGTCGTCCACATACTCGGCGTTGTAATCCGCAAAATCCTCCAGGGCGAAGTCGAGGTAAGCGTCGCGCTCGTCCTCGGTCATCTCGTACAGGGTTTTGCCCTCGTACCCCGCCACCGGCTCCAGCGCGGCGTCAATGGTGTAATCCTCATTGTACAGCATGTAGAGCCAGATGTAGCTGTCGGTCGTCTCGTCGGTGTAGGAGGTATCGTCCAGCGTGAGGTCGTCCGGGTAGTCCAGCGTGTAAAACGCGCCCGCGGTGTAGGTGGCGGCGCTGGCGGCGGTCAGGGTGAAGGCGAGCAGCGCGGCAAGGGTCAGTGCAACCAGTTTCTTCATGGTTCCCGCTCCTTTCAGCCTATGGATGCCTGCATGGTATACGGTCTATGTCTACGCCCCGTGTACGGCGGGTGAACGTTGTGTGAAGCGGGCCCTTCAGCCCTCGGGCGCGCTTTCCGCAGCGGCGGCTTCGCCCTCCGCGGCCTTGGCCAGCTTTTCCTCGCGGGCATGGCGGCGGTTTTCGCGCAGGTTGTTCACGATGCTCATCACCGCGCCGATGATGAGGAACAGGTAGAACGTGAAGAAACGCCACACCAGAATCGCCACGCCCATCACGCCCTGCGGAAACAGCCCGCGGAAGAACAGCGCAAAGCCGCCCTCCTGCGCGCCGCTGGCCCCGGGCAGGGGCGTGTAGCTCGCGCTCATGAACAGCAAAAACGACGCGGTCAACAGCTGCGCCCACGGCGCGCCCCGCATCCCAAAGGCGTGGTACACGCACACGGGCACCGCCATCAGCCCCAAGGTGCTCAGGCCCGCCAGCACCAGCATCCCCACAATCTGGCTGGGGTGCTTGGCCAGGCGCAGGATGCTCGCGTGGTACACGTCCAGCCCCGCGCTGATGCGGATGATGCGCTCCTCCGGCTTTTTGACCAGATGAAGCTTCGCCAGCACCTTGACGAAAAACCGAACCACCGCCTCCACCAGCGGCCTGTGAAGCGCCACCAGCAAAATGAGCGGGATGGACACAAAGTTGAGCGCATAGCCAATGTAGATAATCCACCTGACCCCCGCCAGCTGTGTATCCACAAAGCCGCGGTTGCAAAGCCACAGCACGCTTCCCAGCAGCACCAGCATCAGCTGCGTGGCCAGAAAGCGGATCGATATGGCCGATGTGCCGATGGCCACGGGCACGCCATGCTTGCTCATGTGGTATACCTGCATGGGC
>JAEWUO010000007.1 GCA_023459335.1 Bacillota bacterium
CAGCTGTTTAAGGAAACGCTGAATGTAGACATCCAGTTGCCGCTGCCGCGCCTGAAATACGCGGATGCGATGGCGCGCTATGGCTCCGACAAACCCGACACGCGCTTCGGCCTGGAGCTCGTCGATCTGAGCGACATCTTCAAAAACAGCGAGTTCTCCGTGTTCCAGAACGCGATCGCCGCAGGCGGCAGCATCCGCGCGGTCAACGCAAAGGGCGCGAGCGCGGAATTTTCGCGCAAGGAGCTGGACGCGCTCGGCGAGTTCGTAAAAACCTACCGCGCAAAGGGCCTGATCTGGATGAACGACAAAACAGACGGGCTCGCTTCGCCGGTGCTGAAATTCCTCACGGAGAGCGAGATCGCCGCTGTGCGCAAAGCCGCCGATTTTCAGCAGGGCGACGTGCTGTTTCTTGTCGCGGACGCCGACAAGACCGTGTTCGCTTCCCTCGGCGCGCTGCGGCTCAAGCTCGCGGAAAAACTGAACCTGATCCCGAAAGACAAGTTCAACCTCCTCTGGGTCACGGAATTCCCTCTGTTGGAGTGGGACGAGGAGGAGAACCGCTACAGCGCCATGCACCACCCGTTTACGAGCCCGATGGACGAAGACCTCGAAAAGCTCGACACCGACCCGGGCAACGTCCGCGCGAAAGCGTACGACATTGTATTAAACGGCGTGGAGATCGGCGGCGGATCGATCCGTATCCACTCGCAGGAGCTGCAGAAGAAGATGTTCCGCGCGCTCGGGTTTACGGACGAACAGGCGGAGTACCGTTTCGGGTTCCTCATGGACGCGTTCCGTTACGGGCCGCCGCCGCACGGCGGAATGGCGTACGGTCTCGACCGCCTCGCGATGCTGATTACGGGCAGCACGAGCATACGTGACGTGATTGCGTTCCCGAAGGTGCAGAACGCATCCTGCCCGATGACCGGCGCGCCGGACTTCGTGGACGACAAGCAGTTAAAAGAACTCAATATCGTCTGCACAAAGAAAGAGGATTAAACAATTGGAAAACACCGGCTCGCACATCGGAATCGTGACGGAACTCGCCGGAAAGGACGCGAAAGTCCGCTTCCTGCGTGGCTCCGCCTGCGCGCACTGCGGCGCGTGCCTGACCGTAGGCAGCAGCGAGATGGAGATCACGCTGCCCAACACGCTCGGCGCGAAGCCGGGCGACCGCGTTTCCGTCGATCTCTCGCCGAAGCGCATGGTACAGGCGAGCCTGCTGGCTTACGCCGTTCCGCTCGCGCTGCTGATCGCGGGCGTGCTCGTCGGCAGCCGTTACGCGGACTGGGCGGGGCTCGCGCTCGGCGTCGGCGCGTGCGGAATCGGATATCTGATTTTGCGTATCGTAGAACTGAGTTCCCGGAAGAAAAAGAGTTTTCAGCCGCGCATGGAGCGCATTCTCGAGGACGGAGAAGAGACGCCGGATCAGTCCTGCGGCGCTTAAACACGAATCGGCTTATGTCCCGGAGGTTTCCGAGGCGCATAGTGCGGAAATAAAACGAACAGGAACACGAATGAAATGAATTGGTTAGAGTCCCATGAATTCGTAGCGCAGACGGACCCTGAAATCTGGAACGCGATCACGCTTGAGGTCGGCCGCCAGCGCGACCACATCGAACTGATCGCGTCCGAAAACTTCGTTTCCCGCGCGGTGCTCGCCGCAATGGGAAGTCCCCTGACCAACAAATATGCCGAAGGGTATCCCGGAAAACGCTATTACGGCGGCTGCGAATACGTAGACATGGTGGAGACGCTCGCCATCGAGCGCGCCAAGGCGCTCTTTCATGCGGAGCACGCCAACGTTCAGCCGCACGCGGGCGCGCAGGCCAATCTCGCCGCGTATCAGGCGCTGCTGGAACCGGGTGACACCATCCTCGCGATGAACCTCAACCACGGCGGGCATCTGACGCACGGTCACAAGATCAACGAGAGCGGCAAGCTCTATCATTTCGTTCAGTACGGCGTTCGCGAGGATACGGGTTATATCGACTACGACGAGATGGAGCGCCTCGCGCACGAAAGTAAGCCGAAGCTCATCGTCGCGGGCGCGAGCGCGTATTCGCGGATCATCGATTTCGAGCGGTTCGGCAAGGTCGCAAAGGACGTCGGCGCGTATTTTATGGTGGATATGGCGCACATCTCCGGCCTCATCGCGGCGGGAGAGCATCCGAATCCGTTTCCGTATGCGGACATCGTCACCAGCACGACGCACAAGACCCTGCGCGGCGCGCGCGGCGGACTGATCCTCTGCAAGGAGGAGTTCGCGGCGAAGATCGACAAAGCCGTGTTCCCCGGCATGCAGGGGGGACCTTTGATGCATGTCATCGCGGCGAAGGCGATCTGCTTTCACGAGGCGATGCAGCCGGAATTCAAGGCGTATCAGCACCAGATCGTGCTCAATGCGGCGGAGCTCTGCAAGACGCTCCAGCAAAACGGGCTGAAGATTTTCTCCGGCGGCACGGACACGCACCTGATGCTCGTCGATTTAAGAGAGCTGGACGTGACGGGTTTACGGTTGCAGACGCTGTTGGATATGGCGAATATCACGGCGAATAAGAACGCGATTCCGTTCGATACCAGAAACAAGGCGGAGACGAGCGGGATGCGCTTCGGCACGCCGGCCACGACGACGCGGGGGATGAAGGAGCCGGAGATGCGGCAGATCGGGAATATGATCGCGAGGATCATCAAGGAAGGGGAGGCGGCGGTGCCGTCGGTCAAAGAGGAAGCGATTGCGATCTGCAAGCGGTTCCCGCTGTATGAATAGGTAGGGTATAATGAGGGCGCACCGTGCGGTGCGCCCTTCTTTACTTGAAAAGAATATCATATAGCAAGGCACTTAATACGCCGAAAAATATCGGGCCCAATATGCCGAACACAATTTTAATAATTCGGATTCGATCTTTGTAGTCTTCAGGATTTGACCCAAAATCAAAAATGTAAGGCAGACGTGACGCGATGATGTTAGTTTTCATATTTAAAAAAATAGATAATAGAATAAATGCTGATGTTAGTATAGTAAGTATGATTCTTGAAAGCGTGTTAGCATTCGATTTAAATATCAGAAAAACTACTGTTCCCAGTATCGCCATTAATACGGCAGGCATGAAAGTTTCTACATAGACATTCTTAGAACGCCAAAATAATTTGGTGAAACATACCGAATGTTTATAATACAAACTATTCTCAATATAGGTTTTTAAGGAGTTCATTAATATAACACCGTTTTCAGGATTATCACTGATAACGCGTACGTAGATACTATCAAAAATGTCTATAATTCTTTTAATTCTATCAGGTGAATCATAGGTTGAAAATTCGATTCTATATTGGACTCCAGATAGATTTTTATATGTATTATTGTATGTATTACAATATATGCTTAGTTTCTTTATACTAGTTGAACCGTGGTTCTCAAGATTAAATACTTCTTGAATTTCATCAGTTGTAATAGTTGCATTATCAGCACATACAACTTCAAAAATTATAAGATTATGAATGTCTTGTTCATTAGCACCAATACCGCGAAAGAATATTTGAATAATCTCAACTAATCGATTTAGCGAACTTTCTCTAATAAGAAACGGTCTTTTTGACTTAAACTCAATTTCCTTCTTTACAGACTTCATGAACCCACCCCCAAAATTCCATTATAATTATATTTTCACAAATGTCTTAATTTGTAAATAGTATAAAAATACTTGTTTTAGTAATTATGGAAATAAACTCTCTTTACTCGTGTTTACGATTGTGTATAATACAGATAAATCTTTACAGGAGAAAAATCCTTGGACCCATCAAAACTCTACGTCGAATACTACGCCAAACTCCACGACGAATGATGAACTCATATAGAAATTGAAGAAGCGCCAATGTGGCGCTTCTGTATTTGGTCACTCAAACTGAAATGACTATTTCTTTGATGACGGATCGGCGGACGAATCGTTGTTATTCTGGCCGTTCGCATCCGTTTTGCCGGGTTTATCGGAATCGTCATCAGATTCTTTTTCCGTCGCGACCGCCACATTGATTTTCAGCGCGCTTCTGATGATCGCCGCCAGCATCTTGTCCTGCTCGGATTCTTTACTGAACCGCCATAGCAGGTCTACGGATGATAAAAACCGTTGATCCTCATGCAGCGATTTATGATAGTAGTTTAGTTGCTTCACGGAACTGCGATAAACGAGTAAGGTCGTGCCCGCGAAAACTTGTGTGATCATGCCTCCAACAGCGGTAAGTATGGTCTGATCCAATGTGAACAGCTTTAAAAATCCGAGCGTAGCCGCGGCTACAATCACCGCAACGCCAATGATGCAAGAGGCAACGGCTACCCAGCAGATGATTCGCGCCTGCCGTTGGCTCCAGCTATAGTACTCGCGCATCGCTTTTAGATTGACTTTTAGAATTGACAGAACGCCTGAATCTTTCGCGGCCGTTGCGGGAGGCGGTTGTATTTCGGGTGTAGTCTCGCTTGCAACCGAGATTTCCGACTGAGGTTCAGGAGTATAATTAATCTTTGGTTTCTTGTCCCAAGCGAGGACATCTTCAGCCGAATGGCTGGGTGCGATAATGTATGAGCGGGCAGCACTTTTTGCTAGTTGCGCATCGATTTCGACGTTCCTGTTCTCAATGATTTTACTCAATTCTCTCATGTAGGGGTCTCTGCTTCCCGATGCCATAAAAACTCTCCTTTCAAACATTGTCCGTCATTACAAGTTTTCAGCTCGATTCAAAACATTAGAAGCATCCTGCGGTTGAGAAAGTTTAACACGTCGGGTCCGTCAGCGTAATCTATGTCGCTCAATCACTCCTTAAGACGAAAAGCACTTCTGTCAGCAGTTTATATTTTAACCACTTCACGCCGAATAATTGATAAAAGAATGTTTGTGAAACCAAATCGATAGTAAATAACAATATTTAAAAGTAATACTATCACGATTTATTTAAATTGCAAGTAAAATATAGTTTATACTGAATTATAAAAAAACGATAGAATGAACCTATGCGCAGAGATGAGAGAATAAAACAGTTGCTATAAATAACAACATGGTTTACAAAATTTAATCAACTTGTAGTATAATGTGTGCATCTTATTTTTCGGAGATATTTGTGGATCCCTCAAAACTCTACGTCGAATATTACGCCAAACTCCACGCCGAACGCGCCATGAAACTCTGGCCGCTTCGCTTTTTCAAGAGCGAACGCCCGGACTTTTTAACGCGCCGCGGTGAAATCGGTATGGAAGTCACCCGCGCGGCCATCGAAGAATGGGCGCAGCAGGAGGCGGACATGAACCGCGCCTTCGGCAGCGAGATGCCCGGCGAGGCGGTGGAGCAGACCATCCTCGCGGACTGCGAGTGCGACACGGACGCGATCGCCAACGGCGAAGAGTGCGGGGACGTGATCCCGCTCTTTGAACTCCCGCCGGATGTCAAGGAGATGCACATCGGCCGCGTGATCGAGCGCATCGCGGACAAAACCCGCGCGCTTAAGGAATACCGCCTCTGCAAGGAAAACTGGCTCTATGTCTTCAGCGAAACGACGGGGATCGATCGGGAGGACATGCTGCGCGTGCAGGCGTTTGTCGATTCACAGAACGACACACTGCTGTTCAACAAAATCCTGGTTAAGGTCGGCTGCCTGTTATATGTACTCTGCAAAGGAGAAGAATTAAGCGCTGCTGAACTGAGCAGCCGCGCGCTGCTTATTATGCACCGCCGTGCGCGGCGGCTTGCGATGCGCAATCAACAGCATATTAGCTGAAATACATTCAAAAAAGAGCCGGACTAACAAATTCATTTTTTAGGAAATACAATGCTGACGTTACAAATGGTGATCTACGGTTACTCGATTCTGGTGCTTCTGTTCCTCCTGCTGGACAGCAAGGCGAATAAGGGCGTATATTCTCATGCGTCGAATTGGTTTCGATTGATTATCTGGGCGACGATGCTGATGCTGTTTCTGGACGGGATCACGCTGGCGATGGACAAGGTCCCTGGCAAAGCGTTCTACTGGGGCGCGTATATCTTCAACACGGTTCTGTTTTCGCTGAATCTTGCGCCGATCAGCCTCTGGCTGGTGTATCTGGACGAGTGCATTCTGACAAACGAGACGGAGAAAAAGAGGAAACGAATCGCCTATCTGATCGTAAATCTTGTGATTGCGGCGGTCGTGATCGTCAATCTTTTTACCGGCATCCTCTTTACGATCACGCCGGAAAACCGATATGTCCGCGGCTGGGCGATCTATCTGATCATGGGCATGAATCTTGTCCTGTATTTCGGTTATCTGCCGACGCTGGCAAAATATAGAAAATTCATCAGCGGCCGGATTTTCGAACTGATCCTTGCGCTCGGCGTGCTGCCGATCATCGGCGCGGTCATCCAGGTTCTCTTCTACGGCACCCCGATGGTATGGCCGATGATGTCCCTCGTGGCGCTTGCCGCGCATATCCTTGTGGAACGCGAGGAGATCCGGCGGGATTGCCTGACCGGACTTCGGTCCAGATCGCAGCTGGAGGCGCGCGCGCAGTATATCCTGAACAGGCATCAGCCGTTTTCCTTCATCATGCTGGACATCGACCGCTTTAAGTCGATCAACGACACGTACGGCCACGACGAGGGGGATAAGGCGCTGTGCGTGATCGCGAACCTGCTCAACAAATCCATCAAACAGGTCGACAGCGCATACCGTTACGCCGGAGACGAGTTTATCCTGATCATCGAATCCGATCATCCGGACGCGGCGGAGCGGGTCGTTTCCAGACTGGAATCGAATCTGAAAAAATACAATAAATCGGTGCAGAAACCTTATGCGCTCTCCTTCTCTACGGGAGCGGCCTTCTACGACGGGGTTCAGGAAACCGGCCTTCTCGATCTGTTCCTCAAAGCGGACGAATTGATGTACCAGAATAAGAAAATCCGATATGGGTTATCGGCAAGTGAAACCGTCTAGGGTCTGTGATCGTCAGTCTCCGGAAAGTAATTGCAACTCAAAGCACATCTGATGCCATATCCCGTACGATTCAGCGAGCGTTTCCGCGTCCGCACCAAGACGGAGTGCCTGAAGCAGGCGGAATTCGCAGTCCGCGGGTTTGAGGGAAAAGCCGCGCAAGTAATCCAGCGAACGTTTCCGGCTGGGAAAGTATACGCGGTTGAGCGCGAACAGCGCCTGCAGAAAATGATCCAGCGCGGAGTCGATCGTCGCGTGATAGAAGAGCACGTCCCCGCGCAGAACCGCGCGCTGAAAATCTTCGGAGTCGTCGATTTTCGGCAAATTGCCGGCCAGAACGGCGGACCGCAGCGCGTCGGGGTACGACACGCACTGTTTTTTCAGGGAGGATATCAACCCCTGAGGATCGAAAAACACATGCATTCCCAGAATCGAAGCGCATCGGCCAGTGGGATAAAAATAGTTGTTTTCGCGCTGTGTGCGTTCACCTCGTAATATGGAGTCAATTGAAGTAAGGAACGCATCCTGCGAAAAATACATCGGATACACTTCCTGCCTGCCTATCAGGAGAGAATCCACAAGCCCCCAGTGCGGATCTTCCGTTTCTCCATATTCCGAGACGCATAAATCCGCAGAGACGGAAGCGTACAGCGCCGCGCGTTCCGTCTTGGAAGGCAGACAATCGCAGAAGACAAACAGGTCGATGTCGCTGAATCCGTCGTCCGGCAAGGCGGCTCCGCCCGTTTTTCCGAACGCAAGGACGCGGTCCGCCGTCTTCAGCGTATCGATCAATTGATAAAAAGTCGTTTCAATGCGCGGCATTGTATCTTCATCTCACTTATCAACCAAGAAATCATTATAGTTTTCTCATCATAACTCAAAATCCATGTCATTGATAGGATTGCAGCAACTTCATCATTTCGGCATCGATTTGACGGCCGTTGCTGTACATAACCGGTTTGATTCCGGCAAACAGTGTTCTGTCCGCGCTTAAAATGGAATCGTAATCGTTGAAGTACCAACCCATTCCGTATTGATCGAGCGCAGCGAGAAGATCGTTGTAATAACGCATCGCAGAGTCGTGCGCACAGCCAATATTAAAATGCGCGTTCTCAAACCGAACGATCAGCGTTGGAGAATATTCCGACATAGATTTTACCCAGTCATCAATCGTTTTCCGGTTTGACTGCGCAATAATGGCTGGAGAACTATAGTTGATGTCTTCATGAATCGAGATCGGATTACCGCTGTCAAAACTGTTCGGAGACAGACTGATCGTCGAGGTTGACCGAAGTTCCGGCTTAGTGAACTCTACTCCATTCAGCAAAGCGTCATATGAGGACATAAACCACCAGCGCTGAACGGAATACTCGTTTGGAAGCGTAACGTCAATACCGCTCCATTCAAACGACTGACCGTCGAAATTGATCGCAACTTGCTCGGCGTCCGACGGCAATGTTAAGCGAATGAGCTTTTCGCTTTTCGCATATGGGTAGTATCTTGATAAAGGCGAATCAGTTTTATACGTTCTCGACGTAAGCTTTTCGGAATACAGTACATTGCTGTCTGCCGATATGGTAAACGTACCGTTTCCAGAAACTCTGGACAGGTAAATATCGATCGTTGTTCCGCTTTTTAGCGTGCCATCCAGGACGAACGGAGTATTTTTATCCAAATGATACTGCGCGGCGTATATAGTTGTCGGATAATCCGGTTTGAACATGGAATGATTCTGCATATCGATGTTTTTACCGGACTCAGCCGTCATCTCTGCGTATACGAAAGGCATTTCACAAAAATTCGACATCATGATTGCGTCAGGAAATTTAGCGAAAACAGCATCCCTAATATAACTGGATTCTCTGATGATGTCTTGATAGACGTTATTCGCAGTTGGTTCAAAAACGACGGTTCGAGACGGATCAATGTCCTTGATTGTCTGAATCACCTGGAGATAAACATTGGCAACGTCTTTATCCGTATAGTTCGGAACGGGAAGACCGCTGCTCAGAGCGTGATTCTGCGCTTCCCAAATTGGGCAGAACGATAAAACCGAATTTGGCACTCCTTTATAACGACTGGTTATAAGCGTCCATATGCGATTCGCTTCGAGTTGGCGGCTTTGGTTTGTAAATAAATCCAGTTCGCCTGTTGTTTTAAACGTTTTATCGTCAAAAGACGTCCATCGACCCGGTAAACTGAATGTTAACAGATTGATATGGATGTTGTATTTCATCGCTGCGGCAATAAGCGAATCGAGCTTTTTCAACTGGTAGAGATTAACATGGGTTACGTTTTTATCGAAAAATGTTTGATAAGTAACCATCAGGCGAATGCTTTTAAAACCCCAATTAGCAATCATGCGAAGGTCATTATCGCTGTATTTCATATTTCTGCTGTCATAACTACCGCCGTCAGACAAGACAAAGCCGCGAAATTTCAGAATATTTGATCCGTCGACTGCAGGCAGAGACGCTGCGCGCGCTAATAAATCTCCGGTGATGATTGTTGTATCAAATGTGTCTGCGGCAGGGTCGTCGACCGATACGATAGCTTCGGGCAGAATAGCGCCTTCGTATATACGGATGGCAGCGCAGACCGCTTCCAGTACCGTAAGAGGTTCGTCCTGACGCATAGACTCTTTTTCGGTATCATATTCGAACACTTGCATTCCGGATAGAGGAGAACTATACCAGAAAGACCATAAGAATGCTGCGACAAAATAGTTGTACCACTCATTAGATTCATCATTTGAGAATTTGATCGGTCCTTCCCAAACATGGGGGAATAAATCGTCAAATGCAAAAATATCGCTGTTCCAATATGTATCAGCGTTTACTTTGTTATTGTCGAAGTTATTATTACGAATATCCGCGCCGACGCAGACGGCGGCAAAATACGCCATGATAAATCCCTCGCCGCGCAAGAGCGGTTTATCATAGCCGGTTATGTTTTCTTCAAACCAGGACGCTTTTTCAGGCGCGGCTTTCTGAACGAGCGCTAGTAATATCGTCCGGTATTCCGCCGCTGAAATCTGACGGTCGGGGTTATTGGCATAGTCCCGCGCAACGAATCCCAAAGAGACTGCTTTGTTTAACTCAATCGGCACGGCTTCATAGGTTTCATTTGTCCAAATGTAAGCAGCGTTTAAAACGTCATCATGCTCATAACTGTAGTTCGCCGTTTTAACCGCTTCGCGAAGATTCGCGTATCCGTCCAGCGTAGGCTCCGCGTCAACGCCCAGAGCGTCTTTGATATCGGCAGGCAGCAAGTACCAGTCGCCGTCGGCAAGGAGCACGTCGTATGTATGCACAATTCCATTGACGACGATACGAACACCGGAAACCGGAGTTTTAGAATTTACTACGGCAGGAGTCGGTGTGGCCTCCGATGCTACCGGCTCTTCAGATTTGGCAGATACGGTTGCCGGAGCCGTATTGGAACAGGCGCCGCAAAAGACGCCAACAGTTAAAATAAAAGCGACCAGAATTGTAATATAACGTTTCATAAGCCCCCACACATCAGCGAAAAGAATAACGAATTTGGATGCGATTTTTAACGCACACGAATGAATTGTAACTCTTGAATACGAAAAGTCAACAACTGTCGTTTTATTAATTAACTTAAAATATAAAAAATAACTCGCGATTCTTACGATTCGCGAGTGAATTGATTGGTGGAGCTTACCGGATTCGAACCGGTGATCTCTACACTGCCAGTGTAGCGCGATAGCCAACTTCGCTAAAGCCCCGAGCCGCATGTGCTATTATAGTAGAAACACCTCTTTTTGTAAAGACTCTTTTTGCGATTCAACAATGAACTCCCGATCGATGATTTGATTTCGAAAACATACCGGAAGAAAGAATTGTTATGTATTTTTCAATGAAAAAATGCTTGTAAATTCGGTATTTATGCGATAAAGTATGAACTTTTTGCGGCTTTCATGCAAGCGCCCGCGCGGCTATGCTATAATATCGACGACTTTATTAAAAGGTATTCTTGCATGGCGAAAAACAATCCGTTCTTTCGGCTCGAATCGGAAGGCGATCAAAAAAGAAACAATTCCGCGCAGGAAGAAAACGCGCCGCTGTTTACGGAACGCAGGAAACCACGTTCCTTTGCGCTCGCGGTCGTATTTACGACGCTGAAGATGACGGTGCTGGCGTTTATCGTCATTTGCTTTATCGGTGCGGGGCTGTTGCTGGGCGTCGTAAAGGCGTATGTGGAGACGACGCCGACGCTGGACGTCGCGCAGCTGACCATTTCGGACTATACGAGTTATCTTTACGACATGAACGGGGATCTCATCAGCTCGATCGCGGATGTGGAATACCGCGACTGGGTGGACATCGAAAACATCCCCGATATGCTGAAAAACGCGTTTATCTCGGTGGAGGACGTACGCTTTTATAAGCACAGCGGCGTGGATTTCAAGCGCCTTTTCTCCGCTTCGCTCGAGATCCTCGGCAACAGCAATTCCACCGGCGGCAGCACGATCACGCAGCAGCTGATCAAGAATAAAATCCTCGGATCCCAGCGCAACTACAAAAGGAAAATTCAGGAAGCCTATCTCGCGCTCGAACTGGAAACGCTCGTGGACAAGGACGCGATACTCGAAGCGTACCTCAACGATGTCGACCTCGGTGAGAGCAACTACGGCGTGAAAAGCGGCGCGAAGGACTACTTTGGCAAAGAACTTTCGGAACTGACAATCCGCGAATGCGCGATGCTGGCAGGGCTTACGCAGGCGCCTTACCGGTACGACCCGCGCAGGAACATGTACCAGCGCAACAAGATGGAAGTGACCGACGAACGGACCAACCAGGTGCTTGTGCATATGTATCAGGCAGGCTTTATCACGAAGGACCAGTACAACGCCGCGCTCACGGAAAAAGTGAACATCGTCGAAGTCAGCCAGCAGAAACAGATGTACGACATGGCGTATTTCGTCGAATACGCGATCAGCGACGTAGTCACGCATCTTCTCGAAAAGCGGGGGCTGAGCAATACTTCCGCCAACCGCAGCGCCGTGGAAAACGAACTTCGCACCAGCGGATACCGCATCTACACGACGGTCGATCCCGTCGTGCAAAAGACCGTACAGGATACGCTGAGTCAATGGGAAAGCTATCCTTCGCTGGCAGACACATCCAAATCCCTGCTTGTGGAAACCAAGGAGGACGGCTCCGTCATCGAAACCGTGGAACCGCAGGCCGCCTCCGTGGTGATGGATTATCATACGGGCGAACTGCGGGCGATTGTCGGAGGCAGAAACGAGCCGACGGTGCGGAAAGGGATAAACCGCGCGTCACAGAGCTACACGGAGGTCGGTTCCTCAATCAAACCGCTTTCGGTTTACGGGCCGGCGCTCGATCTTGGATACTCTCCTGGGAGCATCACCTATAACATGGATGGACCCATCACGGGCTGGAATACCGAGAAAGGGTATCCTTCCGGCGGCCTCGATTCCCGCTATGGGCCGGTCACCTTCCGGCGCGCGATCGTCAGTTCGCTGAATGTCCCGGCGGCGCGCATCCTGATGGATGACGTCACGCCCGCGATTGCGGCGCAGTATCTCTACGATATGGGTGCGACAGAAAGCAAAATCAACGTGGACGGCGCAGGCCTCGCGCTCGGAACGTCGGGGCTGACGCCGATTCAGATGGCGGCGGCATATTCCGCAATTGCCAACGAGGGCGTGTATCAGGAACCCCTGTCGTTCACAAAAGTGCTGGATGCGGATGGAAACGTGATCCTGGATGCGGACGAAGTGCGGGATACGCACCGCGTTTTTCAGGAAAGCACGGCATGGCTTCTCGTCGACATGATGACGGACGCGGTAAAGACTGGCACAGGTACCAAGGCGAAGATCACGGACATGACAGTTGCGGGGAAGACAGGGACAAACTCCGACTACGCGAGCGTATGCTTCTCCGGCATCACGCCCTATTACGTCTCCACGCTTTGGGTTGGACACGATTATCCGGTCAACAAACTGAAAAAGGGTTCTTCCGGTGGAAACGAAGCGGCGCCGCTCTGGCAGGCATATATGTCGAAGCTGCACGAAGGACTCGTGGATAAACCGATCATCGATGCGGATCCGACCTCGCTCGGACTCGTCAAACGGACAGTTTGTTCGGTGTCGGGACTGCTCGCAACGGACTCCTGCAAGAACGACGAAGACCACAAACCGGTCACCGAATGGTTCCTTTCGAGCAAAGCGCCGACGGAGTACTGCGACATGCACGTCACGCTGGATATCTGTTCGGCGGAAAACGCGATCGCAACCGAATTCTGCCCGCCGGAATCCGTATCGCAAGTCGACTATGTGCTGATTCGTCCGGATAATCCGCTGTACCGATTCGACGACGAATATCTGCTCGAGGCGCTGCCGACCGCCGTACGGACGGAACTGACGACGGACGAGTTCGTCGCAAGCATGAAAACCTGTACGGTGCATGCGAACGGCTCTCTTTCCACATTTGAGATCAAGACGAAAGCGCAGGATCTCATTCAACAGGCTACGGATTATCTGAAAACGGCGAGCGGCGTGCCGGAAGACATGAGCAACCAGCTTAAGAACGATATCGCGTCGCTCCAGGATTCGCTCAGCGGATACCAATACTCCGAAATCGAGCCGCTGTTTGAAACACTGACGAACGATTTCGCCGCGCTGCAGAATTATATGGCGCAGCAGACGCAAAACAGCAACGGAGGCTGACAGTGGCGGAACTTGAAACCGGGACGAGATGTGAACTGGAAGAAGCGTATACGAATGAACGCGCGCGCCTGTTTTCCCTTGCGGAAAACGATCACCCGCAGGGAGAATACAGAAAGCCGGTATTCGGCGAAGGAAAGCGCGGCGCGAAAATACTGCTGATCGGCGAAGCGCCGGGCGCGGAGGAGACGAAGATGGGGCGTCCGTTCGTCGGCAAAGCCGGAAAACAACTCGACGCGCTGTTCTGCCGTTTCGGCGTGATGCGAGAGGATGTATTCATCACAAACGCCGTGAAATACCGCCCTGTCGTACGATCGGAAAAAACCTTGCGTAACCGCCCGCCGCAGCCTGCCGAAGTAAAGGAGGCGCTCCCGCTTCTCGGCCGCGAGATCGAGCTGATACAGCCGTCGCTGATCCTGACGCTGGGCAATAAGCCGTTAATGGCGGTCTACGCGCTGGCGGGAAGCAAGCCGCCCGTAATCGGAGCCGTGCACGGACGGCCGCAGCGGCTCTCGATCAGAGGCGCGGAGCTTTCACTGATCCCGCTTTATCATCCGGCAAGCGGCATCTATAACCGCGCCCTCGTCGAAACGATGGAGCAGGACGCCGCGTTTGTCGGCGAAGCGGTGCGCGCACTGCGCTAAACGGCAGGGCAGGCGTACGCGGCAATGCTGTACGTTTCATACGAATTTGTGATATACTCAAATACAGGACAGATTCTTGACAAGGAGCTGACTTATGGCGCAGAAAGTTTTAATAGCAGACGACGATCCGGTCGTGCACGAGGCGCTTGGCATTTACCTGAAAGCCGAAGGGTTCGAGGTGGTGGACGCTTTTGACGGCGTTACCGCGCTTGAAAGCATTACGCCGGAGATCGTGCTTTGCGTGCTGGACATCATGATGCCAAGGATGAGCGGAATCGAGGTATGCAGGGAGATTCGCAAAACGTCCCAGCTGCCGATCCTCATGCTTACCGCAAAAGGCGAAGAGATCGACCGCATCGTGGGCCTGGAACTGGGCGCGGACGATTATATCGTAAAGCCTTTCAGCCCGCGGGAAGTAGTCGCGCGCATCAAGGCGGTACTACGGCGCACGAGCGAACAGCCGAAGAGCGACTCCAGCGTGATCTCATATAACGGTCTTACGATCGACCTGAAGAGCTATACGGTCACCCTCCGCGGGCAGCCTGTTATTTGCACGCCGAAGGAGATTGAAATCCTTCACATGCTCGCGTCCAATCCCGGGCAGGTATTCACGCGTGAGCAGCTTCTTTCGCGTGTCTGGGGCTACGACTTTGCCGGCGAGACGCGGACAGTGGATACGCACATCAAGCGCATCCGCGCAAAGCTGGATTCCACAGGACTCGGCTGGAGCATCAAGACCATCTACGGCGTCGGCTATAAGTTCGAAACCGAATAACGGCGCTGTTCCATGCGCAGCGTATTCTACTGGCGGATATTAATCATATCGATCATCTCTCTGCTGCTGGCAAATATCATTTTGCTTGCGGCGTATACTTATGTTGGGAAAAACACCTACGTCTCCATCGAGATGTCAAACCTCGAACCGGAAGCTGAGGTGACCCGGCAGATCTATGAAGAGTATAAAAACGGATATATGAGCGAAGAGGCGTTTCAGCGCCTCATTGAGAAGCAGACGCTTTCGAGCGAATCGGCGATTCTGATTGCGGACGCACTTGGAAAAACGCTGATCGTTCGCAACATCGGCAGCACGGTGGAGATGCAGGATTTCGGCGAATATTACCGCGCGGAGATGCAGAATGTGCTGCGAGGGCAGACTGTTGAGAACAACGATCTCAAACTGCTGAACGGCGAAACGGCGGTATCCGTCGGAATACCCGTCCGCGACGCGGACGGAAACGTCTCCGGCGGGATTCTGATCATCAAGCAAATAAAACGCATCCAATCAGCGTTTAACCAACTGAATAACGTGCTGACCGTCACGATTCTTGCGATCATGCCCGCGGTCATGCTGCTCGTCGCCTTCAGCACCAGCCGCCTCTCCAAGCCGCTGCACGATATGAGCAACGCAGCAATCGAAATGTCGAAAGGGCGGTTCAGTGTCCGCGCGAACGAGAAGGCGTCCGGTGAACTCGGGATCCTCGCGCGCGCGCTCAATACCCTCTGTGACAACCTTGCCCAGACGATCTACCAGCTCCAGAGCGAAAAGCGGCAGCTCAACCAGCTGCTTTCGAGCTTTACGGACGGCGTGGCGGCCATCGACAATATCGGGTGCCTGACGCACTATAACCCCGCGCTTATGAAAATGTTCGGCGCGGTAGAGGTCAAGGTGCCGATGGACCTCGTACCGGACGCATCCATCTGGGAGATGTTCCGTTCCGTTTACGATTCCCGTGAACCGGCAAGCATGCACTATTCGCTGCCAAACGATCGAACGCTCTGGATCACCATCGTTCCCGTGACGGATGAAGAAGGAGAATGCACCGGCGTCGTCGGCCTGTTTAAAGACGTGACCGATCTGGAGCGGCTCGAGAAAACACGCCGCGATTACGTCGCGAACGTCAGCCATGAGCTGAGGACGCCTCTGACCGCCGTACGCGGACTTTTGGAGCCGCTCAGCGACGGCATGATCACAGACGAGGAGACGCGACAAAGATACTACCGTATCATGCTGCGGGAGGTCATCCGACTTTCGCGCCTGATCACGGACATGCTCGAATTATCCCGCCTGCAGTCCGGGACGGAGCACATGGAAGTGCACGCGGTGAACCTGGAAGAGCTATTGCAGGATACGAGGCAGAACTATCTCAACGAAGCGTCGCAGCGCGGCATCAACCTTGTTCTGAACGCAAAGAAAGTACCGTTTGCGATGACGGACGAAGACCGCGTGGAGCAGCTGCTCGTCATCCTTCTCGATAACGCCATGCGGTACACCCCGGAAGGCGGCAGCATCACGATCGGCGCCGCTGAAACGACGGGGGATCGAATCCTCGTCAGCGTAACCGACACCGGCGTCGGCATCGCGCCGGAAGACCTGCCTCACATATTTGAGCGGTTTTACAAGACAGACAAATCCAGAAAAGAAGGCGGAACGGGTCTTGGCCTTTCAATCGCGAAACAGATCGTAGACAAGCTCGGCGAGAATATTTTCGTCGAAAGCAAACCGGGCGATGGCACAAGTTTCCATTTTACGCTTAAAAAATACATCAGCAATGCGATCGCTCTAGGCCCCGTCGGAACAGGCGTTGTGTTCCGTCAGGAAACGCCGGGGACGCAGAAGAAGCAGGATCGTAATTCACAGGATGCGCCGTATGAGGTGATCCCCCCGAAACAGCACGACAAAAAACCGAAGAAACGAACGTAAAACGGCGCGCCACGTGCCGTTTTCATTTTACGAATTATGGCAGAACATTTGAATTTTGGATCATTTTCGGAAATTTCCGCCGATCTTGTACGAATCGTGTACAATTTCGACAAGCTGTTCAGCTGTGTTGAATTGTGGCAGAGCACATACTATAATCAATTCAAAAGGGGGTATCAACATGCAGAAGAGCGCGCATATTCTGATTTGCGACGATCAGCCGATCATCCATGAATCGCTGGGCGTTTATCTGGAGAGCGAAGGGTTTACGCATGCCTCCGCTTACAACGGCGTACAGGCGGTTAAGATGGCGGAGACCGAGTCGCCCGATCTGATTTTAATGGATCTGATGATGCCGGAAAAGAACGGAATCGACGCCTGCCGGGAAATCCGCCAGAAGAGCTCGGTGCCGATCATCATGCTCACCGCGAAGGGAGAGGAGATCGACCGCGTGGTCGGCCTCGAGCTCGGAGCGGATGATTATATCGTAAAACCGTTTTCCGCGCGGGAGCTGATCGCACGCATTAAGGCGGTTCTGCGGCGCGTCTCCTCGGAACCCGAACCGGAAGGAAAGACAATCCGCATGGAGGACCTTGAAATCAGCCTCAACAATTACGAGGTCAAGATCAAAGGCAAGCCCGTAGACTTCACGCCCAAAGAAGTTGAAATTCTTTATCTGCTCGCTTCGCATCCGGGCCGCGTGTTCGACCGCGAACAGATTCTCTCCAAGATCTGGGGATACGATTATTTCGGAGACACGCGCGCGGTGGATACGCAGATCAAGCGTATTCGTCAGAAGATACCCGACGAGGGGCTAAATTGGGGCATTCGCACCGTTTACGGCGTGGGTTATAAATTTGGCGCGAGCGACTCATGATACAAAACGCGGCTGCAGGCAAACGCGTGCCGCTGCAAGAAAACGCAGTTCATTAAAATATGAATGTATTAAATAAATGACTGTATAGGAATAAATGAATTGGATCAAGAAACTGCGGCGCGAGAAATCGGCGAAGCAGAATAAAAAACAAGGTTCGATCTTCGAAAAATTTCTGTTTTATCTGATCTTCGGATGTGTGCTCACCTCCATGATCGCCGTTTTGGTATACCTTTTTACAGGAGCAAGCGTGCATGCGCGCCGTATCGCGGATGAGATGATGCCGCGCGCGGAATCCGTCGCCCGACTTGCGACACGCTTGCAGTCCGGACAGATTTCCTACGATTCCTTTCTTGATTTTACGCTGAAAGAACAGCAGGGGACGCGAGTCTTTATCTTCGATGAAAACGCGTCGCTCATCGCGTATACGACGGAAAACAGTCAAATCGATGATACGATCAGCGACTCGATCCTCGATTACGGCAAGCAGGTTGTGCAGAGCGGTGAACAGCTCGTGTCTACGAAGTGGCGCTCGCAGGACGGCGTCGTCGTCGGCGTCGCCATTATGGATAACATGCACCGCGTCACCGGCGCGGTTCTCATGTCGCGGCCTTCGTTCGAGGTGTATTCTTCGCTGATGAGCTTCGTGCGCGCGCTGATCCTCAGTTCCATGATCGCCGCCGCCTGCATGATATTTCCGGCTTACTTTATTTCCCGCCGCGTCACAAACCCGATTCGAACAATGACGCGCGCATCCACCGCTATGGCAAGCGGTAACTTTTCCGTTCACGCCGACGAGAGCAGAGACGATGAAATCGGCCTGTTAGGCGTCGCGCTCAACAACCTTTCGACGCAGCTGCAGAGAAACATCAGTGATCTGGTGCTGGCGCGAAACCGGCTGAACATGATTCTGGACGGACTGCGCGAAGGCGTCGTCGCTCTGGAAGCGGATAACAAGCTGATCTATCACAATCAGGCTGCCTGCCGGCTGTTCGACGGGTGCGCGGAATCCGAATTGCTTGAAAAGCTGAATCCGGTGTTGTCTCTGTGCGATCTTGTGCGGAAGGACGGCGTTCCGAAGTCCGTCGCGATCGATTCCGGAGAACGCAAACTGCTGCTGACGATTTCGCTTTCGCAGGAGACAAGCGAACTCGCGCCGGGGACGGTCATCGTAGCGCAGGACGTTACGGAGGCGGAGCGCCTGGAACAGACGAGGCGAGATTACGTCGCAAACGTAAGCCATGAACTGCGCACGCCGATCGCGTCCATTCGCAGCCTTGCTGAAGCGCTGAACGACGGCCTTGTCAAAAATGAAGACGACCGCGCGCGCTACTACGGTTATATGCTTCGCGAATCGATGCGCCTTACTCGGCTGATCAACGATCTATTGGAACTATCGCGTCTCCAATCCGGCGCGGTCGCGCTCACAAAAGCGGACTTTCCTCTCGACGGCGTGATCGGAGCAGTGACGGAGCAGACAAGTCTCGTCGCCTCCTACAGCGGCATCCGCCTGACGGAACGCTGGAACTGTGAAAAACCGCTGCTCGTGAACTCCAACAGCGACCGGATTGAGCAGGCACTGATCGCTCTGATCGATAATGCGATCAAGTTTGCCTCCGATGACGGCGCGATTGTCCTCGATATTAAAAAAGACGAGCACGCCGGCTGCGCGGTTGTTTCGGTCTTGAACACGGGACATATTCCGGAGGAACACCTGCCGCACCTGTTTGAGCGGTTTTACAAGGCGGATATCGCGCACAGCGACGGCGGCACAGGCCTTGGCCTCGCTATTGTACACGAAATCCTCTCGCATCTCGGCGAAACCATCGAAGCGGCAAACGAAGGGGAATACGCGGTCTTCCGGTTCACGGTTTCGCTCGCCTGAATGCAAAAAATATATAATTAACAGGATGTTAAGAGTGGGAAGAAACAACCGCAGCGGCGTTGTTTCTTCTCTTTTTTCGTGGTATATTTGGTTGAGCGTATGCGCGGCGGGATGATAAAACGACTTCGCGGTACGACGCAACACGCATGGAGGACCATTATAGATGGAACGCAACGTTTACGACATACTGGAAGAACGCGGCTTTTTAAAGCAGTGCTCGCATCCCGAAGAATTAAAAGATCTGCTCGGCAAAGAGAAGGTCACGTTTTATATCGGCTTTGATCCGACCGCGGACAGCCTGCACATCGGGCATTATGTTCAGCTCATGTCCATGGCGCACATGCAGCGCGCGGGACATAAACCCATCGCGCTTTTAGGCAACGGAACGGCTTTCATCGGAGATCCGTCCGGGAAGACGGACATGCGTACGCTTATGTCCAAAGAACAGCTTTCGCATAACGCATCCTGTTTTAAGAATCAGATGTCGCGTCTTCTGGATTTTTCGGAAGGCGGCGCGCGGATGGTTTATAACGGCGACTGGCTCTATCCGCTCAATTTTCTCGATTTTATGCGCGACATCGGCGTATATTTTTCGGTCAACCGCATGCTCACGGCGGATTGTTATAAAAACCGGCTGGAACGCGGGCTTACCTTCTTTGAGATGGGTTACATGCTCATGCAGGGTTATGATTTCCTCGAACTCAACCGCAGGTACGGCTGCGTGCTTCAGATGGGCGGAGACGACCAGTGGAGCAACATTCTCGGCGGCGCGGACCTGATCCGTCGCAAGGAGCAGAAACCCGCGTTTGCCTTGACCACCTCGCTCTTGACCACGAGCGACGGAAGGAAAATGGGCAAGACCGAAAAGGGCGCGATCTGGCTCGATAAAGAAAAGTGCAGCGTCTACGACTTCTATCAATACTGGCGCAACGTTGAAGATCAGGACGTGCAGAACTGCCTCGCGCTCTTGACATTCCTGCCGATGGACGAGGTGCGCCGTCTCGGCTCGCTTCCAGGCGAGCAGATCAACGAAGCGAAGCGTATGCTCGCTTACACGCTCACCGCGCAGGTACACGGCGAAGAGGAAGCGAAAAAAGCGCAGACCGCCGCGGAGGCGCTCTTTTCCGGCGGCGCCGATCTGAGCGATATCCCTTCCTGCGCACTGACGCAGGCGCAGGTAGACGAAAGCGGCTTGAAACTGACCGATCTTCTGGTGCTGAGCAAACTCGCCGCGAGCAAGAGCGACGCACGCAGGCTGATCGAAGGCGGCGGCGTTTTTGTCGCGGATAAAAAGGTGGAATCCGTCACGGAAGCGCTTGCCGTATCGCAGATCGAGGGCGACGGCGTCATCCTCCGCAAAGGGAAGAAGAGCTATTGCAGGATTCGCAGGGCCTGAGGCCGTATCAAACGATATTCCGCGCGGGGCAAAGCGAGATGGTAATCAATAAATCTCGCTTCATCGGTTACTGTTTGCCGGCATTGAACGAGCAGGCGGCGCAGGAAGAGATCGCGAAGATCAGAAAAAGACATTACGACGCGCGGCATTGCTGTTATGCGCTTCGTCTGTGCGGCGGCACAGCGCGATCGTCGGACGACGGGGAACCGTCGGGCACGGCCGGCGCGCCGATATTAAACGTTTTGAACGGTGCGAACGTGGAAAATGCGCTGATCGCCGTGGTTCGATATTTCGGCGGCGTGCTGCTCGGCACGGGCGGACTGGTCCGCGCTTACGGCGGAGCAGCGTCGGAGGCACTGAAAGCATCTCGAATCGTGCGGATGCGCGTTTGCCGGCGATTACGCGTCACGCTGACCTATCCGTCGTATCATGCGGCAGAACCGATCCTCCGCGCAAAACGTTACCCATGCGATGCGGAATACGGCGCAAATGTGATTCTCTCCCTGCTGGTACCTGAGGAAGAGGCGGATTCGTTCTCCGCCGAGCTCGTGAACCGCACGGACGGGCACGCCGTTATTGAAACGAAGAGCCGGACGCTGGAAGCGTTTGACAATACGGGCGATGAAACATAAATGGCGAGGATATCTGTTGATGAAGCGTTTCAGGATCAGTAAAAGAATATGGATCAAGGCGTTCGGCACGTTTGCCGCGCTGCTTTGCATGTTCGTCTTTCTGCCTTCCGCACGCGCGGATGAAGCGCGCATCCTGATCACCGCGAATCCGACCGAATTGGTCGACGGCGGCAACGTAACGTTTAACTTTGAAATCAATAACTACAACGCGGATTATCCGATGACGGATGTGCTCATCAGCTATAACGGTACGGACTACAACGTGCTGGACGGTTTGGAGATCGCGCCGAGTTCACAGATGAAAAATATTTCGTTGGTGCTCAGCGTATCCGCAAGCCAGCTAGGCAAACCCATCGTTTTTACCGTCAAGTGGACGCGAAACGGCGAACCGATGAGCCAGGACGAATCCATCACGATCCAGCAGGCGGAAAATCCGATCATCTCCGTGACGCGAACCGCCAGCAAAACGAACGTCAAACCGGGCGAACAGGTCGTCCTCACCTATACCATTAAAAACACGACGAAGTTCGATATGACGGACATCACGCTGATCGACGAAAATATCAGCGATAAACCGATCTATCAGAACGAGACGCTCCGCGCGAGCCGAACGATGTCCTACGATTACACCTATACCATGGGCGACGAGAGCGTGACGAGTACGCCGCTTGTGACCTATACGGTCAATGAAAAAGCAAAGACTTTTTCTTCGATCGATCCGCTCGAACTGACCATGGTGCTCGTCAAACTGAACCTGAGCGTGCAGGAAGGAACGCCGACATCGTCCGGCGTGAATTTTACGCTCGTGGTGACGAACACCGGCACGCAGGCAATAAACGACATCACAATCAATGATGAACGCGAAAATCCAGTCAACGAAGCGCCTTTCTCGCTGGAGGCGGGGGACAGCAATACACTCTCCTATCTGATTGTTCCGCTGATGACGGAGCCGCTTCGAAACGTAAAGTTCACTCTTGCCGGAACCGACCCCTTTGGCGAAGCGTACACGCTCGCACCGGATGATATCTACGAAGTGTATCCGTTTGTGGACTCATCGCAGATTTCCGTTACCATCCGTGCGGAAACGGTAACGCCCTGGACGACGGAGTCAAACAAATTAACCGCAAGAATCATCATAACAAATCACAGTTCGGTTGAGTTAACAGACGTCAGCGTATATGAAACTACAATCGGGGTCATCAACCATTTCGACTTGCTGCCCGCCGGAGAGACAACCTTTGATCAGGAAGTCACGCTTGGCTCGCCGCGGAATCTATCGCTGACGGTAAAAGGTTACGACCCGACGGGGACGAACCGGGAACTGGCAAACTGCGTCATGCCCGTTGCTTACGGCACGCAAACCGCCGCGCCTGCGACGGTTACACCCGCGCCCAGCGGCGGCAGCATGACGATTTTCTCCGGCATCAGCAACGGAATCGCAAAAATTCTGATTGTGCTCGGCGTACTGATGGTGTTTTCGTTTATCATCCTGATCGTTCTCACCGCCATCGAGCGCTCCCGTTCGCCGCGCAGGCGCGACGAGGAAGAGGAAGAATACGCGAATAATTTCTTTCAGAATTCGGAAGTCCCGCATCGCGGGTACGCGGACTATCAGGACACGCCGGATCCGGAAGAAATCAGTTATACCAAAAAGATGCTAGCGATGAAAGACGAAGGGCAGTTTGGCACCGTAAACAGCGCGCCGATGCGTCTTCCGCCGCCTTCGCAGCAGAGACCGGCCGATCAAACGGGCACAGCCGCGCAGAGGCCGCCGCGTGTCAGCGAGCATGTACGGGAGCAAAACCCGCGACAGCAGGTGTATGAGAGCGAACCCGTCAGGGAGCAGCAGCCGCCTCGGCCAGCGCCGCGCGTCAGTGAGCCCATCCGGGAACAGCGGCCGCAGACGAAAGCCGATCAGGTAGCCGACCGCCTGGTTCAGACGGCGCGGTCCCGTTATACGGAGGAACAGAGCAGCGCGTCTTACCGTCCGGCCGGCGGCGAAGCGAAACCATACACGCCGCATCCGAAGCAGATGGCGCAGGCCGCGGCTCCGCGCGTTTTCGATTATCGAAAGCAGCCGAAGAAGCAGGCCGTTCAAAAAAGCCCGGTCACGCGCGTGAAGCAAAACCGGAAAAACTACCCGGACGACGAGGAGCAGTGAAGCCGTGTTTCAGGGATTAAACGAAGACACTTATCAGTTTTTCTGGGAGATCGCTTTTCAGAACGAACAGTCGTTCTTCGAAGCGAACCGGGAACGGTATCAGAAAAACGTCTACGGTCCGCTCAAGGAGCTGGTCATTGAATTGACGCCAGCCGCGCAGGAAATCGACGCGGAATTCAACATCCGTCCTTCGTCGGTCGTTTCCCGTATCCGTCGGGACACGAGGTACTCGAAGGACAAGACGATGTTTCGCGACCACGCATGGCTCGCGTTCCGGCGCCCGGGAGGAATGCTCAGCGAGAGCCTCGTGGTTTACGCGGAATTCGAGCGCGAAGTATACGGATACGGGATGGGCATGTACGGCGCAAATCCCGCGCTGATGCGCGAAATCCGGCCGCGAATGCTGGCAAAACCGCAGAAGTTTTTGGACATGGTCGAAAATCCGGCTTTTGCATCGCGGTTTGAAGTCATGGGAGACTCATTTAAGCGCGCGCGTTTTACGGACGCGCCGGAAGGGATCCTGCCGTATCTGAACCGGACAGGACTATCGTTTTGCTTCTCATCGCCGAACCTGAAAAACACGCTTTCGCCGGAGATTGCTGACGAAATTATCGAAGGGTTCCTCCTGCTGAAACCTGTTTACCGTTTTCTGATGGGCTTGGATTGAGGAACGGAAAGGGCAGCGCAACATATGGCAACGGTCAGGCGGATGACGACGGAAGATTACGAACCGGTTTATCAGCTCTGGATGAATACGCCTGGCATGGGATTGAACACGACGGATGATTCGCGCGACGGAATCGAGCGATATCTGCGCCGGAATCCGGCGACATGCTTCGTCGCGGAAATCGACGGTAAAATCGTCGGCGTTATCCTGGCTGGACATGACGGACGCAGAGGGTATATTTATCACACGGCCGTTGCGATGGAGCAGCGCAACAAAGGAATCGGCGGCGAACTGGTTCGGCAGGTTTTGTCCGCGATGGAAAGAGAAGGGATTCATAAAGCCGCGCTTGTCGTGTTCGCGAAAAATGAAACAGGCAACGCGTTCTGGGAACAGAGCGGATTTATAAAGCGAGACGATTTGATTTATCGCAACAAAAATATATCGGAATTGACTCGCATAGACACCTGATAAGCAAAACGCCATCCGTTCGGATGGCGTTTTGAATTCGTTCAGGAATGTACGCTGTAGATAATCACCGAATCGTTCCGGTAGAACACGCTGAAATGCTCCGAGAAGTAATCATAATCGATCTGGTAATTCGCGCGCTCGCTGTCGCCGATGAGCACATAATCGATATGGTATTTCGCCGCGAGATCGGGGAAATATCGATCCGGCTGTTCATAAAGAAGCGGGAGCGCATTCTCACGCTCGGAATAGTCGACGCCGTGATAATACAGATACGACCCCGAACCGCAGACGATGTTACGGCCTGTCAGCGCCGCGATGCAGTTGTTGTGGTTGTTATAAGTCAGAAAGGTAGCATCAGGAGCGGCGTTCTCCTCGACGAATTCCGCCGCCTGCAGCTGATCCGCGCCGATGAGCTGATATTCCGAGACGTATTCTCTCCCGAGCGTCAGCGTGCCGGAGAGGAAGAGCGTCAGGCAGACGATCGCGGAGAGCAGCGTGACGCTTGCGCGGCTCCGCGGCGTGTTTTCCGTTAATCGGTCCTTCGCGTCGATCAGCCACCCGCCGACGAGACCGCAGGCGTACAGGAATGCGATAAAGAGAAGCTTATTGTTATCGTACGGGTTTGGCTGAAACTGAAGGAACTCCGCGACAAGCCAGACGCAGATCGCGCCGCCGACGACCCCTCGCGCTTCCTTTTTTGCCGCAAGAAAGGCGACGGGAGCGATCAGCGCGATCAGCCCGAAGTTCTTGATGTAGAACCAGATGTAATGATCGGATTCGTTCGCCCAGTTAAAATGAAATTTCAAAAATCCGCCGGATTGCCGGAACGTAAAGAGTACAAGCTGAGGGAGAGCGAGAACCACGACAACACCAAGATATTTTAGAAATCCGATCCATTGTCCTTTTCCTTCGTTTCGGAAAAGAGAGCGAATCAGGTAAAAGCCGCTCACGATACCGAGCGCGAGGAAGGAATGCGTATGTACGAGCGGAAGGCAGCCCGCGAGCACGCCGAGAGGAAGGAACGCGCTCGCGTCGCGCCTGATCGCGCCGCGGTGCAGCAAAAACAGGCAGGGAAAGAGAAGGGACCAGCCGAAGAGCAGCGCGCGCTGCGGAATCAGCATATCCGCGATCGGATTGACCCAGCGCAGGCCGTTTTCGATAAAGTTGGTCGGCGTTTCATAAAACGCGGTGAAAAGGCGCGTCAGATTGTCCGGATTATCCTTGAGCAGATCGAAAAAGTACCAGAATCCGAATCCGCCGCCGACGAAAAACAGGAGCATGGCGAATACGGACTTTCTGCGGTCCTCCAGCCATTCCTCCAGAAAACAGTACGCGCCGAGGACGACGAGAAGGAACGCGTACGCCGCGGTCAGGATCGTCGCAAACCGCAGGCTCGTGCCGAAGAGGTAGATCGTAGCGCCCGCGCTCTCGCTCAGAAACGGATAGTAAACGTGTTTGTCCGGACAGATAGAGTACATCGGCGGAAACGTCCCCTGCGTCGCGATGCTGGAGATAAACCCGAGATGCATCGCAAGGTCGCCGTAAGTCGACTGACCGACGTAGAGCGCGCCGTCCTTATAAACGATCGTGTGCGTCAGAAGAAGAACGAAACCGATTATAAACAGCGCGCCGCCGGCGGCGAAGAACGGAATTTCATACTTCCAACCCGATCGGCTCAAGTTGCGTTTGCGCGAGAAAAAGTATCCTGCCGCGCCGGCGAGGCATGCGGCCAGCAGGGCGAGCAGCTGTGAAAGCAGATGAAAACCGAGCGCGAACGAAAACAGCGCGGGCAGCCAAAGAAGCATTGCCATACCCATCGCGAGGCCGAGCCAGAGGCGGACGAGCGGTTTTTCCCGGTGAAACAGCAGGCGTGAAAGCCCCGTTCCGGAAGCGGCGAACAGGGCGATGTAGAGGATGGAAAACAGTTCCGGCATATCGAACGAACGATCTCCTTTAAATACATAACGATGAAATATTAAGCTCTCGGGTGGCCGAGACCGCCGGATATCGTATTATTTCTTACCGAAAAATTTCGCGATCGGCTCCACCGTCGCGTTGAGGTTTGAAATCGCATCGTTCAGTGTTTTCACATCGATTTGGTTAAGCGACTCCACACCGGTTTTCAGTTCTTCGATGGTCTTATTAAGCGTTTCCATATCGAGCGCGTTTAAAACCTTCGCCGATTCGCCGACGGTTTCAAACGTATCGGACGCCTGCACGGTCAGCGCGTCGATATTGCCGGCGATTGATTCGATATCGACTTTTTGCAGCTCGTCGAGCGTCTGGTTTGCGAGCGTCACCGCGCTGAACAGTCTTGGTACCAATACGACGGCGGAGAGCAGCAGCGCCGCGCAGAGCAGCGCAAGCAGCGTAACGGCGGCGCGCAGGAGGCGAATTTTCTTCTTTTCGTTCTCTTTTTGCTCCTCGGAGTTGAGGTAGAGTTCGCGCACATAGTCGATAACGCCGAACGAATCGCTGCCGGAAGACGCCGCGGGAGCATGCTCCGCAGGCTGCAATTCGAGGTCCTGACGTTTAATTTCCATTCGCATCCTTTTCCTTCCGTTGGTTTTGCTCAGTATACCACACATCGGTTATAATAAAAAGAAAGCGGCCGAAAGCGGGGAATTGAAATGGATCGATTGAAAAAGGATGCATTACCTGTCAGCCGGATTCGGGTCGAAACGCCGATCGGCAATCTGATTGTTTCCGCCAGAAACGGCGCGATCGTTTCGATTTCGCTCGAGAGCAATGCTTCGCTTGATATTTCATTCAGCAGTTCGGAAGAACCCGTACTAAACCTTGCGGCGGAGCAGCTCAAAGAATACTTCGCGGGTTTAAGGCGAAATTTTACGTTTGAAATGGAGCCGGAAGGCACACGATTTCAGAAAGAAGTGTGGAATGCGCTGCTCAATATCCCATTTGGTGAAACGAAATCCTACGGGCAGATCGCATTGGAAACAGGAAATCCGAAAAGTTCCCGTGCGGTCGGCATAGCCTGCAACCGCAATCCGATCATGATCGCTGTGCCGTGCCATCGCGTCGTCGGCGCGGACGGCTCACTGACCGGCTATGCCCTCGGAACAGACCTGAAGCAAACGCTGCTCGCTTTGGAAACGAACCCGCAAAAGTGACGAAACTCTCTTGACAATACACAACCGGAATGCTATTCTATACGCATAAGGCAACTATTTTACTAGGGATTACGGCTGCCCGGAAAGGGACTGCATGAAGCTTTCCACGCGAAGCAGATACGGCTTGAAGGCGGTGATCGATCTCGCCATTTCGTACGGCGAAGGTCCCGTCTCGCTTCCCGTACTCGCAAGCGCGCAGGGAATTTCAGAGGGGTATCTGGAACAACTGCTGCGGGAACTCAAAAAAGGAGGCGTCGTGGACACGACGCGCGGCGCGCAGGGCGGCTACGAGCTCACGACAGACCCTGCGAAGCTGACCGTTCAACGCGTGCTGACGCTGCTGGAGGGTTCCACCGCGATCGTGGATTGCGTGGGCACGAAAAACCACAACTGCGGCAGCGCATGCACCTGCTCGGCAAGGCCGCTTTTTCTGGAACTGCAAACAAGAATCAACGAAGTACTCGTACGAACGACGATCCGTGAATTGGCGGACGATTACCTGCAACAGAAATCACGCGGAATTCAGGCAAAAAACTGCTGCGAATAACTGCGATTATCGATTGACCGGGAGAGAAGGACAAAGCAAATGATAAAAGTTTATCTCGACAACGCCGCGACGACGAAGGTGCGCCAGGAGGTCGTAGACGCAATGATTCCGGCGTTTACCACCTATTACGGGAATCCCTCGAGCCTGCACGAATTCGCGCGGGAAGCGGAACAGCTGCTGTCTCAGGCGCGAGCGGACGTCGCTGCCGTCATCGGCGCGAAACCGGAAGAAATCGTATTCACCGGCGGAGGTTCCGAGAGCGACAACATGGCGCTGCGCGGCGCGGCCGCGGCAAATAAGAAAAAAGGCAAACATGTAATCACCTCCGCGGTGGAACACCACGCGGTGCTCTATACACTCCAGGCGATGGAACGCGAAGGGCTGATCGAGCTGACGATCCTGCCCGTAGACGAATATGGTATCGTCAGCGCGCAGAGCGTCGCGGACGCGATTCGGGACGATACGGTGCTGGTGTCGGTCATGTTCGCGAACAACGAAGTCGGTTCCATCAATCCGATCGCCGAGATCGGAAAAATCTGCCGCGATAAGGGCGTTTTGTTTCATACGGACGCGGTGCAGGCGACGGGGCATGTTCCGATCGACGTGGTTTCGATGAACATCGATATGCTGTCCGTATCCGCGCATAAATTCCACGGCCCGAAAGGCGTCGGCGTTCTATATCTCAAAAAAGGCGTGCGCATCCCTTCGCTCATCATCGGCGGCGGGCAGGAGAAGAAGCGCCGGGCCGGCACGGAAAACGTACCCGGGATCGTAGGTTTGGCCACCGCGCTGAAAATTGCGAACGAGCATATGGAGGAAAACGCAAAGCGCGTCGGCGCGATGCGAGACCGTCTCATGAAGGGCATCGCGGAACGGATTCCGGACGTCAAGCTCAACGGGCACCCGACGAAACGCCTGCCTAATAACGTCAACTACAGCATCCGATATATCGAAGGCGAGAGCATACTGCTTATGCTGGACATCAACGGCATCGCGGCGTCAAGCGGCTCCGCCTGCACGAGCGGCTCGTTGGATCCTTCACACGTCCTGCTCGCCATGGGGCTGCCTCACGAAATTGCGCACGGGTCGCTGAGGATGACGCTTTCCGAGTTCACGACCGACGAGGAGATCGACTACGTGCTTGATTTGCTTCCGCAGATCGTACAGCGGCTCAGGGACATGTCCCCGCTTTACCCGAAACAGAAATAGTTAGATTGCGCGGCGATTGCTGCACCGAAAGATAAGGAGTAAACAATATGTATACGGAACGTGTGATGGATCACTTCAAAAATCCAAGAAACGTCGGAGAGATCGAAAACGCCAGCGGCGTCGGTACGGTCGGCAACGCCAAGTGCGGGGATATCATGCAGATTTTTCTCGACATCGACGAAAACGAAATCATTCGGGACGTGAAATTCAAGACATTCGGCTGCGGCGCGGCCGTTGCGACCAGCTCGATGGCAACCGAGATGATCAAAGGCAAAAGCGTAAACGACGCGCTCAAGCTCACGAACGCCGCCGTCGTGGAGGCGCTGGAAGGTCTGCCGCCGCAAAAGATCCACTGCAGCGTGCTCGCTGAAGAAGCGGTCAAGGCTGCGATCGAAGACTACGTCAAGAAGCGCGACGCGAAGAAATAACCGCTTGATTTATCAGTGAATGTTATCAATGAATCTGTTTAAAAAAGAGCGGGCTTCCGCTCTTTTTCGTTTTCATAGCAAAAAATGCGCCGTACAACACTCATTACTGCCATTTTTGAATAATTGACACATTCGTAATACTTGACGATATATGGATAATACGATAGTATTAAGTTTGATTTTAGAAAGGGAACAGGTAATTTTTAATATGAGTCAAGACTTTATGACAGGGCTTTCCAGCTTTTTCAGCAACTACGGCCTCCTGATCGTCCTCATGGTCGCAATGTTCGCGATCATGATCATCCCGCAGCGTCGCCGCAACAAGAAAATCAAAGAAATGCTCGCCAACCTGAAGCCTGGCACGCGCGTACGCACCATCGGCGGCATCTACGGCACGATCGCCAGCATCAAGGACGAAACCGTCATTCTGACGGTTGGTCCCGACAAAGTAAAACTTGTCTTTGCGCGCGGCGCAATTTCGCAGGTGGACGAAGCCGGCGTGGAAAACGAAATGTCGGAAGAACTCGTCAAATAAAAGCTGCAAAGCAAATGCGAAACGCCCGTTCTTGCGGGCGTTTTTTTATCCGGCAATGCTAATGAACGATGCGAGAACACAATGTGAACGAACGGCAAACTCCGACGAAGATAAGAAAAAACCTGTTTTCATGAACGCATTTTTGATATAATCCACTTGAGGTGACCGTTATGACAGACGATAAAAGAGAAACCCAGCAATTTGAAATCCCGCGCGAAAAACGCAGCCCGAGGGATACGCTGCTGAGCGTTTACGGCGCCATGCGCGAAAAAGGATACGATCCTGTCAACCAAATCGTGGGGTATCTGATTTCGGGCGATCCAACTTATATCACAAGCTATAATAACGCGCGATACCTGATTTCCCGCATCGAGCGCGACGAACTTCTGGAAGAACTGGTCCGCGCATATGTGGAAGGGAAATAAACTGAATGCTCCGAATCCTCGCATTTGACATTGGCGAAAAACGAATCGGCGTCGCCGTCAGCGACGCGCTGGGCATCACCGCGCAGGGGATCGAAACCTATCACCGCACGGACGATCTCGAAAAAGACACCGATCATCTGATCCGGCTGGCGGCGGGATACCGCCCCGTAAAGCTTGTATTCGGTATGCCGCGCAATATGGACGGAAGCTACGGACAACAGGCGGAGATCACCCGTGCGTTTGCGGACGCGGTGCTTGCCAAGTGGGACGGGGAATACGCCTATCAGGACGAACGTCTGACCACGGCGAGCGCGCGTCGGGTGCTGCTGGAAGCGGACATGCGGCGCGACAGGCGCAAGCAGGTAATCGACAAAGTCGCCGCCGTGATGATACTGCAGAGCTATCTGGACACGCACGGCAATACGTAACTCCCCCATACCAAAGAAGAAAGCGGAGGGATTATGGAAGAAGAGAGCACCATTGTGGAACTCGTCGACGACGGCGGGAATACCGTTAAGTTCGACTTGGTTATGACGTTTGACTACGAGGGCAAGCGTTATGCGGCGCTGCTGCCGGTTGACCAAGTGGAAGGCGTAGGGGAAGACGAGGTCGTCCTTCTGGAGATCGTCAAGGGAAAAGACGGGGACACGTTCGTTTCGATCGACAATCCCGTACTGCTTGACGAGATATTCGACGAATTTATTGAACTCTTCGACGAGATGGCGGACGGAGGCGACGAAGACGAAGGGGACGACGAAGCGTAACGAAAATCCGATTCCACGCGACAATTAACGAAAAACCGCAGAATATCTCGCATTTTTTACTTGCGCAGGTAAAATCGCCTGTGCTATAATACGCAAGGCATCACGCACCGGTGCGGATCTTCCGGCTCGTGCCCGCAGAAGCGGGTTACCGGGGGAGCGGAAACACCGGGAAGAAAAGAACGAGGAGGTTACTTATCATGTCCGTGATTTCCATGAAACAACTGTTGGAGGCCGGCGTACATTTCGGCCATCAGACCCGCCGCTGGAACCCGAAGATGAAGGAATACATCTTTACGGAACGCAACGGCATCTACATCATCGACCTGCAGAAAACTGTAAAGAAGATCGAAGAGGCTTATCATTTCGTGCGCAGCGTCGCCGAAAGCAATCAGTCTGTTCTTTTTGTCGGCACAAAAAAGCAGGCGCAGGAATCCATCGAGCAGGAAGCGAAACGCTGCGACATGTATTATGTCAACCAGCGCTGGCTCGGCGGCATGCTTACAAACTTCAAGACGATTCAAGGCCGCATCGCACGCCTTCGCCAGATCGAAAAGATGGAAGCGGACGGCGATTTTGACCTGCTTCCCAAGAAAGAAGTTATTCAGCTGCGCGCGGAACAGGAAAAACTCGAGAAGAACCTCGGCGGTATCAAAGAAATGAAGAAACTGCCCAGCGCGCTCTTCGTCGTGGACCCGCGCAAGGAGCATATCGCCGTCGCCGAAGCGCGCACGCTCAAGATCCCGATCGTCGCAATCATCGATACGAACTGCGATCCGGACGAAGTCGATTACCCGATTCCGGGAAACGACGACGCCATCCGCGCAGTCAAGCTCATCACGGCCAAGATTGCGGACGCCGTGATCGAAGGGCATCAGGGCGAGCAGATGACCGGCGAGGAAGAACCTGCCGCGGCCGCGGAAGCGGAAGAAGAACTCGGCGAATAACGCGCGAGCGAAGGAGGATATACCATGTTTACCGCCAAAGACGTAATGGCGCTGCGCGAACTGACGGGCGCCGGAATGATGGATTGCAAAAAAGCGCTGACCGAATGCGACGGCGACTTTGAAAAAGCAAAAGACTATCTGCGCGAGAAAGGCCTCGCAGCGGCCGCGAAAAAAGCCGGACGCATCGCCGCGGAAGGCATCGTCGGCAGCTACACCAGCGCGGACTCCGGCGTAGCCGTTATCATCGAGGTCAACTGCGAAACCGACTTCGTAGGCAAGACCGATGATTTCCACGATTTCGTCACAAAGCTTGCGGAACAAGTTGCGAAACAGAACCCCGCAGATGTGGACGCGCTGCTTGCGCAGGACGCGATTTTCGCAAAAGGGATGACCGTCAGCGCTACGCTGAACGAAATGGTCGCCAAAATCGGCGAGAAGATCAGCATCCGCCGCTTTGCCCGTTATGAGGGCGTAGTCGATACTTATATTCACCTCGGCGGCCGCATCGGCGTACTCGTCGATATGGACGCGCCCGCGAGCCTGAAAGATAACGCGGAGCTTAAGCAGGTTGCGCACGACATCGCGATGCACATCGCTGCGGCTCGCCCCTCCTATCTCTGCCGCGGGGATGTCCCGTCGGAAGAGCTTGAGCACGAGAAGGAAATCAACCGCAACATGGCTCTCAACGAGGAAAAGCCAAAACCCGCAGCCGTCATTGAGAAGATGCTGACCGGCAGGATCGAAAAGTTCTATAAGGAAATCTGCCTATTAGAACAGCTGTTCGTCAAGGACAGCACCTTGTCGATCACCAACGTGCTGGAAAAAGCATCCAAAGACCTCGGCGCAAAGATTTCCGTCAAGCGCTTCACCCGCTATGAAATGGGCGAGGGCCTGCAGAAACGGGAGAACAACTTCGCGGAGGAAGTCATGAGCCAAACCAAGGCATAAGGCGAAAGGAACACGGCAGCGTGTTCCTTTTTTTCAGGGAAATCTTTATCGAAAGGCGCAAAAATATGTATCGTCGCGTATTGCTCAAGATCAGCGGGGAGGCGCTCTCTTCCGAAGAGTCCGTCATCTGCCGGAAAACTGTGGACAGCACCGCTCAAAAAATAAAAGCCGTACGGGCAAAAGGCGTGCAGGTCGGCGTCGTAGTCGGCGGCGGAAACATTCTGCGCGGCAGGAGCGCGGAAGGGATGGAGCGCAACCGCGCGGACCATATGGGCATGCTCGCAACCGCGATCAACTCCCTCGCGCTGCAGGATGCGCTGGAGCAGATCGGCGTGCCGAGCGTTGTACAGTCCGCTGTGGACATGGACCGTTTCTGCGATCCGTATTCCGCCAGAAGCGCGAAATCAGCGCTGGAAGCAGACAAGGTCGTTCTGTTTGCTTGCGGCAGCGGATGCCCGTTTTTCTCGACGGATACGGCCGCGGCGCTTCGCGCGGCGGAGATCGGGGCGGACGTGCTGCTTCTCGCGAAGAACATCGACGCGATCTATTCGGCCGACCCGAAAACAGATCCAGCCGCCGTGCGCTACGGAAGGATCAGCTACAGCCGCGTGGTTTCCGAAAATCTGCGAGCCACCGACCTGACCGCGATTACGCTCTGCAAAGAGCAGAAGATCCCGATCCGCGTGTTCGCGCTGGATCAGATTGAGAAAATTTTCAACGACGATTCCGTCGGAACGCTGATTTCAGAACGGGAATAGTCCCTTTCTCTGGCCGCCTCGGAACGCGGAGCCGTACGCTCGCGACGCTGGCGGCATTTCTATACGGTTTCGCATTCAAGTTCGGGCTTGTATCGGAAGCGCAACCTATAGTAGAATAGAACACGTACAGGAGGAATGCAACATGGCCAGCGATATAATCGATTGTACGAAAGAACGGATGCAGAAAACCATTCATGTGCTGAAAACGGAACTCGGCGGCCTTCGCGCCGGACGGGCGAACCCGCAGCTGCTCGACCGCATCCTTGTAGACTATTATGGCACGCCGACGCCGATCCAGCAGCTCGGAAACATCTCCACGCCGGAACCGCGGATGCTGTTGATCTCTGTGTGGGACAATAAAGCGATCCCCGCCGTCGAAAAAGCGATTCAGAAATCGGATCTCGGTATCAACCCGGCAAACGACGGGAAAGTGATCCGCCTGATGTTTCCGGAGCTGAACGAAGAACGCAGAAACGAACTCGTCAAGGTCGTGAAGAAAAAGGGCGAAGAGAGCAAGATCGCAATTCGCGCCATTCGCCGCGACGCGAACGAGCAGATCAAGAAAGACGAAAAGGATAAAGCCATCACAGAGGACGACCGCAAGATGCTGGACGATAAAATTCAGAAATTGACGGACGATCAGATCAAGGAGATCGATGCGATCCTCGCCGCAAAGGAAAAGGAGATCCTCGCGGTTTGACCGGCGTTCTTGGCCTGCCGCTCCAGCGGGCAATGGAAATTCTCGCGCGTGAAGGCGTAACCGTAACCGAACAGGAAGCGCGCTCCAGAAAAGGCGTGAACGACGGATCGGATGCGCGCGTCATCCGGCAGGACATATGGGATGAAACCCATGTAACGCTGATTTACGCGGTATTCCGAACCGAACCGAATGAAGCGAATGCTTGAGGTGCAGGGTGCTTTCGCTCTGCACCTCAATCTGTAACGGGGGTTTATGGCACGATACAGCGAAGAACAGATCAGCGCGCTGGGCCTCGAAAAAGAGGCTCTGCCAAAACATGTCGCTATCATTATGGATGGCAATGGACGCTGGGCGAAGGCGAGAAAGTTGCCGCGCAGCGCGGGACACCGCGCCGGTACGGACCGCCTGCGTGGAATTATCCGCCTTTCCTCCGACCTTGGACTCGACTCGCTGACGCTGTATGCATTTTCGACCGAAAACTGGAAACGGCCGAAGGACGAAGTCGGCACACTGATGGCGCTGTTGATCGAGTATTTTACCAATGAGATCGACGAACTTTCCGAAAATAATGTGCGCATCCGCATCATCGGAGCATACGAAGAACTTGCCGCACCCGTGCGCTTGGTCATCGAGCGGGCGATGAAACGGACGGAAAGAAACACTGGTTTAATCCTGAACATCGCGCTGAACTACGGCAGCCGCGCGGAAATCCTGCGCGCGGCGAATCTCGCGATGCGCCAGGCGCGGGAAGAAGGCACGGAGGAAATCACCGCGGAGATGCTCGAGCGAAACCTCTATACGGCGGGGCAGCCGGAGGTTGACCTATTGATCCGTACTAGCGGCGAACAGCGACTTTCCAATTTCTTACTGTATCAGATTTCCTACGCAGAATTTCTGTTTCCCGAAGAGAACTGGCCGGATTTTTCGGATGAAGCCTATCTGAACGCGCTGCGCGTTTATCAGAAACGGTCGCGCCGGTTTGGCGGGGTGGAGGAGAACGCATGAAGACACGCATCATCGTGGGCATTCTGCTGGTACTCATGCTGATCGCCGTGCTGTTCTTCGGCGGATTTATCCTGCTGAGCGTCCTCGCGCTGTTTTCGCTCGCGGCGATTTATGAAATGGGACAAACATTCCGCAAGAAGAGCTACGATCCGATCCTGATTCCGGCGTATGTGTTCGCGTTGTCCTATCCGTTTGTGTATTTCTACCTGGGCATGCTCTCGATGTTTATCCTCTATATGGCTTCCGTAATGGCGACGATGATCTGGTCGTTGTTTACGAAGCGGCATACGACAAACGATATAATCCCTTCGCTGTTTATCCTGAATTATCCGACGCTGTTTCTGATGTGCATGCTGCTTGTCTACTTCAGCTTTCGGCGTCCCATCGCCCTCGTCGCCGCGGGCATGGCGTACGCAGCGCCGGAGTGCTCGGATACATTCGCGTATTTCGGCGGGACGTTTTTTGGAAAGCATAAGCTTTGCCCGACGATAAGCCCCAAGAAAACGGTGGAAGGCGCGGTTTTCGCCCTGCTGGGAGGAACGGCGTTCGGCGTCGGAATGACGTATCTGCAGCGGCTCTGGGGAGCGGATATTCGGCCGCTCGTCCTGATCCTGCTGGGGCTCGGCTGCGGATTATTATCGCAGTTCGGCGATCTCTTCGCGTCTCTTCTCAAACGTTGGGCGGGCGTTAAGGATTTTTCCAGCGTTTTCCCCGGTCATGGCGGAATCATCGACCGTATCGACAGCATCATGTTTTGTACACCGCTTGTGCTGTGCGTATTCCTGATCATGCAGAAACTCATGGCCTTCTAGTTGCGCATATAAAAATTAATGACGGATATTAAATTATGTTAAAGAATATTTCGGTGCTGGGAAGCACCGGCTCCATCGGCAGGCAGACTCTGGACGTCATCGCCTCCCATCCGGATGAGATGGCGCTCTTTGGTATTGCGGCAAATAAGGATGTTGAAACGCTGATCCGGCAGGCGCAGGAATTCAAACCGCGTATCGTCGCCTGCGCAACGGAATTCGACGCGACCCTTCTGCCCGAAGGCACGGAGGCGTATTTTGGTTATGGTGCGACGGAACGACTCGCGGCGCAGCCGGAAGCGGACGTCGTCGTAAACGGGATCAGCGGGTTTGCCGCGCTTTCGCCTCTGATCGCGTCGCTCAGAGCGGGCAAACGCGTCGCGCTTGCCAACAAAGAAAGCATCGTTTGCGGCAAGGCACTGGTCGACGAAACGCTGCAAGCGTTCGGCGGTGAGATGATTCCCGTGGACAGCGAACAGTCCGCCATCTTTCAATGCCTGCAAAACGGACGCAGGAATGAAGTTCAAAAACTGATCCTGACCGCATCCGGCGGCCCGTTCTGGCGAAAACCGCGCAACGAGCTGGAAGGCATCACCGTCGAGCAGGCGCTGGCGCATCCGACCTGGAATATGGGGAAAAAGATTACGATCGACTCCGCGACGCTGTTCAATAAAGGGCTGGAAGTGATCGAGGCGGCGTATCTATTCGGTTTCTCCGCTGATCAGATCGACGTCGTCATCCACCCGCAATCCATCGTGCACTCCATGGTAGCTTTCAGGGACGGTACCTGTATGGCGAACATGAGTAAGCCGGATATGCGCCTGCCGATCCAATACGCCATCACAAACCCCGAACGGATCATTTCTTCCTGCTCGCCTCTTTTGCTGTATCGGGAAGAACCGCTGTCGTTCTTCGAGCCGGATCCCGACCGGTTTCCTGCGCTGCGCCTTGCGTTTGAAGCGCTTCAAGAAGGCGCTTCCTTTCCGCTCGTGTATAATGGCGCAAATGAGGCGGCTGTGGAAGCATTTTGTAGCGGACGAATCGGCTTTCTGGACATCGAACGAGTCGTGGACTATACTTTACAGGAACACTCTCCAGAGACGCTCCACAGCCTGGAGGAGATCATGGAGGCGGATTGCCGGGCGCGGAAGATTTCGTCCCGATTCATCGCAAGCCTCGCTCAGGAAAGGCGGACACCGCATTGACCACAGCTATTTCCGTCGTCGTCGCGCTGGTATTGCTCTCGCTGCTCGTGATGATTCACGAACTCGGGCATTTTGGCGCTGGCCGCGCGTTTGGATTCTCCATCCTGGAGTTTTCCATTGGCATGGGCCCGAAACTCCTGCAAAAAAAAGGTAAAAAAGGTACGGAGTTCAACGTCCGCGCGTTCCCCATCGGCGGCATGTGCCGCTTTGAGGGCGAAGACGAAGCGGCCAAAAACGAGCGCTCCTTCAATGCGCAGAACGTTTGGAAACGCATTGCCGTCGTGCTCGCGGGGCCGCTGACAAACCTCATTTTCGCAATTATTCTTTCGTTTATCACACTGATAGCGTTCGGCGATTTCATGCCCGCCGTTCAGTCGGTGTCGCTGGATTCTCCGGCCGCGATCGCGGGCTTACAAACGGACGACGTCATCGTTGGCATCGACGGCAAACCGGTCAAGTTTTATTTTCAGACGGTCGATATGATCCGCGCTGTCGAGACGCCGGATACCACGATCACCGTGGAGCGAAACGGCGAGCGCGTGAACCTCGATGTAAAAGATATTTATAACAAAACGCTTGGGCATAATCTGCTTGGCGTGACAATTTCGACAGAACGCGTCAAATTCGGCGTCGGAGAATCCGCGGCTCGTTCGGTCAATTATGTGACGGCGACGCTGGCGGAAACGTTCCGTTTTTTCGGCCGGCTGACGCAGGGAAATGTATCCAGCTCCGACGCGGCGGGTCCGGTCGCCATCGTCGCCATGATCAGCGAGGCGGTTCGTTCCGGCGGGGAAAACGTGCTTCGCCTGCTCGTGCTTATCAGCGCGAGTCTCGGAATTATGAACCTTCTGCCGATTCCGGCGATGGACGGCGGGCGGCTCGTGTTCATGTTCATCGAAGCGGTACGCGGCAAGCCGATCGCGCCGGAAAAAGAAGGTATGATCCACTTCGTCGGATTGATCCTGCTCTTCGGGCTGATCATCCTATTGACGTTTAACGACGTGACAAACCTGCTGAACGGTACGATCGGATAGTCTGAGAGGTTCGATTGGGAAAGAATACAAAACAAATTCGCGTCGGCGGCGTTCCCGTCGGCGGAGGCTCGCCGGTGACGGTGCAGTCCATGACGAATACGGATACGCGGGACGCCGAAGCCACAGCAGCGCAGATTGAGCGGCTGGCCGAGGCGGGCTGCGACATCGTGCGCGTCTCCGTATACGATAAGGCGTGCGCGGATGCGATTCGAAAAATCAGGGACAACATCCATATCCCGCTCGTCGCGGACGTGCACTTCGACTATCGTCTTGCGATATCGGCAATCGAAAACGGCGCCGATAAACTGCGGTTCAATCCCGGCAACATCGGCGACGAATCGCGCGTGCGCGCGCTTGTGAGCTGCGCAAAATCGCATACAACGCCCATTCGCATCGGCGTCAACGCAGGCTCGATCGAACCTGCCCTTCGACAAAAATACGGCGGTGCAAGCGTAGACGCGATGATTGAGAGCGCGTTAAAACACGTCGCGATTTTGGAACGCGAAGGGTTTTACGATATCGTTCTTTCGCTGAAAGCTTCAAATGTGCGGGATACAGTAGATGCGTACCGCGCCGTCAGCGCGCGCGTGGATTATCCGCTCCATATCGGCGTGACCGAAACGGGCGACGTTGCAAACGGAATCATTAAATCCGCCGCGGGGATCGGCGCACTGCTTCTGGACGGCATCGGGGATACGATACGCGTTTCCCTGACAGACGATCCCGTGCGCGAAGTGGAGACGGGCCTTCGGATTCTCCGCGCGGTTGGGCTGCGAAAAGACGACGTCGAGATCGTAAGCTGCCCGACCTGCGGCAGAACGCGCGTGGACGTTAAGAAGATGGTGGAACTCGTCAACGGCAGGCTGCCGCACAAGTGGGGATATCTGAAAGTCGCGGTCATGGGCTGCGCGGTGAACGGTCCCGGGGAAGCGCGGGACGCGGATATCGGCGTAGCGTTCGGAGACGGAAACGGCGTCCTGTTCGAAAAAGGAGCGCAGGTCTGCCACGGAGACGCGGAAGATATGATCGAACGGCTGATCGTCCGCGCGACGGAATTGCTCGCTATGCAGGAGAGAGGCCAATAACAATACCGGAGGGCGGAAAGGGTTGCAGGAAGAACTCCTCGACACGCTGAGGCGCGTCGGCATTATGGACGAATCCGTCCATTTGGAAAACGTAACCCTGAACCGTGAGCAGAACCTGCTGACGGTCTTTTTTCAATGCGATCGGGAACCTGCGATCGAACTGACCCAAAAGCTCACGCAGGAAATTGAAAAGCAGCTCGGGGGAACGCGCGTCCGTGTCGACTGGAGGACGAAACGTGCGTCTGTCGACGATGACGAACCGGCTCCCGCAGTCAAGAGCGCCGCTCCCGCCGTGAAACCTGCGACCGCCGGAAAACGAATTGTATTCGGCGGATTTGTCGCGTCGACGCGCATCACACCGATTGCGAACCTGAAAAGCGGCGGCGAAAAATGCGTGATTGAAGGCGCGATTGTCGCGATCACCGAGCGTAATTCCTTTAAAAACAAACGTCGCGGCGGCGAACTCAGTTATCCGCTCGACGTCACCGTGTCGGACGGGACGGATTCGGTATATTGTTCCCTTCTGATTGACAGCGAAGAACAAAAAACGAAGCTTGTTTCCGAACTGGAGAAGAGCCGGAAAAATGGCGACCGGCTGCTTGCGCAGGGTGTCTGTCGCACGTCACAGATCAACGGCGAACTGGTATTCTACGCCAATAACGTCTGTCTCGTTCCGTTCGAAGGCAGACAGGATAAAAGCGAAGAAAAGCGCGTCGAGCTGCATCTGCATACGCGAATGTCCATGCTTGACGCCATCACGGATATCGACAAAGCATTCGAGACCGCAAAACGGTTCGGGCATAAAGCGCTCGCCGTTACCGACCACGGCGTCGTGCAGGCGTTTCCGGCTGCCGCGAAGGCAGCGAAAAAAAACGGCGTCAAGCCGATCTTTGGTGTGGAAGGGTACCTGCTGCGCGAATCCGAACTGATCGGCATGGACCAAACGTTCGTCGTGTTCGACCTCGAAACGACGGGGCTGAAACCGGAACAATGCGAAATCATCGAAATCGGTGCGGTAAAATTGAAAAACGGCGAAATCATCGACCGTTTTCAGACGTTTGTCAATGACGGCGTCGTGATTCCCGCGAACATCACGGCGCTCACCGGCATCACGACGGACATGCTCGCCGGCGCGCCGAATACGCGGGAAGTACTGACGAGTTTTCACACGTTTTGCACGGGCTGCTGCCTGGTCGCGCACAACGCGGAGTTCGACATGAGTTTTGTGCGTCATCACGGCGGACGGTTCGGGTTAACGTTTGATTTCCCGTACGCGGACACGCTCATGCTTTCACGCGATCTGATGCACGACCTTGTCAACCATAAGCTGGATACGGTCTGCGACGCGCTCGGCGTTGTGCTGAAAGACCACCACCGCGCGACGGACGACGCCGCCGCGACGGGTGAAGTATTCTTGAAGCTGCTCAGTATGCTGCGCGGTTTGGGTTTGAACCGGCTGCCGATCCGAACGGAGGAAACGAAACAGGAACGCGGAAAAAAACGCGCGACAAACCATATCATCATCCTCGCCAAAACGCAGGCGGGAATGAAAAACCTGTATCGGATCGTCAGCTACGCGCATCTCGATCATTTTTACTATACTCCCGTCATTCCTTACAGCCTGCTGATGATTTATCGGGAAGGACTCATCCTCGGAACGGCCTGCGAAGCGGGCGAACTTTATCGGGCGATTCTGAACGGAGCGGAAGCGGAACAGATCGAATCCATCGCGAAAGACTATGATTTTCTGGAGATTCAGCCGTGCTGTAACAACGCGTTTCTTGTGCGCGAAGGAAAGGCGAGCGAAGAGCGCATTCTGGAGATCAACAGGGAGATTGTATCGCTCGGCGAACGGCTTGACATCCTGGTCGCCGCGACGGGGGACGTACATTTTCTCGACCCGGAGGACGCGATCTACCGCGAAGTAATCCTGACGAAAAACGGGTTTGAGGACGCGTCCTTTCAAGCGCCGCTCTATTATAAAACCACAACGGAAATGCTTGAGGAATTTTCCTATCTGGGAAAAGAAAAGGCGCGCAGCGTCGTCGTCGATGTGCCGAACCGTATCGCAGAATCCTGCGAACTGCTCCAGCCGTTCCCGGACGGCACGCATGCGCCGACCATTGAAAACGCAAGTGAGATTCTGCGGGACATGGCGCTGGGCAAGGCGCACGCAATCTACGGCGACCCGCTGCCCGACGCGGTGCAGGCGCGGCTCGACCGCGAACTCAAGTCCATCATCGGGAACGGATTTGCTTCCCTTTATCTGATGGCGCAGAGGCTTGTATCCAAGAGCAACTCGGACGGCTACCTTGTCGGCTCGCGCGGTTCGGTCGGTTCCTCGTTCGTCGCGACCATGGCCGGCATCACCGAGGTAAACCCGCTCCAGCCGCACTATGTCTGCCCTGAATGCAGGCACAGCGATTTCGACGTAGACCGGCTTCAATACGCCTGCGGCATCGACATGCCGGCGAAAGACTGCCCGGTCTGCGGCACGCGCTATACAAAGGCCGGTTTCGATATCCCGTTCGAGGTGTTTCTCGGGTTCGACGGCGATAAAACGCCGGATATCGATCTGAATTTTTCAGGTGATTATCAGCCGACCGCGCATCGATACGTCGAGGAAATGATGGGACGCGGACATGCCTTCCGCGCGGGTACGATCAGCGGCATTGCGGAGCGCACAGCATTCGAATACGTCCGCGCATACGAGGAGAAGACTGGAAAAACGCTGCGCCGAGCCGAACGTGAACGCCTTGCGAAAGGCTGCCAAGACGTTAAAGTCACCACCGGACAGCATCCGGGCGGCATCGTCGTCGTACCCAAAGAGGACGACATTCTCGACTACACCCCGATTCAGTACCCCGCGGATAAGGCGGACAAGAACACGATCACAACACACTTCGACTTTCACTCAATGGACGACCGGCTTGTCAAACTGGATATCCTCGGGCACGACGACCCGACCGCGCTGAGGATGCTGCAGGATCTGACCGGACTCGATCCGGTAACGATCCCGCTGGACGATCCTGACACGATGCGTATCTATGTTTCCAGCGATTCGCTGAAAGCCGATCTCTCCGCAATCGGCTGCAAGGTCGGTACGCTAGGCACACCGGAATTTGGAACGGGATTCGTGCGCGGCGTGCTCGACGCGACGCAGCCGACCACGATGGAGGAACTCATCCGCATCTCCGGGCTGACGCACGGAACGGACGTTTGGCTCGGCAACGCGGAAACGCTTGTGCTGGAAAAAATCGCAACGCTGAACCAAGTGATCTGCACGCGTGACGACATCATGAATTATCTGATCATGCACGGCGTCGACGCGTCGAGTTCGTTTAAGATCATGGAATCGGTCCGCAAGGGAAAGGGACTCAAACCCGATATGGAGCAAAAGCTCATTGAACACGAGATTCCTTCGTGGTACATCGAGTCCTGCAAAAAGATCAAGTATATGTTTCCGCGCGGGCATGCGGTCGCCTACACGATGATGAGTTTTCGCGTCGCATACTACAAGGTTCACTATCCGCTTGAATTTTACAGCGTGTATTTCACCGTGCGCGCGGACTTGTTTGACGTGTCGCTGGCAGCCGGCGGAGCGGACCGAGTTCTGGAAACGATTCGGGAACTGGAACGATCGCAGTCGCAGATGGCGGATTCCGAGAAGAACCGGATCAGGGATATCGTAACCATACTGGAAGTTGTCTACGAAATGAATCTGCGCGGCTTTGAACTTCTGCCGGTCGATCTTTACAAGTCCGACGCGAAGAGATTCCTCATCGAGGACGGCGCGATCCGTCCGCCGTTTAACGCGATCCCCGGTGTCGGCGGAAACGCGGCGGAAGCCCTCTCAAAGAGCAGGGAAGGCAAGGTCTTCCATACCGTAGAGGAGTTTCGCGCCGTCACCAAGGCGAACAGCGCGGTGATCGCGGCCATGGAGAAGATTGGTTGTTTTGACGGCATGGAGAAATCGGCGCAAATTTCGCTGTTTTAATTGGATTAAAGCAGGATGCGTTGACGGTATGGAGAAGTCGGCGCAAATTTCGCAGTTTTAAACAGAAACCCGCGATATTTGCATAAAAACATTCAAATCTGCTTAAAACACAGCTAAATATGGTTCCAATCGCTCCTCATCCCCTATATGTTGTCAAATTTCCTTGACGCATACCAATCGCTGTTATATACTTTACAAGTAATCCTGCACTCTTATGGTGTGTTCATAATAGATTTTTTGAAACAATCGCTCTCGAGCTATTGGCTCAAACTTATAAGTGTTATGAAGTGACCGTGCAGAGATGTGCGGTTACATTTTTTATAGATCGGAGAAACATCATATGTGGTGGCTTTACCCAGTCATCGGCATCCTGGCGCTGCTCTCCGGTTTCCTCATTGGATACGCTTATCGCCGCAACATCGCGGAAGCGAAGGTGGCAAAGGCGGAGGACGCCGTAAAAAAGCTCTATGACGATGCCCAACGCAAAGCCGAAGAGGTTAAGAAAGAGAAGATCCTCGAGGCGAAAGAAGAAGTATTTAAAATTCGCTCCGAAGCGGAAAATGAAAACCGCGAGCGCCGCGGAGAGATTCAGAGAAATGAAAGGCGCATTTTTCAGAGAGAAGAGATCCTCGATAAAAAAGCAGATTCGCTCGATAAACGCGAAAGCGCAATCGCCGCGAGAGAAGCGGAAATCGACGGCGTGGAAGCGTCGGTTCACACCCTCTACGAACAGCAGATTCATGAACTGGAAAAAATTTCAGGGCTCTCCATGGACGAAGCGCGCAACATGCTGCTTGCCAACGTAGAGCGGGAGACACGGCACGAAGCCGCGCTCATGATCCGGGACATCGAGTCAAAGACAAAGGAAGAGGCGGACAAGAAAGCAAGGAACATCATCTCTCTGGCGATTCAGCGCTGCGCGGCGGATCACGTCGCGGAGGCGACGGTCTCTGTCGTGGCGCTGCCGAACGACGACATGAAAGGCCGCATCATCGGCAGAGAAGGACGCAACATCCGCGCGCTGGAGACGGCAACGGGCGTAGATCTGATCATCGACGACACGCCGGAAGCGGTCATCCTCTCGGGATTCGATCCCGTCCGGCGCGAGGTTGCGCGAATCGCGCTGGAGAAGCTCATCCTCGACGGCCGCATCCATCCCGCGCGCATCGAGGAAATGGTCGAGAAAGCGAAGAAAGAAGTAGACACGACCATCCGGGAGGCGGGCGAAGCCGCCGTGCTGGAGGTTGGAGTCAACGGCCTGCACCACGAACTCGTCCGATACCTCGGACGCATGAAGTACCGCACCAGTTACGGTCAGAACGTGCTCAAGCACTCCATCGAAGTCGCGCATCTCTCAGGTATGATGGCCGCCGAACTCGGCGCGAATATCGCGCTGGCGAAACGCGCTGGCCTGCTGCACGACATCGGCAAATCCATCGACCACGAAGTCGAGGGTTCGCATACGCAGATCGGCGCAGATCTCGCGAAGAAGTTCCGCGAGAATAATGCCGTCATCCACGCGATCATGGCGCACCATAACGACGTGGAGCCGCAGACCATCGAGGCGATCCTCGTTCAGGCAGCGGACGCGATTTCGGCTGCTCGCCCAGGCGCGCGGCGCGAGACGCTCGAGAGTTATATCAAACGTCTCGAGAAGCTTGAAGAAATCGCCAATTCCTTTGATGGCGTGGATACTTCCTACGCAATTCAGGCTGGACGAGAGATACGCATCATCGTTAAGCCGGACCGTGTGAACGACGCGGACGCGGTGATTCTTGCCAAGGAAATCGCGAAACGCATCGAAGCGGAACTGGAATACCCCGGACAGATCAAGGTCAGCGTCATTCGCGAAACCAGAACGGTCGATTACGCGAAGTAATGTAAATCATACAAACGGGGCATGGAGAACCATGCCCCGTTTATTGCCGCAAAACACCAACGTTAGGAATCAATATTCAATATCAAGGCTTGGAGGCAGTCCATGTTTCCTGTTGCAGACGGGCACTGTGATTTTTTATACGGTGCGGTTCAGTCCGGATACGATCTGAAATCGCCAAAGCAAGAACAGGCGATCCGCCTGGACGATCTGCTGCGCGGCGGCGTTGCGCTCCAGTTTTTTGCCTGCTGGATCGATAATGCGCTTGCATCCCCGCCGCTGCATCAGTGTATCGCGATGATTGACGCCTACAACCGCATGATGGAAAGCAACAGCGAACTGGTTCCCTTTACGAAGGATTTTGCGCCGGAAAGCGGGAAAATCGCGACAATCCTCAGCGTAGAAGGCGGAGAAGCGGTGGACGGCAGTTTCGCCGTACTGCGCGTCCTGTATCGTCTGGGCGTTCGCGCCATGACGCTGACGTGGAACGAAAACAACGAACTCTCCGGCGCCGCGATGGGCCGCGGGAATAAAGGCTTAAGCGCGATCGGCCGTGATATCGTGGACGAGATGTGCGGACTCGGCATGGCGATTGACGTATCGCACCTGAGCGACCGCGGGATCGAGCAGGTACTCGCACGCGCGACAAGGCCGGTATTCGCCTCGCATTCCAATGCGAAGAGCGTACACGACCATCCGCGTTCGCTCAGCGACGAACTGATTCGCGAGATCGCGCGGCAGGGGGGGACGGTCGGCGTTAACTTCTATTATCAGCAACTGACTAAAAGTGGCGAAGCATGCATCGACGACATCGTGCGTCATATCTGCCGTATCGTCGAAAAAGGCGGAATCCGGTGCTGTGCGATCGGCTCCGATCTGGACGGCATGCAGCAGTACCCGAGGGACTTCAAGACCAGCCTGAACTTCCCACTGCTATTTGACGCGCTTCTAAAGCGAGGTTTTACGCAGGAGGACGTATATCGGATTTCTTATCAAAACCTGCGCGATTATATCGTTCAATTTGTTTGACAAGCGAAAGCGCGTTTTGCTATAATACGCTTGCTGACCAGCTTAGGGGCATGATGTAATGGTAACATAGCGGTCTCCAAAACCGTTCTTCTGGGTTCGAGTCCTAGTGCCCCTGCCAAAGAAACAAGACCATCCAACGGATGGTCTTGTTTCTTTGCATTGGTTCGGGTAGGACTCGAAGCCGCGTAAAGAAAACGCCGCATTGCCGGCGTTTTTAGCGGCAGGGGAGCGCCGCCGAAAGGTCGCGCAGCGCGGGGCGCAAGAGACCCGCAGGCGAAGCGTAGAGTCCTAGTGCCCCTGCCAAATAAAAATACCACCCGATTGGGTGGTATTTTTATTTTTACTTTACTCCGGCTTCGGCGCTCCACAATTACTGCAGAATTTACCGGTGTTGCCGGTCTGTCCGCACTTCGGGCAGGTCCAGCCGCCGGCTTCGGGTTTGCTTGTTCCGCAGTTGGAGCAGAACTTGCCGGTATTTCCGGGATGGTTGCACTTGGGGCAGACCCAGGTGTCCGCCGCGGGCGCCTGCTGGCCGATGCCGTAGAGCGAGGCCGCGTTCATCCCGCCCGTATTGGCCGCGGCGTTCATGCCGGCAAACGCCATAAACGCGCCGTTCTCGTTCTTTGCCGCGTCCTGCATCGCCTGCGCCTGCGCGCTGGCGAGCACTGCCGCCGCCATGGTGGGGTCTTTCAGCGCGGCAGCCTGCTGGAGCTGCTTGATGCGGTTCTCGTCCTCTTCCGAGGCAGTCACGGAGCTGACGCCAAAGGATGCGACCTCAATGCCGCGCAGTTCCTTCCAGTCGGCGGAGAGTTCTTTATTGAGCGCGTCCGCAATCTCCTTCGCGTGACCCGGCAGCGCGCTGTAACGAAGCCCCATGTCGCTGATTCTGGAAAACGCGGGCTGCAGCGCGGTCATGAGTTCGCTCTTGAGCTGGCTGTCGATTTCGTCCCTGCGGTACTCGCTCTCCACATTGCCGCAGACGTTCTTATAAAACAGTACCGGATCGACGAAACGATAAGAATATTCGCCGTAGCAGCGAATCGCGATATCGATATCGAGGCCGATGTTTTTATCGACCACGCGGAAGGGGACGGGGTTCGCCGTACCGTACTTGTTCCCGAGGATTTCCTTTGTATTAAAGAAATAAACGCGCTGATCCTTCGCGGTGTCCCCGCCGAACGTGAAACGGCGCCCGATGATCTTGAGCGACTCTAAAAGCCCTTTGCCGAACCCGCCGTAAAAGAGCGACGGCTCCGTGGATTTATCGTAAACATACTCGCCCGATTCGGCGGAAAAGTCCACGACTTTGCCCTGTTCGACGATCATCATAAACTGACCGTCGTTGACCGCGACAATAGAACCGTTTGTGATGATGTTGTCGGAAGCCTTGGTGTTGGAACTGCGTTTTTCGTTAACGCGTTTCTGGCCTTTGCTGACGAGCACGTCCGGCCCCATGGCTTCGCAGTAAAAGTACTCTCTCCATTGATCGGCCAGCACGCCGCTGAGTGCGCCGGTGGCAGCGGATAACAAACCCATCGCTTCAACCTCCATTTTTAATGATTTTATTATACCAACGTGTGTTTTATTTGTCGAGATGAAACCAGCTTATACGCATGCGGACCCGCGTGTGTTTGTCCAATGGATGACACATGAAAATAAAGATGGTATAATACCGCCTGTGCGGATCGTTCCGCCGAACGAACGTAAACAAATTCGCGGCGGCAGTCCAGTAAAAGGAATTTTATTGCATGGCAAAGAACGACAAGAAGTCTTTCGTAAAAGGCGCGTTTATCCTCGGCGCAGCAGGACTGCTCTGTAAGATCATCGGTGCATTTTTCAGGGTGCCCCTTTATAATATGCTCGGCGACGGAATGAAATATTATGAGGCGGTGTATCCGTTTTACTCTACGTTGCTTGTGATCAGCTCAGCGGGTCTTCCGACCGCGATCTCCCGTATGGTTGCGGAGCGCGCCGTACTCGGCGACGTTCTCGGAGCAAAGCGGGTATTCCGCAAGTCTCAGGTGCTTCTTTCCATCATCGGTATTGTGACCACCGCGTTGATGTATTTCGGAGCGGATTTCATCGCACGCTTGACCGTAGGCCCTCTCGCCGCACCGTCTTTTCGCGTGATGGCTCCATCCCTTTTGATCGTTTCATTGATGTGCTCCTATCGCGGTTACCTCCAGGGTATGCAGCAAATGACGGGCACAGCGATGTCACAGCTCGCCGAACAAGCAGGCAAACTCGCGATCGGACTGTTTCTCGCAGCACGGTGGATGCCGCGCGGTTTGGAGTACGGCGCGATGGGCGCGGTCGCGGGCGTTACGCTCTCCGAACTGCTCGCGCTGATCGTCATCGGCGGATTCTATCTCTTCCGTAAACGTGATATTGAATTGAACGCAAATGCCGTCTGCGAATCCACGGGAAGCAGCGGCATCATCCGCGGAATGCTCGCCATCGCAATACCGGTAACCATCGGCGCCGCGATCATGCCGATTATGGGCATCGTGGACGCGTCGCTGATTACGAAAACGCTCATGAGCATTGGCTTTACTGAAGCAGAAGCCGCAATGCGCTTTGTTGCGCTCAGAAGCAATGTCACCATTATCATCAACATGCCCGCGGTGCTGACCATCGCACTGGCGATGAGCCTTGTACCGGCGATCTCCGCCGCGCGCATAAAAAAGGACACAAAAGCGATCCATACCGTGTCCGCGATGGGGATCAAGCTCGCCATGTTCATCGGCATTCCCTGCGCGGTGGGGTTATTCGCCCTATCCGCGCCGGTGATCGACCTGCTCTTTGATATCAGCGACCAGCGCCTCGCAATCGCCAGCGCGCTCATGCGTACCTCCGCCATCGGTGTGATCTTCCTTTCGCTCGTGCAGACGCTGACGGGTATTCTTCAGGGTGCCGGAAAGCAGCATATCCCCGTCATTAACCTCTTTATCGGCGGTGTTGTCAAGGTTATCCTCATGCTGACGCTCATGCGCAATCCGCAGATTGAGATTCAAGGCGCGGCGATCTCCACGACAGCCTGCTATACGGTCGCCGGCCTTTTGGACGCGATCTACCTGATCCGGTATACCAAACTGAAGCTGAACGTCATGGACACGTTTGTGAAGCCGATTGTCGCGGCGCTGATCATGGGCGGAGCGGCTTATTTCACCTATTCACTGGTTTACGCAAAGTTCGCATCCAACACCGTCGCCGCCGCGTGTGCAATTATGATCGGCGCGGCGCTCTACCTCGCCGGCATCCTTTGGATGCGGATGTTCTCGGAAGAGGACCTTGCGTTCATCCCGGGCGGCTCCATCCTGGCAAAGCTGCAGTTCCGCCGTTGATTTTTTCAGAAAGAAAGGCCTGTCATGCAAACCGTCAATATCGTTCTTCTTCCCGCACCATCCGCGCTCACGCTCGCCCAGCTGCGGGCGATTGAAAACGCGAAAATGCTGTTTCTGCAGACGGAGAAACATCCGTCGGCGGACGCGGTGCGCGCCATTTCATCGGCTTATACGACGATGGACGATCTGTTTGAGAGGGCGGAAGATTTTGACGCGCTGAATCTGGCGATTGCGGAGCGCGTCTGCGGCGCGGGAGATTGCGTTTACATCGCAACAGGGAATATTCAAAACAGCCAGCTGCCGATCATTCGAAAAGTTGCGGAAGAGAGAAACGTTACCGTAAACGTACTGCCGTATCTGACGGCCGGCGAAGCCGCGTTCTGCGCGCGCGAACGTGCGGAGACCGTCTCCGCACACGATCTGCCGCAAGAGCTCGATCCGGAAAAAAACTATGTTTTTGAAGAGATCGATTCCCAAATAACCGCGGGAAAAGCGAAGCTGCTTCTTGGCGAATTCTACCCCGACGAGTGGGCGGTGACGCTGAGCTCGATCGATATAACAGGCGAGTATGCTTCACGTGAAATTAAGCTCTGCGATCTCGACAGGCAGGCGGATTATAACGCGACAACGATACTTTACGTCCCGCGATCGGATTATGAAACGCGGACACGTCACGGATTTGAGGACGTCATGCGCATCGTCCGCCGACTGCGCGCACCGAACGGTTGTCCCTGGGATCGTGAACAGACGCATATTTCCCTGAAAAACGCACTGCTGGAGGAGAGTTACGAACTCATCGACGCGATCGACGAAGACGACGATGCGCATATCTGCGAAGAATTGGGCGACGTTCTGCTCCAGTTTGCGCTGCACGCGGCGATCGGCGAGGAGCAGAGCGCATTCACCGCGCGGGACGCCTGCACGGAACTCGTCGAAAAACTGATCTACCGACATCCGCATGTGTTCGGAGATATCCGCGTCAGCGGATCAGACGAGGTGCTGAAGAACTGGGATGCGCTGAAGATGGCCCAAAGGAAACAAAATACGCAGACGGAAGTACTGAAAAGCGTTCCTAAGAGTTTTCCCGCTCTTTTGAGGAGCCGCAAGGTTCAGAAGAAAGCCGCCGACGTCGGATTCGACTGGAACGGCGCGGAAGAAGCCTTTTATAAAATCGCGGAAGAGACGGAGGAACTCCGTCAGGCGATGGAACAAGAAAGCAACGTCGAGGAAGAAATGGGCGACCTGCTCTTTGCCGTCGTAAACGTTGCAAGGCTCTTAAAATTAGAACCGGAGTTTCTTCTCATGCGGGCGACGGATAAATTCATCGCGCGTTTTGAAAAGATGGAGGAGCTTTCTCTCTCTGGTGGAAAAGCACTGAAAGAACTGCCTTTCGCAGAGCAGGATAAGTTATGGGAGAAGGCCAAAAAGTGCCGTATTACTGAATAAATTCACAAATAAACACTTGCCATTCGGCCGCAACATTGATACAATTAACCAGCAATCAAAAAATCATGGAGGTTATCTTAAATGAATAAAACCGATTTGATCGCGGCTGTCGCTGAGAAAAGTGAACTCTCGAAGAAGGATGCCGAAAAGGCGGTTGTCGCTCTCCTGAGCGCCGTCGAGGAGTCCCTGAAAGCCGGCGAGAAGGTTTCCATCGTTGGCTTCGGAACGTTTGAGGCGAAGGTTCGTCCGGCCCGCAAAGGCCACAACCCGCAGACACGCAAGGAGATCAATATCCCCGCTTCCAAGCTCCCCACCTTCAAAGCCGGTAAAGCGCTCAAGGATTCGCTCAACTGAGAATCGCGTTTCATACGCCGCAGGGGTACCCCTGCGGCGTTTCATATTTTAAAAAATCGTTCCATTTCGATCACACACGATGATTTGAGATGATCAGCCGCGTGTTCGTTTATTAAATTTATTTCTAATATTGATTCCTGCGCCATTTTGCGCGATAATAGACGCAATGTTTACATTGGATGGGAGTTGGTGCGGAATGAAGCAATTTCACGACCGAATCCGCGCGGAGGGGCGCGTGCTTCCGGGAAATATCATAAAAGTCGACGGCTTTTTAAACCATCGCGTAGATACAGCGCTAATGCGCGATATGGCGAGGGAACTGAAAAGCCGTTTTGATTTAACAGGGCTGACCACGGTATTGACGGTCGAGGCTTCCGGCATCGCGCTGGCCACTATCTGCGCGGAAGAGCTCGGCGTGCCGATGATCTTCGCAAAAAAGGCGAAATCGGATAATATCGAAGGCGGTCTATATAAAAGCGACATCTACTCCTATACCTATAAAAAGAAATTCACTTTGATCGTATCGAGCCAGTGGCTCGGGCCGGACGATAAGGTGCTTATCGTAGACGATTTTCTCGCAAACGGCGAAGCGCTGCGCGGGCTGGTCGAGATCGTCGACGAAGCGGGGGCGACGCTGCTGGGCATCGGCGTCGCGATTGAAAAAGGCTTTCAGCCCGGCGGACAGAAACTGCGCGACGCGGGCGTGCATCTGGAATCTCTCGCAATCATCGAACGCGCGGATGAAAACGGGATCGTTTTTCGAGGAGAGTAAACCATGCGGGAACGAGTCGTGGTCCTCGATTTCGGCGGCCAATATAACCAACTCATCGCACGACGCGTCCGCGAGGCGGGCGTATACAGCGAGCTGATCCCGCACGACGCGCCCATTGAGCGCGTCAAGGGAGACGCGCTGAGCGCGATCATCATGACAGGCGGCCCTGACAGCGTTTATGAAGAAGGCGCGAAATCCTGCGATAACGCGGTTTTTTCCCTCGGTGTACCGATCCTCGGGATCTGTTACGGCATGCAGTATATCGCAAAAGTCTACGGGGGAGGCATTGCTTCCGCGCCGGTTCGCGAATACGGTCATACAAAAATACGTTTTTCAGATCATCCTCTGTTTGCCGGCCTCGGAAACGTCGTCTGGATGAATCACAACGACTCCGTGACGCGCGCGCCGGATGGCTTTATTGCGATTGCGGAAACGGACGCATGCCCCGTCGCGGCGTTTGCGGATGAAGAGCGGAGGATCTACGGGATTCAGTTCCACGCGGAAGTGACGCACACGCAGAACGGGCAGAAGCTTTTTGAAAACTTTTTAAAGCATATCTGTTCTCTTCGCTGCGACTACAGCGCTGCGAATTTAAAAGAAGAGCTCGTCGCAGCGGTTCGCGCAAAGGTAGGCGATAAACGCGTCATCGGCGCTCTCTCAGGCGGCGTCGACTCCTCCGTCGCGAGCGTGCTTGTGCATGAAGCGGTCGGTGAAAACCTGACCTGCATCTTCGTCGACCACGGGCTGCTGCGGGAGAACGAAGCGGAAGAGGTTATGCGGGTCTACCACGATACGCTCTCGCTCAACATCGTAAAAGTAGACGCGCGGGATCGTTTCCTCGCAAAGCTCGCGGGCGTCGTGGAACCGGAAAGAAAACGAAAGATCATCGGCGAGGAATTCATTCGCGTTTTCGAAGAAGAATCCAAGAAACTCGGCGGCGCGGAATTTTTACTGCAGGGAACAATCTATCCGGATGTGATTGAGAGCGGAACGAGCAGCGCGAGCACGATCAAAAGCCATCACAACGTAGGCGGCCTGCCGAAGGATATCGGATTTATCGGGCTGGTCGAACCGCTTCGCATGCTGTTTAAGGATGAAGTACGCGCGCTGGGCGAGTCGCTCGGCATTCCTCGCGAGCTTGTCTGGCGGCAGCCGTTCCCGGGTCCGGGGCTTGCTATCCGCGTTCTCGGCGACGTAACGGAGGAAAAGCTCGCGATCCTGCGCAGAAGCGACGCGATCTTCCGCGAGGAAGTGAAAAACGCCGGGCTTGCGGAGGCGATCTGGCAATATTTTACGGTATTTACCGGAATGCGCTCCGTCGGCGTCATGGGAGACCTGCGAACCTACGATTACGTGATCGGGGTACGCGCCGTGACCTCCACGGATGCGATGACCGTAGAATGGGCGGAGATTCCGTATCCTGTGCTGCGGCGCATCAGCGAACGGATTATCGGCGAAGTTCCGCATGTCAACCGTGTGGTGTATGACATTACCAGTAAACCGCCGGGAACGATCGAGTGGGAATAAAAAAGATGATATACGCCCGAAAGGTTTCGCTTTCGGGTTTTTTTATTTATCTCTTGACAGCGGAAGAAACGTCATGCATTCTAAAATTGTTATATGAAAATCAATAGAAAAGATTAATCTTCATATTCAAGGAAAAGGGGGAGAAATATGAAAGTCGGAATCATCGTTTATTCAAAAACAGGAAACACGTTTTCAGTAGCGGAGAAAATTCAGGATGCGCTGCGCGAAATCGGCGCGGATGTCACTCTGGAACGATTTATGGCGGAAACAGAAGTGGGGTCGAATAAACTGATCGGTCTTACCGCAAAGCCGCATTGCGGCGGATTCGACGCGCTCATATTCGGCGCGCCAGTACAGGCGTTTTCGCTGGATCCCGCCATGACGATGTACATGCAGCAAACTGAGACGATCAAGGCGAAAAAGACGATCTGCTTCATTACCGAACACCTCCCGAAGAAATGGATGGGGGGGAATCATGCCATGAGGCAGCTTCTTTCTCTGCTGAAGGCGAAAGGGATCTCCGCCGAACAAGCCGGAATCGTCAACTGGTCCGGAAAGACGAAGGACGCGCAAATCGACGAGATCGTGAAGTATTGCACGGAGTCCATCAGAAAAGTATAACAAAGGAGTGAACGTTGTGTCTTACTATTACGTCATCGGAATCCGCATGGACAACCGCATCGGCAACGCAGCAAATCTGCAGAAGGTGCTCACCCAAAACGGATGCAAGATCAAGGCCCGGCTGGGGTTGCACGAAGTCAGCGAGGACCTGTGCGCGACGGACGGACTGATCATTCTTCAGCCGTTTGGCGAAAAGGCGGAAATTGAACAACTGGTAAAAGAGATCAACGCGCTGGATGGAATCAAAGCGAAGTTGATTGATCTGAACTGAATCACGAAATGCATCAAACCCCGAAGCATCATGCCTCGGGGTTTTTTATGCCGATAACATCCGTTTCACGAATCGGTATGCGGCGTGATATAATACCCACATGGTATTCTCCAGCCTGACATTCCTGCTGCTCTTTTTGCCAGCAATGCTCGCGGTCTATTTCGTCAGCAGAAAAATCTGGTGGCGAAACGCGGTGCTGCTCGTCGGTTCCCTTTTCTTTTACGCCTGGGGAGAACCGGTTTTCGTGCTCGTCATGCTGTTCGTGACGCTGACGGTCTATACGGGTACCCTCGCGTTTGGTGCGGCGCAGTGTCCGGGCATAAAAAAAACGATCTTTACATTAACGATACTGCTGGCGCTCGCGGGGCTGATTTACTTTAAATACTCCGCTTTTTTCATAAATCAAATCCTGCCTTTATTCGGCTCAAAAGCAACTATCACGACGCCGCGGCTTCCGATCGGGATTTCGTTTTTCACGTTTCAGGCGATCTCCTATGCGGCGGACGCATACAGGGGAAACGTGCGCGTGCAGAAAAACTACGCTCTGCTGCTTCTGTACGTTTCATGTTTTCCGCAGCTCATCGCAGGTCCGATCGTGCAGTATTCCGATATCGAGTATGAATTGACCGCGCGTCAGACGACGCTGGACGATTTCTCCGGCGGGATGCGCAGATTCGCGGTTGGTTTATGCAAGAAAGTTCTGATCGCCAATCTGCTCGGCGAAATGCTCTCCGCGCTCCCTGCAGCGGACGCTTCCCTTTCTGCTGCGTGGCTGACGAGCGGCGTCTTTGCGCTGCAGATCTATTTCGATTTTTCCGCGTATTCCGATATGGCAATCGGCCTCGGCCGCGCGCTGGGGTTCCGTTATCAGGAAAACTTTAATTATCCCTATATTGCTCGTTCCGTCTCGGAATTTTGGCGCAGATGGCATATTTCGCTCGGACGTTTTTTCCGCGATTATGTCTATTTCCCGCTTGGCGGCAGCCGAAAGGGCGCGCACCGCACGACCTTGAACCTGCTCTTTGTCTGGACGCTGACGGGGTTCTGGCACGGTGCAAGCTGGAATTTTATCCTTTGGGGGCTGTATTACGGTATCTTGATCGCGCTGGAACACGGGGTCTTCCGTTATACGGTGAAAAAGATTCCGCGTCCGGCCGGCATCGCGCTTACTTTATTTTTTGTACTCTTCGGCTGGGCGCTGTTTTATCAAACCGACCTTGCCGCCGGCGCGCGGCAGATGCTCGCCATGCTTGGGATAACGCTCGGAAGCGGCGCGCTGGGGTTCGTCCCGCTGATAGACGGGGTCACGCTTTACGCGCTGCGCACCTACACCATATTCCCGCTGCTTGCGTGCGCGCTTGCGATGCCGATCCTGCCCGCTCTGGAGCGCGCGATGAACCACCGCCTGCGCCTGCAGAGGACGGCGCACCTTCTCTCGACGCTCGCGCTTTCGGCGGGCATCATTCTCTGTATCATGAACCTTGTCGCGGAGAGTTATAACCCGTTTTTGTATTTTCGCTTTTAGCGGCTGAAGAAAGGAGAGCGGCATGCGCCGAAAGCTGACGTTTTTAATTACGCTGTGGTGGATGATCGTCTGCGGTGCCGTAGGCGTCTGCATGCTGCTGTTTGCCGATAAAAAGCCTGCCGCATCGGAGGAGGAAAACCGAACGCTCGCGGGGCTGCCGCAGCTCACAATGGCTACGATCAGAAGCGGAGCCATCGGCGAATCCTTCGAGCGGTTTTTAACCGACAAATTTTTTCTGCGTTCCGAATTGGTGGACGGCTCAACATCTCTTAAACACATTTTCTCCGCGCTGACGGTAGACGAACTGCTTAGTCAAGAGGGGGAAGAGGTATTTGTCCCGGCGCTCGATCTTCCTGAAGACACGGATGATTCCGCCGCCGCACCAGAAACGGCAGAGCAGCAGATGCAGGCGGAAAATGAAACGCAAATCACACAACAGCAGACGGAGAAAAAGCCGCAGACGGGCGACAGCGCGAGCGTGTGGCTGATCGGGAAAGACGGAACCGGAACCGCGCTGCTGACTTATTCCAAAGAAGAGCTTCAAAAAGCGGCGGACACGCTGAACGCATACGCCGCGCTGCTGCCGGTCGGAGGAAAGATGCACGTGATGCTCGCACCCCGCTCGCAGACCGCAAATAAGCTTGCGCTGCATCTGGACGCGGAGAGCGGCTGGTCGAGCGACGTGGAAAGCGTGCTCCAGTCTCTCGTTTCGAAGAATATCACCGTACATTCGGCATACGATGTGTTTCAGGAGCCGCTCATAAATGGAGAATACCTTTTTTTCCGCACGGACCATCACTGGACAGCGCGCGGGGCATACCTGGCTGCGGATGCGATGCTGAAAAGCGCCGGTTACCAGACAGTTCCGTTGACAAATTACTCGGAAAAGACGATTGAAGGGTATCTCGGTTCCATCTACCTGCATGACAGAAACGCAAAGCTTAAGGAGCTCAGCGACAGCGTAGAGGTATTTTATCCGCTTTTACCTGCGGAATCCTATCGCGTTTCCAATGCATACAAAAAGAACCAGATCCCGGTGATCGATGAAACGCAGACGAATTATCTGGTTTTTCTCGGCGGCACGTACGGCCCGTACCGTGTACTCGAAGGCGGATATCACACGGGCAGAAACATGCTGATGATCTGCGATTCGTTTGGCAACAGCATCGCGCCGTTTTTCATGCCGTATTACGATGATGTGTATATGGTCGATTTACGAGATGAATACTATACCCGAAAGGACGCGCAGGGTGGAGTCAGGGATTATATCCGGCGGCTTGGGATCGACGACCTGTATATCATACTCTCGGACACAAACAGCATCGGCTCGGCTTATTTTAACCGCCTGCTGCCGGAAAACATAAACTGATATGAGCGAAAGAAGCGGTAACAAATACGAAATCATTCGTCAGAGCGATGAACGCGCCAATACGACGCTGATCTGGCGCGCGCAGGGGGAACCGATCGGCGCCTCTTCCGGCGCCGGAGACGCGAAATTTATCCGCCGCGCGTTGGTCTGGTCCGCTGTCGCACTCGTTATATTGGCCGCGCTTGGATTTCTTGCTTCTCAAAATGCGGGAAAACTGAAGCAGGCTTATGCGAATCTATTGATCGATCAGTCGAATTTTTCGCGCGCGGAATTCGTGATTCTGTCGCTGGCTGACGAGGATGCGAAATCCGCGCTCCGGAAGAAATTTTATTTTGCATGTGCGGAAACGTATGCCCGAGAAAACAGGCTCGCCGATGCAATCCCGCTCTACCGGGCGGCGGGCGATTATCCGGGCGCGCAGGAGAAGTTCGACAGCACCAGCTATACGCTTGCAAGCATGTACCAATCCGACGGCGATTTCCCGGAAGCAAGCGAAATATACGGGACGCTCGGAAACTATCTGGATTCGGTGGAACGATACGAAGCGTGCAGTTACGCTTACGCAAAAGAACGGCTGGAATACGGATATTACGACGAAGCGATGAGGCTGTTCTACGCGCTCGGAAGCTATCAGGACGCGTCAGATTATGCAAAGCAGGCAGCTGCCGCGCTCTCCGGCAGCGAAGGCGCGGGCGATCTCGTCTCTCTGTTGGTCGGCCTGACCGACGAACAGCTTGCGGAGCGCGCGCGACTGAAAAGCGAGCGAGACGCGCTGCCGACAGGAATGATCGCGACGGGTTATAAACACACGGTCGCACGAACGGAATCGGGGACGGTGCTCGCGACCGGCTCCAACCTCTCGGGGCAGTGCAATGTTTCCGACTGGAGCAATATCGTCGCAGTCGCCGCGGGCGCGTACCATACGGTCGCTCTCCGATCGGACGGGACGGTGCTCGCAACCGGCATGAACACCTACGGTCAATGTAATGTAGGGAAATGGGCGAATGTCGCAAAAATCTATGCCGGCGCATACAATACGGTCGGCCTGACGCGTGACGGAAAAATCCTTAATACAGGGTATCGGGGCTGGAACACGCTGTCCTGGAGGGATGTCGATTCGCTCTCGATCGGCGACTATGCGCTCTGCGGTGCGATGAAAAACGGCCAGCCGCTCTCGACGCACGCCGAACTCGTTACGGACGCGTACTTCGACCTTGTGTCGTTCGACGCGGCGACCGCCAACAGCACGGGCCTCAAGGCGGACGGCACGCTCGTTTCCAACGGACTGGACGTATCGGGAATGTCAGATATCCTCGAAGTCGAGTGCACCGCGAACGGTGTATATGCGCTGAACGATGGCGGACGCGTGGAGCAGCGGGCGTTTTCGTATGCGCATCTGCCGGACGTATCCGACTGGCAGGATATCGTGGAAATCAGCGCGAGCGCAACGCATATCGCCGGCGTAACGGCGGACGGGCGCGTTCTTTCGCGCGGTGCAAGCGACATGGGGCAGTGCAATACGATGGACTGGATTCTCTTTACACCTGTATCAACGCCCGAGCCGACACCAGCAGAAACGCCCGCGCCATAAAAAAGCGATCCTGTACAGGATCGCTTTTCTGTCTGATACTCTCATCCGCCGCCGCATAGGGGAAGAAAACCGACCGTATCCCCGTCGTTGAGGTGCGTTTTTATGCCTCGGTAAAGGCCGATGCTGACATCGTTGACTACGATCAGCGCGCTTTTCGCGGCGGTATATGCTTCTTTGCCGTATACGCTTCTGATATCGTCGAGCACTTCTTTGACAGAAGCGGCTTCGGTCTCTTCCGATTCTTTCTGAATGATTCCGCGGAGCGGCGGATAATACCGGATCGTTTTCATACCTGAATGCCCAGCCTGCGCAGCGTACGCTTCTTCGGCGCGCCGCTTTGGTCCCAGCCGCGAATTTTGTAATAAACAGGCAGCATCTTATCAAGACGGACGACCGTCTTAGGATTATTCGCGTCCTGCGGCGTTTTCGTCAGACGGTCCGGCAGAGAATCATTCGCTCCCGTCAGCCCTTCCCGAACGTTATAGAGCCGTTCGAGGTTATAACCGCGCTCGCCGAAACGGACGAAAGAACCGGTGTAAAACGGCAGTCCCGTGATCAGCCGCAGCGCTTCCGAATGGGGGAAGAGGTACTTGGTGTTGAAACGAAGAACCGGCATCATCCATAACAGCGCGCGTATGCCGAGGCCGAGATGCGTCGCAATTTTACCGATCGTTCGGGTGACCGGATGGTGCGGCCCAAGCTGATAAAGAATGGCCGGAACGAACGTTTGCGCGGAGAAAAGGCAGAAACCCGCGGAAGAAATCGCGTCCAGCGCGCTCTGGAAAAACGCCGTGAACGCCGGTTTTGCGGAAATCGAGAGCGGGTCCATCGAAAGCACGCCGATGGATTCCAGGAGAGCGAGATAACCGCCGTTCAGGTGGCAGCCGCCGCGGTTGCTTGTCGCGTACCCAAGACCCATCCCGACCGAACGGCGCGGCTCGTAGCTCGCCATCTCCAACCCCTTGGAATGAATGGCGTATTCCTTGCCGCCGTATTTTTCGCTGAGCCATTTTGAGCCGTTCGCAAGATCACCGTAGATTCCTTCTCTTTTCGCGATTTTTTCGACGATTTCCATGAGGTTGTCGGAGTTGCCGAAAGATACGCCGAAATCCGCGATGCCGTTTTCTTTGAGCTCCATCGCAAACGCGATCGTAGAGGCAAGCGAGATTGTATCCATGCCTAACAGATCGCACGCATAATTGAGCTTCAGCAGATTTTCCATGCTGACGGCTTCGATATTTGGGCCGAAAAATCCGCAGGTTTCATACTCCGGCCCTTTTACTTCCTTGCCGTCTACCTCAACACGACGCTCGCAGCGAATGGGGCAGGAGATACAGCTGCTGTTTCGGGTCAGATAATGATCCGCGAGCGTTTCACCGCTGACCGCGTTCGCTTCCTTGAAGTGGCCGTACTTGAAGTTATGCGTCGGAAGCGCGTTGGTCGCGTTCGCCTTGTTCACCAGCCCCGCGCTGCCGTAGTTCGGCAACGATTCGCCGGTCATCGGATGTTTGCGAATAAAATCGACCCATTTATGGACGTATTTTGAAAATTTCTTACGATTGTAAACATAAGGACTTTGCGTGCCGTAAGCGACGATCGCCTTGATCTTCTTTGCGCCAAGCACCGCGCCCGCACCGCACCGGCCGGATACGCGTTCGCCGGATACCGCGGCCGCGTAGCGAACGAGATGTTCGCCCGCAGGGCCTATGACGAGTTTGCCGTAAATTTTCGGGAAAGCACTCTGCGTTTCTTCGGTATCCTTACCCCAGAGATCTCCCGCGTCGGAAATGGTTACCTGACGGTCAAGAATCGAGATCACGCAAGGCGTGTCGCTCTCACCTTTCAGTATAATGCCGTCGTAACCGGCTCGTTTCAGCATCACGCCGAATTGACCGCCGCTGTTGCTGCTCGCGATACCGCCCGTCATGACGTTTTTAAACGACATGTTGAACCGGCTGGAACAAGGCGCGCCGGTGCCGGTAGCGGGGCTGGTGTTCACGATGACGACCGCGTCCGGGCCGAGAGGGTCGACGCCTGCGGGCGTCAGGTCGTATAGCAGTCTCGAACCGAGCGTTTTGCCACCGATGTACTGTCTGAATAACTTTTCGCCGATCTCGTAGCGGGATGATGTTTTTGTATTGAGATCGATCAGCGCGTATACGGGCGTTTTCATAGGCTCACCTCCGCCATACGGATGGCCCCCAAAGGGCAGTTTTCCTCGCACAGCGAACATCCGACGCAGTTCTTCGGCTGGTAAAGCTCCGCAAACACATGAATATCGCCGTGGAACGCGGGCAACGAGACGCGAAGCGCTTCCGCGCGGCACCATGACACGCAGATGCCGCATGCGCTGCAAAGCGCGGTATCGACGACGGGCTTTTTCCATTTTGAACGCGGGATGCTTTTCGTCGGTTTTCCGTGTCCGTCGAGCAGCGCGTTTTTCGGGCAGATACGCGAACATACGCCACAGGAAACGCAGCGGTGGATATCGATCACATGTCGTTCCTTCGGTTTTCCTTCGATGGCGAGCACAGGGCAGCTCTTTGCGCAGGCCGTGCAGCCGATGCAGTCTTCCGTGATGAAATACGGCATGTGCCGAATCTCCTTATTTGTTTATTTGGCGAAGAAAGGATTTGTCGCTACAAAGAATGTAACACAAAACGTGCTGTTTCGCAACGCGAATACAATAAGCCCCGTTTGATGCGGGGCGAAAAATCATGTGTTTGAGTAATGCTTTTCATTTTCTTTCAGGTCGAAGCCGAGCGTGCCGCCGGGATTCATAATATTGTCCGGATCGAAATGATTCTTCAGCGCGCGAAGCACGTCGTATTCGTTTTTCCCAAGCGACCCTTCCAGCCATGGAGCGAACATTTTTCCAATGCCGTGATGGTGGCTCATCGCCGCACCGGACTCCTGGATCGCGGTAAGTATTCCCGCGTGATACGCTTTGAACGCTTCCGGGTCGCTTTCCTTGATGATGAAAATAAAGTAAAGGTTCGCGCCTTGGGGGTAAACGTGCGACATGTGGGTCATGCAGATCGTGTTTGGTCGTGACTTGCAGTAGGCGCGCACCTGCGCATGCACTTTCGACATGTTGCTCCAGTTGACCGAACACTCCATCGTATCCGTCACGATACCAAAGTCCTGCATTGTATCGCGCATGTAAGGATCGCTGAACCGGCCTTTTTCCCAGCCGCGCGTCACGTAGCCCGTCAGGCTCATTCCACCGAATTGTCTTGCGACCCTGCGGACGTTTTTCGCGACGTTTCTGGAATAACCGTATTCTCCGTTCGTGAAGCCAAGGAAAAGGCACATTTCGTTGTCCTTGAAGCTGCGAAGCTGAAAGAGATGCTTCAGCGGCGAATCCATGACTCCGTAAAGATGCAGCATAACGCTGGTCTCCTCCGGATCGGAGAGGCGGAATACCGAAGGATAACCCGCTTCGCTCTGCATGATCTCGCGCGCCGCAGCCTGAGCCGTTTCCCAGTTGCGGAACATATAGGAAAATCGGCGGATCGTCTCCGGCATATGCCGGAACACCTTCAGTGTCACATGCGTGAGTACGCCGTAGGTTCCTTCGCCGCCCATGAGGATTTGCCCCAGGTCGCTGCCGGTTGCCTTGCGCGGGTAACGGTCGGTTTTCACAACCCCGATGGGCGTCGAATATTCCTGCGCGAGCACGATATCCGAAATGCAGCCGTAGTAGGTGGAGTTCTGGCCCGCGCCGCGCGTCACCACCCAGCCGCCGACGGAGGAATACTCAAAGCTCTGGGGAAAATGTCCGCAGGTATAAGCTCGCTTCGCGCCGAATAATTTCTGCGCGTCGTTCAGCGTTTCTTCCAGTTTCGGCCCGCTCATACCCGCTTCGACCGTGATGGTCTGGTCGATCTCATTGAATGAAACGGTTTTGTTGAACCGAAGCCGCATGTCGAGCGAAACTCCGCCCTTGACGCACTCCACGCCGCGTGTAACGGAAGAACCGCCGCCGTAGACGTAGACGGGGATCTTGCGCTTCGCGCAGTAGGAGACGATTTTTTCGATCTGCTCTTTCGTGTCGGGATAGAGTACTGCGTCCGGTACGTTTTCGACGATCTTGTTGCGCAGGCGCATCAAATCGTACATCGTCTTGCCGTACGCCACGGACAAGCGCGCGTAATCGTCCGTACGCACATACTCCGCGCCGACGATAGTACGGAACGCATCCAAATCGCCCGCCGTCAGCGACAAAGGCAGATCGAACGCGACCTTGTCAAACCCAACGTCTTCTTTGTATGATTGAAAGTCTGCGTCGGTCAAGCCGAATTTCTGCTGCATGAGTTTGTAAAGCGATTCTTTCGGCGGCTTGATCTCCAGCGGCGCGCCCCACTTGAAGATGGAGCGGTAACTGTCCGCAGGGAATTCGCCTTTGATCCAGCGGGGCTCAAAGCCTTTATATGAGTGAGACATATCGGGTTCGCTCCTTTCGATGACGCGCTTAATAGGATTGGACGAGCCGGTCGCTCGTGCAGACGACGTTGACGCCCGTTCCGCAGATGTTTTTCGCTACGACGTCGCCGATCTTCACGCGACGGTCCAGCGTGATTCCCCCCAATGCGTTTGCTACTTCGCGCAGTTTCGTCTTTTCGATTTCTCCGTCCGTGCGAACGCTGACGACGGGGGAATCCGGGAAAGCGGTTTTGACGCTTGTGGTCAGGGTGCGCATGGGGCGGGTCAACTCCGTAACCGCGTATGTTTCGCCTTTTTTGCACTTTTGCCCCGTACAGCGTACGCCGTCCGGCGTTTTTTCGCAATGGATGCGGCAGCCGTTGGGACAGACGATGCAGACAATTTCGCGGTCCTTGTTGGATTGAATTGTATCACGCATGGTTGGTTTCCTCCAGATGAAAGCGGATCGGCTGGTCGCCTGCGAGCTGCTCCGGCGAGAGGGAGAGGGAGAGCTTTTCCATCTCCGGCGGCCGCAGGTGCGCGTATTTCTTCTTCAGCAGTGTTTGTTCGCCTTTGACGATTGTCAGAGTCGCGTGATCCAGATCCGCCGAGGAGCGGAAGAAGAAAACACGATTCCGTTCCTCCGCGTTTCGGTCGAGCTTCTGCGGCACGACGTACAACAGGGAATCGTCGCTCTCGACCGAAATTAAATCGCGTTGGGCATCTACTTGCTTTGCGGCGGCAATCCCCGCGGTTTCGCCGCTTTCGGAAACATAGTCCACAAGGTCGTTGACATGCAGCGCGTTTCCGCAGGCGTATACGCCGGAAAGCATCGTCTGGTTCTGTTCGTCCACGATTGCGCCTTTCGTCTTCGGATCGAGCGGAACGTGGATCGACTGCGCAAGCTCGTTTTCAGGGATCAGCCCGACCGATAGGATCAGCGCGTCGCAGGGGATGATCTCCTCCGTTCCAGCGACGGGGCACATGCAGGGATCAACGCTGGCAATCTCGACCGCGGTCAGCCGGTGATCGCCGAAAACACGTGTAACGGTCTTACTCACGTGCAGCGGGATGTCGAAATCCCAGAGACACTGGCTGACGTTACGCGTGAGCCCGCTGGGCGTAGGTTTCGCCTCATAGACCCCAACGACCTCCGCGCCTTCCAACGTGAGCCTGCGCGCCATGATGAGACCGATATCCCCGCTGCCGAGGATTACGCAGCGCTTCGTCGGCATCTCGCCTAGGATGTTTGTATAATACTGCGCTGTGCCTGCGGTGAATACGCCCGCGCAATGGCGTCCGTGGACGCCAATCTGACGGGAGGTGCGCTCACGGCAGCCGGTTGCGAGCACGAGCGAGCGCGTACGCACGCGCTTCACTCCTTCGCGTGTGATGACCGTAAGAATGCTTTCGCCGCCTTCACGTTTAATATCGCTCACGAAAGAAAGCGTCCAGACTGTCACCTGACGATTCGGAAGCTGCTCGATAAACCGCTCCGCATATTCAGGGCCGGAGAGCTTCTCACCGAAACGGACGAGGCCGAAACCGTCGTGAATGCATTGCTTGAGGATGCCGCCCAATCGCGCCTCGCGTTCGATGAGAAGCGTCTTTGCGCCCTGCCCGTCTGCGGCAAGCGCCGCGGCAAGCCCTGCGGGGCCGGCGCCGATGATCGTTACGTCGAAGGTCAGCGAATCCGTCATGACGGTTTCACCTCCTTGATCGAACCCAATAGCACTTCGCCGCCAGGCGCGCTTTTCCCGATCTGATCCAGCGGTTTTCCGAGCTCTTTCGCAATGATTTGCAGCACCAATGGGCCACAGAAGCCGCCCTGGCAGCGCCCCATTCCGGGGCGCACGCGCCGTTTAACGCCGTCGAGCGTGTCGCAGGGGACGCTGCGGTGCAGCGCAGCGATCACCTCGCCGCGGCTGATCTGTTCGCAGCGGCAGACAATCTCGCCATAGTCGGGGTTTTCGCGAATCAGTGCGTCCCGTTCCTCGGGTGAGAGTTCGTTTGCGCGGATCACGCCTTTGCGGATCGGGTTAAAAGCCGCGTTCAGTCCGACCGTACGCGTTTCTTTTAACAATTCAACAGCCATGCGGCTCACGTCCTGCGCAATGGCGGGCGCGGCCGTCGTGCCGGGCGACTGGATTCCCGCCGCGTGGACGATATTCTTCGTCCATTTGCCTTTGCGGATGATGAAGTCTTCCTCATAGGTCGCCGCGCGGACGCCTGAAAAGTAGGTGATTGCGTCGCGCAAATGCAGCGCGGGATCGGTCGCGCTCTGCTTTTCGAAAACGTCGGCTACGTTCTGCGCAACGGTCGTATAATCTTCTTTCAGGTAAGTTTCGACCGCATCGGGCCCGACAAGCGTATTCTGATCGATGGTTTTGACCAATCCGCCGCCTTTTGTATGCCGCTTTTTCGTCGAAGAGGTGCCGAAGGACGAAACGATGGTGTTCATGCGCTCGGAAGCTTTGTGGTCGAGGATCGTATTGGTGCCCTTGCGCGGGTGGATGGAGAAGAAATGGTCCTGCGCCATGCGCGCGATCTCCTCCGTGAACACGCCCGCCGCATTGACGACGACCTTTGGATGGATCGTTCCGCGGTTTGTCTGTACCGATACAATCTTATTCCCGTCGAGCGTCATGCCCAGCACTGCGGTATCGGTGGATATTTTTACGCCGTTATCCGCCGCGTTCTCCGCAAAAGCGACCGTCAGCGCGTAAGGCGCGACGACGCCCGCGGAGGGGAAGAAGAGCGCGCCGCTGATGGCAGGATTCATATTCGGCTCGCGTTTTTGAAACGCTTTTTTCCCGATAAATCGGCCGTACGGCCCGATCAATTGAAAATACAGCTGTCCGAAAAAGCCTGCAAGCGCGAGTTTCCAGCCGCGAAAGCAGATATACTGTCCCGTTCGGCGGAACGGCACGTCCAGCTCGCGGCAGACGTCTCCGTACATCTTGTTGCCGCGCATGTTATAACGCCGCTTGACCTGCCCGGGAATGAGATCCACGCCGGGATGCACCATGCCGTCGTTCCGGCTGGAGGTCTGCATCGCCAGATCGTGCTCTTTTTCCACGAGCAGTACGCTCATGTCGTAGCGCGCGCACTCGCGCGCGGTTGCGCAGCCGACGATGCCGCCGCCTATGATCAGCACGTCCGGCGTTGCGCTTTCCAGCGCGTTGTCAGTTATCGAAGGCAGCCGCATCGGCGGAATCGTTCCGCCGGTGAATATAATGTCGTTGACCAGCCCGTCGTAACGGCGCCGGTTAGCCGAGAGCAGCCCCGCCGCGACGACGTCGTCCCATTGATCCAGCGCGCCTTCCAGCACGAGACATCCGTCGTGCTCCCGCGCCGAAACGCGTCCGTTAAAACGGGACGTCAGTTTTCGATTGATTTTTTTGAGATAGGACATGTCCGTTCGCTCCAAACAGCCGTCGAATCAATGGTGAAGTAATGGTTCTTTACAAAGTCGGTCGCATGACCGACTTACGAGAAAAGCGTACCAAAACAGCATGGATTTGTCAAGAGGAGCGTTGCGATATATGAAACTAACAAAAAGCGCGCCGTACTGTGCGCGCTGCGTAATTGCTTTTATGCGAGCTTCGAGAAGTTTTTCGCCATCCATTCTATGAAGGCGTTGACGTCCATGCCTTCGTTTTGCATTGTGCTTTGCACCATAAGTCCGTCGACGAGCGTCAGAAGCAGCCAGGCGAGCTGCTCCCCGTCCGCGCCAGGTGCGCGCTCTAAAATACGTGATTTTAGAATATTTTTAAAGTGCGCGTACTGTTCGTTGAGCCGTTCGCGGATCAGGCTCTCTTCTTCGCCGGAAATCGACTCCACAAACAGCCGCAGCCGCAGCTGCCCGCTCTCGTCGAATGCGCCGCGCAGAAACGTATATCGAACAAGGCGGGGGAGCGAGGTGTCTTTTTCGCGATTATCCACCCATATCAGCAGATCCTCCGAAAGCTTGTTCCAGTACCGCTCGCCGAGGTCGAGATAGATTTCCGCTTTGCTGCGATAATGGTAAAAGAGCGTGCCTTTGCTTACGCCGGCAGCTTTCGCGATTTCCGCGAGGGAAACGTCGTGTTTCTCCTGAAAAAGCGCGGTCGCGGCGTCGAGTATCTGCCGTTTAACATTGTCGTTTTTTGGCGCGGCCATCTTTCTTACACTTTCTTCTGCAGCAGATACCGCGCGAAATCCCGTGCGCCGTTCTGCGCCTGTTTGGTCTGAAATGAAGCAATCCCGTCCACGTCCCGAACGGAGTACATGCCGTCGTAGCGCATCCCGTAATGCTCGCACATGCGCTGAATGCCGATGACGAACGGGTCGGCGGCATAGGACGCGTCGTAGCCGTGCGTCGCGAGGATCGCGATTCGTTTGTTCTCCACCAGATTGCCGCTTGCGGAGCGGTAAAACTTTGCTAGCCCGTAGAACCGGTCCAGCACGGCTTTCAGCTCCGGTGTGCAAAACCAGGTGTAAATCGGCGTCGCGAGCACGATCAGATCGCAATCCTGAATCGTTTTAGCGATGGCGTGCATGTCGTCCTGCTGGAAACATCCATATTCGTCCTGTATCTCCTGACAATGATAACAGCCCTTACAGGAGCCGACATTCATTTGCCCGAGTACGTAGGACGTAACGTTCGCGCCTGACGCGGATAATTCCTCCAGAAACGACTTCGTCAGTTCGGCGGTGTTGCCGTCGGCGCGCGGGCTGCCGTTGAGAATGCAGATTCGCATACTGCTTCCTTTCACAGATAGACTTTCATACTATCGGATTGATCGTGAATTGTATTGACGAATTGATCAAAGAAGGTCAGTTCAGTCTGGCGGTTACTTCGCGATAAACAGCGTCCGCTTTTTTGGTAACTTCCGCGAGCAGTTCGCGCGCGCGCCGGTTCAGCGAATCCGCATATGCGCGGTCCATCATGATCTTCGTATTGATCAATACGTTCAGGCTCGCGCCCTCGACCGCCGCGCGGCAGAGAGAGGCGGCAACGCCCGCGTCGCTGACGGCGACTACGCTCCCTTTTTCCGCGCAGAACGCGATCAACCGAACAGCATCTGCGCAGGCTTCCATGATCCGGAGCGGCGGCTGAACGGCGCTTTTTAGCGCTGCTTCCATGACTCGCGCTTTTTCGGTTTTTTGTTCTTCCGTTTCTTTCGGCAGGCGGTACGCCTGCGCGAGCGGCTCGAATGCGGTCGCGTCCTCGTCCATCAGCGTCAGAAAACGGCTGGCGATCGCTTCGGAATTTGCGAGCAGTTCGTTCATCTCCGCTTCGACGGCGGCATATTTTTGCTTTCCGACCGTCAGAGCGGCAACCATGTGCGTCAGCGCGCAGGAGAGCGCGCCGACGAGCGCGCTCGCGCCGCCGCCGCCGGGTACGGGCGCCTTTGAAGAAAGTTGACTGATAAACGAATCGATGCTGTTATCTCGAAATGACATGCGTTCCTCCAAACAGGGGGTTTTTATTGTTTTGTTCTGTTTCCATACGAATGTCGCCGATCATATAAAGAGAGCCGAGCGCACAAACGACGCCTTCTTTTCCCGCGTGTTCGATCGCAAGGCGTACGCCTGCGGCAACGCTGTCGCATGCGACAGCACTCAGACCCCGCTTATGAAATAGTTCCGCAAGTTCCGCTGCGTCCAGTGCGCGCGGATTATCCGGGGTGACGGTGATAAATTCCTTCGCGAGCGGTAATAGCTGCTCGATCATGTGAGATACGTCCTTATCCGCCATAACGCCGAGCAGAAACGTAATCTTCCGATTCGGGAAGTGCTCCGTCAGGCTTTCGACCGTGGCGGCGACGCCCTGGGGGTTATGCGCGCCGTCCGCGATAAACACGGGATCGCGGCGCAGGAGCTCGAACCGACCCGGCCATCGGACGAAGAGCAGCCCGTCCCGAATGTTCTGTTCCGCAATCTGCCAGCCTTTTTGCTGCAACAGTTCAATCGCGGTGATGGCAAGAGCCGCGTTGTTCGCCTGATAGGTCCCGATCAATCCGCAGATGAATTCGCCGTATGGACGAAAACGGAACCGCAGCGACTGGAGCGATACGGCAACGTCCGAAATGCGGCTGTGATCGGTCATCGTCAGATGTGCGCCGCGTTCGTCGCAGACGCGCCGGAAGATTTCGTCCGCTTCAGCGTTTTGATCATAGATCAGCACGTCGCCGCCGGGTTTGATAATGCCGGCTTTTGCCTTTGCGATATCCGGTATCGTCGGCCCAAGTTCGCGCGTATGATCGAGGCCGATGTTTGTGATGACCGCGAGTTCCGGCACGTCGACGACGTTGGTGGAATCCAGCTCGCCGCCGAGACCGACTTCAAGAACGACGATATCCGCCGCATGACGGAAAAAGTATTCCAACGCAATGACGGTGATCAGTTCGAATTCCGTCGGATGGTCCGCCATCGCATCCGCACAGGGGCGCACCATCGCCGTAATCTGCGCGAGTTCGTCGTCGGAGATCGGTTCACCGTCCATCTGCATTCGCTCGTTGAAGCGTTCGATATAGGGGGAGATGTAAAGCCCGGTACGGTATCCCGAAAGAGAGAGAATCTTCGAGAGCATCGCGGAGACGGAGCCTTTTCCGTTTGTACCGGCGACATGGATAAACTTCAGTTTCCGGTGCGGGTTTCCGATGCGCTCTAAAAGTTCGTTCGTGCGTTCCAGCCCCAGCCGGCTTCCGCGCCAGGTGACGTGATGGATATAGGTCATCGCTTCGTCATACGTCATGACACTTGTTGAATGATCAGCCTGTTTGTGCGGAACAATCGATCGTCCGCGCGATTCTGAGAGCGCTTTTTCACGCAGCATGCCGTCAATCGCCGCGACGAGCAGCGTGTTTGCCGTCAGCACGATGCCGACCGGCAGCGCGCGGGAAGCGATCATGGCGGGCAGCGGTATGCCGACCAGCAGTGACAGTGCGAAACTTTTTACGAGCAGGGAACCGATCAATTCGGAAGGAATCACGATCATCGCAGCGCGCGCCAGCGTACGTTTATTTCTGACCACGAGAGAAAGAAGCCCCGCGACGAAACCGATCATGAAAAATGCGACAGTCAGCGGCGGATAGTAAGCGCCTGCGGTGGGAAACAGCACCGTTCCGAGCAGATCCGAAAATACGCCGACCACGCCGCCCGCAATCGGGCCAAACCAGATGCCCGCCAGCAGAATGGGTACGCTGTCGATGCTCAGGCGAATCGAGCTTGAAAGCTGAAGCATCAAAAACTTGGAAAGAACAATCTGCAGGGCGATGAACATCGCCAGCAGGGAAAGGCGTTTGGGCGTGATTGTTTTCATCTATGAATTTCCTCCTTTTTACATGCGCTGCACAACATGCAGAACACCTTAAAAAGAAGGATGTTCCCGTTTCGTGCAGTAGCGGACGCGATATTGCACCGCAAGCGCGGACGCTTTTCGTGCAGCGGCGACTTCCCATCCGACTGCCACTTAACGCGCAATATCTACTCTACTTACAAGACAACCGATCAATCCGAGGATTTGTTAGATCGCTCTGATTATACCGTATTCTAAAAAAAACGCAAAGGTTATCTTATCCGGCGTTTTTTTCGCGCAGGTCTGCGTCGGTAACGACGTCCGCAACGTCTTCATAGCGGTTGAGCGTGTAGAGGTGGATCCCATCCGCGCCCTCGGTGAGAAATCTACGAACGAGTTCCACCGTAAACGCGTGGCCCGCCGAGCGAAAGCTCTCCTCGTTTTCGCCGTATCGTCCGACCAGAGCGGACACTTCCGAAGGGATCGAGCAGCCGTTGCCGAGCGTCATGCGCACCAGTCCGTCTTTTTTAAGAAGCGGCAGCACGCCGGCGACGATCGGCAGGGTGACGCCGCGTTTTCTTGCCCGCTCCAGAAAACGGATAAAGTTGTCCGCGCTGTAACATAATTGCGAGATCAGATACGCCGCTCCCGCATCTTGCTTTTTCAATAGCGCGTCGATATCCTGTTCCAGCGAATCCGCCAGCAGGTGCTTTTCCGGATAACATGCCGCCGCGATGCAGAAACGGTCCGTTTTCGAACGGATGAACGCAATCAGATCGCTGGCGTGCGAAAAATCTCCCGCCGATCCGCAGGCTCCCGCAGGGAAGTCCCCGCGCAGCGCGAGCAGGTTATCCACACCCGCGCCCGCATACGCATCCAGCGTGGACGAGACGTCAAGAACGCAGTTGCCGATGCACGTATAATGCGGCAGCGCCTCGGATTTTCCGCCGGACTGGATCGCCGTCACGACCTCGAGGTTTCGGCCTTTATTCGAGCCCATCGCGCCATATGTGCAGCTGATGAAATCTGGTTCCAGCGCGTACAGCTGATGGAGCGTATCCATGAGCGGTTCAAGCGGTTTATCCGCCTTGGGCGGAAACACCTCGAACGAGAGCGTTTTCTTTTGACGGATACGGTCGATAATTTTCATCGGATTATCCTCGCTGATTTTGTTTTTCGGGCGTTTCGGGGAATGACATCGCGTCCACATAATAATCCTGAAACGCCGGGGAGACGGTCAGTTCGATATATTCCGTATTACGCGCAAGCGTTTCGCTCTCTTCAAACAATTGAAAATTTCTTGCATAGAGTTTCGCGCCTTCCCCGGCGGCATTTCCAATGCTGACTGCTTTTCCGAAAAACTCCATTGGAAGCAAACCGATTTCGCTAAGCGCTGCGGACGAAATGTGCGCGCCGAACGCGCCGGCAAGCAACACATGTTCAACCTGCGGCGCGGTGAGGGACAGCGCGTCCAGCAGCACCTCGATTCCCGCGCGGATGGCGGCCTTGCCAAGCTGCAGTTCGCGCACATCTTTTTGTGAGAGCGTCACGCGGTGTTCACCATCCGTAACGAGAAACGCGAGCATTCCGTCCGACAGGCTGATCAGCCGTTCGCTCATACAACTATTTATGTCAAACCTTCCGGTTTCGTCGATTACGCCGCTGCGAAGGAGCGCGGCGCAGAGTTCGATTAACCCGCTGCCGCAGATTCCCCGAGCGGGTGCGCGGCCGACGGTGGAATAGCGCAGCTCGGCATTTTCGATCCAAATGTGGTCGACCGCCCCGCGTTCCGCGCGCATGCCGCAGGAAAGGTTGGCTCCCTCAAAGGCAGGGCCGGCCGCCGTGGAACAGCAAACGCGCTTTATTCCGTTCGTCATCGCGAGTTCGCCGTTTGTGCCGATGTCGAGAAGCAGCGTTGGATCAACGATTATATCAAACTCGGACGCGGTCAGGCAGGCGACCGTGTCGGCGCCTACAAAACCGCCTATGACGGGGGCGATTAATACCACTGCATTTTTATCCGCGTTCAGCCCCAGATCCTTTACGGGCAGGATGCGCCTTTCCAACGAATACGGCTGATACGGCGCGCGTACGAGACGATCAAGCGGGTATTTAAGCAGCAGATGCAGCATGACCGTGTTGCCGACGACCGTGATCAAAGACACCTGCTTAGAAATGCGGTTGGCTTTTACGCAGGTTTCAGCAATCAAGTCATTCATTGCGGACAGCGCGCAGCGTTGCAGTTCCTCCGGCAACCCGGAGGAAAGGACTTGATTCGCGCGGGCGATCACGTCCGCACCGTAAACCGCCTGCGGGTTTTGCTTTGCGGATACGGCAAGCTGCCTTCCGTCGCTGGCATCCAGCAGATAGCATACGATCGTCGTCGTGCCAAGGTCGAAGCAGGCGAAGCATGCGCCTTGTGCGGTTGAATCGATATTCGGGTACGGCTCAAACTGAACCCGCCGTTCCGTCCCGGACTGAAGAGCGGATAACGCAGCGCGTTCGGAAATCGTTACCGTGCAGTCGGACTCCAGACGTGTCTGGCAGGCGAGCGAGCGGTTTTCCATGCCGTTTGCCAGAACCGTAACGGCGCATTTTCCGCAGGTGCCGTTTCCGCCGCAGGGTGCGTCGATGAACACGCCGGCGAGCTTTGCCGCGCTGGAAATCAGCGTCCCATTCGGAACGGATATCTCGATGCCATCCGGTTCAAATCTTACGCGGCAGTTCATCGCTTCTCCATTAGCTGACGAGTGATTTTGCAAGTGCGGCCGCGGCGGCGGCGTCCGGCGAGTATCCATCCGCGCCGATCTGACGCGCGAACTCCGCGGAAATCGGCGCGCCGCCGACGATGATACGGAATGTGCCGCGGTTTTCGAGCCGATTGAGTTCCTCGACGATGCGTTTCATGGATGGCATGGTCGTCGTCAGCAGCGTGGAGAGCGCGACGATACGCACATTCTCATGCGTTTGAATCGCTTCCACAAATCGTTCCAAAGGAACGTCCACCTCCAGATCGACGATCTGAAACCCGGCGCTTTCGATCATCATGGCGACGAGATTCTTGCCGATATCGTGCATATCTCCCTGCACCGTGCCGATGACGGCGGTGCCGAGCGCGGCGGCGGAGCCTTTCGCCAGATACGGTTTGAGCACCTCGACGCCTTTTTTCATCGTGCGCGCGGCGATGATCATCTCTGGCACAAACGCTTCGCCGCGGCTGAATCGTTCGCCGATGGCGGTCATCGCGGAAACCATCCCGTCGTTCAGGATCGACATCGGATCTGCTCCCGCGTCGATGGCCGACTGCACGAGTTCCGCAATTTGTTTCAATTTTCCGGATTGCACCGCTCCGGCGATTTCGCCGATCTTCGCCCTATATTCATCCATACGATTTGTTATCCTTTCGCCGGTCCGATTCGGTTTTCTCGAAACGCGGAAATATAATCCATGCAGTATTCATCCCGTCCAAGCAGCGCGTTGGTCGCGTGCAGGAGGCCGACCATATCGCGATCCAGTATGTCCATGATCGCGGCGTCCATACCCGCCTCCAGCGCGAGTACGAGAAACGCGCGGTTGATCAACGGTCGCGCGGGCAGTCCAAACGATATATTGGATAGTCCGCTGACTATGTGGACGGAGGGGGCGCGCTTGCGGATTTCCCTGGCGCAGGCGGCAAATGTCGTCAACGCGTTTTCATCTGTCGAGAGCGTATGAACGATCGGATCGATCAGCAGCCGTTTTTCCGAGATTCCGTATTTCATTGCCGCCGAACGAATCTGTTCCAGCAGTTCCATGCGTCCTTCTATTTTCTCAGGTACGCCGGCGCTGGAACAAAGCAGCGCGACCACATTCCAGTTGGTATCGGCAATCAGCGGGAAGATTGTTTCGATTTTACCGCTTTCCATGGATACGGAGTTGACGATTCCGGGGCGTTTGCAGTGCGGCAGCACTTCGGCGAGCACGTTCGGGTTCGCCGAATCGATACAGAGCGGAAGGGAGCAGACCTCCTCAGAAAGCTCGACAAGCCAGCGAAGCGTTTCCGTTTCGATCTCGTTTTCAACCGCGGCGCAGATGTCCAGATAGTCTGCGCCAGCCGCTTCCTGACGGACGGCAAGGTCGCGCAGAAAGGCTTCGTCTTTCGCGCGGATCGCTGTCTGTACAGAAGGTATGAATCCGTTTAATTTTTCTCCGATGATAATCACGCTGTGTTACCCCGCATATTTATTGTGTTTTGTATATCTTATCAGATTGTATTCTGGTGAAAAATTCGACAAATGATTGACAAATTATAAAGTAATTCATACACTATGTAGTATAGGAGAAAGAAATGATACGAAAAGAATTCATCATCAATGAACTGAAATATCGTTATCCGGCAGTCGGCGGCGCAATCCGCCGTCCCGAACTGCCGGTCGGGCGCCCTCTCTTCCTGGAAGGCGAAAATATAACGCTTGGCCCTCACGTGGTCGTTTGCCGCGCCGCTGAGCTGAATGCCGCGCGCATTCCAGAACAGCGGGAACCCTTGTTTCTCTGCGCCGGTACGCCGGAACAACGAGTTCTCGATTCACTCGACGTTTGTATATTGCCCGACGGCGAGCAAACCGCAGCCGTGCTGAATTTTGTACAGCGGCTGTTTGACCGGCTCGATGAATGGCTGCAGCAGTTAAAAGCTGCAGCGGAATCGGAAAAGGATATCGAAGAATTACTCCGGACGGCGGGGGAAATGCTGCAAAACCCCGTTTTTCTGATCGATTCCATGAGTCACGTCGTCGCGCAATCGGGACAAGCGGATACGAAACTCGAAATGATACGGTCGGAAGCGGCAGGGGATCGTACGTTAACAGAAGGCGCGCAAAACGACACGCTGTCGCGTGATATAACCGTCGGCGGATCGACCTATACGCTGCTCTGCACCGCGTCCGAGCGTCCGCTTTACGGAAGCGACGAGTTTGTATTCGAATCCTTGGCAGGATACGTTCGCCTGATGCTGTCCGAACAGAAACTCTATCCGTCCGGCACCCGTAATAATCACGACGAGAAGGCAACTGCGCGCGCGCTTCGCTTGATTCTGTCACAGGAAACATCCGACCGGAATACCATTGAGACACTCAACAGCCTTGGCTGGAATGAAACGGATTCGTACTGCGTCCTGGCGGCGGAACCCGCCGACGGCGATCTGCGAACGGCGCGCGCGGCATATTTATGCGAACGGATCGAAGCGAGCCTCGCTGGCTGCTGCGCATTCACCGAAACGCCCGTCATCGTCGTGATCCTTCATTCTGATTTTTCAAAGGAATCAAACTTGCGAAAAACGATGTCCTCGCTTTCCACGGAAGAGGGCTTACGGTTCGGTGTATGCGAAGCATACCGAGGATTTTCGCTTCTGGCGCAACGGCTCGAACTGGCAAAATATGCGCTGACTCATGCAGCGGGAACGGATGGAGTCACATTCTTTCACGACGCTGCGGAAGAATACGTTTCGTCTCGGGCCGTGTCAAACTTTCCCGCGGATCTCATTATGCTCCGTTCCGTGCGCGCTTTGGCGGAAAGCGATCATGATCACGGCACCAGCTACATCGAAACTGCGGATCGGTATCTACAAAACCATTTTAACGCGGTAAAGACCGCGAGCGATCTCTTCATCCACCGGAGTACGTTTCTTTACCGGATGGAACGAATGAAGACACAGTTCGGGCTGGATCTGGAGAGCGGGGACGTTTCGCTTCTGCATCTGATGCTGTCGCTGCGGATCGTCAGTCAGGAATCGTTTGCTTCAAGACAATAATAAAACCGCCCGAGGCGGTTATGGTAATGGATCAGGCTATTTACCGTTTCGGAGCTGACCGCCGCGCACGGCTCGCTCAAGATAACCGCCGTGCTGCACCTTGATATCGCTGACGGTCACCACGGCGCCGTTGCAGTGATCCTCCAGAATCGTGAGCGCTTCAGGCAGGCGTTTGCGCTGCATGGTCATCATCAGCATGCTGTGATCGTCGTCCCTTCCGTGCACATCCAGCGTGGTGACGCCAAATCCCTTGCTGCGAAGGCACGCTTCCGCTTCTTTTGCGGAAGCCGGATCCGGCAGGACAACCTGCATGGAGCTCAAGCCGAACGCGAGAAGCTCGTCGAGCCAGCTGCCGATATAGTTGCCGCAGGCGAACGCGAGCGCATACACGATGCCTTTGAGGAAATCTTCCTTAAAACCCGTCAATACGCTGCTTGCGATGACGAGCCAAAGCGTGATTTCAATGATCGCGATCAACGAGCCGACCGTACGCTCGCCGCGATTGATCAGCACAATACGAAGGGTGCCGAACGACACCTCGAGAATTTTCCCGAAAAAGATAAACAGATAAACCCAGACTGTTGAACCTTTGGCGAACGCTTCGATCGCCTGTAAAAACTGATTCATGGCTCAACCCCCTTTCAGCTTGCCGATTATACAGGAACGGTGTTACGATTGTCAACGAAAGCAAATGTGAAACAAAGCGACAAAAATGCAAACGCTGGATCGAATATGGCTACGACGCAAACAAGAAAAAAACCATATAGCGGCAGTTTCGGCTGGAATCCCTGGCACGGATGCCACAAGATTTCGGCGGGATGCGCGCACTGTTATGTCTACCGGATCGACGGCTGGCACGGCAGGGACGCAAGCCTTGTGAAGAAAACGAACGATTTTTATCTTCCGATTTCACACGCGAGGGACGGATCCTACAAAATTCCATCCGGCAGTTATATTTGGACTTGTTTCTCTTCCGATTTTCTCCTTGAGGATGCCGACGCATGGCGCGGCGAAGCCTGGCGGATGATCCGCGAGCGTTCCGACTGTGCGTTTCTCTTCATCACGAAGCGGATTACACGATTCGCGCAGTGCCTGCCGGCGGACTGGGGCGGGGGATATCCAAATGTTTCCATCTGCTGCACGGTGGAAAACCAGGCGAAGGCGGACGAGCGTCTGCCTGTCTTTCGCGACGCGCCGATCCGGCAGAAGATGATCGTTTGCGAGCCTCTGCTCGAGAAGATCGATCTTTCGAATTTTCTCGGCGAATGGGTCGGCAACGTTACGGTCGGCGGAGAGTCAGGCGAAGGCGCGCGCATCTGCAATTACGATTGGGTGCTCGATATCCGCAGGCAGTGCATCGAGGCGAACGTGCCGTTTACGTTCAAACAAACGGGCGCGAACTTCGTTAAGGACGAAAAGACATATCAGATTCCGCGCAAACTGCAGCATGCGCAGGCGAAGAAAGCAAACATCAATACGTCGAGACGGCTTTGATCTAGGTTTAAGGAACGTACGCCGTCACATAGACACCCGTGATCCGCGAATCGCTGTCGCATTCCGCGGTCTCGCTGAAGCTTTCTCCGACGGAAACGGATGTGTTGAACGTATCGCTGACGACGCAGCTCGCGATCGTATTTCCATCCCGGTCGATAAACTCGACGAGCGCTTCGATGGAGTCAAGGTCTTCGGTGCCGAGGTTCAGAAAGCGAATACGCGCGGTGGTTTTGCCGCCGTCCACCTTCAGTTCGCGGACGGTGGTTTCGATCTGGCTCCCGCCGTAAAAGAGTTTCGACGTAGTGTTCAGAATCGTGGTCGATTCGGTTTTGCAGCCCGCAAGAAACGCAAGCAGCAGAAGCGCGATGAACACGAGCGGCATCGTTTTACGCATGTTTCAATTTATCCTCCGATTCGGCGCTTTTTCACGCGTCTGAATGACTTCATTATATGATTTCGCGTCTTCTTCTGCAATGAAATGAACAGGAATCCCATCGAGTTTCACATTTATGTCAAATGCGCGTCCAATCGGGGTAAGATTCCGCCGTTGACAATCATTTCATGAATTTGCTATACTTCACTAGGTGCGTTTCTGGAGAGATGTCCGAGTGGTTTATGGAGCCAGTCTTGAAAACTGGTGATGCTGCAAGGCACCGGGGGTTCGAATCCCTCTCTCTCCGCCAGCATCAGACAAATCAATACGGAGAAGTACCCAAGTGGCTGTAAGGGGCTCCCCTGCTAAGGGAGTAGACTGGGGTAACCGGTGCGTGGGTTCAAATCCCACCTTCTCCGCCACAAAAGAGCGTCATTCGACGCTCTTTTGATTTGTAATTCGTATTTTATTGGGATTATAATCGAGTAGAATATAATATTAGACAGTTGAAAGGAGTTCATCATGGACGAATCGGAACATCTCTATATCCTTTGGACAAACGCAGACATACTGACGTCCGACAAAATGGTCATGATGTACGCGACGAACGCCATGCTATCCAAATGGTGGGAAGCGGTTACCGTCATCATATGGGGAGCCACCGCGAAGCTGGTCGCCGAAAATGAGCAGATTCAGACGAGAATCCTGCTGGCGCAGCAGGCGGGCGTGAAGTTTTCCGCATGCAAAGCATGCACCGATCAGCTCGGGACATCCGAAAAGCTGACCGATCTTGGTATTGAAGTGGTCTATTGGGGAGTAAGCCTGACGGAAATTCTGAAAAGCGGCAAGAAACTGATTACGATATAAAACAGTTCGGCGCACTAAATCCAATCCGGGTGCTCAATCGTCTTGTCGTTATGAACGTTTCCCGTGTTCAAAGCGGTCTTGGCTTCGATCATCAATATCTGCACCTCGTCTTCTGCGACGGGCATATGCTCTACTCCGTGCGGGATCACGATGAACTCGCCTTCTTTCAGCGCGATATCCCGCTCGCGCAGCTTGATTGTCAGACTGCCTTTTACGATAAAGAACATTTCGTCTTCCGTCTCGTGCTGATGCCAGACAAACTCGCCTTTCAGTTTCGCGGCTTTGATATAGGAATCGTTTAGTTCGCCCAGAATTTTCGGACTCCAGTGCTCGCGAATCAGTTCCATTTTCTCCGCAATGTTGACTTTATCCATCCATATACCTCCGCAAGAGTCTGTTTCGTTCTATGACAATTTAACATGAAAAGAGTATACTCTTTCTATAAACAATGAATCAATGGAAAAGGGATTTGTTATATGCGCCAGAAAGTTGTATTCCACATTGACGAAATGCTGAAATGGAAATTGCTTTTGCACAACGTGAAAAACCTATTGTCATCGTATACCGATTCCGCATCGGAGGTTGACGTTGAAGTATTGGCGAACGGGGAAGCGGTGCAGGCATATGTTTTGGACGGCGATGATTCGCTTAAGAGCCATATGGATGTTTTATCGAACAGCGGCGTCGTTTTCGCCGCATGCAACAACGCGCTGACAGGGTATCACATTCCAAAGGAGCAGCTCCTTGCCTTTATCAGAATCGTTCCCGCCGGCGTGAGAGAATTAATCGACCGACAAGCGGAAGGATATGCTTATATCAAACCATAAAATGCGCTGGAATATTTATATCCTGCGCAAGATTCTGAATCAAAGCACTTATGATCCGATCAACGCCATACCCAAGATGACAAAACCGCCGCCAATCCATTGGAACACGTCCGCGCGTTCATGCAGCATCCAAGCGGAAAATAACATGGAAGTCAGCGGCATGAGCCCCGAAAACGCCGCTGCGGTAAACGCGCCGCTTCGTTTGATGCCCCCGTACCAGCAAAGGTACGCCAGCGCGGTGACGAAGAACCCGTACCAGCCGAGCGCGATCCATCCCGGCACACCGAGAGAACCAAGCCGTGCGATCGGGTTTTCCAGCGACGCCGGCAGCAAGCAAAACAGTAATGATGCGAACGTGACCAGCGCCGTCTGAACCAACGGGTCGAGCGGCGTTCCGTTTTCGTTCAGCCGCAGCACGGAAGCGCGGGAAAGGATATTGAATACGGACTCGCTTGCCGCCGCCCCGATGACCAGCAGGTTTCCGATCAGGTGTTCCATCTTAATTTCGCCGCCGCGCACGATATTCTGCACGAGCAGCACGCCCGCCGCCGTCGCGAGAACGCCAAGAATCGTTCGAGCATTCGCTTTTTCGCGCAGAAGCGCCCGCGCGAGAAACGCCGTGATCGCGGGCGTCGTTCCGGTCATAATCCCCGCTTCCAGCGAAGTGGTGCGGGTCAATCCGTTCAATAGTAAAAACCGAAACAGAAACATGCCAAACAATGCCTGAAGGCAAATCTCGCCGATGGTTCTCCAGGTCATAACACGAATCGCGTTTTTCAGTTTGCGAAAGCAAACCGGCAGCAGCAGAATCAGCGCGAATAAGAAACTGGCCGCCGCGATGGTGAACACGCCGATCCTGCCCGAAACGTAACGCGCCGCGACAACGCTGGTTCCTGCGAACGAGAACGCGCCGACCAAATAGAATTTGCCTTTCATCGCTTCGTTTTTCATCTGATCTCCCGTTGTGTTTTTTAATTCATCTGATACAATAGTATAAAGATGACTGGTATATCGAAAGCACCAGATATAAACGAATTTACACATACCAGTAAAGATGAGATGAAGCTGATACAAATCGACCGCATGAGCGAGAAACCGATCCGTCGACAGATTTACGCGCAGATACGAGATCAGATCGTATCCGGGGAGATGTGCGGAGGCGAGCCGCTGCCCTCCACGAGACAACTTGCCGCAGAACTCGGCGCCGCGCGCAGCACGGTCGTCGAAGCGTACGATATGCTCCTCGCAGAAGGATATTTATTGAGCAGGCAGGGCGCTCAGACGGTCGTTTCGGAAAACCTCGTGACAGGTGCGGCGATCGTGCCGATCCGTCGCGATCAAACCGATCAAAAGCAGAAAATCCTCGCAGACTTTTCGACCGGAAGACCTGACCTGTTCGGTTTCCCGCGTTCCCAGTGGGCGAAGCTCCTCTCCGGCGCCGTAATCGAACTTCCGCCGGAGCAATATGGCTACACCGGTCCGCAGGGATACGCGCCGCTGCGAGAGGAAATCGCTTCCTGGCTTATGAGGGGCCGCGGGCTGAACGTTTCCGCGGAGGATATTTTCATTACCGCGGGTGCGACGCACGCGCTCCGCATTCTTATGGATTTGCTCTGCCCGCATGGTGAGCGCGTCATTCTCGAAGATCCTTGCCATTCCGGCCTTTACGGCGCGCTGCTGTCCTGCGGCTGCGAGATCGTACCGGCCGAAGCGGACGATCACGGATTGAAAACAGATCTGCTGACCGGCGCGGAACACGCAAAGATGATTTACGTTACCCCGTCGCACCAGTTTCCGCTTGGCGGCATCCTGCCCGCTTCCCGCAGGGCAGCGCTGATCCGGTATGCGCGGGAAAACGACGTATACATTGTGGAGGACGATTACGACAGCGAATTCCGCTATACCGGCGCACCGGTCGCACCGCTGCTTTCGCTTGACGCGCAGCGCGTTATCTATGTCGGTACGTTCAGCAAAACCGCGTTTCCCGCGATGCGGCTGGGGTTTGTGATCCTTCCTTCCGCGCTGCAGACGCGCTGGCGCGAACTCAGAACGCACCACGATGTGCAGAATCCACCGTTTGAACAGGCTGCCTTATGCGAGTTTTTAAAATCGCGCAGATTCGACCGGCATATCCGAGCGATGCGAAACCGTTACGGCAAGCGGCGGCAGGCGCTGATGGAAGCTCTGACAAACAATTTTGGCACGGATTGGTCGCCTTGCGGCGACGCGGCTGGGCTGCACGTAACAATTCGGTTCCCGGGAAGGCGGTTCGGCGACGCGTTCCGCACACGCTGCGCAGAGCACGGTATCCAAGTCGTACCGCTGGAAGACCACAGCATCATTAAGGGAAAACATGAAGACGAACTTGTTATGGGATACGGTCACCTGGAGACGGAAGCGATCGAAAGCGGCGTGCGTTTGCTGGCGGAAATGATTGCATATGAGGAATGAACTCAAAATCCCGAGCGAGGGTGTATTTATACGATTTATTTAAAACGTCGTTCTTGATTTGACATGAAAAATTGACAATATAATGCTTGTTGTTGCCTGTTTGCGGTAGTAAGATAGATCGAATTATAGAATGGAGCGAAAAAGGAGGATATTCGCCATGAGAAAAACGAAAATCGTTTGCACCATCGGCCCCGCGAGCGAAAGCGAGGATGTCCTCGTTTCGATGATCCGCGCGGGTATGAACACGGCACGTCTGAATTTTTCCCACGGTTCGCATGAAGAGCATCACGCGCGAATCGAACGAATCAAGAAAATCCGTACCGAACTCGACATGCCGATCGCGATCATGCTGGATACCAAGGGGCCGGAATTTCGCATCAAGACGTTCAAAGACGGCAAGATCATCCTGAACGAAGGGGATACGTTTACTTTCACCGAAAAGGATGTGCAGGGGACAAAGGATCGCGTATCGGTCAGCTTCCCCGGGCTCGCCTGCTCGCTGGAGCCCGGCGACCGCATACTCGTCAATAACGGCCTGCTTATCTTTGAGGTGAGTAAACTGACGGACACCGACGCGGTCTGTAAAGTAATCGCGGGCGGCGAACTTAGCGACAGGAAGAGCATGAGCTTCCCGAACAAGGTTATTTGCAAAGAATACCTGAGCGAGCAGGATAAAGATGACTTGCTGTTCGGAATTCAAAACGACGTGGACTATATCGCCGCGTCGTTTGTCTCCACCAAGCAGGATCTGCTTGACTTAAGGGCGTTTCTGCGAGAGAACGGCGGGGAAGAGATCGCCATCATCGCCAAGATCGAAAACCGCGCAGGAATCAACAATATCCACGAAATCTGCGAGGAGTGCGAGGGCATTATGATCGGACGCGGAGACCTCGGTGTAGAGATCCCGTTTGAGGAACTGCCGTATATCCAAAAATACCTCGTAACGGAATGCAGGCTCCTAGGCAAGCGCGTCATCACCGCAACGGAGATGCTCGAAAGCATGATCTACAACCCGCGACCGACCCGCGCGGAGATATCGGACGTAGCGAATGCCGTGTACGACGGTACGAGCGCCGTCATGCTCTCCGGCGAAACCGCCGCGGGCAAGCACCCCGTGGAATCCGTCGCAACCATGGCGAAGATCGCGGAGGAAACAGAGAAGCACATCCATTATGTGAAACGCTTCCGAAATACGGAGTTTCACATCAAGAATACCGTGGATGCGATTTCTCACGCGACCTGCGGCATGGCGATTGACCTCGACGCGAAGGCGATCGTCGCCTGTACGCTTACCGGCATCACGGCGCGCATGATTTCGCGCTTCCGTCCTCCGATGGACATCATCGGGCTTACGACAAGCCGAAAGGTCTGGTATAAGCTCTCCCTGAGCTGGGGCGTCATTCCGGTGATGAGCGGGACCTTCACCTCGACGGATGTGCTGTTTTATCACGCAACGGAGACAGCGAAAAAAGTGTTCGATCTGGAAGCGGGAGATCACATTATCATCACGGGCGGCCATGTGAGCGGCGTGAGCGGCAATACGAGCCTTATAAAAGTAGAAACAATATACATTTAACCTTATAAAAATACTTGACACGAGTAAAAAATATATGGTATATTATCGAAAATTCATAAAGACATGCAATGACAGAGACAGGCTGTTCGCAAGTTCGTCTCAAGAGAGCCGGTGGATGGTGAAAACCGGCGGCGGCGCAAACAGCGAATCCCTCCCGAGCAGAGACGCAGAAATCAAGTAAGCGTATTACGGTTGGCACCGTTACATGCCGGGGTTTGATAGAACCCGCATAAGAGGATCAGTGCGTTTTCGAGGCAGGAGCAAGCTCCCCCGACAACACGGGATCAAGTTGAGTGGTACCGCGAGGATGAATCCGTCCCCGTCTCAAGATGAGACGGGGACTTTTTATAACCGTCAGCCGGAATACCGGCCCCGGCGGCAGGAGGTTATGATATGAGCAAGGTGTATTTACTGGATTCGACGCTGCGCGACGGCGCGCAAAGCGTTGGCATCTCTTTTTCCGTGCAGGATAAAATTAAAATCGCACGAATTCTGGACAATCTGCAGGTGGACTATATCGAAGCAGGAAACCCCGGCTCCAATCCCAAGGATATGGAGTTTTTCGAGCGATTGCGCGAAAACCCGCTCCGGCATTCGAAGGTGACCGCGTTCGGCGCGACGCGCAAGAAGCATACGCCGGTGGAAGAAGACGCAAATCTGCGCTCCCTGCTTGCGGCGAACACGGCCTGCGTCTGCATCTTCGGGAAATCCTGGGATATCCACGTAACGGATATCCTTCGGGCGGAGCTTGCCGAAAACCTCGCTATGATACGAGATACCGTTCGCTATATGAAACAGAACGGCAAAGAAGTCATCTACGACGCGGAACATTTTTTCGATGGCTACCGCGCGAATCCCGCTTACGCGCTCGACACGCTGAAGGCGGCTTATGAGAGCGGGGCGGACTGTCTCTGCCTCTGCGACACGAACGGCGGCAGCTTCCCCGATTTCGTTCAGAGCGTGACAAAACTCGTGAAAGAACGCTTTCCGGTTGCGGTCGGTATCCATGCGCACGACGACGCGGGCATGGCGGCGGCAAACAGCGTGCTTGCGGTCGAATCGGGGGCGACGCACGTACAGGGCACGCTCGTCGGGTTCGGAGAGCGCTGCGGAAACGCGAACCTTGCCACGGTTCTCGCCGGCCTTCAATTGAAGCTTGGCTACGAGTGCATTCCGCCGGAAACGCTGGAGCGACTGACCAGCACGGTCCATGAGGTGGCCGATATTTCAAACATCAGCGTCGCAAAAAACCTGCCGTATGTCGGCGCGAACGCGTTTTCTCACAAGGGCGGCATGCATGTGGACGGCGTGATGAAAAACCCCATGACATTCGAGCACGTTTCCCCGTCCGCGGTCGGCAATACCCGCCGCATGATGATGTCCGAAGTCGCGGGACGAAGCGCGATTCTGGAAAAGGTAAAAAGCTTTTATCCCGAGATTAAAAAAGATTCCGAAGAAGCCGCGAAGATCATTGATATGGTCAAGCACATGGAGCATCAGGGATATCAGTTCGAGGGCGCCGAGTCGTCCTTTGAACTGGAGGTGCGAAAGCTGCTGGGCACACGGTCGAAGTTCTTTGAGCTTCAGATGCTCAGCGTGCAGGACGAACAGCAGCCCGAGAACCTAAATAAAAAACCGTCATATGCGACGATCAAGGTTCTCGTCGGCGACCAACTGGAGATCACGGCGGCGGAGGGCGCAGGCCCCGTCAACGCGATCGACGCGGCTTTAAGAAAAGCGCTGGAGGTATTTTATCCCGAAATCGGAGAAATCCGGTTGACGGATTACAAGGTACGCGTACTCGACAGCGAGAGCGCAACCGCCGCGACGGTGCGGGTTCTGATCGAATCCACCGACGGGCACGAGTACTGGACCACCGTGGGCGTTGCCGTAGACATCATGCAGGCGAGCACGCGCGCGCTGATGGACTCCATCGAGTATAAGTTGCTCAAGTCGCGTTCCGGCGCGGAAGTCGCCGTCCAACAGACGGAGACCGCATAACATGACTTTTTCCTGACGATTGAAAGGGGTAACCATATATGAAACTCACAGGAGCTCAGATCCTGATCGAATGTATTGTGGAGCAGGGAGTCGATACCGTGTTCGGCTATCCGGGCGGTTCCGTGCTCAATATTTACGACGAACTATATAAAAACAGCAGCCGGATTCGGCATATCCTCACTTCGCACGAGCAGGGTGCGGCGCACGCTGCGGATGGTTATGCCCGCGCAAGCGGAAAGGTCGGCGTCTGCATCGCGACCTCCGGCCCAGGTGCGACCAACCTCGTTACAGGAATCGCGACGGCATACCTGGACAGCGTGCCTGTCGTGTTCATCACCGGAAACGTCAACGTTAACCTGATCGGCAAGGACAGCTTTCAGGAGGCGGATATCGCCGGAATCACAACGCCGATTACAAAACATAATTACATTGTCAAGGATATCCGACAGCTTGCGCAAGCGCTTCGCGAAGCGTTTTCCATCGCGCGTTCCGGCCGCCCGGGTCCCGTGCTGGTCGATATTCCGAAAAACGTGACCGCGGAAACTGCCGAATACGAACCCGCACTCTGCATAAAAGAATGCGAAACGCCGACATTGAGCGACGAAGCGGAAGCGGACACGGAGAAACTCGCGGACATGATCCGCGCTTCGGATAAGGTGTTCGTTCTGTGCGGCGGCGGCGCGCTGAAGGCAGGCGCGTCGGAAGAGGTGCTGCATCTTGCGGAACTGATCCGCTCACCCGTCGGTACAACGCTGATGGGCATCGGAACTTTCCCTTCTTCCCACCCGAATTTCACGGGCATGATCGGCATGCACGGAACGCGCGCGACCAATGTCGCCGTTTCCGAAAGCGACCTGGTTCTGGCGCTCGGATGCCGGTTTAACGATCGCGTAACGGGGGATGTGCAGAAGTTCGGTAAAAATGCAAAGATCGTTCAGATCGATATCGACGCGGCAGAGATCAATAAAAACGTCCGTACCGCGCATTCCGTCCTCGGAGACGTGAAAATCGTTTTAAAACGTCTGATCAGCCTGCTTGAAACCCCGCCGATCGATACCGGGGCGAGGGAACCGTGGCTGGCGAATATACAGGCGCTGAAGCTCCCCGCGCGCGCAGCACGGCACGCCGGTTTTACGCCGAAAGCGGTACTGAGCGCAGTGAGCGAGATCGCGCCGAAGGACGCGATCATCGTGACCGACGTGGGTCAGCATCAGATGTGGGCCGCGCGGTATTATCATTATGAATTCCCGAATACGTTTATCTCCTCCGGTGGATTCGGAACGATGGGCTATGGCGCGGGCGCTTCCATCGGCGCTGCGCTGGCAAGACCTGACCGAAAGGTGATTTTAATCTCCGGAGACGGCAGTTTTCGCATGAACAGCAACGAAATGGCGACGATGGAGCACTACGGAATTCCCGTCACGATCGTAATCATGAACAACGGCGTGCTCGGCATGGTGCGCCAGTGGCAAACCGTATTTTATCAGAAACGCTATTCGCAGACGAATCTCGACCGAGGCCCCGATTTTCCCAAGCTCGCTGAGGCTTACGGGATTCACGGTGCTTCCGTCTGTTCTCTCGGACAGTTCGAGGAGGCGTTCGCGGAAGCTTTAAAATCAAACGAACCCGTGTTGATCGATTGCCGGATCGGCTGCGACGAAACGATTACACCCATGGTCGCGCCCGGAAAACCGATTACGGAATTTATTCTGCATGAAACCGAGCCGGGTGAGTTGCACGAACAGGAAGGGGAAAAATGAACATGCGCAGCGACGAAGTAACTAAGAACGCGGAGCGCGCGCCGCACCGTTCGCTTTTTAAGGCGATGGGTTATACGGACGAAGAACTCAGCCGTCCTCTGATCGGTATCGCAAACCCCAGAAGCGAAATCGTGCCCGGGCACTTTCATTTGGATCAGCTGGTCGAGGCGGTAAAAGCCGGCGTACGAATCGCGGGCGGCACGCCGATCGAATTCGGCACCATCGGCGTCTGCGACGGCATCGCAATGGGGCACGTAGGCATGCATTATTCTCTGGCGAGCCGCGAAATCGTTGCCGACGAATGCGAGATCATGGCCGAAGCGCACCGCTTCGACGGTATGGTGTTCATGCCCGGCTGCGACAAGATCATCCCCGGTATGCTTATGGCCGCGGCGCGGCTCGATCTGCCCGCCGTCGTGGTCACGGCCGGAGCAATGCTTTCCTATCAGGGAAACGGCAAGAATCTCGATCTCAACAGCGTATTCGAAGCGGTCGGCGCTTACAAAGCCGGCAAAGCGACGGACGAGGAACTTGCGTTCTGCGAAAATAACGCCTGCCCGAGCTGCGGATCCTGCTCAGGTATGTTTACGGCAAATTCCATGGCCTGCCTGAGTGAAGCGATCGGTATGGCGCTGCCCGGCAACGGCACGATACCCGCGGTGTATGCGGAACGCATGCGCCTTGCGAAACACGCGGGCATGCAGGTGATGGAACTGGTTCAAAAAGACATCCGTCCGTCGCAGATCCTGACCGAGCGGATGTTTCGGAACGCGCTCGCGGTAGATATGGCGCTCGGTTGCTCGACCAATTCCGTGCTGCATCTGACCGCCATCGCGCGGGAAGCCGGCGTTAAGCTGAACCTCGAGATCATCAACGAGATCAGCGCGCGCGTGCCGAATCTTTGCCGTCTCGCGCCTTCCGGCCCGCACCATGTGGAAGATCTATACCATGCGGGCGGAGTATCCGCCGTGATCAACGAGCTGATTCGATGCGGATATTATGACGGTTCCGCAACGACCGTGCTTGGCGTACCGATGGCGGAAGCCGTGAAAGACGCGAAAATCAAGAACCCTACGGTGATTCGCACCTGCGCGGAACCGTACTCCAAAACCGGCGGGATCGCGATCTTAAAAGGAAACATCGCGCCGGACGGCGCGGTCGTCAAACGCGCCGCGGTTCTGGAAAGCATGATGCGCCACAGCGGGCCTGCAAAAGTATTTGACTCTGAAGACGAGGCGATCAAGGCCATCTACGGTATGCAGATTCAGCAGGGAGACGTCGTCGTTATCCGCTACGAGGGCCCCAAAGGAGGCCCGGGTATGCGCGAAATGCTGGGGCCGACGTCCGCCATCGCCGGCATGGGCCTGGACAGCACCGTCGCGCTGATCACGGATGGACGCTTCTCCGGCGCCTCCCGCGGCGCAGCGATCGGGCACGTATCGCCGGAAGCGGCGAGCGGCGGTAATATCGGATTGATTCGTACCGGCGACCTGATCGACATCGATATTCCGGCCGGCACGCTCAACGTCCGGCTGAGCGATCAAGAGCTTGCCGAACGAAAAAAGAGCTGGAAAGCGCCCGAACCGAAGATCAAGAAAGGATATCTGGCGCGTTACGAGCGCATGGTATCCTCGGCTTCCGAAGGCGCTGTCGTGAAATAACACGGAGCGGAGCGAAAAGGGCTCTCGTCATTAAAATACGAAGGGATTGAAGGAACATACAATGGGAATGACAACGACGCAAAAGATACTCGCGGCGCACGCTGGGCTGGATTGCGTGAGCGCAGGGCAGCTGATCCGCGCCAAAGTGGATCTCGTCCTCGGTAACGATATCACGGCGCCCGTCGCGATCAAGGAGTTTGAAAAGGCTGGTATCAAAACGGTCTTCGACCGCGATAAAATCGCGCTCGTGATGGATCACTTTACGCCGAACAAGGACATCAAAGCGGCGGAACAATGTAAACTTGTGCGCGATTTTGCAAGAAAATATCAGATCACAAATTTCTTCGACGTAGGCAAAGTTGGAGTAGAACACGCGCTTCTGCCTGAGATGGGGCTGGTCAAACCGGGCGATCTCGTCATCGGCGCGGATTCGCATACCTGCACCTACGGCGCGCTCGCCGCGTTTTCCACGGGTGTTGGCAGCACGGATATGGCGGCCGGCATGGCGACAGGCCTCTGCTGGCTTAAGGTGCCGACCGCGATGCGCTTCGTATTAAAAGGGAAGCTAAAGCCATGGGTATCGGGCAAAGACGTCATCCTGCACATCATCGGCATGGTGGGTGTGGACGGCGCGCTCTATCAGAGCATGGAGTTCACGGGTGACGGATTGCAGAGCCTGACCATGGAAGACCGTCTCTGTATGGCGAATATGGCGATTGAAGCGGGCGCGAAAAACGGAATTTTCGAATACGACGAACAAACCGCACAGTATGCCGAAGAACACGGCTGCAAGAACTGGACCGTATACAAAGCGGACGCGGACGCTGCGTACACCGCGACGTATGAGATCGATCTTTCCGCGATCCAACCGACGGTATCCCTGCCGCATCTGCCGGAGAACGCAAAACCTGTCTCCGAAGTCGGAGATATCACGATCGACCAGGCCGTCATCGGCAGCTGCACAAACGGCAGAATCGAAGACTTGCGCGTCGCGGCGAAGGTCTTTGAAGGCAGGCACGTCAACGAAAACGTGCGGTGCATCGTGATTCCCGCCACGCAGAAGATCATGCTGCAGGCGATGGAAGAAGGCCTCGTCAGAACGTTTATCGAAGCGGGATGCGCGGTCAGCACGCCAACCTGCGGACCGTGCCTCGGCGGACACATGGGCATCCTCGCAAAAGGCGAGCGCGCGGTAGCTACCACGAACCGCAACTTCGTCGGCCGAATGGGGCACACGGGATCGGAAGTATACCTCGCGTCCCCCGCGGTTGCCGCCGCGTCTGCAATCGCGGGCAAACTCGTCGCCCCGGAAACCGTGTTAGGAGGCAAAGCATGAAAGCAACAGGCAACGCCGTCAAGTACGGCGACAATATCGACACGGATGTGATCATTCCTGCCAGATACCTCAACACCAGCGACCCCAAGGAACTGGCGTGTCACTGCATGGAGGATATCGACAAGGATTTCGCTTCTCATGTCAAACCCGGAGACGTCATGGTCGGCGGGAAAAACTTCGGCTGCGGTTCTTCCCGCGAGCACGCGCCGATCGCGATTAAGGAATCCGGCATCTCCTGTGTGATCGCATACACATTCGCGCGTATCTTTTATCGCAACGCGATCAACATCGGGCTGCCGATCGTCGAGTGCCCCGAAGCGAGCGGGAAGATTCAGAACGGCGACCGGGTCAGCGTCGATTTCGATACGGGGGTTATCACCAATCTCACGCGGAACGAAACCTATCAGGGAGAACCGTTCCCGACGTTCATTCAGGGTATCATCGCATCCGGCGGGCTGATGAACGCGATCAAAGCGGGAAAGCTGTAAGGGGGGAGTCTGCATGAATTACAATATTGCGGTCATTCGCGGCGACGGCATCGGCCCCGAAATCGTAACGCAGGCCGTCCGCGTTCTCGAAGTCGCGGCAAAGCGGTTCGGTTTCGCGCTGAGTTTTCATGACGTGCTCATGGGCGGCTGCGCCATCGACCAGACGGGCGTACCGCTGCCTGACGAAACCGTGCGCGTCTGCAAAGCCAGCAGCGCGGTGCTCCTAGGCGCGGTCGGAGGCCCGAAATGGGACACGCTGCCCGGCAATCTTCGGCCCGAAGCGGGGCTGCTCGGCATCCGCGCCGCACTCGGCTTATATGCGAACCTTCGCCCTGCTGTGCTCTTTAATCCGCTCAAGGACGCCTGCCCTCTCAAACCGGAAATCGTAACCGGCGGTCTCGACATCCTCATGGTACGCGAGCTGACCGGCGGCATCTATTTCGGCGAACGCGGCAGAAGGCAAAGCGTACGCGGGGAAGAGGCGTACGATACCGAGCGGTATTCCGTCATGGAGATCGAACGTATCGGCCGCATCGGCTTCGAAGCGGCGAAAAAGCGCGGCAATAAACTGACCAGCATCGACAAAGCGAACGTACTGGAAAGTTCCCGCCTCTGGCGTGAAACGATGCACCGCCTCGCGAAGGAATATCCCGGCGTCGTCTGCGACGATATGCTCGTCGACAACTGCGCCATGCAGCTCGTCCGAAATCCGGCCCGATTCGACGTCGTGGTCACGAGCAATATGTTCGGCGATATCCTCTCGGACGAAGCGAGCATGATTACAGGCTCCATCGGCATGCTGCCCTCCGCTTCACTGGGCGACGGAACGCTGGGGCTTTACGAACCGATCCACGGCAGCGCGCCGGATATCGCGGGGACAAACACCGCAAACCCGCTTGCGACCATACTCTCAGCGGCGATGCTGCTTCGTTACTCTTTAAACCAGCAGCAGGCTGCAAACGCCATAGAACGCGCCGTACAGCACACGCTGGAAGCGGGTTGGCGCACCGCGGATATCGCCGCGGGTAAACCGTCGATCGGAACAATAGAAATGGGAGACGTCGTCTGCCAAGCGGTCGAGACGGCATAAGGAAGGTGTGACAATATGGAAGGGAAAGCCATGAAACTCACGATGTCCGTGCTCGTGAAAAATCACGCGGGCATCCTGTATAAAGTCGTCGGCCTTTTTTCACGGCGCGCGTACAACATTCACAGCCTGGCCGTCGGCACAACAAGCAACCCCGAGGTTTCGCGCATGACCATCGTCGTGGACGGAGACGAGGATATCTTCGAGCAGGTGGAGAAACAGCTCTGCAAACTCATCGACGTCATCGAAGTTAAAATTCTCACGGAAGGCGAATTCATCAACCGGGAACTGATCCTGCTCAAAGTCAGCGCGACTTCGGAAAACCGCTCCGATCTTTTGCAGATCACGAAGATATTCGGCGCGAAAGTCATCGACGTTTCTCATGAAATGCTGATCGTGGAATACGCCGATACGTCCGACCAGGTCCGGCGTCTCGAGAGCATGCTGGAGCGTTACGGAATTCGGGAAACGGTAAGAACGGGAACCATTGCCATCGAAAACGCGCATGTTATGGCGGCAAAGCAAGACTGATTGCCTGCCTAAATATGCGCGCAAGGACTGGCGAAAATAAATCATGACGGCATAGCCGCACGAATCAGAAAGTTGGAGGAAGAACTCATGGCAAAGATGTATTACGAAAGCGACTGCAATCTCGCGTATCTCAAGAACAAAACCGTCGCGGTCATCGGCTACGGCAGCCAGGGCCACGCGCACGCGTTGAACCTGAAAGAAAGCGGTGTAAACGTCATCGTCGGCCTTTACGAGGGAAGCAAAAGCTGGAAAGCCGCCGAGGATGCGGGCCTGAAGGTCATGACCGCGAGAGACGCCGCCAAAGCGGCGGACATCGTTATGATCCTCGTCAACGACGAAAAACAGTCCGCGCTCTATTACGAAAGCATTGCGGACGGACTGACGGAAGGGAATACCCTTGTCTTCGCGCACGGGTTCAACATCCATTTCGGCCAGATCGTGCCGCCTTCCAACGTGGACGTGATCATGATTGCCCCCAAAGGCCCCGGCCATACGGTCCGCAGCGAATATCAGCGCGGCGCGGGCGTTCCGGCGCTCATCGCGATGCAGCAAGACTACACCGGCAAAGCGAAGGAAACGGCTCTTGCGTATGCAGCGGGAATCGGCGCGGCACGCGCGGGTATTCTGGAGACCACGTTCCGCGACGAGACGGAAACAGACCTCTTCGGCGAGCAGGCCGTACTCTGCGGCGGTGTGACGGAACTTATGCGCGCGGGGTTTGAGACGCTGGTTGAAGCGGGCTACGCGCCGGAAAACGCGTACTTCGAGTGCATTCACGAGATGAAGCTGATTGTGGACCTGATCTATTCCGGCGGGTTCGAGCGGATGCGCTACTCCATCAGCGACACGGCGGAATACGGCGATTACGTTACCGGAACGCGCATCATCACGGAAGAAACGCGCAAGGAGATGAAACGCGTGCTCCACGAAATTCAGGACGGAACGTTCGCCCGCAACTGGATTTTGGAAAACCGCGTCGGCAGGCCGCACTTCAACGCCATGAAGCGTCAGCAGGCGGATACGCAGCTCGTCAAGGTCGGGCAGCAGCTCAGAAGCCAGATGACCTTCCTGAAAAAATAATCGGGAGAAAACGTTTTGAGCGATTTTGCGAAGGCGCGGCTGAATATGAACGCGCTTACAATCTATCGTAAACTGCTTGAAGATGAAACGGTGTCCCGCTTTCTAGCGCTCCTCTCGGAGACGGAAAGCGGAGACGCCGCTTCCTTCTGCGCAGCTTACGGGGCGTTTTTTCATGAACTTTCGGAGCAGGACTGTTCGCTTAATTTTGCACGGCATCTGGAAAATCTGGTTCGCTACGACGACAACGCTTTTTCGCGCGCCGCTGCGAATCGGGAATCCGGAAGCTATTATCTCTTGATCCGGAAAGCAGCGGAGCACGACCTGAACATCATCCGATCGATCTCGGGAATCTCCGCTGAAACCATTCAACTGACTTTCTCGAAATCGAGCGCGGAAACGGACCAGATCGCTTTTTTACCGGACTATTTCCAGAACAGGGAAAGCGTTTTCTCCGCGCTCGATCTGAATGATCTTGTCTGCGAATTGGAACAGTTTCATCGGGAATCCGGGTTCGGCTTGTTTGCGAAATACGGCGCGTTCCGCTGGACGGGCGAGCTTGTGGGCGTCCCGCACCCGGACACGGTCCGCATATGCGACCTAAAGGAATACGAGTACGAGCGCGGGATTGTCGCGGCGAACACGCTGGACTTTGTTGAAGGACGCGGCGGTGGCAATCTTCTGCTCTATGGCGACCGGGGAACGGGGAAGAGCAGCACGATTAAGGCGCTCGCAAATGAGTATCGTAACAAAGGCCTGCGCATCGTGGAAATCACGAAGGAGCACATCTCCGATCTGCCCGGCGTTCTAGAGCGCCTGCGCGGAATCTCGCAGCGCTTCATCCTGTTTCTCGACGACCTGACTTTTTCAACAGACGATTCGGCTTTTTCCGCGCTGAAGTCCATACTGGAGGGCGGTATCGTCGCACAGCCGGAAAACTGCCGTGTCTACGCGACCTCGAACCGCAGGCACTTGGTTAAGGAATCGTTTTCCGAACGCAATCCGGACGATGTGCACGCGGGAGATACGATGCAGGAAAAGCTCGCGCTTTACGACCGCTTCGACCAGACTGTGAATTTTTTTGCGCCCGATCAGGCGCGCTATCTTGCGATTGTTCGCGCGCTCGCGGAGGAGCGAGGACTGTCCGCAACGCGGGAAGCGCTGGAGCGCGGCGCGGTTCAGTGGGCAATCCGCGCGGGCGGGCGTTCCCCGCGTACGGCGAAACAGTTTGTCGAATGGGCGCAGATTCAGATTTACAAGGGCGCTCCCATACAGGATTAAACCGAATGTTAAAAGGCTTTTACTCACAGCATAAAACAATGGAGTTGCTTTCTTTTTGGGAATAAGCAGAAAACATAAATATATCAGCGCGCTGGCGGCGGCGTTTCCGCATACGATTCCGGTCTTGGCCGGATTTCTTGTGCTCGGGATGGCATACGGCATGCTCATGCTCGACAAAGGATACGGGCCGCTATGGTCGCTGCTTATGAGCGCGGTCGCGTTCTGCGGAAGCATGCAGTTTGTGGCGATAACGTTGCTAACAACGGCGTTTCATCCGCTGGAGGCACTGCTGTTAAGTTTTCTCGTCAATGCGCGCCATTTGTTTTACGGGCTTTCCATGCTGCAGAAATACAAAGGATTCGGACGTGTGAAAGCGTTCTTGATCTATACGCTTTGCGACGAAACATTTTCAATTGTTTCCTGCGTTTCTCCACCGGAAGGGGTAGAGCCAAAGTACTTTTACCTCTCGATTTCGCTGCTGGATTACTGTTATTGGATCGTCGGCACGCTGCTGGGCGGCATACTCGGTTCGCTGATTACGTTTAATACGCTGGGCCTCGATTTCGCACTGACCGCGCTGTTCGTTGTATTGTTTCTTGAACAGATGAAAAAAATCGAGAACCGCATCCTTGGCGTCATCGGCGTTGCAGTCGCGCTGATTGCGCGTGTTTTATTCGGGTCGGCGAACATGGTACTGCCCGCACTGGCGGGGATACTGGTCATCCTGATCGCCGGGAGGAAACAGATATGCCGCTGACGCCTGTTCGAGTGATTCTTACCGTTTTTGTAGTCGCGCTGGGCGCGATGGCAACCCGTTTCGCGCCGTTTATTCTTTTCCCGGAGGGAAAGGAACCGCCGGAGCTCGTTTGTTATCTGGGCCGCGTGCTTCCTCCGGTCATGATGGGGCTGCTTGTCGTTTATTGCCTTAAGGATGTTCCGATTCTGGCAAGCCCTCACGGGCTGCCGGAATTGATCTCGATTGCGTTCATCGTCATCATACATCTCTGGCGAAAGAACGTTTTGCTGAGTATCGGCTGCGGAACGGCGCTGTACATGCTGCTCGTTCAAAAGGTTTTTATTGCTTTACCATAGGAAAGGCGGAATGAATGGAAGAGATCAAACCCGGCCGTTACCGTCATTTCAAAGGGAAAGAATATGAAGTTCTCTTTACCGCTACGCATTCGGAAACACTCGAATTGATGGTAGTCTATCGACAACTTTATGGGGAGCGATCCGTGTGGGTCCGGCCCGCTGTCATGTGGAATGAAATGGTCGAACATCGTGGAGCACGCCAACGAAGGTTTGTCTTCTTAGATCAAGATTGATTTTTTCATCTTAATATTTCGATTTAAAACAGCCCTTCTTTCGATTGGTTGTTTTATATTCTAAATACAAATATTATGGCGAATACCGATTGCCAAACACTTGATAAAACAGTATGATATAAATAAATATAGATTTGAATGTTTTATAAAATGGAGTCGAAAAAAACGAGAGAAAGATACCGCGACAGGATGGACCTATGTTTAAAAACCGTCCCAAGCCGAATACACGTCAAAAAAGCGTAATCTTTCGGTCGCTTCTAATTACGGCCGTCTATTCGTTTACCGGGTACGCATGGATTCTCATTTCGGATTTCACACTCGCCAATAAATATTCTGAGGCCCCCGACGTGTTGTTTATCAGTGTCTTAAAGGGGCTTTGCTATGTTACCGCAACGGCGATTCTGATCTATTTTCTCATTCATTCCAGCCTTAAAAAAATCATCAGGGAAATCAGCGAACGCAGGGTGAGCGAGGATGCGCTGAAAGAAGCGCAGCAGCTCGCGCAGGTCGGAAGTTTCTCTTATGACCTGTCCACACATATACTCGAATGTTCCGATGAAGCGATGCGCATTCTGAATTTTTCGGAAAGCATTGTTCAATCGAGTCCCGAAGAACTGATGCAAAGCGTTCATATCGATGATCGGGATTATGCTCTTTCGAGCCTGAAACTTGCGCTTGAAAAAGAAGGAGATACGTCTTTTTACTGCCGTTTGCTGCGCAAAGATGCGTCGGAGCGAACCTTGAGCATTCGGGTTCATGCTTCCGGTCAACAAGACTCCTCACATTTCCGTTTCTTCGGGACGATACAGGATGTGACGGACCGTATGCAAGCGGAAACCGCAGCGCGCGAAAATGAAGCGATTTATAAAACGCTGATCAATTCCAGTTACGATCTTGTTTATTTAAAAGACAATAATCTGCGCTACATCGCCGCAAACCGAAATATGCAGCTTTACTACGGTATTTCGGAAGACCTTCTGCTTGGCAAAACAATCAACGAAGTCCATCCCTCGGAAGAGTCTCTTATCTGGGAAGCACGGGATCAAAAAGTTCTCGCAAGCGGCAGCCCTCTGTTTCTCGAGGATACGAAAGACGGACGGACGTTTGAAACAATCATCTTTCCTGTGGATATGACGGGGAACAAACACGGTGTCGGCGGAATTTCACGCGATATTACACAGCGCCGTCTGACGGAGGAAGCCGCTGAGCGGGAACGCGACCGCGCGGAAGCATATTTCGATATTGCGTCCGTCGTGTTTGTTGTTCTGGATCAAAACGCGACAGTAATGATGATCAATCGAGCCGGATGCGATATCATTGGTTTGCCAAGGGATCAGATTGTTGGACAAAATTGGATTCAGCGGTTTGTTCTGGAATCGGAGCAGCCTATACTGATCGAATTGATGAGTCAGTTGCAGGCAAACGATTCGAAAGCCCAACTGACGCATGAAAACGATATTGTAACGGCTTCAGATGAATTGCGCAGGATCGAGTGGCGCAACTCCGTATTAAAGAATGCGGACGGTTCGTTTCGCGGAATTCTAGCCGCGGGCGTGGATGTAACGGAACTGCGAAAGGCGACTCAGGCGCTGCAGGAGAGCGAACGCAGCAAGAGCGTGCTGTTGTCGAACCTGCCCGGCATGGCATACCGTTGCGCAAACGACCGCTATTGGACCATGCAGTTTATTTCCAGCGGCTGCTTTGCATTGACCGGGTACATGCCAGAAGAATTAATCGGCAACGCGTGCATTTCTTTTAACGATATCATCTGCCCTGAATACAGAAATTTCAATATCGCTGAAAATGCGAGCTCCGAATCGTCGCGTGCAAGCAATCGCTATGAATATGAGATACTGACTTCGTCAGGCGAACGAAAATGGGTGCTCGATATCAGCCAAAGCATCTGCGATTCTCAGGGGAAAGTCGTTGCGTTTGAAGGGATTATCATCGACATTACCAATTCGAAGTTACAGTTTCTGCAGATTCAATACCTGAGCAATCATGACCAGCTCACAGGACTGCATAACCGGCAGTATTATGATAACGCGAAGAAACGCCTCGATCACGAGAAATATCTGCCTCTTTCCGTCCTGTTTTTCGATATTAACGGATTAAAACTCATCAATGACGCATTTGGTTACGACGCGGGAGACCGAATGATTCAGACAACCGCATCGATGATCAAGGCAAGCGTTCAGCCAAGCGAGATCATCGCGCGAATCGGCGGTGACGAATTTGGCATACTGATGCCAAACACTGACGAATTACAATGCGCCGCGCGCATGCAGACGCTGAAGGAAGCCTTTGAATCGTATAATGCTTCCCTGAAGGATCGCGCGCTTGTAATCAACCTCTCCAATGGATGCGGCACAAAAAAAGATAAAGATACGGATATCGCGCTGGTGGAAAAGAATGCGGAAGCAAACATGGCGCGCCGGAAATTATTTGATCAAAAGAGCCATCACAACGCGGTTCTTTCGTCTATCATGGCGACTCTGTTCGAACGCAGCTATGAAACGGAGGAGCATGCCGAACGAATCGGTCAGCTCTGCGCGGTCATCGGCGTTCGTTTAGGGCTGAGTCACGATGATATCGATAAGCTCCGGCTGTTTGCGATTCTGCACGACATTGGAAAAATCGGGATCAGCGATCAAATTTTAAACAAACCCGCGGCGCTGACCGAAGACGAGATGGCGCAGATGCGTATGCATCCCGAAATCGGGTATCGAATTGCGATGGCTTCGCCCGACTTTGCGCCGATTGCGGAGTATATTTTAACGCATCAGGAACGTTGGGACGGAGCGGGTTACCCCAACCACATCGCGGGGGAGAACATTCCTCTTCTCTCGCGAATTCTCGCGGTCGCCGACGCATACGATGCGATGACGAAAGACCGCGTCTACCGAAAAGCGCTGCCGCGCGAGGAAGCAATCAAAGAGATCAGAAAAAATGCCGGCACGCAGTTCGACCCGCAGATTGTGAAACTGTTTTTGGAAATTCTTGAGGAAACCAATTTATAAACGCAGTTCATACTAAAACAACCGCAGTTACATCATGCACTGCGGTTGTCTCTTTTCATCTGCGATATAGACTTAATTCGGATTGGAACCGGGCTTTGTCAGAAACAACACGCCCAATGTATTCGGCCCGCTGTGCGCGCTGATCGTGCAGCTCGCCTGCGTGACGAAAATCTCCCTAAACGGCTGCAACTCGCGGATGCGTTCTACGACACGGTCGATAATGGCTTTGTCGTCCATGCCGGAGTGAGTTACAAATACGCGATCGAGCACCAAGTCGGTTCGGTCCTTTAGTTGATCGTCCACATATTTCATGAGAGACGGAGCAAGTTTTCCCATGTATTTTTTCCCGACGACCATGCTGCCCTGCCGGTCGTTGCGCACGAGAATCGTCGGTTTGAGGTTCATCAGTGCGGCGCCGATCTGCGTGATGCTTGAGCAGCGGCCGCCCGCGCGCATGAACTCCAGCGTATCGAGGATAAAGCTCGCGCGGGTGTCCGGCACGAGCGCCGTTACTTCCGAAACGATCTGCTGAACCGGAATGCCAGCCTTGATCCGCTCTCCCGCTTCGCAGACCAGAAGCCCGAAACCGGTGGAGAGGGAACAGGAGTCGATGACGTACACCTTTCCTTTGTTTTTCAGCGTATCCGCGGCAATCTGCGCGTTCGCGCAGGAACTCGAAAGCCCCGATCCGAGCGAGATATGGAGGATTTCATAGCCTTTTTCCAAATAGGGCAGGAAGTAGCTTTCATACTCCTCCGGGTTGATTGCGGCGGTACGAGGCAGAAGCCTGTGTTTCCACCAGGCTTCATATAATTCGGCGGACGTAATATCCAAGCCGTCTGTATATTGTTTATCGCCTAAAATAATGTGAAGCGGATAAAGGGAAACCTGATATCGTTCTTTCAACTCATCGCCGATATCGCATGGCGTATCCGCGCTCAACAAAATTTTCCGGTCGGACATAATGTATTACCCCCTGAGCGATCGTTTTCTTATTCTAGCAAAGGCATGCATCAGCGTCAACCTGAAGCTATTTTAAAACGAATAAACGCTTGTAAAATAACAATATTTCGCTATATTGTTTATTTAATAATATTTTTATTCGATACGCAATAGGTTTATTGAATTTTAAGTCCAGTTTAGGCGACTGGAGGTTGTTCTTCTATTTCATAAAGACTCGACCCGAAGTCACCCATCAGGCGCACCTTTTCGTTATAACCTGTTCCGATAAACTGGTTGTTGAGGTGAACCCCCTGCATCAGCGTTTTCCCGCTTGCCGAGTAGGTTTCCACGCAGTCGCGCAGCGTGTAGAGACGGTCGATCCAGCGAAAAAGCATTCCATTCGGGTTGATTGGAAAAGGAAGGAGATGATTGATCAGCCCGCCGAATCTGCGGACGAAAACGCACTGCGGTTTTGTCTGAATCCGGTATTGTGATTCTTCGTTTAATCCCGAAAGCGGAAGAACGTCGTTTCCCTCGGCGGCTTGCGCAAGCGTCTGGAACGCTCCCGCAACCGAGTGCGTTCGATCCGGTGAAACGGCTTGCCAATAAACCTTGTTCGACTTCGGCGTATCATGGCGATAAAATCTGCCGTACTGGAGCGTTCGGCGGTGCGCCTTATAGTATGCGATTTGATCGCATACTTCGTTTCGCTCCAGCCGCGTCAGATATTTCAGGTCAAGTTCATAACCAAGACAGCCAAAGCTCGCAACGTTAAAACGCGTGGAGATTTCCGTATTTCGCAGGGTTTGCTGGTTCGGCGCGGCGGAAACGTGCGCACCCATCGTCGACTGCGGATAAAGATAGCTCAGTCCCGCTTGTATCTTCAGCCGTTCGACCGCGTCCGTATCGTCGCTCGACCAAACCTGCGGGGAAAAGCATAGCATGCCAAGATCAAAGCGGTTACCGCCGCTGGAGCAGGATTCCAGCAGTATCTGCGGTCGCGGCAGGAAGATACGTCCCAGCACATCATATAAGCCGATGATGTACCGGTGATAGAACTCGCCCTGATTGGCGAGGAGAGGGGAGCATGCGTCGCTGATGTGGCGGTTCATGTCCCATTTGACGTAATCGATCTTCGCGTCGTCGAGGATGGAAGATACGCTTTCCACAATATAGTCTCGTACTGCGGGGTTGCACAGGTCGAGCAAGAGCTGATTTCGTCCGAGCAACGCGTCGCGTTTCGGCGTCGTTACTGCGTATTCCGGATGCGCGCGGAAGAGGTCGCTGTCCGGATTCACCATCTCCGGTTCAAACCAGAGCCCGAAATTCAAACCAAGCGAGTGGATTTCCTGTGCAAAATGGCTTATTCCCCGGGGCAGCTTTTTACGGTTAACGGCGTAATCGCCGAGGCCGGCGGTGTCGTTGTTCCGCTTGCCGAACCATCCGTCGTCAAGGACGAACAGCTCGACGCCGAGCCGTCTTGCCTGCCGGGCAAGGCGGAGAAGCTTACTCCGGGTAAACCGAAAAAAACTGGCTTCCCAGTTGTTGATGAGAACGGGGCGCTCCTGATTTTTCCATGCGCCGCGCACAATATTGCGATTAACAAACTCGTGGAAATGCGCGCTCATGCCGTTGAATCCATCCGGTGAGAAAGTCATGACCGCTTCCGGCGTTTCAAAACGTTCTCCCGAGGCGAGCGTCCAATCAAAACAGTGCGGGTTGATCCCAAGCTGCACGCGCACAAGATCGAAGGGAGAAAGCTCCGCAATGCCGATATGATTACCGCTGTATACGAGATTGAATCCGTAAACGCGGCCGTGAGATTCCGTCGCGCCGTCTGCGCACAGCAAAAAGCCGGGGTTATGCCGGTTGCTCGAAGCGCCAGTGGTGGAAGAACTGACGAACTGTCCGTATTGCAGCTTCCGGTCGTGGCGGTGTGTCTCTTTGATCCAGGCGCCGTCGAACGTAACGAGCGAGAAGCCTTCGTTTTCCAGATCGAGCTGCATGCTCATGATGCGGCGGATGGAAATCGGTTCGGTCCCATCGTTAATTAGGACTGCGCGGCGGGTTATAACGTCCGTTTCCGCAAATACGGTGTAATACAGGATCAGCTTGATTTTACCTGCGCGGTCGAGCATCGTTACGGCGAGTGTATCCGCCGCGCCTGTTTCGTCGTATGCCGTGGGCAGGGTTTCCATAGGAACACAGCCCTGAAGGATTTTATGCGATTCGTATACAAGATCGGTGCGATATGTCCCGTCCGCGAGTTTCACTTCAAGCGGTGTCTGCCGATAATCCCCGCATCCGACGCCCGACCATTCCAGCGGGATATTTTCGAGGCAGTAAGAAGGATCCGTTGCCGCGTTGTAAAGCACGGAACTTCCATGCATGATCGAACGCTTTGTTAAAAGCGTTTCCATTTCGCAATCCGTTATGCGTTCTCCGTAGTGAATGTGCTCAAGATGTTTAAAGTCCGTAATACGGAAGAGATAACTTGTGTTCCTCGTTTGTAAAGAAAAGACACGATTCTGAAACGCGATCATAAACGTCCTTTCCGGATATGGTTTTATCCGAAGAAAGTTGGATTTTACTTATTCATTTTAGCCTTACCAAAATTACCCGTCAATGCAGAGATCGGATTTTTACCGAATCCTGCAAAACACTGCGTTAAGTTTATTGACAACCGCCGAAGCATACTGTATAAATGTATCGGGGTTGAGTGAACAAATCGTTCAAATGAGGAGATAGGGAATGGATACGAAATTAAAAAAGAAATACGGCCTTTTTACCGCTATTTCGATGGTTGTCGGTATCGTCATCGGTAGCGGCGTATTTTTTAAGGCGGAGAAAATTCTGAACGTTACCGGCGGCAACCTGCCGCTCGGCATACTCGCCTGGATTATCGGCGGCGTGATCATGATGGTCTGTTCGTACGTCTTCGCCGTCATGGCGACAAAGTACGAATATGTGAACGGAGTCGTCGATTATTCGGAGGTCACTGTTGGGAAGAAGTACGGGTATATGATGGGGTGGTTTTTTGCCACGATCTATTATCCGACGCTGACCAGCGTACTTGCATGGGTTTCCGCGCGGTATACCGCGGTGCTGTTCGGCTGGTCGATCGTTGGTCCGGAGTGCATGGTGCTGTCCGCGTTTTTCCTGATCGCAAGCTACGCCATCAACGCGCTTTCTCCAAAGATCGCCGGAAAGTTCCAGGTGAGTACGACGGTGATTAAACTGATTCCGCTTCTGCTCATGGGAGTCGTGGGTGTGATCGTCGGTTTAAGCAATGGAATGACGGTGCAGAATTTTTCAAACGCGGTTACTCAGGTTGCTTCCAAAAGCGGCGCGCTGCTGACCGCGGTCTGTGCGACCGCCTTCGCTTATGAAGGATGGGTCATCGCGACCAGCATCAATGCCGAACTGCGGGATTCAAAGAAAAACCTGCCGATTGCGCTCGTAGCGGGAGCGGCGATCGTCATTGTGGTGTATATTCTCTATTATGTTGGTCTAGCAGGCGTAGTACCAAACGCAACGCTGATGGAGAACGGGCAGGAAGGCGCAAAGCTTGCGTTCTCAACGCTGTTTTCCAGCGCCGCCGGAACGCTTCTCTTCGTGTTTGTCATCATCTCCTGCCTGGGTACATTGAACGGCTTGATGATGGGATGTACGCGCGGTTTCTATTCTCTTGCGGTTCGCGGAGTCGGCCCCAAACCGGAAGTGTATCAGGAAATCAGCCCGAAGACAAACATGGTTACCAATTCTTCCGCGCTGGGGCTGCTGCTCTGTGCGGCTTGGCTTGCATATTTCTTCGGCGCAAATCTCGTGGAAAAATCATGGTTCGGCGTGGTTTCGTTCGATTCATCCGAGCTTCCGATCATCACCGTTTACGCCATGTATATCCCGATGTTCATCGCCTTTTTGATCAAACAAAAGGACCTTGGCTTCGTCAAGCGCGTCCTGATGCCGCTGCTCGGCGTGCTGGGATGCCTGTTTATGGTATATGCGGCGATCGTATCTCATAAGATGGCGGTTGTATGGTATCTTGTGGTGTTTGCCGTGATTATGCTGATCGGCGTGTTTTTCGCAAAGGCGAAACAGATCGAGAAATAACAGTTTCACATTCAACCCGCAAAAGACGAACCGCCGTTTCACGGCGGTTCGTTTTCTAAGCGAAGTTTATTGCGCGGAATATGGTTTTCGGTAGAGGTCCTTTATTTTGATTCTGTTTTTTCTCGCCGTCGATTTCCAGCCGGCGTTTCCGGCCATATAATAGAGCGTACGCGGAAATTTCGCCGCAGTCAGCTCGATCCGAGGCGGCTGCGCTTCCTCATGAAGCTGGTCGTCTTTTATCCGTTGAAACAGGCCGTCCACCTGTTCGAACAACGACCGTAAGAACGGCGCGCCCTGCGTACCGAGCATCATCCCGCCGCAACCGATCAGAAGCCCGCCTCGGAATGTCCTGCCTGTCTTTTTTGCGAATTGCTCGACAACGCGAATGGCCTCGCTGCTGGCCTCCGCTTCCGGAAAACCGCAGTTGATCATCGCGTATACGTTTGCGTTTTTCTCAGCGCGCGGATAAGCCGCCGCGAAATCCTGCAAAAATCTTGTCAGCATCGCGGGCAAGCAAAAAAAATAGAGTGGAAATATGAAAACGATCGCGTCCGCCTCCAACAACTGCCGGAATGCATGTTCCGTTTTGCGATGCATCATTACATGACGAACTGGAATCGTCTGAACGTCCAATCGCTCGTCCTGTATCTGCGCTTCGCCTCTTTTGACGAGTAAAGCGGATACCGCCTGGCTTTGATCCACCTTCGGGCTGCCACTCACAAGTACGATTCGCTTCTTCCCGCCGCTCATAATGCGCCTCCGTTTCTGCATAACGAAATTTCATCCAACGCTCTTGCGATCGCCGCATCATCTCCGTTATCGGCAAAAATATCGATATCGGTGCGGTGTTTTTGCGTGATGTCCAGAAACAGCTGTTTTTCTTCGTCGGTGAAGTCCTCTCCATAGACGAGCATGATCTGCTTCGGATAATCGTCATAACGTAAAGGATGCGTCGTAGAACCGTCCTTGCGCGTTATAAAAAAAGGGAGCACATTCGGCAGCCAGCGGTCGATCACGCATTTCATATTCGCTGAAAACTGGCCGAACACGATGGGACAAAGGTAGACCACCACGTCGCTGGTCATGCAGGCGCGGTTGATGTTTGTGATTCCGTCGCGCATGATACATTCGCCGGGCGTTTTTGTCCAGCAATCGAAACATCCGCGGCAGAACGCAAGTTCATCCCGTTCAATCGTTTTTTCCTCAACGTCAAAGCCGTGATTCGATAGGTAGCCGCCGAGCAGTTCGCTGATTTCTTTATGTCTCGTCGTCTGAAATTCCCCGTCGGAAAGCAGATATGCCCGCATGTTGAAGCTCTCCTTTCAGTATTTACATTCTATATATTACCCGCATAAGATTTTGTCAACAAAAAATAATATCATCTGTATTCGAACAGTTTAACGGAATATTGTTTTGCCTTGTGCATCTGAATTGGATGGGATATAATGTTTGGAAAGTTCGGAGGGGATGCATATGACGGTACGAGAACTCGCTCTTCAGGCGAAAGTCGCCTCAGGCGGACTCGCCATCACGTCCACACAAATCAGGAACGACGCGCTGATTGCAATGGCAAACGCGCTTCGAGCCAACGTACCTGAAATCCTTCGCGCAAACGCGGAGGATGTTCTCGCCGCGCAAAAATCCGGCGTTAAAGCGGCATTTATAGACCGGCTGACGCTCGATGAAAAGAGAATCGAGGGAATGGCTGGCGGCATGGTGAAAGTAGCACTGCTGCCAGACCCGATCGGGAAAAGCGATTACGTCAGCGTGCGTCCGAACGGACTTCGCATTGAAAAACGCCGCGTACCTTTGGGCGTGATCGGAATCATTTTTGAGTCACGTCCTAATGTGACTGCGGACGCAATCGCCCTCTGCGTTAAATCCGGTAACGCCTGCGTCCTGCGAGGCGGTTCGGAGGCAATCCGCAGCAACTCCGCAATATGCGATACGCTGGCCGAAGCCGCCGAAAAAAACGGAATCCCCGCCGGCTCGTTTCAGCTGCTGCGGGACACCGACCGTGCCGCGGCAACTGAACTGATGAGACAAAAAGGCCTCATCGACGTATTGATCCCGCGCGGCGGAGCGGGGCTGATTCAGAGCATCGTGCAGCAGGCGACCATTCCGGTTATTGAAACCGGCGTCGGCGTCTGCCATGTCTATATCGATGAGTCGGCCGATTTAACTATGGCCGCAGATATTATAGAAAACGCAAAATGTTCGAGGCCTTCCGTATGCAACGCGGCGGAGACGCTGCTCGTCCACGCGAGCGTTGCGGAGGCGGCGCTGCCTCGTATCGCGCAGCGGCTGACCGGACGCGGCGTGGAACTGCGGTGCGATCCGCGCTCCAAAGCGTTCATGCCGGGATCGATTGACGCCGTAGAAGAAGACTGGTCGACGGAATACGACGATCTGATCCTCTCTGTAAAGGTCGTCGAGTCGTATGACGATGCGGTTCGGCATATTGAAAAATACGGTACGCATCACAGCGACTCAATTGTGACATGCCGTTATGATCTGGCAGAACGCTTCCTTAACGAAGTGAATTCCGCCGCGGTTTATGTCAACGCATCCACGCGCTTTACGGACGGCGAGGAGTTTGGTTTCGGCGCGGAGATTGGAATCAGTACGCAGAAGCTGCATGCGCGCGGTCCGATGGGGCTGGACGAGCTGACAACGATAAAATACGCGATACGCGGGGACGGGCAGATTCGTTAACGATCTGTAATACTCGTATCATCGATTCACGGGAGAAATCAATGGCAATCAAGCTCATCGCGCTGGACATCGATGGAACGCTGACCAACCAGCCCGAACAGGTCAGCAGACGAAACAGCGATGCGATCCGGCGCGCAATAGACGACGGAATAGCGGTCGTTCTTGCGACCGGGAGAGGCTTGCCCGCAACCCGTCCACTCTGGAAGAATCTGGACCTGCACGGGCCCTGCATTATTTACGGCGGCGCGATCATTGTGGATACGGACACCGAACGCCTTATCAAAATACACGAAATTCCGTCCGACGTCATCCTGGAAGTACTGGAATACGCCGCGCAGGAAGGGATCCACGCACAGATTTATGTGAACGACGTCGTATATTTTGAGAAAATGACTCCGTTGGCAGAGCGATATGTCGGCAGGCATAAATTGCAGTATGTAATAGACCCTGAACTGCGAAATAAAGCGTGGACCGGCGTTCCTAAGGTTCTTTGCCTGTGCGAAGCCGATCGCCAGGACGAGGTGCTTTCCAATTTCTGCGCGCGTTTCGACGGTATCGCGCAGGTATCCCGTTCCAATCCCGGATTTATCGAGATCAACTGTCTCGGCGTCACGAAAGGCAGCGCGCTGGAAGAAATTTCAAATATGCTGGGCATCCAGCGGGCGGATGTCGCTGCGGCAGGCGATAACTATCTCGATCTGGAGATGATCGAATGGGCCGGCCTCGGAGCCTGCGTCGAAGACGGTGCGGAGCAGGTCAAAGCCGCCGCGGATATGATCATTCCGCCTTGCGGTGAAGACGGCGTTGCGGTATGGATCGAAACGTCTATTTTATCCGAATAATAGCAACCGGATTTTCCCGAATCAGGAGGTAACGCATGTACAGCATCGGCGTAGATATTGGCGGCAGTAAGATTGCTGTTGGAATTGTGAATCAGGAGCTTAATCTGATCAGCAAGAAATCCCTTCCGTTTCCGCGTAAGGGAAATCCGCTAGATTCCATCGAAGTGATTCGTTCTATGATCAGCGGACTGATCGCCGAAAATCATCTCAAGACGGAAGATGCCGCCTGTATCGGGCTGGCCGTTCCCGGAAGCATCGATTACGGCAACGGTTCGGTAATTCATGCGTATAATCTCGATTATCATAATTTTCCGCTTTGCGAGCTTGTCGGCGAAGGATTCCCCGGCGTGAAAGTATATGTGGAGAACGACGCGAACGCGGCCGCGCTGGCGGAGTATTACTGCGGTTCGTTTCGCGGCAGCTCATCCGGGCTTGTGATCACGATCGGCACCGGCGTCGGCGGCGGATTGGTGCTCGACGGTAAGCTCTTCGTCGGGGGGAAGAAAAACGGATTCGAATTCGGTCATGCGGTGCTCGTTTTCGGCGGGGAACCCTGCACCTGCGGACAGCGCGGCTGTATCGAATCCTACTGTTCCGCCGCGGCGCTCGTCCGCGAAGGACGGAAAGCCGCGCAGGCGCATCACGAGAGTGCGATGTACCAGCGTGCGCAGGGGGATCTGACCAGAATCAACGCGAAGCTCGTCATGGACTGCGCGAAAGAGATGGACGAAGCTGCCTGCGCGGTCTACGACCAGTTCACCGCCTATCTCGGCGCGACGGCTTGCACAGCGATCGCGCTGTTCGATCCCGAGATCATCGCGTTTGGCGGCGGTGTCAGCAACGACGGCGAGTTTTTACTCGCTCCGATTCGCGAATACGCAAGAAAATACGCGTTCTTTAAAAACCATGCGAAGATTGTAACTGCGGAGATGAAGAACGACGCGGGCATCGTCGGCGCGGCGATGCTGTACCTGCAAAGATAACAGAAGATATAATAAATAGTGCGGCATAAATTGCCGCACTATTTATTATAATAGACAAGGAGCCAATTTCTTTCCGGATTAAAACCAAAATGTGGAGACTGATTCGAACTGCTATATAAAAATAGACAAGGAGCCAATTTCTTGGCTCCTTTGTACTTTCCGTCCGTCAAGCCTTTCCGATGGTGCCCTATCCACCAGAAAGCAATTATGAAGTTACGTAGTAGTTCGGTTACGCGGTTTTAAGGAGGAAATCGGTAATGAAAAAACGAACATAACGGACGGAAACTTATTTACTTTTCTTGATTCGAGTATAACATTGGTTTTATGCAATTGCAAGCAAATCTATGCGTCGATTGTGTCAATTTTATATCCGTTCTGTGAATTGTGGGGTAAACGAGCCTTGCGCAGAGTCCAGTTGCTGAATCAATATGTTGTGTAAACCGAGCGAGAGCGCATACGAGATCACGCGGTCATACTCCCTCTGCGTAATTCTGCGGTTAAGCGGAAAATCCGGCGTGCACGGCTGCGGCGTATACTGGCTCATCAGCGAAAGGTAAGTCGAGCGTGGCAGGATAGATGCGATTGCATCCAAAATACGGCGCGAGTCATCCGCGCAGTTCGGGAGGATAAGATGCCGGATCGCGAGTCCGCGTACAGCCAGCCCGTCTTCATCGAACATCAGCTCGCCAACCTGGCGGTACATTTCCCGTATCGCGGCGGCGGCTACATCCGAATAGTCCGGCGCGTTGGAAAATTTCTTCGCAAGCAGAGGGGAAAAGTATTTCCAGTCAGGCAGGTAAACGTCGATCAAACCATCCAATTTCCGCAGTGCGTCGACACATTCGTAACCGCTGGAGTTGTAGACGACGGGAATCGAAAGCCCGTTCTCTTTTGAGCGGCACAGACTCTGCGCGACGTCCGGCAGATACGGTGCGGCGGTGACGAGGTTTACGTTATGCGCGCCGTTCTCCTGCAAAGCAAGAAAAACGTCCGCAAGTTCATCAACATCATAGATTGTGCCGATTCCGACGTCGCGGATCTCGTGATTCTGGCAATAAACGCAACCCAAATTGCAGCCGGAGAAAAATACCGCGCCGGAGCCGCGTGTTCCGCTGAGAAACGGTTCTTCCCAGTGGTGGAGCATGATCTTTGCAACGCGGGGTTTCGCGTCCGCACCGCACAGACCGCGGGAGAGCGTGCGGTCTGCGCCGCATGCTCGCGGACAAAGCATACAGTCTGCCATTAGAATACACGCCTGCCGTTCACGAAATTCCGGGTCCAGTATGCGGTCGTAATCGAGCTTTTGATGACCTTACCCGCGCTGGAGGACGCATGTACGAACGATCCGCCGCCCGTATAGATGCCGGTATGGCTGACGCTGGAGGACGTATCGTTTTTAAAGAACACCAAATCGCCGCGCTGCAGATCGGAGATCGACGTAATTTCCGTCCACTTACTCAAAGAGGAGAAACCGGACGCGCTGTAGCGGCTCACGCTGACGCCGCAGGTGCGCAGGCTGAAGTAGACGAGACCGGAGCAGTCGAATCCCTTTGCCGGGCTTTCCTCGGACCAGGAATACGGCTTGCCCAACATGGCGCTCGCGACGGAGACAAGCCCGTCCGCGCTGTAGGACGCGGTGTAGGAGACGTCCGAACTTGAGGAGGTATCCGGCGCCGCTGTCGCGCTCTGCGTAGTACTGGAAGAACTTGAAGAACTCGAAGATGAGGAAGAGGACGTACTCGGTTTCTTCGTCGGCTTCGGGGTAGGTTTTGGCGTGGGCTTCGGCGTCGGCGTCGGGTCAATTTTCGGGCGTGCTTCCGGCGAATATAAAAGATCGCGGTCAGAAACGTTAAACACGCTGTCGACCGGGAGCTTGTTTTTTGCCTGAAACGCCTCGAGCGAGTCTTCGGTCGCAACACCGAAATAACCGTTGATCTTTTCTTCGTAATAGCCCAGTTCGTTTAAGCGGGACTGCATGCTTTCCACGTCCGTTCCGCTGTCACCGAGTTTGATTTCATATGGTTCTGCTTCCGAACTGAAAAGACGTTCCTGCAGATCGCTCGTCGCGACACCGTCCATCGTCTCGTTGACAGTCCGTTGAAAAAGCGAAACCGCTACGGTCGTCGCTGCATTGTAAACGGTGGAAGGCTCATCGGAGTCGAGGTAGCCGAGTTCCATAAGGCGAGACTGCAGATGGCTGACCGTTGGATAATTGTCGTTTTCCTGAAGAATCGTATATTGTGAGACGATGACGCCCGCCGTCGGTTCGGGCGTCGGCTCAGGCGTGCAGTCCGTGCAGACGGCAGGCGCGAGCGCTTCCGCGCTGAACGGGATCGGTGTCGGCGTCGCTTCGTTGATCACGCGCTCCGCTTCCATTGCGACGGCGTTTGCGCCGGAATCCTGCCTGATTGCAAACGGGATTACAAAAAACGCGACGATACAGCCGCCCGCGATGGTTAAAATCCATGTACGCGCGGAAGCGGGGAAGAGCCGCTTGTGTTTTTTTCCGGATGGAAGCCTGAAATCGCTCAATTCTGATTACCTCACAGGAAACGGGAGTTTGAATGCATGATGGAATCATTGATTATATTATAACGAATCCGCAAGACGAGTGATTTGAATTTTTTAGAAATTCACAGGGCCGAATGTAACAAAAATATGGACACGCGCTTTTCATTCCGTTCGATTTTCAGTGCCGCGATCGACAGTCTCTCTTTTGCATTTCCATATCCGCTATGATAGAATAAGCTGTTAAATTATCGGAGAATTACAATGTCATTGATACACGCGCAGGAGCTTGAGAAAAGCTTCGGAGAACGGACCTTATTTTCAGAAATTGCGTTTGATGTTTTCGAGCAGGATCACGTCGGCCTCGTCGGGGTCAACGGATGCGGAAAAACGACGCTGATGCGCATGATCGCGGGCGAAGAATCGCATGACGGGCACGGCCAGCTTTCTGTTTCCCGCAGCGCGCGCATCGCGGTGCTCGATCAATCGCCAAACTGGGGAGACGGCAATACGCTGTACGACGCCGTTCTTGAGGCGTCCGAACGATGGATTTCGATCGAGCGGGAGCTGCACGCGATCGCCGAATCGATCGAATCCGACGGGGCGAATGATGCGTTGATCCGCAAGCAGGCCGATCTGCAGGAACAGTACCAGAACGGCGGCGGGCTGACCTACCGCGCGCGGACGCGTTCCACGCTGCTCGGTCTCGGCTTTTCAGAAGAGGAACTCTCGCGCCCTATCTCGGTCATGAGCGGCGGTCAGATGCGGAAAGCGGCGCTCGCGAAGATTCTGATGACGGATGCCGATCTGCTGCTGCTCGACGAGCCGACCAACCATCTGGACATTGCATCCCTTGAGTGGCTGGAGACGTTTCTTTCCTCGTTTCGCGGTGCATTTATTGTCATTTCGCACGACCGCTACTTTCTCGATAAAGTCTGCGGCCGGATTTTCGAGATGGAAAACGGTTCGCTGAACGTATATGCTGGCAACTACAGCCTGTCGATGGAAAAAAAGATGAATGAACGCGAGTTCGCAATGCGCAAGTATCAGAACACGCTTCGCGAAATTAAGCGCATTGAGGGCATCATCGAACAGCAGCGCCGCTGGAACCAGGCGCGTAATTACGTCACCATCGCGTCGAAGGAGAAACAGATCGAGCGGATAAAAAGTACGCTGGTCAAACCGGAAGACGACCCGCAGGCGATCCGTTTTCGATTACGGGCGGATGCGCTGACGGCTAACGAGGTTGTTGTTTGTCGGGACATGAGCAAGCGCTTCGGCGAACGGGAGATCTTTCGTAATCTAAACCTGATGATTCGCCGCGATGAAACGGTCTGCCTGCTCGGCGCGAACGGCTGCGGTAAAACAACGCTGCTCAAGATTCTGACCAACCGGATGGAGCCCGATTCGGGCAGTTATAAGCTCGGCTCCAACGTACACGTTGGGTATTACGAGCAGAGTACCGTACGGCCGCACGATCCGAGAACGGTGCTGGAATATCTCAACGCGGCTTTTCCGCGCTATGATACGAAGCAGCTGAGAAATCTGCTCGGCTCGTTTCTCTTTCGCGGGGATGATGTATTCAAGCGCGTGCGCGACCTCTCCGGCGGCGAGTATGCGCGCATTCAGTTGCTGAAACTTATGCTCGGCGGCAGCAACGTGCTCTTCCTCGACGAGCCGACCAACCACCTTGACATCCCGTCCTGCGAAGCGCTGGAAAACGCGTTGGGGGAATACGGCGGCACGATGCTGATCGTGACGCACGACCGCTATCTCGCGAACCGGATCGCCGACCGAATCATACTGATGGACGGGGACGGAATCCGCGAATTTGAGGGCGACTGGGACGCGTATAAGGAGTTCCTCGCCGAGAGCGCAGCGCCGAAGGAAAAAGAAACATCCGTACTAAAAAATGATTATGTTCTCGCCAAGGAACGCAAGAGTGCGATTTTCAAAGCGAAGACCGCTCTCAAACGCGCGGAAGAACGCGTACACGCGGAAGAAGAAACGCTGAAGACGATGGAAAGCCGGACTTGCGATCCGGAAATCGCCGGCGACTTTGAAAAAGTAAAACTCATTTACGACGAATTGGAACTGCAGCGCCGTCTGGTCGAGGCCTGTTACGGCGAGTGGGAGCAGGCGGAAGCGGGGCTTCGCGCCCTCACCGGGGAGGAAAAAGAATAATTCATGGAATACTCGAATTTCACGCTCGGCCTGCGCTATGCAATGACCGGCGACGCGGACCTTACCCCCGAACGCTGCTGGGAAATCGCATTTTCCGAAGTACCGATCACGCATGTGGTCGGCTCCACACTATTCGGCGCGTGGGACAATATCGGCGCGGCGGAGAGCGAACGCGCGTATATCTGCATGTTTTCCAATCTGTCGCTCAAAGTCGGAAAAGCGCTTTTTGCACAGCTGAAGCAAAAGCCGGTTCTGCTTTCTTATCTTACCATCTACCGCCCGTTCATCCAGAACAATCTCGTAGAAAAATGCGGCAATCCGGAATATCTCGGCGCGGTGGGGGAAGACGGTGCCGTATCGGGCGGGGACGTCGCATACGGCTCTATGATGATTTCGGGAAAACTGCCGGTGCTGTGCGACAAAACCTACGTCTGTACGCGCGTATTGATCGCGCCGGACGCCTGGGAAGGGAAATTCACTTCCGCAGATGCCGCGCGGCATATGCTCCGTTCCGCCGCGCGCATCCTTCCGAAGGCGGAACTCGGCACACAGCTCATTGCCGACGGCGGGCAGGGAACGATGGATGCTTTGGTCTGCTCCATCAACGGCCGTTACGAAAAAGCTGCGATCCAAACTGATAACGGTGAGACGCGCGAACTCAGATACGGGATTCTGCCTGACCGCACGATCGTATTCGAATCCGAATCACTCTCGCCATCGGAGCTGAAACAAGCACTCGTTCTGCCGCAGAACAAAGGGTTCACGCGATATATCATCGCCGCTGGCAACGGTGTGCTGCCGGACGAGGTGCCGGATGGAATCGAGGCCGAGGTGCTCGGCAAACGGATTCCGGCCAGCCGTCGCAACAGCGCCATGATCGAATACAGAAACGGCATCGAGACCGTGCTTGAAAAATGTGAATTTCATTTTCACCTCTCCAAGGCAGACTGGCTCATCGCGCTGACGCGCCTTCTGGACGAGGGCGGCTCCATGAACGACCCGACGACGGACGCGCTGCTGTTTCACTGCCGAACGCAGGGGAAGCACGCCGCGGTGCTCGCGTTTACGGACGACGGGCGTTTCTTCGCAAAGATAGACGATTCGCCTCTGGTGCCGATTGAGACAACGTCGTTTGACGAAGCGGCGGACGCGCTGTTTCTGATCATCCGTAACACGCCCGTTTTACCCGCTCCGGTGATCCGGATGCAGGAAGAAACGGTCGTCAGCGACATGTAACCATCGATTCATGATCTGATCAGGAGGAAATATTCCATGAGAATGGTCGACCTAATCGAAAAAAAGGTAAACCGCGAGGAACTCTCCGGTGAAGAAATTCAGTTTATCGTTGACGGTTTTGTTATCGGGGAAATACCGGACTATCAGATGTCCGCGCTGCTGATGGCCATCGTGCTCAACGACATGAACGAGCGGGAAGCCGCGGATTTGACGCTGAGCATGATGCGTTCCGGCGACACGGTAGATTTAAGCGACCTGCCCGGCGTCAAGGTCGATAAGCACTCCTCCGGCGGCGTGGGGGACACGACCACGCTCGTCGTCGCTCCGCTCGTTGCCGCCTGCGGCGGCACGGTGGCGAAGATGTCCGGCCGCGGGCTCGCGTTTTCGGGCGGTACGATCGACAAGCTGGAATCGATACCGGGCGTCGATATCGCCCAGCCAATCGAACGATTTAAGGAAATCGTGCGTAAAACAGGCGTATGCGTGATCGGTCAAACCGGGAATCTCGTACCCGCCGATAAAAAGATGTATGCGCTGCGGGACGTGACAGGCACGGTGCAGAGCGTGCCGCTCATCGCCGCGAGCATCATGAGCAAAAAGCTTGCAGCGGGCGCGGACGCGATCGTACTAGACGTCAAGGTCGGCAGCGGCGCGTTCATGAAGACGGTGGACGACGCAAAACGTCTGGCGAACCTTATGGTTAAGATGGGAAAACTCTTAAAGCGCGAAGTTGTCGCAGTGGTCACGGACATGAATCAACCGCTCGGGCTCTCGGTCGGCAACGCGCTGGAGTTTCGCGAGGCGGTGCAATTACTCTCCGGTCAGTTACCGGAAGGGGATGCGCTGTATGAAGTCTGCATGATTCTGGGCACGGAGATGCTGCTTCTCTCAAAACTCGCAGAGTCGGAACAAGACGCACGTAATATGCTGAAGAAGGCAATCGAAAGCGGAGCCGGACTTGGCAAACTGCGCGCCATGATACACGAGCTTGGCGGGGATGAAACATTGCTCACCCTGGACGGTATGGACAAGCTCTGCAGCGTAAATCGGCTCGTACCGGTTTGTGCAAAGGAAGGCGGATCCGTCGTCGGTATGCAGGCGGAGCTGATCGGACACGCGGCGCAGCTGCTCGGCGCAGGCAGGGCGACAAAGGAAGACAGGATCGACCCTGCAGTCGGGCTCGTCATGCATAAGCGCGTCGGCGATCGAATCGAAAAGGGCGAAGCAATCTGCACGCTTTACGTCAACGACGAAACCAACCTGAAGGATGCAATCGATACCATGCAGGAAGCAGTCTGCATCGGCAATAAGCCGGATCATGTCGCGCCGATGGTATACGCCGTAATCCGTTCATAAATCAGTTCAGCAGATACCAGGAGGTGCGCGTTTGAAACAGTTCATCGCAATCGATGGAAACAGCCTGCTGCACCGCGCTTACCACGCGCTGCCGCCCATGACGACGCGCGCGGGTGTGCCGACGGGCGCTCTGCACGGCTTTCTAGGAATGTTGTTAAAACTCATCGAGCGCAACCCGGACTATCTTGTCGTCGCGTTCGATATGCATGGGCCGACCTTCCGTCACGAACAGTTCGAGGCGTATAAAGCGGGCCGAAAAGAGACGGAAGAGGATCTTCGCGCACAGTTTCCACTGCTGAAAGAACTCTTAAAACAGATGGGGATCGCTGTCTGCGAAACGCCGCGTTACGAAGCAGACGATATTTTAGGCACCTATGCAAAGAAATGCGAGGCGGAAGGAATTGACGCGCTGCTCGTCACGGGAGACCGCGACGCGCTGCAGCTCATCGACGAACATACGCACGTGCTCCTGACCAAAAAAGGCATCAGCGAAACCATTGAGTTCGACCGCGGCGCGCTGAAGGAGCAGTACGGCCTCGAACCCGATCGCATGAGAGACCTGAAAGGGTTGATGGGGGATAACTCCGACAATATCCCCGGCATCGCGGGCGTCGGCGAAAAGACGGCTGTTAAGCTGCTGGAAGAGTACGGCACGCTGGAAAACGTTTTAAGCCATGCGGGCGAAATCAAGGGGAAACTCGGCGAAAAAATCGCATTGGGCGTGGATTCCGCGCGCATGAGTTATGAACTCGGCACCATCTGCACGACCGCGCCGGTCCCTCTTACCATCGACGATTGCAGGTTTCAAAAGGAAGCGCTCTCCGGTGCGCGCACCATGCTGCTGGAGCTGGAAATGAGAAATCTCGCCGCGAGAATCGGCGGGGAGACCCCCGCCGCGGCGCCTGCCGCGGCCAAACAATCTGCGGCACAGCGTATCGAACTGGACTCTGTTGAAGCCGTTCGCGAAGCGCTGAAAAACGTTGCGCCGGTCAGACGGTTCGCCATCGAAACGGGCGAAACGGTGCAGTTCGCGTTTTCGCAGGATACGTATTATGAAATCATACAGGGCGCGGATCTCTTCTGCACGCCGATCGACGAAGCGGAACTCTACGGCGCGCTGCGTCCGGTGCTGGAAGACGCAACTTGCGAGGTGCTTGCCTTTGATACGAAGCGGCTGCGGCATCTTCTCGCCAAATTCAATATTTCACTCAATGCGCAGGTGTTCGACGCGATGATCGCGGATTATTTATTGGACGCGACGCGGCCGGCGACAAGCTTCTCCATGCTCTGCGAGCGGTTCGATCCGCTCGCGAAACCGAACGCAGCCATGCTGCTCGCCATGCGCGATGTTATGCTGCGCGATCTTGATCAATTGAGCATGACGAAGCTATATAAAGAAATGGAGCTTCCGCTTTCCTGCGTGCTGTTCGATATGGAACGCGAGGGATTCCGCGTCGATTGCGATATCCTCAGGCAGCTGCAATCGCAGTTTGTCGAGCAAAGCGAGTCGCTGGCAAAACAAATCTACGAATCGACAGGGGAGACATTTAACATTCTCTCGCCGAAACAGCTCGGCGAAGTTCTATTTGAAAAGCTTGGCCTGCCGACTGGCAAGCGAAACAAGAGCGGATTTTCCACGGATGCCGAGACGCTGGAATCCCTCTCCGACCGTCATCCGGCGATCCCGCTGATACTCGAATACAGGTTCATCACAAAACTTAAAAGCACGTTCGTAGACGGACTATTAAACGTGGTCAGCTCGGGAAACGACCGCGTACGAACGCAGTTTAACCAGTGCGTTACCGCAACGGGGCGCATCTCCAGCACCGAACCGAACATGCAGAATATTCCGGTGCGTACGCCTCAGGGGCGCGAAATAAGGAAAGCGTTCATTGCTTCGGAAGGAAACGTTCTCGTCGATGCGGATTATTCGCAGATCGAGCTGCGACTTCTCGCGCACATCAGCGGAGACGAGGGGATGATTCACGCCTTTAACAGCGGCAAAGACATCCACCGCACGACCGCGAGCGAGGTATTCCGCGTTCCGTTTGCGGATGTGACAAGCGACTTGAGAAACGCAGCGAAAGCCGTCAACTTCGGCATCGTCTACGGCATCAGCGACTTTGGCCTCGCGAGGAATCTCGACATTCCCGTCAAGCGCGCGGGCGAGTATATTAAACTCTACTTCGAACGTTACCCGGGCGTGAAAGCGTATCTGGATCAGAGCGTCGAGGATGCGAAGCGACTCGGTTATGCGGTGACTATGTTCGACCGCCGCAGAGCCATGACGGAACTCAAGAGCAGTAATTACAACACGCGATCTTTTGGAGAGCGCGTTGCGATGAATATGCCGATTCAGGGAACAGCCGCGGATATCATCAAGCTAGCGATGGTCAAGGTCAGCCGGCTGCTCAGAGAACGGAATCTAAAGACAAAACTGATCCTGCAGGTACACGACGAGTTGATCTTCGATGTGCCGAAAGAAGAGGCGGACGAGGTGGTCGCACTTGTACACGACTGCATGGAGCACGTAGCCGAGCTCTCCGTTCCGCTGGACGCGGAGGTCAGGACGGGTCACAGCTGGTACGAAACGAAATGATGGAGCACAGATGCACCTATAAAAAAATTGGTCTCACCGGAGGCATCGGTTCCGGCAAATCCACCGCGGCAAAACGACTCGCCGCGCTCGGCGCGCTTGTGTATGACGCGGATGAAATCTCCCGCTATGCGCTTACCCCAGGCGCAGTTTGCTACGACCGCGTTGTTTCCGTATTCGGGCCGGAGATTCTCGGATCCGACGGCGCTATCGATCGCCGGCGGCTTGCCGAGATCGTTTTTTCCAGCGATGAAAAGCGAAAGCAGCTTAACGCAATCATCCACCCATACGTACTGGAAGAACTGTTTGCGCGGGCGGAACGCGACCATGCGAAATTAAAAAACAAGATTGCGATCTTCGAAGTTCCTCTTCTTTTTGAAAGCGGTATGGATGACGACCTGGACGGTACGATTCTCGTTTCCAGCGATGAGGATTCGCGCATCCGCCGCGTGATGGAACGGGACGGGTTGACACGGGAGCACGTGATGTCCCGCATCCGCGCTCAGATGCCCGAGGAAGAAAAACGGCTCCGCGCGGACTATATTCTGGAGAATGACGGCGTGGAGGAGGACCTGATCCGTCAGGTGGACGCGCTGTATGAATTGCTGAAGGCGGAGGAACCGCGCGCTTGAATTCAATCGTGAAGAACCGGACACAAAGAAAGAAAAAACAACGCTCACGTCTGAGCGGGATTCAGATTGCCGTCATCATTGTCGGAGCGCTGGTTTTTGCCGTAGCCGCGTCATTCGGCGGATATCTGATCTACGAAGAAGTGCAGTATCAGCGTGCGCTGCGCAATTATCCCGTAGCCTATGCCGACCTGATAAAAACCTATGCCGCTCAGTACGAGCTGGATCCGTATCTCGTGCAGTCTATCATGCGTTGCGAGAGCAGCAACGATCCCGCCGCCGTCAGCGACGCGGGTGCGGTGGGGCTGATGCAGATCATGCCCGACACGGGAGGATGGATCGCGCACAAACTCGACCTGGACGACGTCTATACACAGGAAATGCTGCTTGATCCGGAAACCAGCATTGAATTCGGCTGCTGGTATCTTCATTTTTTAAACGGGCGTTTCGAAGGAAATGTCAAGGAGATCGTCGCCGCCTACAACGCGGGACACGGCAACGTGGAGGAATGGCTCACCGATCCGCGGTTTTCACAAAACGGCGAATTGACGACGATTCCGTTTGAAGATACGGCGAGATACTATGAGAAAGTCATGCTGGCGTATGAGAATTATACGACGCTTTACCCGGATTTGTTTACGTCCGCGGCGCAGGCGGCTTCGGTTGTCGGCTCGTGAAAAGCGTGCTATACTGTATCAAACCGAGCGGAGGGAACGAACTTGCTGGAATTGATCATCATCGCCGTGATCCTGATTGCGGACCAAATATCGAAGTACCTGATTCAGCTTTATCTCTCGCCAGTCGGCACGTCGCTGCCGCTGATCGGAGGCGTTCTTCAGTTTACCAACGTGCATAATATCGGCGCTGCCTGGGGTATGCTCGAAGGGTTTCGATGGCTGTTTATCCCGATGACGCTGATCGTAGCAGGTTTGCTCGTCTACATCTCCATTCGTTTCCGAAAGAAACTTTGCGTTTTTTCGCGCATTACGCTCGCGCTGCTTTTAGCCGGAGCAGTCGGCAATTTCATCGATCGGCTTCTGCTGGCTTATGTGCGCGATTTTATCGACATTACGCCGCTATTCAGTTTTCCGGTGTTCAACGTCGCGGACAGCGCTCTTTCGATCGGCTGTGTTTTCCTGGTTATCGACGCGCTCTTTTTGAAGGATAAATCGATCTTTGAACGCGTATCGTTCGAAAAGAAGCAAAAGGACAAGCCGAGCGGCGGCGAGCATGCCTGAGAGGGATGTCATTATTTGCTCCGTTTCCGCCAGGCTGGATGCGCTGATCGCCGCGGAGACGGAGCTTTCGCGTACGCAGGCGCAGCGGATGATCCGAGAAGGCGTAATCCTGCTGAACGGGAAGACCGTCAAACCAAATACAATCACGGCGATCGGCGATACGGTGGATATCGAATATCCGGAACCAACGAAAACAACCGTTCTTCCGGAAGATATTCCACTCGACATCCTGTATGAGGATGAGGACCTGCTTGTCGTCAACAAACCGCAGGGTATGGTTGTCCATCCCGCGCCGGGGCATGAAAGCGGCACGCTTGTCAACGCGCTGCTGTTCCATATTCGCGACCTCTCCGGAATTGGAGGGGAACTTCGCCCCGGGATCGTACACCGCATCGACCGCATGACGTCCGGACTGCTCGTAGTCGCGAAGAACGACGCAGCACACCGCGCGCTGAGCCTTCAATTTGCAGATCACTCGGCGCGTCGAAGTTATACCGCGCTGGTCGACGGGAATCTGAAAGAGGATGAAGGGACGATTGACGCGCCGATCGCGCGCCATCCGGCGGACCGCAAAAAAATGGCGATCCGGATGGACGGCAGAAGCGCCGTAACACACTGGCGCGTCGCCGCTCGATACGGGCAGTTTACGCTCCTGCAAATCGAGCTCGAAACCGGAAGGACACATCAGATTCGCGTTCATCTCGCGAGCCGTATGCACCCTGTAACGGGGGATGACGTTTATGGCCGCGAAAAGAAACCGTTTATGCTGATCGGGCAGGCGCTGCACGGTTACCGGCTGACATTCCGTCATCCGCGGACCGGAGAAACGATGATTTTTTATGCGCCTCTGCCCGATTACTTCCTGCAGGCCTTGAAAAAAGCGGGGGAGACGGAAAACGCCGATGCGATCCTTTCCCGCCTTCGTTCGCTCGAACACGACGCCGGCAGGACAATATGAACGTTACTGAATCGCCAATAAGGAGACTATGATGAAACGATTTGTCAAACTGACCGCGCTCATCCTTGCGCTGCTGTTGCTTGCCAGTATGTTTATCAGCTGCAAACTGCCTGATCAGGCGTCGAAGCCGGTCAACATCGAAACGCAAGAAACACAGCCCGCTGACACGCCCGCGCCGACCGCCGTATCCACGCCGTCCTTCGAAGTCAGTACAGACGCCGCATCCGCATTCGACGCGCTCGACCTCGATACGTTTCGTTGGTTTGCGACGCGGGACGGTTATTCGTTTCACATGTATATCGACGACCCGTCAAAATTCGGCATTGATCCTACAACTGTTCCCATGACGCTCGGAGAGTTCACCGAGGAGGACTCGTTAAAATTCACGCAGGATGCATCTGTTTTCCTGGATAGAATCAACGCAATCAACAGAGAGCAGCTGCCGCAGGCCAAGCAGTTTCCCTATGACGTGCTCCATGATCTTCTCGAAGATTACGCGCTGGACACGGCGGAATATGAATACATGTACGAACCGCTGACCGAGTACAGCGGCATCCATTCCAATCTCCCGCTCTCTTTCGCGCTGTTTGAACTGAAGAATACACGCGACATCGAGGATTATCTGACGCTGCTCGCCGATATGCCGCGGTATATGGGACAGATTCTCGCGTATGAACAGAAGCGGGCGGAGCTCGGCATGTTCATGACCAAAGACGCTCTGAACGCCATTCTGAAGCAGTGCAAATCCACGATCGATTCCCGTGACAATTCTTTTCTTTACGCGACGTTCAACGATGCGATCGATCAACTGACCTCCCTTACGCCCGAACAGGCGCAGACGTATAAGGACCGAAACGCAAGCCTGATCAAAAACGAGTATATCGATTCGTTCAAGTCTCTGTATGACGGATTATATGCGCTCCGCACAAAGTGCCGCAGCTACGAACAGGCGGCAACACATTCCGAGATTGAAAAACGCTACTTTGAATACAGCATGCAGGACGCGGGGTGCAATTCCCTGAGCGCGGAGGAAACGCTCGAAATGCTCAAAGCGGAACTGAATTATCTGCTGTACGATTCGGTCGGTATCGAAATCTACCGCCCCAACATCCGTGATATGGGTCAGAGCCTGCCGAACGGCGTATCCAGCGGAAACACGCAGACAGACCTTGATTATCTGCAAAGCGTAATTTCATCGATTTTGCCGGAGCTTCCGGAACATACGCTGTCGATCGTTACGGTTCCTGAAGAACTGCAGGATCAATTCTCTCCGGCGGCCTATGTCATTCCCGCGCTGGACGACTGGAAACAAAACACGATCTACATCAATACCGAGACGGAAGACCCGACGCTGCTATTGACACTCGCGCACGAAGGGTATCCTGGGCATATGTATCAATATGTGTATCAGCGTGGCCTAGACAACGTAGGCTTAATGCAGCGCACGGCAAATTTCGGCGCATATGCGGAAGGCTGGGCGCAGTTTGCGGAGTTTCTGGTTACGGAATATCAGAAGCAATATGATGAAGACTATGTGCGATATCTGTTTGAATACGGCATCTATTCGAATTCAATCCTCCCGGCGATCGTCAGCATTCTGGTCAACTATTATGGCTATTCCGAAAAGGCGATCGAATCTTATATCACCGGTCTCGGCCTGAACGGTGATGAAGTTGCGTCAGATTATTATAAAATGGTAATCGATCAGCCGTATTATTTCTTTGAATATGCAATCGGTTACGCGCAGCTTGCCCAACTATACCGCAGTGAAATGAGCGATCTGGGAGGCAGTTTCCATATGAATGAGTTTTTAAAAACTTATTTAAATCTCGGCCCCGGCAATTTTGACCTGATCAAGGAGCAGATGGACATCTGGGCAGACAGCGTTTTACAGGACGCGGCGTAAACGCTTGACAAAACCGGCGGATTCCGCTAGACTGACGTAAGTTGAATATGCAGGCCGAGAAGATGAGGAGTACGCGCGTTCGCCGCAACAGAGAGACTGTCTGAGAGCTGAAAGACGGTCGGCGGAAGAGAGCGGAAGGTCGCATCGGAGCCGGAAACGTGAGATAAATCAGCGTTTCCCGTCGATTCCGCGTTAGGGAAATTTAAGAGGAACGCGCCGCGTACTGCGCTGTGCGTTCAACAAAGGTGGTACCGCGAGCGTCCGCTTCGTCCTTTGGCGAAGCGGACTTTTGTTATGATAAAACCGCACCGGAAGGCAGGAAGAAGAAACATGCGCCCCGAAATGGAAAAAACATACGACCACGCGCGCGTGGAGTCCGCACTCTATAAAACCTGGGAAGAACACGGGTATTTTCACGCACGTCCGAACACCGGAAAACCGCCGTACACCATCGTAATTCCGCCTCCCAACATCACGGGCAGGCTGCATATGGGCCACGCAATCGACGAGACGCTGCAGGATGTGCTGATCCGCTACAAGCGCATGAGCGGTTACGAAACGCTCTGGATGCCGGGGACCGATCACGCCTCCATCGCGACTGAGGTGAAGATCGTCGAGCAGATGGCAAGGGAAGGCATCACGAAGAAGGACATCGGCCGCGAAGGCTTCTTAAAACGCGCATGGGCCTGGCGGGAAGAATACGGCTCTACGATCGTCAAGCAACTCCGTTATCTCGGCTCGTCCTGCGATTGGGTGCGTGAACGGTTCACCATGGACGAGGGCTGCAACCGCGCGGTGATCAAAGTGTTTGTGAGCCTCTATAATAAGGGCCTGATCTACCGGGGCGACCGTATCATCAACTGGTGCCCGGACTGCAAGACCGCTCTTTCGGACGCGGAGGTGGAATACGAAGAGCAGCACAGCCATCTTTGGCATGTGCGTTACGACGCGCCGGATAAAAGCTACTCCATCACTGTCGCCACCACGCGCCCGGAAACCATGCTGGGCGACACGGGCGTTGCAGTAAATCCCAAGGATAAACGTTATCAGAATCTGATCGGAAAGACCGTGATCATCCCCGCCGTGGGACGCGAAATCCCGATCGTTGGCGACGAATACTGCGAGATGGAGTTCGGCACGGGCGCCGTGAAGATCACGCCCGCACATGACCCAAACGATTTCGAGGTCGCCCAACGGCAGGGTCTTCCCGTGCTGCGCGTGTATACGGATGCGGGTTATATCAACGAAAACGGCGGGAAGTTCGTCGGCATGGAGCGCTACGAATGCCGCGAGGCGATCGTAAAAGAACTGGAAGAAAGCGGGAATCTGGTCAAGATTGAACCGTACTCGCACAATGTCGGAACCTGCTACCGCTGCCATACGACCATTGAACCTATCGTATCCAAGCAGTGGTTCGTGGAGATGAAACCGCTCGCCGCACCCGCGATCGAAGCGGTGAAAAACGGCGAAGTAAAGTTCGTGCCGGAACGGTTTGAAAAGACATATTTCAACTGGATGGACAATATCCGTGACTGGTGCATTTCCCGTCAGCTCTGGTGGGGACACCGTATTCCGGCCTATTACTGTGACGCCTGCGGAAAGATGGTCGTTTCCGAAGAAGCGCCCGAATCGTGCCCCGACTGCGGCGGGCCGGTGCGGCAGGACGAAGACGTGCTGGATACCTGGTTCAGCTCCGGCATGTGGCCGTTCTCAACGCTTGGTTACCCGAACAACACGGATGAGCTGCAGTATTTTTACCCGACAAACACGCTGGTGACCGGCTATGATATCATCTTTTTCTGGGTCGCGCGCATGATCGTGTTCGGTTACGAAGTTATGCATGAGCGTCCGTTTGACACCGTATACGTGCACGGCATCATGCGGGACAGCCAGGGCCGCAAGATGAGCAAATCCCTCGGCAACGGCATCGATCCTCTCGACGTCATCGAGAAGCACGGCGCGGACTCGCTCCGCTTTTCGCTGCTCACCGGCACTTCCGCGGGCAACGATATGCGCTTTTACTGGGAAAAAGTGGAATCCGCACGCAACTTCTGTAATAAAGTCTACAATGCCGCTCGTTTCGTCCTGATGGGAACGGAAGAATCTTCCGCTGAGCTGCCGGATGAACGCAAGCTGGAGATCGCCGATAAATGGATTCTCAGCCGTCTCAACGCGATCATCGCGGATGTAACGAAGAATCTCGACGAATACGACCTGAACCTCGCCGTGCAGAAGGTATACGACTTCATCTGGTCGGAATACTGCGACTGGTATATCGAGATCGCAAAGTCGAGGCTCTATGGCGAAGATGCGGGCGAAAAGGCCGCCGTGAGCGCCGTGCTGATCCATGTGCTGAAAACGAGCCTGAAGCTGCTTCACCCGTTTATGCCGTTCATCACGGAGGAAATTTTCCTGAAGCTTTCGGACGAACCGACCATCATGCTCTCGAGCTGGCCGAAACCGGACGAACGCTTTAACGCGTACGAAGACGACTGTGCTCGCATGGCACGGATGATGGAACTCGTCCGCTCGATTCGCAACGTGCGAGCGGAGATGAAGGTGCCGCCGGTGCAGCGCATAGACATTCGCCTGATCGCGGAGGAAAAAGACGCGGCGGCTTACGCGGCCATGTCGGGTTATCTGGTGAAACTCGCAGGCGCTGAGCACGTTTCCGTTTCCACGGCGGCGGGGGAGATCCCGAAAAACGACGTACACATTGTCTGCGAAGGCGTGCAGGCGGTCGTTCCGCTATCGTCGCTGATCGATCCGGAGAAGGAAAAGTCGCGCATACAGAAAGAAATCGAGAAAGCGGACGCGGATATCGCGCGCGCTCAGGCCAAGCTGAACAACGCGGGGTTTCTCGCCAAAGCGCCGCAGAGTGTTGTGGACGAAGAAAAGGCGAAACTGATGACGGCGGAAGAAATGCGTAATAAACTCCGCGAGCGGCTGGAAAGTCTGTTATAATCAGAAAGAAAAGCAACATCGCGGCAAAGGAGAAGCGTATGCAAGCAAACGCGATTCGTCTCGGCGTCATAGGCGCCGGGAATATGGGAGAGGCTATCCTGCGCGGATACCTCGGAAGCGGTTACGCATCCGGCGCGGAAACTGCCGTTTTCGATCTGGATACGGAGAAATGCCGTGCTTTGGAAAGAGATTTCGGCGTGACGATCGCGTCTTCGCTGGAATCGCTGATCGACGGCTGCAACATGCTTATTGTCGCGCTGAAACCAAACGTATGTACGCATTTATTTACAGAACAATTCGACCGCTTTTCCAATAAAGCCGTCGTCTCAATCGCCGCGGGGTGGGGAGGGGAGCGGCTGAAAAGCGCGCTGCCCAAGACCGCGCGAATCCTGCGCGTGATGCCGAATACGCCCGCGATGGTCGGCGAAGGGATGATCGTGTTTGAATCCGGAGACTCTCTGACAAAAGATGAACGCGTTTTTGCGGAAAAATTGTTCGGCTCGGTCGGAGACGTGATCACCGTCGAACCCAAGCTGATGGACGCAGTGACCGCCGTCAGCGGCAGCGGCCCCGCTTATGTCTATCTCTTCATCGAAGCGCTGGCGGACGGCGGAGTAAAAGCGGGGCTTCCGCGCGCTACTGCGCTCAAGCTCGCCGCGCAGACGGTGAAGGGAGCCGCCATGATGGTCTCTGAAACGGGTGTGCACCCGGGGGAACTCAAGGACAGGGTTTGTTCTCCGGGCGGAACGACGATTGATGCCGTCGCGGTGCTGGAACAAAAAGGCCTGCGCGCGGCAGTGATTGCCGCAGTGGACGCCTGCCGCGAAAAATCGGAAAAACTTAGCAAATAATATATAATATATAATTTAGAACGAGCCTGCATGAAGAAGAAAGTCACGATCTATACGGACGGCGCGTGTTCCGGCAATCCGGGTCCGGGCGGCTGGGGCGCGATATTGATGTATCAGCATCATAAAAAAGAACTGTCCGGTTATGAACAGGATACAACGAATAACCGCATGGAACTTCGCGCGGTCATTGAGGCGCTGAACGCGCTGAATGCGCCGTGCGAAGTCACGATTCATACGGACAGCGCATATGTCTGCAACGCGTTTCATTTATGCTGGCTCGATAACTGGCTTATGAACGGATGGAAAACCGCGTCAAAACGCGACGTGGAAAATCAGGATCTCTGGCGTGCGCTGCTTATGGCGCTGAAGCTGCACACATATGAATTCGTTAAGGTTAAGGGCCATTCTGACAATCCGTATAATAACCGCTGTGACGAGCTTGCACGCCTCGCAATCCGGCAGTTCACAGCGGAACAATCTCAAAACGCATGATTTTGTGAATTTTTACCTCTAACTATTCGTTAAACTTGTCTTTAACGAATAGTTGTGATAGAATGAAATCATAAGTTTCTAACGGATTCGAGGCGGCTTGCGTGTCCAACTCCTATCACGCCGAACAGCACAAAGACTATACACTCAAAATCCGCGCGCTGCTGACGGAGCTTCCAGCGCTGTGCGGATCATTTTTCCGAGCAATCGACAGCCAGACTTCTGTGTTGACGAGGTATGCGTACGCGATCGATCTGCGCGGTTTCTTTCAGTTTGCCGCGCAGCAGGAGAATCTCTTTTTCGGAAAGGATACCCCCTCCCTCACTGCAGCCGATCTGGAAAAAATCCAGGCGTATCATATCGAACTGTATCTGAACGAAGTTTCGTACTATCAGAAAGGCGAACGTGAGCGTGTCAATCAGGAGCGCGCGAAAGCGAGAAAGCTTTCCTCTCTGCGCTCGTTTTTCAAATACCTTCATAAACAGGAATATTTGCCGACCAACGTCGCGGCGCTGGTCGACATCCCCAAGCTCTATGAAAAAGCGATTATCCGCTTGGAACCGAACGAGGTTGCCGACCTTCTGGATATGGCAGAAAACGGCGAAGGGCTCAGCGACCGGCAGAAACAGTATCACAATGTAACAAGGATTCGGGACGTCGCGATCCTTACGCTCTTCCTCGGTACGGGCATCCGTATCAGCGAGCTCGTAGGGATCGATCTGGGCGACGTGGATTTTGAGAACGGCGCGTTTGTCGTTACCCGTAAAGGCGGCAGCGAGGATATCCTGAATTTCGGCGAGGAGGTGCACCGCGCGCTTGCCGAATATTATGCCTGGCGTGAAAAGCAGTCGCCGTTGGAGGGGCATCAGCGGGCGCTGTTTCTCTCCATACAGATGCGACGTATCACGGTGCGCGCTGTGGAAAATCTGGTTAAGAAATACGCGAAGATCGCAGCTCCCCTGAAGAAGATCACGCCGCATAAGCTGCGGAGTACCTATGGCACGATGCTGTATCATGAAACCGAAGATATTTATCTCGTCGCGGATGTGCTTGGGCACAAGGACGTCAATACGACCCGTAAACATTACGCAGCCTCAAGCGAGGAACATAAGCGGATTGCCGCAAAAAAGATCAAACTCCGTGACGACTGATCAATGATGTCTTGAATGGCTGCGGCGGACGCGTGTACCATAGGTCATCGGCAGTGTTCGAATGTGAAAAAGAGGCCCGTCCTTCCAGCTCTCGTCCGAATCGATCATATACCCTTCGTCAGGAATATCCGCTTCGTCCCAGATCCGTTCCGGGCTGAAGTCGTTATCAAAGAACACGCCGGAAATCGGAATTTGTGCAAAAGGCTTAGCATTCTCGTCCAAACAGCGAAAACAATTGTCGCATACTTTTTGCGGATCGAGTTCGCAGCGGTCGTCGCACTCGCCGCAATCGTTACAAACCTTATCAGCGTGTAAAACGCAGCGTTTCATTAAAAATCACCATTCTTCCGAACATATGTTTGCAATATTATGAAGTATATGTTAGAATCACTGTAAAGTCAAGCGAATTAAGGCGAACGGAGGTTTCGGTGCGGATATGAAAAAGCTTACCGATCCACAGCAGGTGATTCTCGATTATATGATTTCGTTTACCGAAGAACACGCTTATCCACCTTCGGTACGAGAAATCTGCGCGGCGGTCGGCCTCAAGTCGACTGCGACGGTGCACACGCACCTGCGCAACCTTGAGAAGAAGGGGCTCATCACGCGCGATCCTTCCAAGCAGCGCGCCGTATTCGTTAATACCGAGCGGCTTCCGGATCGCGCCGAGCAAAAACCGTACGCCGTGCCGCTGGTCGGTCGTGTCGCCGCCGGCATTCCGATGCTCGCGGCGGAAAATATCGAAGACGCGTTTCCCCTGCCGGACGTGCTTATGCACGGAAAGGAACCGGAGGAAGTCTACATGCTCCGCGTCGACGGCGAGAGCATGCGGGACGCGGGAATCCGCGACGGGGACATCCTCGTGGTCAATCACAACTGCACGTGCGTCAACGGCGACATCGTCGTCGCACGCGTCAGCGGAGAGAGCGCTACGGTGAAACGTTTTTACCGCGAAAAGGAACGTATCCGCCTGCAGCCGGAAAACGAGTTGTTCGATCCGATCTACGTTCCCTTCGACGAGGTCGAAATCTCCGGCAAGGTGATCGGTCTTTTGCGTTCGATTTAGAATCCCTGCAGGATCAGCTCGTCGCAGGCGAGCATACAGGCAATCCGCGCGTGCGCATACGTCAGCGCGCCCTGCAGATAGGCCGTATAGGGTTCACGGATCGGCCCGTCCGCGCTGAGCTCGGTGGTCGCCCCCTGTACAAACGTACCGGCTGCCATAACGACCTGATCTTCATAACCCGGCATATCCCACGGCTCCGGAGACACAAAGCTGTCAACCGGGGCCGCTTTTTGGATACTCCGGCAGAACGCCACGAGCGAAGCGGCGTCCGGAAAACGCACGGCCTGTATAATATCAGATCTTAGCGCATCGCACAGCGGCATGGTTAAAAGATTCATCTTCTCGAACACGCGCGCAAAGAGTGCCGCGCCTTTTACACACTGCGCCGTCACATGCGGCGCCAGAAACAATCCCTGATAAAACAACCGGTAGTCGCCTGCATAAGAGCCGACCTCCGCCCCCATGCCCGGCACGGTCAAGCGCTGGGCGACGCGGTCGATTAATTCCGCTTTACCCGCGACATAACCGCCCGTCGGCGCAAGTCCTCCGCCGGGGTTTTTGATCAGCGATCCTGCGATGAGGTCCGCGCCCTGCATGACAGGTTCGCTCGTCTCGACGAATTCTCCATAGCAGTTGTCGACCAATATCGCGGCCGCAGGATAACATTCCCTGATGAGATCGAACGCTTCCTTCATCTTCGTCATCGTGAGCGCTTCGCGCCAGGCGTAACCACGCGAGCGCTGCGCGTAGATGATGCGGACGTCCGCCGCGTTTGCCTTTTTGATCGCGTCCAGGTCGATCTCGCCCGATTCCGTCAGAGCAATCGAACGGAACGTAACGCCCATACGCTTCAGCGAGTTCGGCGCGCTTCCGCGCGTTCCGATCGCTTCCAGCAGCGTATCGTATGGTTCGCCTGTTATCGACAGAATGCAATCCCCCGGCTCGACGAGACCCGCCAGCGCGGTAAAAATCGCGTGCGTTCCGTTGACAAACTGCGCTCGCACGAGCGCTTTCTCCGCCTGCATGGCGCGCGCGAACACGCGCTCCAGCGTATCGCGTCCGATGTCGTCGTACCCGTATCCGCTGGTCGGCGAAAAGTGCCGCGCGCTCACACGCTCGCTCCAGAACGCCTCCAGCACGCGCTGCTGGTTCGCCATTTCTACCGCGTCCACTCGGCGAAAGACATCTTCTAAATAACGTTCCGCGTCCCATACCAGCTCCCGAGCGCGGTCGGAAATTTCGATCATCCGTTTATCCTTTCATCCAGTCCAATGTCTCTTCGGACAGTTCTGCGATCAATGCGTCTTTTGTCTTTTCCCAGTTTGTCACGTCGTGCCAGCGGATGCGCAGATCGCGCCGGAACCACGTCATCTGCCGCTTGGCAAATCTTCGCGTATCGCGTTTGATCTGCTCTATGGTGTCCTCATACGTCGCTAACCCGTCAAAATACGAAAATAGCTGCTGGTATCCGATGGAACGCATCGCGGGCAGCATTCGGTTGTAGCCCGCGTCGTAAATGCGCCTCGCTTCCTGTTCCAAACCTGCTTGAATCATACGTTCTACGCGCAGATCGATCCGTTTATATAGTTGTTCCCGATCCATATACAGACCGATCATCAGAGGGAAAAAAGGCGCCTCGCGTTCCGCGCTGTTGTGAAAGTCGCCGCCGAACGCGCTGATCGGCCGTCCGGAGCAGCCGAAAACTTCCAGCGCGCGGACAATACGTTTTCGATCGTTCGGATGCAGGCGTATCGCCGTATCGGGATCGATTTTCGTCAGCCGCGCATAAGCCGCGCCTGGGTTTTCGTCGTACTCTTTGGAAACCCGCTCCCGTACCGTATCGTCGCGCGGGATTGCGAATCCAAGCGGATACGTCAGCGCATTGACATAAAGTCCGCTGCCTCCGACAATAATCGGCGTATGATTGCGGGATACGATCCCGCCGATTGCCTTTGACGCCATATCCCGAAAAAGGGAGACGGAACAGTCCGATGCGTCGATCGGCAGACAGTCGATCATGTGATGCGGAATCCCCTGCTGTTCCTCCGTTGCCGGTTTGGCGGAACCGATGTCCATGCCGTAATATACCTGCACGGAATCGGCGGAGACGATCTCGCCGGAAACACGCTTTGCAAGCTCAATCGAACACTCTGTTTTGTGACATGCGGTTGGGCCGACGATGCAGACGATCCTCTGACGTTTTGATTTATTTTCCATTTGAATTACAGCACGCGCTTGAACATCTTCTCGATGTCCGTCCTGGTAAAGCGTACCGCGACGGGCCGTCCGTGCGGACACGTTAAAAGCGTTTCCCGCTCTTTCAGCCGGCTCAGCAGCCGTTCGATTTCGCTTTGTGTCAGTCGTTCCCCCGCTTTCACCGCGTGCTTACAGGCGGATTGCGCGATTGCGTCCCGAAACCAGTCGTTCGGCCGCGCCGCGTCGGAACCAGAAATAAATTCGAGCACATCGTGCAGAAACTCCGCCTTCAATGCTCTGCCGTTAACCTGCGGCACGGCGAGCAGTGTAACGCTCGTCTCCCCCGCGTCCGAAAAGACAAATCCGAAACGTTCCAGTTTGCTCTTGTTCGTCAGAAACGCGTGCGCCTCGGATGGAAGCAGCCTTACGTCCTGCGGCAGAAACAACGTCTGCGAAACGACGGCGGCGCTTTGTTCCATGAGAGCATCGTAGAGCAGCCTCTCGTGCGCCGCGTGCTGGTCGATGCAGTATACGTTTTCACCCTGCTGGATATACCAATATGAATCGAACGCACAGCCGATCACGTGATATGGTTCGGACAGCGGATCGTTTGAATTTGATAAAAATACAGGTTCGCGTTCCGGACGGCTCTCCGTCTCCCTGCTCGGTATATGAAACGACGGCACGCGGATGCTCCCCGAATATCCGCCTTCGCGCAAGGAAACGCCCGACGGCTTCAGCGGCGCGCGCAGGTCGACATGCTCCGGTTCGTTCTGGCGTTCAAACGCGTTCCCCTGATTTTCGCCTGTTTCTTCCTGCGTCTGTGCAATCGTGGGCACAAAGCTGCGAATCAGCGCCTCGGAGCACGCGGCGACGACGCTGCGCGACACGCGCTGTTCATCCGTAAAGCGCACCTCAAGTTTCGCGGGATGCACGTTGACGTCCACTTCGCCATAAGCGATGCTCAGATGCAGCACCGCGAATGGAAAGCGTCCGATCAGCACACGCGTGTCGAACGATCGAGAGAGCGCGTTACTCAGCGCGTTGGAGCGGATGATTCGTCCGTTGAGCAGGAAAGTCTGCCCGGATCGATTTGCGCGCGCAAGGTCCGGTACGCCGGCAAAGCCCGTAATCTTCAAGTACCCGTCGTCAAACGTCACCGGGCAGATTTGACGAGCGTAGCTTATGCCGTAAACGCATAAAAGCGCATCTTTCGCATTCCCGTTTCCCTCGGAGCGGTATACGGTTTTCCCGCCGCTGACATAGTGCACCGCAATCTGCGGCGCGGAGAGAATCAGCCGTGCGGCGTAATCCCCGATGGCCGCGCTTTCCGCGCGCGCGCTCTTCACGAATTTCAGCCGCGCTGGCACGTTATAAAAAAGGTCCCGCACTTCTACGCTGGTACCCCGCGTTCCTGCGGTGCGCTTATGCTCTGTCAGTTCACCGCCTTCGTAGCGGATCAGCGTGCCGAGTTCGTCCGCTTCTGTCTGCGTTTGGAGCGCGACGCGCGAAACCGCCGCGATGGAGGCAAGCGCCTCTCCGCGGAAGCCCAGCGAACGGATCGCAAAAAGATCGTTCGACGTGGAGATTTTACTCGTCGCATGCCTTAAAAATGCGGTCTCGCAATCTTCGTCCGCAATGCCGGCGCCATTGTCGGTCACCCGGATCAGATCCAACCCGCCGTTTTCGATCTCAATCGTAACCGCAGCCGCACCCGCGTCGATTGCGTTTTCGACGAGCTCCTTAACGACGGAACTTGGCCGCTCAACGACTTCGCCGGCTGCGATCTGGTTTGCGATTCTCGGCGTCAATACGTGAATCTTTGGCATACGCATCTCCAAATTTCTACTTGAGCATGGCGCTTAAAGCAAAGAGCTGATTGAGCGCCTCGAGCGGTGTTAAGTGGTTAACGTCCAGTTCGCGCAGGATGCGCAGCGCGCTTTCCTCCCTGCTCTCGTCCAGCAATGATGGCTGCACGGCGGTCTCGATCTTCGCGGGTTCGCGCTTTGCCGCGATATCCGCCGACTCCAGCTTCTCCAAGATTTCCTTTGCGCGCGCGAGCACTGCTTCCGGCAGACCCGCCAGCCGCGCCACCTGAATGCCGAAGCTTCGATCCGCGCCGCCGCGCACAATCTTCCGGAGGAATACGATGTCCTCACCGATCTCACGGACGGTCACACGGAAATTTTTTACACCCGAAAGCTCGCCTTCCAGTTCTGTCAGTTCGTGGTAATGAGTCGCGAAGAGCGCCTTCGCGCCGCATCGCTTCGCGTCCGCGATGTATTCCAGCACAGACCACGCGATGCTAAGCCCATCGAACGTGCTCGTTCCGCGCCCGATTTCATCGAGGATGAGCAGGCTGTTTTCGCTCGCGTTGTGCAGGATGTTCGCGACCTCGCTCATCTCCACCATAAATGTGCTCTGTCCCGAGGAGAGATCGTCGCTCGCGCCGATCCTCGTGAAGATACGATCCACGATAGACAGATCCGATTCGGTTGCGGGCACAAACGAGCCGATATGCGCCATGAGCGCAATCAGTGCGGTCTGACGCATGTAGGTGCTCTTGCCTGCCATGTTCGGCCCCGTAATGATCAAAAGACGGTCGTCCGCGCGGTTTAACAGTACGTCGTTCGGGATAAACGGTTCCTTTATCGCACGTTCGATTACGGGATGCCGGCCATTGATGATTTTGATCGTTCCCTGACGGTTCCATTTCGGTCGGCAGTACGAGAAGTTTGCCGCGGCTTCCGAAAGAGATACGTATACGTCCAGCTCGGCAATCAATCCGCCGTTGAATTGAAGCCGTTCCGTACAGCCGACGAGCACGCCGCGGATCTGAGCAAAGAGCTCCGCCTCCAGCGCGACGAGCCGGTCGTTCGCGCCGAGGATCTTCTGCTCCATTTCCTTCAATTCCGGAGTAACGAACCGCTCCGCGTTGGCGAGTGTCTGCTTGCGTTCGTAACCATACGGCACCTGCGAAAGGTATGATTTCGTCACTTCGATATAATACCCGAATACGCGGTTGTAGCTCACGCGCAAAGATTTGATCTTCGTGCTTTCGCGCTCGTTCGCTTCGAATTGCTCGAGCCATGCCTGCGAGTGCTCCGCGATGCCTCTTAGCTCGTCCACCTCGGCGTTGTAGCCGGAACGGATGAACCCGCCTTCTTTCAGGTTCGCGGGCGGCTCGTCCGTAATCGCGCGCAGGAGAAGGTTTAATACGTCCTCCATTTCGTCGAGTCCGCGCGAGATATCCGTAAGCGCTTCGCTCTCGTTTGCGTGCAGCGTTTCCTTGATCAGCGGAACGCGTTCGAGCGTCTGTATCAGCGCGATGCAGTCCCGCGCGTTTACGGTACCGTAAACGATCTTGCTGCAGAGACGTTCGATATCGTACATACCCTGCAACATTTCCTGTAATTGCCTGCGCTGGGTCAGGTTATCTTTCAGTTCTCCAACCGCGTCGAGTCTGCGCTCGATTTCTTCGATCGACTGAAGCGGCCTATCGATCCAGTCCCGGAGCATGCGACCGCCCATGCCGGTCTTCGCGTGGTCCAGCAAGTGGATCAACGTGTTTTTTTTGTTTCCTCCGAAACGGAGCGGCTGAGTAAGTTCGAGGTTTCTTCGCGTCGTAGCGTCCAGCACCATATAGCTGCTGCGGTTTAGCAGCCGCATCCCGCCGATATGCGAGAGCGCGTTCTTCTGCGTTTCGTCGAGATAACGCATCAGCGCGCCTGCGGCGCAGAGCGCGTATGGCGCGTCGTCCGCGCCGAATCCGGATAGCGAACCGACTTTAAAATGACGTTTTAGAATGTCTCTTGCGCTCTCCGGCAAAAATGCGTTCGCGCCATATTGTTCCAAATAATAAGTAGCCGAAATCTGCCGCGCGAGCATCTGCTGTAAAAACAGCGACGGTTCCGCGATGATTTCTCGCGGGCGAATTCGTTCCAGTTCGTCCAGCAGCGATACAGACGGCTGCTTTCCGCTCAGCTGGAGCATGTAGAATTCGCCGGTGGAAACGTCCGCGTATGACAACCCGATCGCGTTGTCCCCCAGCGCGATCGCCGCGATATAGCTGTTCTGCCCCTCTTCGAGCATACGCTCTTCGATGACCGTTCCCGGTGTGATGATGCGGATGACGTCTCGTTCCACAAGCCCCTTTGCGAGCGCGGGGTCTTCCATTTGCTCGCAGACGGCGACTTTATATCCCTTTTCGATGAGCTTGGCGATGTAATTATCCACTGCATGATAGGGAACGCCGCACATCGGCGCGCGCTCACTCAACCCGCAGTCCCGGCCCGTGAGCACAAGGTCGAGTTCCTTTGCCGCCGTTTTCGCGTCATCAAAAAACATCTCGTAAAAATCGCCGAGACGGAAAAACAGCAGACAGTCGCTGTACTTCTCTTTCAGTTCAAGATATTGCCGCATCATCGGCGTCATCGAAGCTGGCATTCGTTCCTCCGGCCTCAGTGTTTGCAGCCGCCGCAGCTTCCGCAGTCCCCGTCGCAGCCCTCCGTGCTGGTTTCCGCGCCGATACAGGCGTTGATTTCGTCGTTCACCGCGGTGAGTACCGCAGAAAATGCGGTCTGCGCTGCCAGCAGCTCGCCGTAGAGAGGGCTCTCTTTGAGCTGTTCTTCGAGACGGTCGATGTCGTTCGTGAGCGAGACCGCGCCCATGTCGTCTTCGTCGTCATCCGAGAGGATCGCGAGCAGACGTTCGCGCTTCTCGTTGAGTTCCTTCAGGAGCAAGGCGACGGCTTCGTTCTGTTCAAAGCCGCTCTGCGCTTGTTTCATACGGATGAATTCCGCGGAGTTGGCAAGCGCCAGCCCCAGTTCTCTTGCCAGTTCTATCATAAAAGGTGTCCCTCCACTATTCCGAATAATGAGTTCTTCCGCACACTTGTCATGCGCACGGGAATATATTGCCCGATCAGATCGGGAGAACCCGCAAAATACACCATCTTGAAATTGGAGCATTTTCCGTAGCAAACGGGCTCGCCGCGCGTGTCGCAGTCTTCTACGTGTACGATTCCGACACGGCCGACGTACCTTTCGTTGTTCTCGCGGGATTTTTTTTCTTGCAGCTCGTTGAGCCGGTGCAGACGTTCACGTTTGACCGCTTCCGGCACCTGATCCGGCATTATCGCGGCGCGCGTCCCCTTGCGGGGTGAATACTTAAATGTGAATGCGGAGGCAAACCCCGCTTTTTCCACTAAATCAAGCGTCTGCGAAAAATCCTCTTCCGTTTCACCCGGAAAACCGACGATGATATCGGTGGTAATCTCCACGTCGTCCATCGCGCGCCTCAGGTCCTTCACAATCTCGAGATACCGTTCCCGCGTATAACCGCGGTTCATGCGTTTGAGTATCCCGTTCGAGCCGCTCTGCATCGGCAGATGTACATGGTGGCAGACGTTTGGCAGCGCTGCCATCGCATTGATCATCTCGGAACTTAAATCCTTCGGATGCGAGGTCATGAACCGGATACGCTGGATCCCTTCCACGGAAGAAACGAGCGATAACAGCTTTGCAAACGACGCGTCTTCCAGATCTTTCCCGTAAGAGTTGACGTTTTGGCCCAGAAGCGTAATTTCGCTGTATCCTTCGTTCACCAGCCTGCGCGTTTCTTCCAGAACGGCCTGCGGTTCTCTGGAGCGTTCCCTGCCGCGTACGTAGGGCACGATGCAGTAAGTGCAGAAGTTGTCGCAGCCGTAATTGATGTTGACGAACGCGTTGATCTTTCCCGTGCGAATGCTCGGCAGTCCGTCTTCGATCTGGATGTTGTCTTCCTCCACCGCGAGCGTTCGTGCGCCGGATTGCGCGTTCTCAACGAACGCGGGCAGTCGAGAGAGCAGGTTCGTGCCGAAAACGATATCCACAAACGGGAAACGTTTATATAATTTCTGTGCAACCTCTTCCTGCTGCATCATGCAGCCGAATACGCCGAGGATCAGGTTCGGTTTCTCGTCCTTGAGTTCCTTCATGGCGCCGATGTTACCGAAAACACGCTTCTCCGCGTGGTCGCGTACGCAGCAGGTGTTAAAGAGGATCAAATCGGCGTTCTCCTTGTCCTCCGCGTGTGAAAAACCGAGGGACTCCAAAAGCCCCGCCGCGGTTTCGCTGTCCCGAACGTTCATCTGGCAGCCGAAAGTTTCTATATAATATGCGCCGCCGCTGAACCGGCTGGATTCGCCACTTGGTTTTACTGATTCCATGTTCCTATTCCCCATACAAGCTGAATTTTATTATAGCATGGATTGTCAACCCGAATGTAAGGTTTTTGTGTTTTCCGTGTTGACATTTTTATGCCCGTGTTGTATATTATGAAAGTCGCGAAAGCGGTGCGTGCCATCTTCGGGGTGTAGCGCAGTCCGGTAGCGCACGTGCTTTGGGAGCATGGGGCCGAAGGTTCAAATCCTTTCACCCCGACCAGTAGTGGCCCCGTGGTCAAGCGGTCTAAGACACCGCCCTTTCACGGCGGTAACAGGAGTTCGAGTCTCCTCGGGGTCACCAATTTTTCTTCTTCGTCAGGACTTGGGCCTTTAGCTCAGTTGGTTAGAGCGGCCGGCTCATAACCGGTTGGTCCGGGGTTCGAGTCCCTGAAGGCCCACCACTTCGCTCCCCCCGTTTGGCAAAACGCTTTGGCCCGGTAGTACAGTTGGTTAGTACGCCAGCCTGTCACGCTGGAGGTCAGGGGTTCGAGCCCCCTCCGGGTCGCCATTTTCTTGCCTCGGTAGCTCAGCTGGTAGAGCAAGGGACTGAAAATCCCTGTGTCGGTGGTTCAAGTCCACTCTGAGGCACCAGTTTTGCTGGCTGGTGTAGCTCAATTGGCAGAGCAGCTGATTTGTAATCAGCAGGTTGCGGGTTCGAGTCCCATCACCAGCTCCAACAGAATCCTTGAAAATTTCATCAGATGTTCCACCACACTACGTGGATGGGTTCCCGAGCGGCCAAAGGGAGCGGACTGTAAATCCGTTGTCACAGACTACGATGGTTCGAATCCATCCCCATCCACCAATTATTCTTGCAGGAATGGCGGAATTGGCAGACGCGCACGGTTCAGGTCCGTGTGAGGTCACACTCATGCAGGTTCAAGTCCTGTTTCCTGCACCAAAGAGAGACTCTTCAGAAATGGAGAGCCTTTTTTCTTGAAATAACTGATATAATACTTGTAATGGAGGTGGTAATCATTGGAGAACAAACTAT
>JAEWUO010000008.1 GCA_023459335.1 Bacillota bacterium
CAGAATTACTGGCTTGTTTTTGTTTCCTGCACTATATAGTTTTCAAGGTGCTCCTGGGCTTTTGAAACCTCTCGGCCCCTTCCGCCCGCCGCCCCGCTCCGCGCGACAGCTTGATTAGTATAGCAATCTTGCGAAGGCAAGACAAAGAGCGGTCACAGTCGATATTCGTCATTATCTTTCAAATTTTACATTTTTGATCGTTTATTTAAAAATATTCTCGTTTTTTGTTTCAAAAGTCCTGTTATCTCTCGTTTTTAAAAATTATGATTCGAATTCAGCAAATGAACAAAAATACGAAAACCGCCCTTATCAAAAGGCGGTTCTTTTGCTGATCGGCTTGACGTTTCTTTCCGTTAAATGGAGAACAGCCAGCGGACACCCGGAATTTTTCGGAACACCTCTCCAAGCAGTGCACAAAGAAGGACCGTTACCATAGAGACAGCGATTCCGAAGACAAACAGATGCGAGATGCCATACAGATACCGCCAGATGAAAAAGCTTACGAACCGGTGCAGCAGATAGATCGTCATCGTGTTTTTTCCAACCAGTGCCAAAACACGGCCGAGCCAGCCACCGCCCGAATATTCCAACGACAGAATAAAAAGACAGAATGTCGCGATAAAGACGAAGATTGAACCGTAGTCCCATGTTCCGAAAATATAGCGCGTACCGGCTTCATAGCTTAGAAGCACGCCATAACCGATAAGCAGCAGCATTGATATACAGAATCCAATCAGTGCAATCCGTCTCCATCGCACGGAATCAAAGCGGGCGCGCTCGGCGAACGCCCAGCCGCCGAGAATTACGTAGGCAAACGAGTATCCGAAAGAACCGGTAAACGGATTGAACTGGTTGAAGAAGTTGAACTGCCCTTGTATGACTTCAACTTTCGCAAGCGCCTGAAATACATTCGCGCCGGCAAGAAGAAGCGCGTTCCCCGCCGTCAGCACGAGCAGGGAGATCAGGAAGAAACGAAATCCACCCGTTCTCGACTGCCATGCGGGTATAATCACGATCAGGAACAAGTATATCATCACCAAGGTCTGCAAAAACCAGAGATGATTGATATAATCCTGCTTCCAATACCACAGATCGCGTAGAAATCCGCCGACGGAGAAGGAATCCCCGTACAGCAGCATCAAACCCGCGAGCGTCAGAATTCCCCAAATCACCGTCAAAGCAGCGATCTTCACCGTTTTTAAGAAAAACCGTTTCGCGTCGAAGGGTTTGTTCATGACCAGCGCGCCGTTGACGAGAAACAGGATCGGCACGCAGAGGGCAACCAGAGAATAGCATCCGTAGTTGAGCCAAGTCAGGACGTCCGGTTTGGATAGAAAGTCGATGAAAATATCATTATTATGAACGAAGACCACGAGCAGAATCGCGATCGCTTTGAGTAGATCAAGCCCTGCAACGCGCTCGGATGACGAAGTCAATTCTTTTCTCATACCTGATCCCCTTCTTTGTATTACGCACTCCCGCTTGGGATACATTTTACGGCAGAATCTTCGATTCTACCGATACTTCATTAATCGAGTCGCCCTGTAATTCAGCTAGTCTTTGTTCATAATGTTCCTTCGAAATACCACTGTGAAGCTCAGATAATGCTTGAACTGACGGATTCGCATATAGCCCGCCGTCTCTTTGTATAAAGGCGCAGAACGAAAAGAAAACGGTCAATATCAATATTGCTTTGCGTGCAAACACGTTCCAATTCAAAACTCCTTTTTCGATAGGATCGTTCGTCAATGGAAGATATAAGGAAACCTTTTTTTTCTGATGAATCCAACCAACGGTATTGAACACATTGCCTGCCCAGAACCAGTACAGCGAGAAAAAGATAACATTCTGGATTCTGGGAGGACCGATGGAAGCCAGCGAAAAGAGCATCGGCGTGAATTGCATGCAGAACAAACCAAATGTGAGGATAAAAACAATTGCCGGATGATAAAACCTGATTTTCATTTTATTCAACAATCGATGAAATGAAGCAATCCATACCCCCAGAAAAACAATCATAGCAAAATCCGTATGCTTCGCGGTAAATAGAGCACCGTTTATAACTGATTGCATGATAGCATCCAACGCGCTAAGTCCATGTGATCCGTAATAATCATGTTCAAACGCAATGCGAATCGCATTTCCGGGCGCAGAAAGATTGATGACTGAACCAACAATCATCAAGATCAAGATAAATCCCGTCGAAATGATACCGCGCTTATTCCTTTTAACAACGTCGCGCAAGAATATGGATAGGACTAAAAAGAGCATCGGTAGTATAAGAGAAACCGCTCCGCCCGCCACAGCCACCACAAATATCGCTGCAGCCAACAAAGAAGCCAATCTACCAAGTGAGGATTTGACAATAAGCGAAAGCATCAAAAAACCAACCAGGAAAAGAGCGTAACAATAGGACGCCGTGTAAAGAAGTGCGGTATTATACCAGAAAAATCCTTCTTTTATATCCGGCAATAATTGAATTTGAAACAGAAGCGCGGTAAAAACGATCAATATCCAATCGATTGCATTCAGTTGTAAATACCTGATTAATATGACATAACCAGTAAAAAGCGAACTAGCGATAAGTAAAAGCAACATAATCCAAGGTGTCAAAGAATATAGCGACAGAGAAAACACGGCCGGTTGGAAACATAACATAAAAATCGGAAAGTAAGTTCCCTGCCAGTTTACGTAACCCGAGCGCGTTGTTTCCACCGCCACTTGGAAAACCGCACCGAGATTGCCGGTCTCGTTCCAAGTCTTCGCAGATTCTTTGTAAAACATCATATCGTCGCCAAACGGGAGATCATATCGCGCAACATATAAGAGCGGCAACAAGGAAAGGAAAAAAAATGAAACGACCAAAATGCAAAGGACAACTTTGATGCTGACGATCCGTTTGCCTGATTTTTCCATATTACCCTCTAAAGTAAGTATTCATAAAGTATAACAGAATTAATTTGAGTAAAAAAGGACGTGCAACAACTGGTTGCACATCCTCGGGTTACTTCACCGGCTTCATGGTCGGAAAGAGCAGCACGTCGCGGATCGTCGCGGCGTCTGTCAACAGCATGACCAGCCGGTCGATGCCGATGCCGATGCCGCCCGTCGGGGGCATGCCGTATTCGAGGGCGAGACAGAAGTCCTCGTCGATCATCATGGCCTCGTCGTCCCCCTTGGCGCGTTCCTGCGCCTGCTGCACGAACCTGCCGCGCTGGTCGACAGGGTCATTGAGTTCCGAAAATGCGTTAGCGTATTCGTGTCCTGCAATGAAGAGTTCGAAGCGCTCGGTCAGGTGCGGCTCAGATGGCTTGCGCTTGCTCAGCGGCGAAATCTCCACCGGATAATCCGTGATGAACGTCGGCTGCACCAGCGTGTCCTCGACAAACGCGTCGAACGACTCGGCAAGCAGCTTCCCTTTTGAGGCGGATTTGTCCTTGATCTCAAGCTTGAGCGCCTTCGCCTTTTCGCGCGCTTCCTCGTCGTTTGCGCAGGCGAGGAAGTCCACGCCCGTCACGCGCTTGACCGCGTCGTTCATCGTCTCCCGCGCAAACGGCGGCGTCAGATCGATGCCGCGTTCCTGATAGACGATTTTCGTCGTTCCGTTGACGGCGATGCAGCAGCGGGAGATCAGATCTTCCGCGAGCTCCATCATGCCGTTGTAGTCGGTGTACGCCTGATACGCCTCGATGGTCGTAAACTCGGGGTTGTGCATCGCGTCCATTCCTTCGTTGCGGAAGAGGCGGCCGATCTCGTAAACACGCTCCAGCCCGCCGACAATGCATTCTTTTAAGTGCAGTTCGGTCGCGATGCGCAGGTACATGTCCAGATCCAGCGTATTGTGGTGCGTAACGAACGGCCGCGCGGTAGCGCCGCTGGCGGTCGTGTTCAAGACGGGCGTCTCCACTTCGATGAACCCGCGCTCGTCCATGCGGCGGCGAATTTCCGCGATGATACGGCTGCGTTTTTGAAACATATCCCGCACTTCGGGATTGACAATGAGGTCGACGAACCGCTGGCGGTACCGCAGTTCGGGGTCTTTAAGCCCGTGATACTTCTCCGGCAGCGGGCGCAGGGATTTACTCAAAAGCGTCACTTCCTGCGCGTGCACGCTGATTTCACCGGTTCGGGTGACGAACACATACCCTTTGACGCCGACGATATCGCCGATATCGAAGGTCTTAAACGCGTCGTATGCTTCTTCTCCGAGGTCGTCCCGCTTCATATAAGCCTGAATGCGGCCTTTTGCGTCTAAAAGGTGGGCAAAACTCGCCTTGCCCATGATGCGGCGGGAGATCATGCGTCCCGCAATGGAGACGATCCTGCCGTGCTCGCCTTCCTGCGGCGCGGGGGCCGCCAGAATGTCGCTGCTGTAGTCGCTCACATCGTAGGTGGTGTTGGCGAACGGGTCCTTGCCCGCGGCCTGCAGCTCGCCGAGCTTGTCGCGGCGTATCTGCAAAAGTTCCGACAGCTCCTCCTGCGTGAGTTCCTGCTGCTGTTCCTGTCCGGAAGCGGGGTGTTCCATCTTACTCTTCTCCTCCGTGTCGTGTCCTGCAAAAAACAAGGGGGCTTTCAGCCCCCGAAAAACCGGTTTGCGCTACTTGCCGATCGACGTGATCTTCAGCTTCAGCATGCCGCCGGGGGTAACGACCTCAACTACGTCGCCGACTTTATGTCCCAGCACCGCTTTGCCGATGGGCGACTCGTTGGAGATGCGCCCGGCGAGCGGATCGGTTTCCGCGCTGCCGACGATCTGAAAAATGTGCTTCTTCGTTTTATCGGTCATGTCGGAAAGCTTCACCGTCGCCCCGACGCCGACCGTCGTATAGTCGATCGCGTTCTCGTCGATCACCTTTGCGTTTTTCAGTTCGGTTTCCAGTTGGAGGATATCATATTCGTTCTTCGCCTGCTCGTTTTTCGCCGCGTCGTATTCCGCGTTTTCGGAGAGGTCTCCGAACGCGCGCGCGATTTTTAACTGTTCGGCGATCTCAAGGCGTCTCGTCGTCTTGAGAAACTCGAGCTTCTCTTCGCGTTTCGCGATCTCTTCAGGCGTCAGCCAGATTTCTGCCATCGCTTTTCTCCTTCGGCGGGCGCATTTGAAATTCGCCCTTACCATGTTTACCTATTATATTTTTGAAAAAAAGGTGTGTCAACCCCATATTTGCTCCAGTTCCTCCAGCGTTTTACAGGCGTTGACGCGGGCTTTCAGTTTTGCGGCATCCTTGCTTCCCCGCAGATAAAACGAAAGGTGCTTCCGCAGTTCCACGATCGCATGGCCGCCCTTTTCCGAAATCGCCATACGCGCGTGGCGCAGCGCGGTCTCGCGCCGTTCTTCCCAGGTGGGCGGCGTATAGTCGCACCCATTCAGCGCCGCGCGGATCTCCTCGAATACGAACGGATTGCCCAGCGCGCCGCGCCCGAGCATCACCCCGTCACAGCCCGTCTCGCGCAATGTGTCCAACGCGCTTCTTGCGTCGCGGACGTCCCCGTTGGCGATGACCGGAATGGAAACCGCGCGCCTGACCGCAGCCATGCAGGCGCGATCCGCCTTCCCTGCATACATCTGCTCGCGCGTCCTGCCGTGGATGGTCAGAAACGCGGCGCCGCTCTCTTCGCAGACGCGCGCGAACGCTTCCGCGTTCTCGTGCTCTGCGTCCCAGCCCTTGCGGAACTTCACCGAAACCGGCACGTGCGCGGCTTTAACCGCGGCCTCGACGATGCGCCCCGCGAGCGCAGGTTCGAGCATCAGCGCGCAGCCGTCCCCGTTTGTCGCGATCTTCGGCGCGGGGCAGCCCATGTTAAGATCGATGGAGAGAAGCGTATCTCCGAGGTCGTGCTCCACGATGCGCACCGCTTTCACCACGGTTTCCGGTTCGCTGCCGAATAGCTGCACGGAAAACGGTTCATCCCCGTCCGCCGCAAAATACAGCGCCCGGGTCTTTGCGCTCCTGTGGAGCAGCCCTTTGGCGCTGATCATTTCGGAAAATACAAGATCCGCGCCACGCTCGCGGCAGAGGATTCGAAACGTCCGGTCGGAAAATCCCGCCATCGGCGCGAGGCATACGGCGGCTCTGCCCGCCGGAAAAATCGGGTTCGTCATGGCGTGGAGAGCGGCGCGTCCGTCGGCTTGGGCGTCGGCGTCGCGGCCGGAATCGGGGACTCGTTCGGATCCGGCGTCCCCTCGTTGCCGGAATCGGGGTTTTCTTCCAGTATCGTCAGTTCGGAGATATACCAGCGCGCGTTGGAGTTGATAAACTTGATTTGATACCGTTTGGGCGTCCATGTCGGCAGCGGGTAGTCCGCGGCGTTCTGATCTTCGCCGAGCTGGTCGGCGTTGATCGCGCCCTTGAGCGTCACGCGCTCGGTCGCAATGACCGTAGCGGCCATCGACCAGGGCAGCACGCTGATGCGCTTGATGGTAAGGTCGTAGTTATAGTCCGAGATCGTATAATTCGAGTAGGTGGAGTCGGACATCGCGGGGTCGTTTTCCAGAAACGCGAGCGTGAAATACTCCTCAAGGTCGTTTCGCGCACCGTCGGCAAACACGCACTCCGCGCGCAGCGCCATGCCCTCGGAAGTCAGGATATAGAGGTTGCTGACCCGCTCCGCCGTCAGAAATGCTGCGATGCAGAAAATGGCCGCCATGATGATGAGGAGCAGCGTGCGCACGATATAAAGCATAGAGCGCCGCGCAACACGGAGCCTGCGTACGTCCCTCGGTTCTTCATAATCCGAATTCGTCATGGTTTCACCTTCGCTCGCTATGATAGCATATCCCCGCACCCGTTGGCAAACCAACAAATTGGAAACAATGCCGCAGAGCTGCGACACAATTTCCACGCGGCGGATTGTGATATTCTCACGCCGCGGATGCGCCCGCGCGGTTGACATGCGTTTGCCGGAGCGTATAATGAAAGGGCAGGTTTCCGGCAAATATCGGAAACCGGAAAGCTCCGCGTTCATTCAAACACACCGGAGCTGCAGAAATATATCGGAAACAAAGGAATCCAGCCATTATGGAAGAATGCACCCACGATTGTTCGAGCTGTTCTGTTAACTGCGACAGCCACGAGAAAACAAGCCTGATCGAAGCGCCGCACGTGCTGACGCACGTGAAAAAAGTAATCGGCGTGGTCAGCGGCAAAGGCGGCGTAGGAAAATCCATCGTCACCTCCATGCTCGCCGTACTGATGCGCCGCAGGGGTTACCGCACGGCGATTCTGGACGCGGACATCACCGGCCCTTCGATTCCGCAGGCGTTCGGCCTGCATACGCGCGCGGAGGGCAGCGACGACGGCATCTTTCCTGTGCTGAGCAAGACCGGCATCGAAGTCATGAGCATGAACGTGCTTCTGGAAAACGAAACAGACCCGGTCGTCTGGCGCGGGCCGATCATCGCGGGCTCCGTCAAGCAATTCTGGACGGACGTGCTCTGGGGCAGCGTGGACGTAATGTTCATCGACATGCCGCCGGGAACGGGCGACGTAGCGCTGACCGTGTTCCAGTCCATCCCGGTGGACGGGATCGTCGTGGTCACCTCGCCGCAGCAGCTCGTGAGCATGATCGTAGAGAAAGCCGTGCACATGGCGGATTTGATGAAGATCCCCGTGCTCGCGCTCGTCCAGAACATGAGCTTCGTCAAGTGCCCCGGCTGCGAGGAAGTCATCCGCCCGTTCGGCGAGAGCGACATCAATGCTCTTGCCGCGAAGCACAACATTCCCGCCACCACCGAGCTGCCGATCCAGAAGGAACTCGCGACCGCCTGCGACGCGGGGCTGATCGAGCTCTTCGAAGGCGACTGGCTCAACGGGCTCGCGGATCACATCGAGACGATGCTGAAGGAAGAGAAAAAGTAAATTTTGACCGAAATCTGATCGATTTTGTACAAAGGAGATTTGGCCTGATGCTATCGCACATTGACGAAACAAAAATCGTAACGCTCCCCGACGGCTTATACAAAAGCGTGAAGGGGCAAGTCCTGATCTCTCCGGCCTGCGGCTCCGATGAGAATGTTTTGCGGCTTTTTCACATCTCGCAGGGCGGCTATTCCGCCAACCACACGCACGATTACCCGCACTACATTTATGTGCTCGAGGGGGAAGGGTCCATCGAGTTAAACCATGAAAAGTTCCCGATCCGTGCCGGATCGTACGCCTTTGTCCCCAATAACGTTCAGCATCAGCTGGTCAACACCGCCACGAGCGGACAAACGCTGAAATTCCTCTGCATGGTTCCGGTAGAAGGCCACAAAGGATTTCCCGAATAACGCTTGACGCGGCCAGTTATGATCATACAGAAAAGGACTTGCGGATATGCTGGAAACGATGCTGAACGAAGAAAAGAAATCGTTGCTTTCAGGATTCGTCCAAATCCGAGAAAAAACGACCGGCGTTCGCCGGTCGTTTTATTAGCGTAATCGTTTTATTTCTTGCCGTACCCATGCAAGAAGCCCGTCATATTTCATGGTGCCGTCGGCAACGGACAACCCAACCCGGACAACCTCCGCGTTCGTCGGGCGGATCTTAAGTCCGTTGACCTCTAGAAATGTCAGCATGATATACAGGCCGATCCTTTTATTTCCGTCCACAAACGCGTGATTCGAGATGAGCGCAAACCCAAGCCGCGCGGCTTTTTCCTCCTTCGTCGGATAAAGATCCACCCCGTCGAACGTCGCATAAACATTTTCAAGCGCGGAATCCAGCAGACCGATATCCCTTAGTCCCGGATCGCCGCCGGTTTCCTGCGTAATCAACTGATGCAGCAATAGGACCTTTTCCTTCGAAAACTTGATCACTTAGCAAGTTCCTCAAACGCGGGCCGGTAAAGTCTCAGAATTCTCGCCGCGGCAACGTCGATTTTCTCTTCGTCCATCAGTTCAAATTCCGGTTCCCGCTCGATATCCACCAGACGGTACTTCGGTTTGTTGCTACGAAAAATCACCGCCTCGCCAAAGCGATCGGCGATTTTTGCGACGCGGGAGAAGTTCTGATTCGCCTCCGTCATGGAAGCGATGGTTTCCGTATTGATTCGCATTTACATCCCTCCATCCGAATATTAACAGGTTTATAGGATGAAATCAACCTATTTTACCGTTAGTGATAAAAGGTTAATAGATTAAAGTCGGATCGCTCCGGCTTCTATTGTGTCTATTGCGTTATATTCCCATCTCCGCTTTCACGGCGGCGAAGGCCGAGACCGCGAAGTCGAGATCAGCCTTGCTGTGCGCGGCGGAAACCTGCGTGCGGATGCGCGCCCTGCCCGTCGGAACGACGGGGTAAAAGAACCCGACGACGTAGACCCCGTGCTCCAGCATCTTCGCCGCGAATTCCTGCGCGGTCTTCGCGTCGTAAAGCATGACCGGCACGATCGGATGCTCGCTCTTCGGCACGTCGAAACCAAGTTTCCCCAGCTGTTCACGGAAATACCGCGTGTTCTCATGCAGTTTATCCCGCAGCGCGGTGGATGCTTCTAAAAGATCCAGCACCTTGATGCTCGCGGCGCAGATCGCGGGCGCGACGGTGTTGGAAAACAGATACGGCCTTGAGCGCTGCCGCAGCAGGTCGACGATTTCCTGTTTTGCCGCCGTATAGCCGCCGGAAGCGCCGCCGAGCGCCTTGCCCAGCGTACCGGTGATGATGTCCACGCGTTCCATGACGCCGCAGTATTCGTGCGTGCCGCGCCCGTGCGCGCCCATGAAGCCGACCGCGTGGCTGTCGTCCACCATAACCAGCGCGCCGTATTCCTCCGCGAGATCGCAGATGCCGGAGAGGTTCGCGATATACCCGTCCATGGAAAACACGCCGTCGGTCGCGACGAGCTTGATGCGCGCGCTTTTCGCCGCTTCCAGCTGTTCGCGGAGGCTGTTCATATCGTTGTTTTTGTAGCGGTAACGCGCGGCCTTGCAGAGGCGCACGCCGTCGATGATGCTCGCGTGGTTGAGTTCGTCGGAAATCACTGCGTCTGCGTCGGTCAGCAGCGTTTCAAACAGGCCGCCGTTCGCGTCGAAACAGGAGCTGTAGAGAATCGCGTCGTCCATACCGAGAAAGCCCGCGATCCGCCGCTCCAGTTCTTTGTGAATCCTCTGCGTGCCGCAGATGAATCGCACCGAGGAAAGCCCGTATCCCCACTCGTCGTAGGCGGCCTTCGCTGCGGCTATAATCTCCGCGTTGTCCGCGAGGCCCAGATAGTTATTGGCGCACATGTTCAGTACGCCCTTTGTCTTTGTCGTATCGATGCGCGCGCCCTGCGGCGTGGTGATCACCCGCTCGTTTTTATAGGTTCCCGCATCGCGGATTTCGTTCAGCGTGTTTCGATAGATTCCATATGCCGGTTTGTTCATTCCCGTTCCTCCGTCCAGTCCAATACGACCTTTCCGCTTTGTCCGCTGTTCATCACGGCGAACGCTTCTTCAAACTCGGTATAGTGATAACGGTGCGTCAGTATCGGCGAGAGATCCAGCCCCGCCTCCACCATCGCCATCATCTTATACCAGGTTTCATACATCTTCCGTCCGTAGATCCCCTGCAGGGTCAGTCCCTTGAAGATCACGTCGTTCCAGTCGATCACAGTACCCGGCCCCGCGATGCCTAAAAGCGCCACCTTGCCGCCGTTTCGCATGAGTTTGAGCATTTGGTTTAAAGCCGCGCCGTTGCCGCTCATCTCGCAGCCGACATCGAATCCCTCCACGATATGCAGCTCCTTCATCGCCTCCTCGACGGTCTGGGTTTTCAGGTTGACGGTCGCGGATGCGCCCATCTGCTTCGCAATGGCGAGGCGGTAATCGTTCACGTCGGTAACGACGATCCGCCGCGCGCCGTTCTGGCGGCAGATGCCGACCGCCATCATGCCGATCGGCCCTGCGCCGGTGATCAGCACGTCCTCGCCGGTCACGTCGAACATCGTCGCCGTATGGCAGGCGTTGCCGTACGCGTCGTAAAACGCGACGATCTCCTGCGGCGTGGTGGCAGGCACGGCGATGACGTTCGTCTCCGGAATACACAGGTATTCCGCAAACGCGCCGTCGCGGTTCACGCCGACACCCTTGGTGAACTTGCACCAGTGCCCGTTGCCCGCGCGGCAGTTGCGGCAGTGCCCGCAGACGATGTGTCCCTCGCCGGTGACGATCTGGCCGACATGGTAATCGTCCACGCCGGGGCCCAACACCGCGATTTCACCGACGTATTCATGGCCGATGGTCATCGGCGGCACGATGGTCTTCTCGCTCCACGCGTCCCAGTTATAGATATGTACGTCCGTTCCGCAGATCGCGGTTTTATGGATCTTGATCAGCACTTCGCCGATATTCGGCACCGGAGTCTTCACCTGTTTCAAGGCAAGTCCCTTACCGGCGGTTTCTTTCACGAGCGCGCGCATATAGGCCGGAATCATGTATGTTATCCCTCCAAAATCAATGTATTCAATGGCCGTGTTCCATGATTTCATTTCTGCAAAGTCTTTCCTGCTGCCAATATGACTGTATCGCCTTTGACGGGCGATTACAATGCGCCGGTAACAATATAAAATCCTGTATATTTACGAAAACCGCCCGCCGGAACTTCTCCGGCAGGCGATCCCGTTTTCATGTTACATTCCGCTCTTGGCGGCGAGGGTCTCGAGCGCGGCATTCGCCGCGTCGTCGCCGAAGCAGTATAAAAGCTTCGTAAAGCCCGCGCGTAGTCTACTCACTTCCTGCGCGATCGGCTTCCCCCTCAGCGCGCAGTCCGCGATCAGCTGCGCCAGCCGCTCGAACTCGTACGGCCCGAAGCCGAAGCGCGTCATCTCGGACACACCGAGACGCAAGGCCCCGCTTGCGGTGAAGCCTTCCTCCTCCGGCGTCGCCTGATAGTTGACGATCACGTTGTTCTCCTCCAGCCGCTCCGCCACCTCCGGTCCCGTGCCATAGCCGGTCTTTACGATGACCTGATGCGTTTCGGTATAGTCGATCGCCGGATCGCCCGCAACATCCAGCCCCGCGGCTTTCAGGCTCCTGGCAAACGACTTGGCGTTCGCGATGACGTTTTTCTGATAGGCGTCGCCGAATTCGTTCATCTCGTACGCCGCCATCAGGAGGCCAAGCACCGTGCCGAGGTGGTGGTTTGACACCGCGCCCGGAAACGCGCGCGTCTGGATCGTCTTCCAGAGGTCGTATTTCAGCTCGTCCTCTTTGTAGTTCACCGCGACGACCCCGCGCTGGGGACCGAAGAATGTCTTATGCGTGGAGCCGGTGACGATCTCCGCGCCCTCCTCGAAGGGCTGCTGGAAATACGGGCCGACGAGGCCCAGTACGTGCGCCATGTCATACATGATCGTGGTTTCGATCTTTTGTTCATCCACAAATGCGCGGATCTCCTTCACGGGTTCCTTATGCAGCACCATCGACTTTCCGAATATGATAAACTCCGGCCGGTACCGCTCGATGACCTTCTTCGTCTCCTCCACGTCGATCTTAAAGAGATTATCGCGGCAGACGGGGAAATTCACCACCGCGGGCCGCTCCGTCGCGGGATCGACGGCTACATAATCGTGCAGCGCGCCCATGGGCTGCGCACTGAGATGCCCGCCCTTGATGATGTGGTTGTTGAGGATATAACCAAGCCTTTGCGGGGTGTGTTTGCGGTCGAGCCGGTTTTTATAATCCATCAGCGCGGAGAACACGGTGGTGTTGCTCATCTGGCCGGAGATCACGCGCGCCTCGACTTCGGTGCAGTGGAAATACTTCCTTAGTTCGGCAACCAGCGCGCGTTCGACTTCGTCGATAAATTTCGTACCCTGATAATAGAACACCTCGTTGTCGTAAAACGACGCGGTTTTCTTATGCTCAGCATAGCGGAAGCTCGGGTCGCTGCCGCTGAGCAGCCGCACCGCGCGGGACGCGGTCATTTCGCTTGGAATCAGGTTCACGCACCGCTCCTGCCGCCAGGCGTGGTTGTCCGCCGCCTTGTGCAGGAGGTTCAGCGCGCTTAGGGGCAGGTTGTCCGACGGCGCCTGCTTCGGCTCTTCCGGCACATCCGCAACGATGGGCCGCGCATACGGCGGCGCGTCCGAGCGCAGGTGCCACGCGGGCACCACGGCGGAAATCCTGCTGCCGCGGATATCGACCTCGACCGCGTCGTCGGTCAGCACGTCCGAATCCAGTAGCGCAAGTCCGATCGAGCGCATCGCCTTCTGGTCGGTGAACGTCTCCAGGAGACTCCCCTGATGCTCGACCACATAGCGCGGAATCATCGTGCCGCTCGTTACATAGCCGATCTCTTTTTCATCTTTGTAGACGGGGAATCCCGCGCGGAGCACGCCTCGTCCTGTCAGCGCGATCGGCCTTACCCTGCGTGGTAATATGTCCAGATCGGAGAAGTCGCGCCTGAGGATGCGGCTGCTCGCGGCGAACTGCGTTTCCAGCGGTTTTCTGCCGATCATATCCTTCTTTTCGTCCGAAAAGCTCACGGCAAAACGCGCCAGCGAAATAGCGAAAATCGGAATCTCTTTCCCGTCTTTGTCGATTCCCAGCTCGTGTCCGTAGAGCGGAAGCCCCGCTTCGAGGCGCAGGGTATCGCGCGCGCCGAGGCCGATCGGCTTCGCGCCGCGGGAAACCAGTTCGTCCCAGAGAAACAGCCCGTCCTCGCGGAGCGCGAAGATTTCATAACCTACGGGTTCGCCCGTATAGCCGGTCTTGGCGAGGTGAATCGTCCTGCCGCAGACCGAGACCGTGCCCAGTGCGTTTTTCACTGGCTCGGTCAGAAACGCGCCGCCCGCAAGGTCGGTTAAAATCTCCTTCGATTTCGGCCCCTGCAGCGAAAGGAGCGCCACCGCTTCGGACTTATCGGTGATCTGCGCGTCGAACGCCTTGATCTGCTCGTTCAGGTGCGCCCAGTCCTTCTCCGCGTTGGCCGCGTTGACCACGAGGATATACGCGTCCTCGACGAAACGGTAGAGATATGCGTCGTCGATCGCGCCGCCGTTTTCATTCGGAATGATGGCGTACTGCGCCTGATCCACCTCCAGCGCGGAGACGTTGCTGGTCAGCACATGCTGCAAAAACGCTTTCGCGTCCCTGCCCGTAATGCGAAACCGCCCCATGTGGCTCACGTCGAACAGCCCGCAGCCGCTTCTGGTGGCGAGGTGCTCGGTCACGATTCCTTCGGGGTACTGGATCGGCATTTCCCAGCCGCCGAAGTCCACCATGGTCGCACCCGCCGCAACGTGGCGGTCATAGAATAACGTCCGTTTCAATTCGCTCATCTTACTGCCTCCATATGGCGTTTATAAAACAATCTGCGTTCTCGCCCAATCATTCCGCCGCCTCCGTAAATTCGTATCGCAGGATTGGGTTGCGCGCGGCGCCGACCTCGTCCGGCCGCCCGATGGGGGTCGTGACCGGAGAGGCGTGCAGCGCCTCCGGCTCCGTCTTTGCCCGCGCGAGTATCTGCTTCACCGCGTCCGCCGCCGCGTCCAGCGTCTCCTTGCCCTCCGTCTCGGTGGGTTCGAACATGAGCGCTTCGTGCACGATCAGCGGAAAATACATCGTCGGCGGGTGCATGCCGCAGTCGATGAAGGTTTTTGCCACGTCCATCGCGGAAACACCGGTTTCTTTCTTGAGGGATTCGAGCGAAACCACGAATTCGTGCATGCAGAACCCTTCGTTGGCAGCGGGCAGTTCGTCCGCCAACAGCGCGCGCAGGTAGTTTGCGTTGAGCACGGCGTTTTCGCTGGCCTGCTTGAGCCCGTCGCCGCCGAGCATGGTGAGATATGTCAGCGCGCGAAGCACGACGAGGAAGTTGCCGTAAAACGACTTCATCCGGCCGACGCTTTGTTCAGAATCGGCGAACGTAAACCCGCCGTCCGTCTTGCGCACCGGCAGCCGGTTCGGCAGATACGGTACGAGGCACCCCTTGCAGCCGACCGCGCCCGCACCCGGGCCGCCGCCGCCATGCGGGGTGGAAAACGTCTTGTGGAGATTCAGATGCACCGCGTCGAACCCCATGTCGCCGGGGCGCGCATAACCCATGATGGCGTTCATGTTCGCGCCGTCGTAATAACACAGCCCGCCCGCCGCGTGAATCATCTCTGTGATTGCAAGGATATTGCGGTCAAAGATGCCCAGCGTGTTCGGATTCGTCAGCATCAGTCCCGCCGTATCGGGGCCGACGGTGGCGCGCAGGGCGGCCAGATCGACCGTCCCGTCCGGCGCGGAAGGGATATTGACCACCGTAAAACCCGCCATGCTCGCGGTCGCGGGGTTGGTCCCGTGCGCGGAGTCCGGCACGATGATCTTCTTTCTGACGCAGTCGTTCCGCTCCTCATGATAACGCTTGATCAGCAGGAGGCCGAGGAATTCGCCGTGCGCGCCCGCCGCAGGCTGGAAGGTCATTTCCTCCATGCCGACGAGCTTGCAGAGCAATTCCTTCGCGCGAACAAGCGCCTCGATCGCGCCCTGCGCGGTTTCAGCAGGCTGAAGCGGGTGGATCCCGCAAAACCCTTCCAGCGAAACCGCCTGTTCGTTGACGGCGGGATTGTATTTCATCGTGCAGGATCCGAGCGGATAGAATCCGTCGTTGACGCCGTACACCTGCGTTTCCAGTTCGGAGTAATGACGGCTCACGTCCGTTTCGCTGAGTTCCGGCAAACGCAAGGGTGTTTTCCGCGTCAGCCCGTCGGCGATCGCGGCGCTCGGTACGGTTGTCTGCGGAATGCGGACGCCCCTTCTGCCGGGAACGCTTCGTTCAAACGAAAGCTTCATACGATCACCGCCTTTACCGTTTCGATCAGCGCGTCCATCTGGGTTCTGGTGTTGCGCTCCGTCGCGCACCAGAGGATGCCGCCGTCCACCGGCAACCCGCCGAGGATGTTTTGCTCCTCCAGCGCTTTGAGCACTTGTTCCGCCGGAACCGGGCATTTTGTGACAAATTCGTGAAAGAACGGCGCGTCGGGATACGCCAGTTCAAACCCTTCGAGTTTGTTGAGCTCTCCGGCAAGATAATGCGCGTTGTCGTAGCAGGCGCGGGCGACTTCGCCCATCCCCTGCGGCCCCGTCGCGGAGCAGTACGCCGCGGCGGTCAGCGCGCAGAGCGCCTGGTTGGAGCAGATGTTGCTGCTCGCCTTTTCGCGGCGGATGTGCTGTTCGCGCGCCTGCAGCGTCAGCACAAAGCATCTTCTGCCCTGCGCGTCCGTCGTTTGACCGACGATGCGGCCCGGCAGTTTACGGATCATTTCTTTTTTACACGCCATGAATCCGAGGTGCGGCCCGCCGAAGCTCAGCGGGATGCCGAGCGGCTGCCCGTCTCCGATGGCGACGTCCGCGCCGCATTCTCCCGGGCTTGCCAAAAGCGCCGTCGCGGTCGGGTTCATGCTGACCACGAGCTTCGCGCCCGACGCGTGGACGAGTTCCGCGATCGCGGGGATGTCCTCGATCACACCGCAGTAGTTCGGCGACTGGAGGATCAAACTCGCGACGCCTTCGTTTAGCGCGGCTTTCAGCGCGTCTACATCGAGCCTTCCGCCTTTGTTCGGCACAACGGCGTATGCCGCGTCCGCGCCGAAGGAATACGTCCTGACGGTCTCGATCGATTCGGGGTTCAGCCCCGCCGCAAGCAGGGTTACCGCGCGGCTGCGCTCGCGGCACATGGCGGCGGCTTCCGCCGCGGCGGTCGCCCCGTCGTAGACGGAAGCGTTGCCGGCGTCCATGCCGGTGAGTTCGCACAATATGGTCTGATATTCGAAGATCGTCTGCAAAATTCCCTGGCTGATCTCCGGCTGATAGGGCGTATAGGCGGTCACGAACGCTTCCTTCGCGGCAACTCTGCTCACCACGGCGGGGATGTGGTGCCAGTAGGCGCCCGCCCCGCGGAAGATCGCGGAGAACACGCGGTTCTTTGCCGCGAGTTCCTTCATTTGTTCCAGCGCTTCGAATTCCGAAACGCCCTTCGGCATCGACTCGACCGCTTCGGCGGCCCGTTTCCGCATGTCCTGCGGAATATCTCCGTATAAATCGCAGGCGGATGAAATACAGATGCGCCGCATCATTTCCTCCCGCTGGGTATCTGTGGACGGCAGAAAATTGCCCAAGGCAATCCCTCCTTTATAAAAGTCGTTCCTTTGAATCGGCAGCAAAATTCAGGCAGATGAAACAGCCTCCCGGAGAGGCAACCGCCTTTTTTTCAGCCCTGCGCGCAGAACGCTTCGTAAGCGGCGGCGTCCATCAGCTCGGCGGTGGCGCTGACACCCGTCACCTCGACGAGCCAAGCGCCGTAAGGATCGGCGTTGATCGTCTCGGGAGACGCCGATAAAGCCTCGTTGACGGCTGACACGGTGCCGGTCACGGGGCTGAGCACCTCGGACACGGCCTTGACGCTCTCCACGTCGCCAAGGGAGGTTTCGGCGGTCAGCGCGTCGCCGGCCTTGGGCAGGTCGATGAATACGATGTCGCCGAGCGAATGCTGGGCAAAGTCGCTGAGACCTACGCGATATGTTCCGTTGCCGAGGTCGAGGAGCCATTCGTGAGATGCGGTATACTTGCGGTCGTCTTGCGGTGTCATGTTGTTTCCCTCCGAATTCGTTGAATTTGATGATTTTTTACAAATGTTTCAGGCGGTTTTTCAATAAAAACAGGACGCGCGAACAAACGTCGCGCGCCCCGTATCTGAACCTGAAAGATTCTTCCGCAATGCTCAGGGTTTCTTTCATCGCGGAATTGCCTCGTCGGTGCCGTGCGGTGAAACACGGCTTTCCGAAGCTTCGTCGGGCACCGGTCCTTTTGCCTGAGAGTTTGTTGCGCAATCCCCTTCGGCTCCGCTTTCGCGGTCTCTCCCGATACCGTCATCCGAATATTCACTTTTTACGCAGTTAGTGTACCTTATTGCTCCGGGGAATGTCAACGCGAATATTTCACTAAAATATCAGCGTTTCTGATCCGTCCGTTCAATCGCTATGCCGTTTGCTTGCTCTTCTTCCCGAAAATTTCCCGCCGGAAGAGGATCAGGTTCATGACGACGAACAATCCGGCCAGCGCGGCCAGCGTCACCCAGACGTTGGTCAGGCTCGTCGTCGCGGGATCGGCGGTCAGCCCGATCGGCGCGTAACCAAGAAGCAGCAGCATCGGGAAGCCGAACACGATCGCCCAGAGCTGCTGATAGACGAGGTTGTTCGCGGCGGGGGTTTTAAAGAGCGGATCGATTTCGCGAAGCAGGATCACGCCCGTGCTCGCGGTTCCGGTCAGCATGCCGTAGAGCGAGAGGAACGCCTCATGCGGATAGTTCGGATACAGCCGTTTGCTGATGATGCTGAGCTGCAAGTAGGTTGCCACCGCGCCGACGACGCAGATGACGCTCAGCGGAATGATGAACTCGCGGTGCGAGAACGCGGTCAGATCGATTGCGGCAATGCTGGCGACGACCATGAGGTCGAACATCACGCCGGAGATACGCGCGAGCATGAAATCGTTCAGGTACTGCCTGCGCCCCCGCATGGTCAGCCCCTTGAGCACGTTTCGAACGAGGATCGCCATCACGGTGCCGATGAGGAAGTTGAAACCCCAGATCAGCGGTTTGACGGTGCTGCTGAAGAATCCGCCGAGCGCGTCCAGCCCCAGCGAGGTCAGATACATGACGGCGTACGCCGCCATATAGGTAAACACGACGAGGCCGATCTGGACGGTGAGCTTGTCGAGCGATTCCGAGAGCGGAATCTCGCCCTTTTCCGTGATCGTTTCGGCGGAGAGGTTTTCCATTTCGTCCGCATTGACGAGCCTCGGATCGATCAGCCCTTTTTTCTTCATCCGGTTCAGGTAGAAGACGCCGCCGAGTCCGGCGGAAACAAAGCCCATCGCGGCGACGGTCAGCCCGAAGCTGCCGCCGTAGCGAAACGGCGCGTAGCTCGCGGCGGTTTCATAAACATGGCCCCAGTTATAAGCCTGCCCAGGCCCCTGCCCGTATCCCATCGGCAGCAGCAGGCCGGATGCGGGCCAGTTTCCCAGAACGAAAAACAGGCCGAGCGTGATCGAGAGGCCAAGGATGCCCTGCAGCAGGTAGGACGAAACGGTGGTGACGCCGGTATCGAACACGGCGGCTTTCGCCTTCGGATCCTTTTGCCGCTTTGGAGAACGCAGCGCCATGGCGACAAACCCGAGTCCAAGCCCGTGGTAGGTCAGGGTTTCCATTGTCATCTTGCTGAAAACCGGGCTTCCGGTGATCTTTTCATACGCCATGTTCGCGAAAAGAATTAAAAAACCGCCCAGCACGGAGCTGGGGATCAGCGACTGGCGCAGAGGCTTGATGAGCCTTCTGAGCATGTTGGCGGTGAGCATCCCGACGAGCAGAATCGTCAGTTCGATCATCAGCGACCATACGCCCGCGTCCCAGAAATTGTGTCCGGTTGTCATGATTACGGCTCCTATCGTGAAAATTTCGCCGGTTTCTCTTCTGTCGATTCGTCGGTTGACGACCGACAGATACGACCTCCATCAATATATCATGTCGGGACGACCGTGGCAAATCAATTTTTCAACACATTTCTTTTATTTGTTAATTACAAAGCGACCCCGCCGTTTTTTTCTCTGCGTCTTTCTTGTGTCATTTTCAATCCGGCCGTTAAATCGCAGGCGATTCCGCCGCTTTTTCATCCAGCATTTTCTTCGTATCTTCTTCAATATTCAAGAAGAATATGACGACCATCATAACCGCGGCGACGACCATCGGCACCCAGCCCAGAATCGCGTTGATCGTACGGATCGCGCCCGCGGGCTGCGCGGACAGCTTTGCGTCGAAGCCGTTGACCGAGAGCGCGACGGCGACAAGCTGCGTCGCACCCGCGACGGCAAGCTTGCTCGTGAGGTTGTCCGCCGTGGAGACCATGCTGTCCAGCCGCCTGCCGGACCGCCACTCGATAAGATCCACGATGTTGTTGCGGTTGGTGTTGAACATGACGAATGTGATCGTAATCGCGATGCCGACCGTGACGGCGTTGACATAGATCGCGCCGAGCGAAAACGGGTTGATTACAAACCAGATTTTGCCGAGGATAAAGAGCGCGGCGGCGAGGAGCATGGTTTTCTTCCGCCCCAGCGCGCGGTCGATCGCCGACACCAGAAACGAGGAGCAGAGCGCCGCGGCAAGATACGCCGCCTGGATGGCGGTCGCCGCCGCCGTGCTGCCGAGCACATAGGTGGCGTAATAGGTGATGCAGCTCATCAAAAGCAGGTTAATCACCCCGTAGCAGATGATATAGAGCATGTTGAGCACCCAGGGCTTGCAGCGAAACAGCATCTGAAACACCGTCTTTGCCGAAAGCTTTTCTTCGTCGTCCGCAATGGGTTTCACGCGCTCTTTCGTGGTGAAGAAATGCACGGCGCAGCCGACGATACAGACCGCGCCCATCACGCAGGCGGTCAGCAGGAATCCGCGCGAACTCATGGAATCGATCAGGTTGCCCTTACCGTCCATCGCGCCGAAGAGCTTCAGCAGCGGCAGGCAGGCCACCGCGCCGATCCCCGCGCCCAGCGCCCCGCCGAGGTTGCGGAACACATTGATCGATCTTCTGTCCGCGTCGAGGTTGGTGGCTAGGCTTCCCATGCTGTTGTAGGGAATGCCGACGAATGTGTTAAACAGCTCGAAAAGCAGGTAGACGACCAGCGCGGCGACGATCGCTGCCTTGTTCTGCAGGCCGAAGTTTGCAAACAGCAGCACGACCGTAATCGCCCACGGAACGGCAAACCAGATGGCCAGCGGACGCACGCGCTCCCCGTTTTTAAACTTGTGGTTGAGCGCCCAGAACCCGATCAGCGGATCGTTGACCGCGTCCCATATGGTGCCGATCGTCAGGATCGTGCCCGCCACCAGCACGTCGATCTTGACGACGTTGGTCAGAAAGAACAGATAGTAGATGCTCTTGAACTGATAGACCACGTTGCTCGCCGTTGAAAAAGTGCAAAAGCCCAGCTTCTCCGGAAAACGAATACGCGGAATCGACTGCGTAACGGGGTTCTTCATACGTTTTTCTCCTGTTCCCGAACCGCAAGCAAGCGGTTAATCAATAGCTGTTTAAAACGAGCTGGTTCGTCACCCATCGGGTTGTGACCCGAGTTTTCAAACCAGATCAATTCCTTTTTCGGCGCCTCGATGCTGTCAAACCACGCCTGCACGAGCGAGGCGGGCGTGTTCTGATCCAGCACGCCGTCGAAGATGAAATACGGCACGGAAAATTTCGTGCAGGTCTGGGGGAAATTCGTGGCTCCCACGGCGTCCCACATCTCGGTCAGCACATATTTATAACCCTTGATAAGGCCGTACAGATCGCGAACGGAATATTCGCCGGAACGAAGTACGGGGACGACAAACGAAGAAAAATAACTGCGTTTCTTCTTGTTTCTGGAATAACCGCCGTATTTCATCATGACCCGGCGCTGCGCCATCATGCCGTCAAATCCGCCTTTATAGACGCCGCTGACCGGCGGGCCAACTTTTTTCAGGGTGGCAATCGCCTTTTCATCTCCGGCTTTGACGGCTTCGGCCATCGCGAAATCATAGCTGATCTCCTCGTTTTTCGCGCCGTCCACCACCTGTCCAAACCCGACGTAAGCCGCGATCTTTTCCGGATGGCGGTGTGCGAGGTAGGTGCCGAGTTCGCTTCCCCAGCTGCCGCCTATGATGAAGATTTTATCCTTGCCAAACCGCTCGCAGAGCCAGTTGACCAGCGCGTTCGCGTCCTCCACCATCTGATCGACCGTCAGCGTTTCTTTCTTCGCGCCGTAGTAGGACCCGCCGCTGCCGCGCTGATCCCATGCTACGATCGTAAAGGTTTTCGCCAAATCCGCGTGGTCGGTCATGACCGTATGGCGGTTGCAGACACCGGGCCCGCCGTGCAGAAACAGGAGCACGGGGTTGGTTTCGTCCGCGCTCTTGATGTGAATTTTTTGCGGCAATCCGTTTAGCAGCACCATGCGTTTTTCATCGATCATGCGTCTCTTCCCTCCCGACCGCGGCGGTCCTGTATAATATTCCATACCAATATATCGCAAAGGGCCTCTTTTTGCCATAGAATATGCACTTCTTTACATAAAAAAACAGGAACGTTCCTCCATGCGAAAGCGGATTCGTTCACACCTGCGCCACAGTGCCAAAGTTACATAAAACGGGGGGCTTTGCGGGTTGCAATGACGAACTTCCTATGTTAATATTGTTTGATACTGGCGAACTATGCCGCTTGCATAGATGCATTTGTTGGAGGAGCACATGGCAACCTTAGAAAAACTGGAGAACAACCGCGCAAAACTTACGATCACCGTTTCACCCGAAACGTTCGGCACGGCCGTACAGAAAGCCTATACGAAAACCGCGAACCGTTATAACGTGCCGGGCTTCCGCAAGGGCAAAGCCCCGCGCAAAGTCATTGAGAACATGTACGGCGAAGGCGCATTCTACGAAGAAGCGTTCGAGATCGTCTGGGGCGACGCTTACGACGCCGCGCTGCTGGAACACGACCTCACCGCGGTGGATAAGCCTTCTTTGGATATTTCGACCATCGACGCCGCGCAGGGCGTAATTTTCACCGCCGAAGTTCAGCTCAAGCCCGAGGTCACGCTCGGCGCCTATAAAAAACTCGAAGTGCCTGAACCCGACTTCGCCGTCAAGGACGAAGATGTCATGGCCGAAATCGAGAAGGAGCGCGAGAAGAACGCGCGTTTCATCGAAGTGGACCGCGCCGTGGAAAACGGCGACCGCGTGATTCTGGATTATTCCGGCAGCGTGGACGGCGAGAAGTTCGAAGGCGGCACCGCGGAGGATCAGCAACTGGTCATCGGCTCCGGCACGTTCATTCCGGGATTCGAAGAGCAGCTCGTCGGCATGAAAGCGGGCGAGGAAAAAGAAATCGGCGTGAAGTTTCCGGACGAATACGCCCCGCCGCTCAACGGCAAGGACGCGGTATTCGCAATCAAGCTCAAGGCGGTTCAAATCAAGGAACTGCCCGCGCTGGACGACGAGTTCGCAAAAGATATTTCCGACTTCGACACGCTCGAAGCGCTGAAAGCCGATAAAAAGGCCAAGATGGACGAAAAGGCCGCGAAAAACCGCCAGTCCGCCATCGAAAACATCGCGCTTCAGAAAGCCAGCGACAACGCCATCGTCGACATTCCGGACGTGATGGTGGAGCGCCAGATCAGCTACATGATGCGTGATATCGCGCGGCAGCTGAGCATGAGCGGATTGACGCTGGAAGATTATGTGAAATACACCGGCACGGACATGAACGGCCTCAAGGAAAGCTACCGCAAGGAAGCGGAAGCCCGCGTAAAACTGCAGCTCGTCATCGAAGCCATCGGCGACAAAGAAGGCGTAACCTGCACGGACGACGATATGAAGGCCCTCATCGCGGAATACGCCGACGGCAGCGGCAAGAGCGCGGAGGAATTTGAGCAGTCGCTCTCCGACGACGACCGCGAATACCTCAGCGACAACGTCCTCGCACGAAAAGCCGTCAAGATCGTGACCGACAGCGCCGTGCTCGTTAAGGGCGAACCCGCGGAAAAGAAACCCGCGAAGAAAGCCGCCGTAAAAAAAACGGAGGACAAGGCCGAAGGCCCTGATACGGATAAACCCGCGAAAAAGGCCGCAAAGAAAACCGAGCCGAAGGAATAACCCCGGCCGGAAGCAAAGACACCGGTTCCCGATTGTAAGGAGGGAAACAGCATGAACCTCATTCCGATGGTCATCGAGCAGAACACGTACGGCGAGCGGAGTTACGACATCTACAGCCGCCTGCTCAAGGACCGCATCATCTTTATCGGCGGCCCCATCGACGACGACGTCGCAAACAGCGTGGTCGCGCAGATGCTCTTTCTGGAGGGCGACGATCCCGATAAGGACATCAACCTTTACATCAACTCGCCCGGCGGTTCCGTGAGCGCGGGACTCGCCATCTACGATACGATGCAGTACATCAAATGCGAAGTAGCCACCATCTGCGTGGGACTCGCCGCGTCCATGGGCGCGTTCCTGCTCGCCGCGGGCGCAAGGGGGAAGCGTAAAGCGCTGCCAAACGCCGAGATCATGATCCATCAGGTCAGCGGCGGCGCGCAGGGTCAGGCGACAGACATCAACATTCAGGCCGAACAGATCCTGAAGCTTAAGAAACGGCTCAACCAGATCCTCGCCGCGCGCACGGGCCAGAGCATCGAGCGCGTGACGCAGGACACCGAGCGGGACAATTACATGAGCGCCGAGGAGGCGCGCGCATACGGACTGATCGACGAGGTTTTTCCGCCGCGCAGATAACCCGGAAAGGGGTACGTTATGACAAAAGTTGAAGAATCGTCCACCGTGCGCTGCTCGTTCTGCGGCAAGGCGCAGGAGGACGTACACCGCATCATCGCGGGGCCGGGCGTGAACATCTGCAACGAGTGCATCGAGCTCTGCCGCGAGATCATCGAAGAGGACGTCGAGGCCGAACCCATCGACCTGACGAACGTCCCCAAGCCGCAGGAGATCGTCCATCAGCTCAACCAGTACGTCATCGGTCAGGACATGGCGAAGCGCGCGCTCGCGGTCGCGGTCTACAACCACTACAAGCGCATCCATACGCCCGCGAAGAAGGACGACGACGTAGAGCTGCAGAAGAGCAACATCATCATGCTGGGGCCGACGGGCAGCGGCAAGACCATGCTCGCGCAGACGCTCGCGCGGATCCTCAACGTGCCGTTCGCCGTCGCGGATGCTACCAGCCTCACCGAGGCGGGATATGTGGGCGAGGATGTGGAAAATATCCTGCTCAAGCTCATCCAGGCGGCAGATTACGACGTGGACAAGGCCAGCAAGGGCATTATCTATATCGACGAAATCGACAAGATCGCCAGAAAAGGCGAAAATGTCTCCATCACGCGCGACGTTTCCGGCGAAGGCGTGCAGCAGGCGCTTTTGAAGATCCTCGAAGGCACCGTCGCCTCCGTTCCGCCGCAGGGCGGGCGCAAGCATCCGCATCAGGAGTTCATCCAGATCGACACGACGAACATCCTCTTCATCTGCGGCGGCGCGTTTTCCGGCATCGACAAGATCATCGAAAAGCGCATCGGGCACAAGATCCTCGGCTTCGGCGCTGAGATTACGAGCAGCGTCCAGAAGGACATCGGCGAGACGCTCAAGAGCATCCTGCCGGAAGACCTCCTGAAATTCGGTTTGATTCCGGAGTTCGTCGGGCGTATGCCGATCATCGTGACGCTGGAGAACCTCGACGAGGACGCGCTGATGCGCATCCTCACCGAACCGAAGAACGCGCTGGCGCGGCAGTATCAGCGGCTCTTCGAGATGGACGGCGTGGATCTGAGTTTCGACGAGGACGCGCTGCGCGAAGTCGCCAGGAAAGCCATCGAGCGCAAGACCGGCGCGCGGGGTTTAAGGGCTATCCTCGAGGATGTGATGCTGGATATCATGTTCGATATTCCATCCCGCGAGGACGTCTCCTCCTGCCTTATCACGAAGGAAGTAATCGACAAGGCCTGCCCGCCGCTTCTGGCGGAGGGCATCGGGGAGAAAAAGACCGCCGTCAAGAAACCCAAGCAGTCGGCGTAAGACAGCAGCTCGCAAAAGCGAACCCTCGAGGGTTCGCTTTTTTATTGCAATATAACCGGCTATGATTGGCGTTTATAGCTTTCCCGTCGCCGTGACGGTCGTAAACGTGCGCAGCGTATGCTGCATCCGCTCTCGCTTGAGAAGCGGCAGCATGTTGCGCACGATCTGCACGCGCGTGAACCCCGTCAGTTCCATCAGCATCTCGGACGCGTCGCGAATGGACGGGCTCTCGTCGAACACGACGCGGATCGTATCCTCTCCCGCGAGCGTAATGCGGATCAGCCTGGTGAACGGCGTCTCGATGAAGTGCGCGGCGATGTTCAGCGAAAGTTCGCCCGTCTCGGACAACTCGGTCTGTAAGGCGAAGCGCGCTTCGAACACATCCCCTCGCTGGCAGAGCGCGGCTCTGGTGTAATCCCCTTCCGCCAGCGTGAAGCGGTGCCGGTAAGCGCCCTCCTCCATTTCAAGAGCAAGCGCGCCGTCCTCTCCTCGAGAAAACGCGAGCTTGTTCAGCCCTGCCGTAAAATTATTGTGCACGCTCTGCAGGATAAACGGAAACAGGCCGCCGATGTTCCGCTCAAACGTATAGACGCGCCCCTCTAGCCTTGAAGTGAATTCCTCCAGCGGCACCCGCCTCTTCGCGGGGTCGAAGAACGGCGCGCGGTACCGGACGTTCAGAGCGGCGCGCGTGACCGCGAGCGCTTCCTCCGCGCGCGGATCGGGCGGCAGCGGCGCGGTTCCCGCGCTTTCCAGCGCGCGGGTCACCTGTTCGAGTACGCCGCCCTGCGCAAACAGGCGCGACGTACCGGAAAAAAGCACCACCAGCGCGTTTTGATCCGGCAGCGCGAGCATATACTGCCCGAACGCGCCGTTGAAGAGAAACGCGCCTTCCCGCGACGTCATCCAGATCTGATGCCCGTAGCCGTAGGTAATCTCCCCGTTCGGGGTGTCGATCTGCACACGTGTCGCTTCCGCAATCCAGCGTTCGGAAACGAGGCGCACGTCTCCCTGCGGGGTATGCCAGATGCCGCGGTTCAAAAAAAGCTGGCCGATCTTCGCGACGCTCTCCGGCGTCAGAGACAGGCCCCAGCCGCCTTTCTCGGTGCCGTTCGGACAGGTTTCCCAGTAATAGGATTCGATGCCCAGCGGCCGATACAGGCGCGGCTCGAGATAGCGCGTCATCGACTCTCCCGTTTTCCGGCGCACGATGGCCGCGAGCATGTAGGTATTCATGGAGTTATAATCAAACGCGCTGCCGGGCGCGAACTTCGTTTGCGCGTGCAGAAAGTCCCTCTCCCAGTCCGCGCCCATCGCCGAACCCGCCTCGTTGAAGTAGGAACCGGTGCTCATGTTGAGCAGCATACGCACACTCATGCGCTGCGCGGGGTGCGTTTCGCTCTCCGGCGCTTTGTCGTAGAAGATGTCGCAGAGCTTCTCGTCGAGATCGAGCAGCCCTTCGTCCGCAAGCATACCGATCGCGGCCGCGGTGACGCTCTTGCACAGCGAATATAGCTGATGCGGCAGGCGATTGTCGTAGGGCGTCCAGTTCGCTTCGGCGATCACTTTTCCGTTTCTCAGGATCATGATCTCCTGCGCGCGCGCTGCTTCGTCCGCATGGATGGAATCCAGCAGCGCCGCAATCGCCCCGGAGGAGATCCCCTCCTCTTCCGGCGTGCTGCGCGGCAGCGGCTGTTTGTCCCGTTTCGGCAAAAAAGCGGGTTTCTGCGGCCGGTGGGCGTAAACGTACAGGTGCTGGGTATCCTGTGTTAAAAACTTCCAAATGAGGTCCATCGCGCGTTTTTCGAGCGTGAGGTCCACTTTTTCCATCTCTCTGCGGAAGATGCCGCGCTTGCGTCGCAGCGCGCTTCGCTCCATGCCCGCGAGCGCTTCGTACCGCGCGCCGATTCGGTCGATCACCGCGTCCCAGGGTACGGGCGCAATGGCGCGCGCATTTTCGCGCAGCTGTGCCATGCGGGCGGGATCACTCAGATAGTTTTCGATCGCGTCCGCCATGCTCTCCGCGGTATCGCCGCAGGTCAGCCCGTTGACGCCGTCCGTAATGAGTTCGCCGGGCGCGCTGCCCGCGATGACGAGCGATGGCGTACCCTGTACGGCCGCCTCGCGCACGACGAGCCCCGCGCTGACGCTCTGCATGGGAAAGAGGCACAGCGCGCTCTCCGCGTACAGGCCGCCAAGCAGAGATTCGTCCGCGATCTGTCCTAAAAAACGCACCGTGCCGGTCAGCCCGAGCTCCCTTGCGACCGCGCGCGCGTGTTTTTCATCCGGCCCGCGCCCGGCGACAAGCAGCTGAAACCTGACGCCCCGAAGCCGCAGCAGCGCCGCCGCCTCGAAGACGCGGGGCAGGTTTTTCTCGCGGTCGAGACTGCCGGCAAACAGCAGCGCGGGAGAAGCGTTCAGGTGGAAAACCTCCCTCGCGCGGGCGCGCGCTTCCCGATCCGCCGTATCCAGTTCGGTTCCGTTGTCGAACACCTCCACGTTCCCCTCGAACCCGCGTTCGTAGAGAAACGTTCTCGCTTCCTCGCTGACGGTCCAGATCTCGTCGCAGCGGCTGAAAAAATCGAACGCAAAAAACTTGGCGAGCTGGCTCTGCCGCTCGTCCTCGTTTCCCAGCAGGTATTCGCGGATGTATTTCGTATGGAACGTGCCGACGAGCGGCGCGCGGCTTTTGTCCGCGAGGCGCACTGCTTCCATACCCGCGGAACCCGGGCTGTGCGCGTGAACGATATCAAACGTATGCGCGCCGACGCGCGCGAGATAATGCATGTCCAGCGGCGCCACCGCCGCTTTCGTCTGACCGCCGCCGGGGATGGACAGCGCGATATAATCCAGAATTTCAAACGGATACCGCCCGCGGTACCCCTCCGTAATCAGCGGGGTAACGACGTAAACCTCGTGTCCGCGCGCGCAAAGCCCGCGCGCATACGCGTTCACCACGCGGCTCACGCCGTCGTGGACAGGCAGGAACGAATCGGAACACTGCGCAATTTTGAGCATGAGCCTGTTTCCTCCGCCATCATTCTAGCACAGCGGGCGCCCGCGTGCCAGACGGGCGGGAAGATTGCAGCCGGTACTTTACGCTGCGGCGGTTGAAAGGATATAATGGATCATCAATCGATCGGGGGATACATCGATGGAGACAGACTCATCGCGTCAGCAGACTCTGACGGAATATTTCGCGCCCGCGAAAAAAGCGCGCGTCTGGCGCATCGTTTTAGCGGCGCTGACCACGCTCATGATCGTCGGCGCGGCGTACGAATTCACAAAGCCGAGGCCGGAACCGGCGCGCATGACGCACGACTCCGGAACCGACGCTTACGTCTATCTTGACGTGCAGCTGCTTTCGGAATGGATCTACGATGTTTCCGGCGATGAGGATTACACCTTCTATGAGGCGATGGACCCCGACCAGAACTGGTTCATCGTATCTCTGCGGCAGAAAACATTCGATTCCATGCAGCCGTATGTGGACGCGTATAACGCCTATTTCACCGAAGATTATATGAATTACGATTATCCCGAGCCGATTCGTCTGACCGGCATGCCGAGCGCGATCAGCGGTGACGACGCAAGCCAGCTCGCCACCTACTACGACGTAGCAAATTCGGAGGTGACGGATTTTTTCGGCTCCAATTATCTTCGTGAAGGCGCCAGCAAAACGTTCGAGGACGCGGTTCCGTTTATCCTCGGCGCGGTGCTCTGCGGATTGTTCCTGCTTGCCGTCGCGGCGCAGATCGGCACGGTGCAGCGAAATTATAAAAAGAGCGACGCCCGCCTGTACGAAATCGGCCAGCTGGACGAAGCGGAAGCCCAGTTCGGTTCGCCGGACAACGTCCGCTTCGACAAAGCGAAGCTGATCCTGTCCGCGGATTTTGCATACAGCGGCTCGAGCGGATGGGTGCTGCCTTACGAAGAGATCGGCTGGCTCTACCAGCGCAAACAGCGCAGCTATGGCATCACCGTCGCGACGCATCTGATGGCGGGCCTCGTCAGCGGCAAGACGATCTATCTCGCCGCGCGGTATGTCGACGACGCGATGATGGTGAACGTCGCGCAGGCGGTATTAAAAAAGAATCCGAACTGTCTCGTCGGTTATAGCTTTGAAAATATCCGCCTCTACGGCCAGCGCGTAAAGGAGTATAAATTATCCCACCCGAAGTAACGCGCTGTTAAAACGCAGAAAACGAAAGCGGCTCTCCGGTATTGTACCCGGAGAGCCGCATGTCTGATCCGCCGGCCGGCGAATCAAATCCCGAGCAAACCACTCGCCCGCGTATGAGTCCGCCGGTGGTTAACCGGCGTTGCCGGCGGTGACGATCGGTGCGACGTTTCCGCCGGAAACCATGCCGTCGCCATAGCTGACCATGCCGTTGCCATAAGAGGGAAACGCGTTTCCGTTCGAAGCCGCGCTCTTGGGCCCGCAGGCAACCAGAATCAATGCGCTCAGCACCGCGAGCGCCGTTAGAAATAATGTCTTTTTCATCATATGCCTCCAATTACACTTGAAATTTTGTCTTACTAGGTGTACTATATGTGTTAGTACGCATGTATAATAAACCGATTTTTCCGGTTTGTCAAACCAAAACGGCCGCGTTATGGTAAAATTCATAATAGCGTCACAGTTTGCTCATTCCCGGGCTGCCTGCGTATGAAACGGATGCAAAACGATGGAACTCGTTAATAATCAACAGAGATTTACACGCGCGGCGAGTCTCCTGACCGCTGCGTATCTGTGCGCCGTGTTTTTCGGGCTGCCGCTGATCTTCACGCACTACTTTTTCAACATCACCGAAACCAAGCTGGCATTCTTTTTGATCTCCAGCGGCGCGTATCTGCTGCTGCTGCTCTTTGCGCGAATCGCCTTTCCCCCGGAATGCGAGCCAAAGCTGCGGCGCACGCCGCCGCATCCCGCCGCACTCGCGCTCGCCGCATTGTTTGCCGTCAGCGTCGTCGGCGCGCTGATCAGCCGTTACCCGGACGAAGCGTTCTGGGGCGATAACAACCGCTATCAGGGCATTTTAACACTCTTTACCTACGCGCTGCTGGCACTGGTATTCTCATACCGCAGGGTCGATCTGTGCCGGCCGGAGCGCGCGCTCGTGCTCGGCGCGGCTTTGGTGGGCCTTTTGGGGTTGTTGAACCACTTCGGAGCCGATCCGTTCGGATTCTATGAACACCTGCGCGAAGCGGACCGCGGGCGATTCCTCTCCACCATCGGCAACGCGGACTTCTACGGCGCGTATCTCGTCATGGCGTTTGCCGTAATGCTCGGTTCCTTCCTGCGCGCAAAGTCGCTTCCGGCCCGCATCCTCTCCATGATCGCGCTTGTCTGCGTCTCGTTCGGCGCGCTTGTCGCGGGCAGCGACAGCGCCGCGCTGGGGCTGATCGCGAGCGCGCTCACTTTCCCGCTGCTGCTTTTTCGCGACCGCGCCGCCATGCGAAGGTTGGTTCTCTGCTGGGGTGTATTCTTTTTCTGCGCGTTCGTCTTTGGGCTGCTTTCGCAGACGCTGCCTTCGGCGACGTATCTTTCCGCTTTTACCGTATTTCTCAGCGGGGCGGCGGTCTCCCTTCCACTCGCGGCGGTTTCCGTGCTCGGCTGGATTTCCCTTCGCCATATAGATGAAACCCGCTTACGGCGCCTGCTCAGGCCGTATTGGATCACGCTGGCCGCGCTGTTCGCGCTCGCAGTTCTTGCTCTGGTGTTGTTGAATACCGTGCTGCGGGACCTGCCGCTCGGAAGTCTCGCGCGGTATCTGCGCTTTTCCGGCAGCTGGGGAACCGACCGCGGCAGGATCTGGACGTTCGTCATGCGGTTTTACGCATCCCTGCCGCGCATGCAGCAGCTTTTCGGCGCATCCTCCGGCGCGCTGTTTCACGCGGACGCGATACATCCTCTGTTTTCGGACGCTTCTCTCGATACCGCGCACAACGAATATCTGCAATATCTCGTGACCAACGGCGCGCTGGGTCTTCTTTGTTACCTTGCCGCACTCGCGTTCGCCATCCGTGCGGGCGTCCGGAAATGCGCCGGTTCCCCCGTCTACCGCGGCATCGTCGTCGCCGTAATCGCCTGTGCCGCGCAGGCGGCGGTCAACATCGCGCAGCCCGCGAGCACACCGTTATTTTTCGTTCTGCTCGCCGTGCTCGTCAGCCGCCCGGCGGAGGCCCCGCAGGACATGGGGGTATCGCCGGAACGTACATAGAAAATCGTCGGAACGTACATAAAAACCGCCCCGTCGCTGATTCGCGCGGGGCGGTTCTTGTTGAGCTTTGATTTACGGTACAGGCGTTCCGGTCGGAACCGTAGTGCTGGCGATGATGTACTTCGCCGCGGCGTAGCACTTCACGTTGGTCGCGACGACCTGAATGTAGTAGAAGTCGCCCGTTTTGAAGAAGATCAGCACGGAATCGCCCTTGACGAGTTCGCCGATGGGCGTGTTGTCCTCCGTGCTCGGCACGGTGCGCAGCGCGAGTTTGCTCGCGGAGACGGTGCCGGGGATCGTTCCGGCAACGGCCTTGGGCGTCGGTGTCGCGTTCTCGCCGGGCAGCAGGCCCGCCTTGTCGACAAATTTCGTAGCCATATAACCGTAAAGGTTTTCCTTCACGATCTTGACAAAATAATAGTCTCCGTCGATTGCATAGACCTTCAGCTGCGTGCCCGAAGAATATGTGCCGAGGATCGAGTAGGTTCCCGCCGGGCCTTTGCGGAGTACGACGCCGCTGGCGTTCAGCACGCCGTCCACGGCGGTTTTAAGCTGCTCCGGCGTCGGTTCCTTCACATCCGGTTCCGGCGTGTCGTCCTGTTTCGGCGTCATGGTCGGCGTCGGCACCGGTGTGACGGCCTGCTGGGTCGGTGTCGCGGTGGGCGTAGCGGTCACCGCGCCGACGGGCGCGAGCGCGGGCGTGGGCGTGATCTGCACCGACGCGCTGTTCAGGTTTGCCGGACCCTGTACGCCGTTCGCGTTCCGCATCGACCAAATGATGAAGTAGATGCCGACCGCCATCACCAATATGATGATGGTCAATACGATATACCCAAGCGTTGTGATGCGCACGGTTTTTCTTCTCATGATTTCCTCCCCGCCTGCAAAGCGCGTTGCCGATCATCGTCAGCACAAGAACCCCAAACAATATCTATGGACAGTATATTGTTTTTCGCTATCTTTTCAAGGGGTTTCCGTGAAAAAGGCGAAAGAGTTACAACCTGTTCTAAAAACGTTCACTTTTCGTTCGGGTGCCGCGCCGAACCCGTTCGGGTCATGCAAAGCGGATTATTCCTGCAAACGGAGGACGACCTGCGGTTCGAGTACCCGCGCCAGGCGGAACAGCATCATCTCTTCATCCGTCCGCGAGAGAACCGAGCCGAGGAACGCGCTCTGACCCTTGATTTCGGAATAGGCGTCCGTAAGGTACCCTCTGCCGGGCGATTCCTTCCAGCGCGTTTCGATACGGTCGTCGAAGAAACGGAAGCGGATGATCCGCGCGTTTGCGGCCTCCAGGAAGGAAACGCGGACAAGCAGCGTCGGCGTGCCGGTTTCGTCCGCCGAGAAGCGCCCGCTTACGCCGACGAGGTGGTTTTCGCCGTGCATGCCGATCTCGCCGTAAGCGGGGGCATCAAGGCCGCATGGCAGCATATGCCGCTGGTCGGTTTCGTCGATCATGATTTCAAGCGAGCCGTTTCGCTCGTGAAACGAAACGGATCTGAGGCCTCTGGAGAAGTTGTTCTGCAGCGTCTGGGCAAACAGCGGAAAGAGCCCGACGGAGAGAGCGCGTTTGTCATCCTGCGCGAAATAGGTCTTCCCGTTCAGCCGGCGGATGATTTCCCTGTCGTCAAGTTTGATTTTCCTGTTGAAAAGATCGCCGAACAGCGTCGTCTGCGGAACGTAGAGGTCGCACTTCATCCGCTTTTTCGCGTCCGCGAGCGCGATCGCGCCCTTTCGCATCATCCCCGCGCGGCTTTCTTCCGGCTTTGCGAAGAAACGGGTTGCGATTTTATAATAGCTGCTCTGCTGGAACAGCTCGTTGTTGCCCGCGTTGGAGACGAGCAGCACGCCGCTGTCAAAAAAGCCGAGCACATTCTGTCCGAACATCCCGTTAAACAGAAACGAGCGTTCGTTTCGCCCGACCCAGGTCTGGTAGCCGTAGTTATAATCGCCGAAGGATGCCGGCGCGTTCGCGTGCGCCGCCGTCTGCTCCTTGATCCAGTCTTCGGGTATGATCTGCCTGCCCTGGAAGCGTCCGCCGTCCAGCACGGTCTGGCCGATCTTTGCGATATCCTCCGGCAGAATATAGAGCCCCCAGCCGCCCTTTTCGTTTCCCAGCGGGCAGGTTTCCCAGAAGAAGTTCGTAATGCCGAGGGGATCAAAGAGTCTCGGTTTCAGATAATCTACAAGCCCCTCGCCCGTCACCTGCCGGATGATGCAGGCGAGCATATAGGTGTTCATGCTGTTGTAGTTGAATGTCGAACCCGGTTCCTTGAGCACGACGGATTCAAGGAAACATTTGACCCAGTCCGTCTCGGTCACCGAACCCGCTTCGTTGAACAGCACTCCGCTGGTCATGGTCAGCAGGTGGCGAACGGTCATGTTGCGGTGGGTCAGCAGGTTGATTTTATTCATGCGGGCCGCGAACAGATCGACGATGCGGTCGTCCGGGCGCAGTTTTCCCTCGCCGATCAGCAGGCCGACCGCAAGGCCGGTGATGGATTTGCATTCCGAGTGCGTGATGTGCCAGACGGACTGGTCGTATGCGCCGAACGCGCCTTCGGCGATCACGCAGCCGTTCTTTATGACGAGCACCCCGTGCATGTCCAGCGTGGGATCTTCCCGCAGTGCGCTGAGAAACCCCGCCACCGTTTCGGAGGAGATCCCCTGCGATTCCGGCGTCGCGCGGGGAAATGGTTTTGCGACCGGCGCGCGCGCAAATCTCGGTTTCTGCGCTTTCTGTTCGAATATGGGTTTGACGGAACTTTTCGTGTCCAGCAGCTGGCGGACAATCATCAGTGCGCGGGAATCGGTAATCAGATCCATACGCTGTTCTCCTTTATATGGTGTGATATTGCTGTTATCCCCGTCCGGACGGGGTTTTTCTTTCGCATACGCTGCCGGGAGCGGCGCGCGATCCAGCCGGATAGACGGTCAGAACGTCTTTGCAAGCTCTTCCGCGCGCGCGATCGCGCGCGACAAAATCGCCTCCACCGGCTCAAGGCCGAGATCCAGCCCGTCCGCGGCGATACAGTCGAACCGCGGGATGCCGAAAAATGCCGCCATGTCGCGCAGATACTTCGAGCCATTATCCAGGGGGTCTCCCTCCATCGCGCCGCCGCGCGTGGTGAGAAACAGCATCTTTTCCGCCTTGCACGTGCCGAAACAACCGTTTTGATCGTCGCAGTCGAACGTGATGCCCTGCACGTTGACGTTTTCGAGATACACCTTCAGCAGCGCGGGTACGCTGAGGTCCCAGAACGGCGCGGCGACCGCCACCCGGTCCGCCTGCCGGAACTGGTGCGCGTAGCGAAACCGCGGGTGATTCAGTTCCCCCGCCTCGATGAGCCGCTCCCGCTGCCAGAAAAACCCGTTTCGAAACGGAATGAGGGGTTCGTCCATGAGCGTCAGCCGCTCAATCGACAGATCTTTCCTGCGCGACAGCGCGGCAAGGAACGCCTCCGCGAGCTTTCGGGTGCGGCTTTCTTCCCCGCGGATACAGCAGTCGATATAGAGTACGTTTGTCATCGCCAGCCTCCCCACGCGCCAAGCGCGCCAAGCGCGCCGCTCTCCAGCGCGCGCACCGCGTCTTTTCTGAGCGGTACGGAATCCGCCGCGCCCATCGTCTGCACGCACAGCGAAGAAGCCGCGGTTGCGAGTTTCAGCGCGTCGTTGATGCTCTTTCCGTCCAGCGTTTCAGTCAGAAAATATCCAAGAAAAGTATCGCCCGCCGCTGTGGTATCCGCCACCTTAACGGAGAAAATGCCGATGTGCGCGCGTTCGCCGCCGCGTACGCAGACCGCGCCGCGCTTGCCGAGCGTAAGCAGAACGTTGGCTTTCGGATATCGCTTCGCGAGTGCGGGGAGGATTTCTTCTTCCCGATTGCACCGCGCGAGCGCCATTCCTTCCATCTCGTTGACGATCAGCCAGTCGACCAGCTCCAGCGGACAGGAAAGCACGTTTCCATCCATCGGCGCGGCGTTGATCGCCACCTGCAGGCCCTTTTCGTGCGCACGCTCGATGATCGAGCCCACAAGGTTCGTTTCATTCTGCACAAGCGCGAGCCCTTCGTTTCCGAACGCGTCCAGCGCGCGGCCGACGTATTCTTCCGTCAGTTCCCGGTTCGTCCCGCCGTAGAGCAGGATGCAGTTCTGCCCCGCGTCGTCCACCTGTATGATCGCGTGGCCCGAGACGCTTTCGGAGCGTTCCGTCAGCGTCAGATTCACGCCGTTTTCGCGGAGTTTATCCAGCAGCATATCCCCGTCGCATCCGATTTTGCCCGCGTGCCAGACTTCCGCCCCCGCGCGCGCCGCCGCAACGGACTGATTGAGCCCCTTGCCGCCGCAGTGCGTTTCCAGCGACTGGCTGGAGATCGTTTCGCCGGGGCGGACGAACGCCGTCACACGGTAGACCTGATCGAGGTTTAGAGATCCAAAGTTGAGAATTCTTGCCAAAATTGACAGCCTCCGTTTTCCGATTGAAATGAATTGTGATACTATATCCGTAAGATCAAACATTACAGGAGCGATTTTTATGCCGCAGCTGCAGCCGCATATCCGTCTCGATTCCAACCACGGCGCGTCCTGCGCGCTGCTGCCGGGCGATCCCGCGCGGCTCGACCGCATCCGGCCGTTTCTGGAAGGGGCGGAAGAACTCGCCTATAACCGCGAGTACCGCAGCCTCGCCGGAAGCTACCGGGGTATTCGCGTGCTCGCCGTGTCGACCGGCATCGGCGGCGCTTCCGCCGCCATCGCCGTGGAGGAGCTATGCCGCCTCGGGGTTAAAAACATGATCCGCACCGGCAGCTGCGGCGCGCTGCAGCCGCAGGTGAACCTCGGCGATCTGATCCTCGTTTCCGGCGCAGTGCGGGACGACGGCGCGAGCCGCGCGTATATCGACCCTATCTACCCCGCCGTGCCGGATTTCGGCCTGCTCTGTGCCTGCGCGGCCGCCGCGAAACAGCGCGGATACCGTCATCATGTCGGCATTGCAAGAAGTCACGACAGCTTCTATACGGACCGCGAGGAGGAGATCGACGCGTACTGGTCTGAAAGAGGCGTGCTCGGTTCGGATATGGAAACCGCCGCGCTGTACACGGCAGGCAGGCTGCGCGGCGTGCGCACGATGAGCATCCTCAACAACGTCGTCGCGTTCGAGACGGACACGCTCGACGCCATCGGCAGTTACGCGAACGGCGAGCGCGCCGCGATGCAGGGCGAGGAACATGAGATCCTGACCGCGCTGGACGCGTTCGCCGCAATCCTGCAGCTCCTTTGAGTCTATTTTATCGCTTTTTATAAAAAACACAAATTCAGAAATAAACAAAACGGCTTCCGCCTCCCGGCGGAAGCCGTTCTGTATTACGCGCCGTATCGCGCGATGTTTTCAAACACGCGCCTTTTAAATTCCTCCCGGTCCACCTTTGTCACGATAGATGCGTTGTGCTCCATCTGTTTGTCGCTGTAGAGGTCGGTGACAGTCTTGCCGCGCGTCAGCTTTCCCTTCGTTTCCACGCGGATCCAAACATGTTCGGTCCGGAAAAACGAATCATCGTCCGCATACAGCACCGTCACGGGATCGTGAAACGCGACGCCGGCGAGTCCATAGCCCATGTAGAACCGCAGGATGCCCTGCAGTACGTCCCGCGCGAAAACCGCCTGCTTCGAGCCGAGCGCGCCAAGCTCTGCCAGTTCCTCCGGCGTGAAGTAGGACTCCATCGTCACGTCCAGCCCGCACATCGTCACCCGCGCGCCGCTGGAAAATACCATGTCCGCCGCCTCGGGGTCGGCGTATACGTTGAACTCCGCGCTGGGCGTTATGTTTCCGCCGACCGCCGCGCCGCCCATGACGACGATTCGTTTGAGCAGATGCGGCAGTTCTTTATACTTCATGATCGCGAGCGCGAGGTTCGTCAGCGGGCCGATGGCGACGATCGTGAGCTCGCCCGCGTACCGCTTTGCGGTTTTGTAGATCGCGTCCCAGGCGGGCAGCGTTTCCGCGGTCCGTTTCGCCGGCGGCAGCTCGAGACCGTTGAGCCCGTTCCGTCCGTGCACGTGGTACGCTGTGACCTGTTCGCCAAAGAGCGGCCGTTCCGCGCCGCGGAAAACGGGAACCTGCCCGAGTCCTGCGAGTTCCAGCACGCGCAGCGTGTTTTCGGTGGTGTGTTCGACCTCTACGTTACCCGCGACGCAGGTGACCGCGACGAGTTCGAGCGTTTTTAAATGCTTGGTCAGCAGGATGGCGACCGCGTCGTCCACGCCCGTGTCGCAGTCCAGCAGCATCGGGTGTTTGTTCATTGCGCGTCCGCCTCCTTTCCGTAATGCTCCGCCGCCTCAACCAGAAGGTCGACGAACGCCGCGCGGTCGAGATCCAGAATCACGCGCGCGTTGGCGGGTTTTTTCCAGATTCCCAGCGGATCGCCCACCGTCGCGCCGCGGCAGTAATCACCCGTGGTTTCGACGGCGACAAACAGTTCCTGCAAGGTGAAGATTTCCGGTCTGATCAGCGCCGCGACGGCGACCGCGTCATGCACGGGCGCACCGGCATAACCGATCTTGCGGTGAAAATCATAGAAGAAGTCCAGCCAGTCCGCGACGACCTTCGCCACGGGGTTGCCTACCGCGCGGACGCGCTGGAAATCTTCCGGAAACACCAGCGCCCGCTCGGTCACATCCAACCCCGCCATGGTAATCGGCAGCCCGCTCGTGAAGACGACGTCCGCCGCCTCGGGGTCGACGAGGATGTTGAACTCCGCCGCGGGCGTCCAGTTGCCGAATGCGATGCCGCCGCCCATCAGGTAAACGCTTTGAATCTTCGCTTTCAAATGCGGGTAAAGCAGCAGCAGGGAGGCGACGTTCGTCAGCGGGCCCGTCGACACGATCGTGACGGGCTCTGTGCTTGTCTCCAGCACCTCCGCCATCAGCGCGCAGGCGTCTTTTTCCACCGGCTTCTTCGCGGGTTCCGGCAGGGCGGGGCCGTCGAGTCCCGATTCGCCGTGTACGCTGGGCGCGATCCTTGCATCTGCGACGAGGGGTTTGACCCGCCCCATCGCGAGCGGAACGTCGAGCCCGATCAGCGCCATGACACGGCCCGCGTTATAGGTCGTTTTTTCGATGGTCTGATTGCCGCAGACGGACGTGACCGCCCGGATCTCCAGTAGCGGGCTTGCGTTTGCCAGCGTCCACGCAATCGCGTCGTCGTGGCCGGGATCTCCGTCCAGAATCACCGGAATGCGCTTGTTCATCCCTTCACCTCTGGCCGCGCGGAGCGGATTTTTTTCACGCGCTTCAGCGTGCTCGCCGCATAGATCACAAGCCCCAATATGGTTACCACGTATGGTATCAATGATACAAGATAGCTGGATACGCCCTGCAAACCGCTCACCTTCGTCCGCAGCGCCTGCGCGAAGCCGAAGAGCAGAGAGCTGAACATCGCCCCGACGGGTTCCCCGCGGCCCATGGCCTGCGCCGCGAGCGCGATAAAGCCGCGCCCGGCGACCATGCCGCTGTTCCAGCCCTGCGAATAATACATAGACATAAACGCGCCGCCGAACCCCGCGAGCGCGCCGGAGAGCGAGATGGCGATATATTTGATCTTCAGCACGCTCACGCCGACGCTGGAGGCCGCGTTCGGGTTTTCGCCTACGGCGCGGATATTCAGCCCCAGCGGCGTGCGGTAGAGCAGAACCCAGATCAGCCAGACAAGCAGAAACGCAAGATAGGTTAAAACCGCGTGTCCGGAGAGGATATCGCCGAGCACGGGGATATCTTTGATGAGCGGGATGTTCACAGTCGGGATCAGGATGTTCGGACTGACCAGCGCGCCCGTATTGCCGCGCATGCCGGTGAACATATACAGCAGAAAGATCGTCCCGCCCGCACCCATCATATTGACCGCGATGCCCGCGAGGATGATATCCGTCCGCAGTTTCAGCGCGAAGAAGCCCATCATGAGCCCTAACAGCACGCCGACGAGCATCGCGCCGACAACTCCGGCAAGCCAGCTCTGCGTCCAGTAGCTGAACAGCACCCCGAACAGCGCGGAGATCATCATGATGCCCTCGAGGCCGATGTTTGTCACGCCCGCCTTTTCAGCAACGACCGCGCCCAGCGCTGCAAAGAGGATCGGCGCCGTGATGCGGATGACGGAGAAGAGGAATTCCTCTTTAAAAATGGTGTCAAACAGCTGCTGCCACATTACGCGTCCCCTCCTTCCGCATTCGCCTCCGCACGGGCAAGGTCCGCGCGCGTATTCTTCACGACAATTTTCTGCCTGTAGCCGGAGAGGAACTGCTCCGCGGCGAAGAAGAGGAAGATCGCCGCCTGAATAATGTCGATCATCTCGCTCGGTACGTCGCAATAGGTCGCCATGAGCTGGCAGCCTTTATTGAGGTATGCAATAAAGAACGCGGCAAGCGGCACGAGCAGGGGGTTGTTTTTTGCGAGGATGGCAATCGTAATCCCCGCCCAGCCGTAGCCGGGCAGTTCCTTCCAGAGAAAGGTGGTGTATCTGCCCAGCACCTCCACGCCGCCGCCGATGCCGGAGAGCACGCCGCCGATCACCTGCGAGAGCACGATCGTGCTCCCGACCTTCATCCCGGAATATTTGGAAAACGCCTGGTTGATACCGATCATGCGGATGGCGTAGCCCCAGCGCGTGCGGTACATGAAAAGGCCGATGATCACGACGAACACGAGCGCCGCGACAAAGCCCCACGAAAGCTTGCTCCCGCCCGGAACAAGCGAACCGATCCGCGCCGTCTCCGCGAACGGGTACGTCTGCGTCGAGCCCTTGCTGCGGTCGGCAAAATTGTAACTCAGAAAATGCAGCACGAGGAACATGCAGACATAGTTCAGCATGAGGCTCGTAACCATCTCGCTCGCACCGAGCTTCACCTTGAGAAGCGCGGGAATGAGCATGATCGCGCCGCCAACCGCCGCCGCGATCAACACGCAGACCGCCGCGTGCAGGCCGGTGTTCATGTGGATGTAGATGCCCGCTAACGCGGCCACGAACCCGCCGACCATGACGATACCCTCGCCGGCGAGGTTGAACTGGTTGCTGGAGAACATGACGCAGACCGCAAGACCGGTAAAGATCGTCGGAATCATCGCGGCAAGAATCGTATAAAGCCCCTGCGTGTTGAAGCTCGCCATGCCGCCTTTGACGGAGACCAGCGGACCGATCAGCAGGTAACGAAGCGCGTTAAACGGTTCTTTGGAACTTAAAAATATGAAAACCGCACCCACCGCGAGCGCGAGCGCGATGGCCGCCGCGCCCCGGACGAGCTCAAAGGCGAACATTCTCTTATCCTTCATGACATACCCTCCCGATCTCCTCGTCGCTCTGTTTTTTGAGCCCCAGCATATATTCGCCCATCATCTCGTCGTCCAGCCGGCCGGTATCCTCGAAATAAGCCGCGATCTTCCCGCCGTAGAGCACGATGAGGCTGTCCGAAAGCTCCATGACCTCGTTGAGATCTGCGGAAACGAGCAGCACCGCCGCACCCGCGCGGGAGAGGTCGACGAGCTTTTTGCGGATAAACTCCGTCGCGCCCACGTCGATGCCGCGCGTCGGCTGGTCGGCGATGATCAGCGTCGGTTCGCTCGAAAACTCGCGCGCGACGACGACCTTTTGAATGTTGCCGCCGGAGAGCATCTTTACCTTCTGTTTGCGGGACTTGCAGAGCACGGTATAGTCTTGAATCAGCTTGTCGCTTTCCGCGTGCATGGCTTTCATATCAAACAGCGGGCCTTTGTTAAACCGCTTTTCCTCGAACCGGTCGGAGATCAGGTTTTCCTCGATGGTCGCCGCGTCCGCGATGCCGTAGGTCATGCGGTCCTCCGGCACGAGGGAGACGCCCAGCGCGCGAAGGCGCGCCTGCGAGGCGTTGATCACGTCCGCGCCGTTCACCGTCGCCGTGCCCGCGTCCGGTTCCTGCAGGTCGAAGAGCATATCGACCAGCTCCCGCTGCCCGTTGCCCTCCACACCGGCGACCCCGAGGATTTCGCCTTTCCGCACGTCGAAAGAAACGCCGTCCAGCATCTTCTTGTTCCATTCGTTGGTAAATTCGAGCGAGCGCACCTTTAAAACGACATCCGTCGGCTTCGCCTGTTCCTTCTGCACGTCCAGCACGACATCCCGGCCAACCATCAGGCGGGAGATCTCCTGTTCGGAAATGGAGGCTGTTTCGTAGACGCCCATCGACTTTCCGCCGCGCATGATGGTGAGCCGGTCGGTGATTTGTTTGATTTCGTTGAGCTTATGGGAGATAAAGATGATGGTGTAACCCTGTTCCTTCAGGTGGACAAGTTCACGGAAGAGCTCCGCCGTCTCCTGTGTGGTCAAAACCGCCGTCGGTTCGTCGAGGATGAGAATTCTCGCGCCGCGGATCAGCGCCTTTAATATCTCCACCTTCTGCTTCATGCCGACGGGGATGTCCATCACCTTCGCGTCCGGATTGACGTTCAGATTGAACCGCTCGGAATACTCTCGCGTCAGTTCCGTGGCTTTTTTAAAGTCGATGAACATGCCGCTTTTTTTCGGCACCATGCCGAGTACGATGTTTTCCGCGACGGTCAGGCTGGGTACGAGCATAAAGTGCTGGTGTACCATGCCGATGCCGTGCGAAATCGCCGCCGTCGGCGACGGCAGCGAAACTTTCTCACCGCCGACGAATATCTCCCCTTCCGTCGGCTGCTCAAGCCCGAAGAGGATTTTCATCAGCGTGCTTTTCCCCGCTCCGTTTTCGCCCATCAGCGCGTGAATTTCGCCGTGTCGCACGGAAAAATCGACGCGCCGGTTCGCGGCGATGCCGTTCGGGTATACTTTGGTAATCCCTTTCATCTGGACGGCTAAATTTTCTTGTTCCATATTCTGGTCCCTTCGGATAAGAATCGATGACTTTTTTTATATTTCATGACAGGGGTTGATTATCTTTCGAAAAACCAACTGCATACTAGATAAATATAATAAAAAAAACGCCTGTTTGCAACGCCGCGGAGGAATCCTCCGCTGGTTTTCAAGAGTTTAAACGATCCGTGCGCTTTTGCGAAAACGAGGGAGCGCATTCTGCGCTCCCTCGATTCAGGCCGCTGTCCGGCGGCGTCGGTAGCCGGTAGTTTTTCTTACGGCTGCATGGAATCCCTCAGCGCGATGACGGCATTCGTGTCGTCCCCGATGGCGCTGGGAACCACGATGGTTCCGTCCTTGATCGCCGCTTCGGCCGCGAGAACCTTATCCTGCACGGCTTTGGGCGCTACGTTTGCGAAGTTCTTGTCGGTTACGACGCCGACGCCGCCTTCGGTAAGCCCGAGGGTGACGGCCTTACCCCAATAGGTACGGCCCGCATCCCATTCGTCAAAGATCCAGACGATGGAGTTGCCGACGTTTTTGAGGCCGGAGGTCAGCGTGATTGCCGCGAGGTCGGCGTTAAAGGTCGCTTCCTGATCGGAGTCCACGCCGATGAACCAGGCTTTGCCGGACTCCAGCGCCGCTTCCGCCGCGCCGTTGCCGGAAAGGCCCGCGACGCCCCAGAGGATGTCCGCTTTATTGTCGTTGATCATCGAAAGGCCCATTTCCTTGGCCGTCGCGGTGTCGACATAGCTGTTGACATAGCGGGTGTCCACCTTGACGTCCGGATCGGTTGCTTTCGCGCCCTCGAGGAAACCATAGAGGAAGTCGTTGATGACGGGGCTGTCGATGCCGCCGACAAATCCGACGACTTTTTCCGCGTTGATGTTCTTCACGGAGGTTTCCGAGGTCATCGCCGCCGCAAACACGCCGATGAGGTAACCCATGTCGTTCTGCTTGTAGCTGATGTTGACGACGTTGGCGTTATCACCGACATAGGAAGTGTCGTCATAAATCAGGAATTTCTGATCCGGATAAGCGGTTGCTACTTCCTTCAGATAGTCAGGCATCTGATAGGTGCCGACGATGATCAGATCGTATTCGCCGGATTCCGCCACTTCATAGAGGGTGTCGAGCCATTTCGGCTGGTCGGCGTCCGTGCCGCCCATCTCGATGGTCTTGTAGGTGATGCGCCCAGCGTCCTGAAGCGCTTTCAGGCCGGATTCGGCGGAGTCGAAAAACGATTTGTCGCCGAGGTTGCCGTTGACAAGGCTGACGACGTTGTAGACCTTTTTCCCGTCCGTACCCGCGGTTGCGCCGCCGGCGGCGGGTTTACAGGCGACCGCGCCAAAGACCAGGAGTACCACCAACAGGATCGTTACGATTTTCTTCATTCTGATTCCTCTCTCTTTTCATCGATTTGTTTGGTTCGGGCATTCCCAAATGTGGTTTCCCAGATGAAAAATGAAGCCCTTCTGCCGCTCCACAGTTGCAGTTTAAATGGAATTCGATGAAAAGTCAATCCGCTTAACCTTCCGTTAAGCTCGCATATTCGCGTATTTTAATCCGTTTTCCGCCCTTTTTGCATAAGGCTTATGAAAAATGCAAAACGTTGTTCGTGTGAAAAAACCGCCGTGCGGCGCTCGGCCGGACGGCGGTTTTCAGTCGTGTGATCCGCATCTGATGCGTTTTTGTGTTTGTTTAGTTCCCCTCCGCTCAGCGGAGCTGCATTTACTCCTCTTCCTTGGTCAGGCTGCCCTTCTTCGGACGGATCTTGGCATAGGCAAAGAGCAGCAGGGAGCCGATGACGCCGGAAGCGATGACGTTCCAGAGGCAGGCGACCGCGCCCTGCGTGAAGACGAGGTTGACCGGCTCGGCGTAGATCACGATGTCGAGAACGGGGGCTACCACGATCCACGCGACGACGTTTGCGAGGATCTGATAGATATTGAAACGAAGCAGGTCTTTCCAGGAAAATTCGCCTTCGTCCACCTTCAGTTTCGTATAGACGAGGCCGACGAGGAACATGGAAACGCCGGAAGCAATGACCCAGCTCCACCAGGGAGAGCCGTATTGCAGCGCGTCGGAGATCGCATGCCCGATGAACGCGATGAGTCCGCCCGCGATCGGTCCGAACAGCGCCGCGAAGAACGCGCCGAGGCCGTACGCTGTTTGGATGGACGTCTCGGGGATACCGGTCGGCACTTTCACATACATGAACAGCAGCGCGAACAGCGCCGCGCCGAGACCGGTGGCTACGATGGTCTTGGTCGTTACCTTGAACATTTTCTTCATCTGATCCTACCTCCCAAATAAATTGTACGAGTCCTACTTCATATTATGCGTCCGTGCGCCCGCTGTCAAGCAAGCCGCGCGGATTACGCCTTTGTAAAAACAACGCGCCAGTCCGCGCCGTAGGAAAGGCCGAATTGCCCGGTAAAACTGCCGCGGCTCACCGCGAGCGCGATCTTCATCATCTCGTTGTTGTAGACGATGGGTTCGCCAGGCTTTACAAAGCCGAAGCTCTGGTGAAACAGCACGCCGCGGTCGAATACAATCTCCTCCCCGTGCCGCACGTTGACGCGCAGCGTGTCCCCATACGCAAACCCGCTGTCAAAAAGCAGGCGCGTCGGGATGTTCGTCCAGAGGTTGCCGAAGTTTGGATCGTCGATTTCGAAAATCCCCTCGACTCTGCCCGCCGCCGCGACCGGTTCGTGTATTTCATGCCGCACGATCTGACTCACGGGATATGCGGGGCCGACCCCCTCGAAGTCGATGATCCCGCTGGCAAGGCGGGCCGCGCAGTAACCGAAGAGATCGCGCCCGTGGAAGATCGCGACATCCTCCGTATCCTTGCCTCGGAGGCGGTTGACCGATTCGTCGATTTCGCGCACCTCGAGAACGCCCATCTCGCGCTCGACGTGCGTGAGCGCGCCGTTGTCCGGCGTAACCACATAGTATCCGCCTTTCACCTTCGCCACGCAGGCCCTGCGCGCGGTGCCGACGCCGGGATCGACCACGGAGACATAAACCGTCCCCTCCGGCCAGAAGCGGAGGCTCTGATTGAGGCGGTAGCTCGCGCTCCAGGTATCGAACTGCGGCAGCTCGTGCGTGCCGTCGATGATTTCCAGCGTACGGTCCACGCTCTTGACCACGCCGTACATGGAGCTGACCGCGCCTTCCTTATAGGTGAAGTCGGTTTGAAAGACTAATAACGGTTTCATGTATTCGCTCCTTTACGAATATTCGCCGCCTGATCAGACGAACGGATTGTAAAATTTACTGTGGTTGACGAACACGCTCAGCGCGATCGTGCCGAGAAACAGCGCAAGCGAAACGGATAACGCGACAACGTCCCTGCCCCTGAGCGGTTTGGCCGCGTACCAGGTCCGTTTCTTCTCTTTGCCGAACCCGCGCAGATCCATCGTGTTGGAGATGGTCTCGATCCGGTCGAGCGTTGAAAAGATCAGCGGGATCGTGATATTGAGGATGTTTTTTACGCGCTTGCCGAGCTTTTCCTTTTTGGAGAGGTCCAGTCCCCGGCTCTGCTGCGCGGAGGCGATATCCTGATAATCCCGGATCAGGTCGGGGAAGTAACGCAGCGTCAGCGAAAACGCGAACGCCGCCTTGTAGCTCACGCCCGCGCGGTTGATGGACGCGGCAAGCTCGCTCGGGTTCGTCGAAAGGAAAAAGATGATGCCCAGCGGCACGACGGAGGCGTACTTGAGCGTCTTGGTCACCTGATACAGCATCTGCTCGCTGGTCACCACATAACGCCCGAAGATCGTAAGGAGCACGTGCTTCGTTCCGTAGATCTCCACCCCGTAGGTCGGGCTGAAGAGGAACGTGAGCGCGAAATTGAGCGCGAGAAACAAAAGCACGTACAGCAGCATCAGCTTGATCTGACGAAATTGGATCTGCGACATCTTCAAAAACACAATGGACAGCGCCATGATGACCGCGATGGCGCGGATATCGTAGGAAAACATCACCGCCGCGGTGAGCAGCAGGAAGCAGAGGAGCTTCGTCACGCCCGAAAGGTCGTAGATTGCGTTGTGCCGCTCGACATAATCGAAGAGTTTCGCTTTCATCGCGCCGTGCTCCTCTCATAATCGATGAAGTGCTGCACGAACGTTTCCCCGTCCGGCAGACCCGCGCGGGAGGCAAGTTCATAGAGCGAGGTCACCTTCAGGCTCGCCTGACTCGCGATCGTCTCGCTGGTCAGCGCCTTCACCGCCGTGCCGTCGAGCAGGATTTCGCCCGCGTGCAGCACGATGGCGTGCGGTGTGTATTCCAGCATCAGGTGCATGTCGTGCGTGATGAGCAGTATCGTCGTGCCGCTCTGATTGAGCGAACGCAGAAATTCCATAATTTCGGTATAGTGCCGGTAGTCCTGCCCCGCGGTCGGCTCGTCGAGTATGATCAGCTCCGGCTCCATCACGAGCACGCTCGCAATGGTGACGCGCTTCTTCTGGCCGAAGGAAAGCGCGGAGATGGGCCATTTGCGAAACGGATACAGCCCGCAGATCCTGAGCGCCTTTTCCACGCGCGGCCGGATCTCCTCCTCGGCCATTCCGCGCAGCCGTAATCCCAGCGCGACCTCGTCGTAAATCATGGCTTTGCAGATCATCTGGTTGGGATTCTGCATCACGTAACCGATCTTGCCGCTGCGTTCGTGGATCGTCCAATGATCCATCGGCTCCCCGTGAAAGCGCAGGCTGCCTTCAGGGTCCTTGCAGATGCCCGTAACGACCTTCGCCAGCGTGCTCTTGCCCGCGCCGTTGGTTCCCACGAGACTGACCATTTCGCCCGTTTCGATGGAAAAGTTCAGGTGTTTCAGGATCGGCCGCTGCTCGACGTAGCGGTAGCTCAAATCCTCCGCGGAGAGAATCGAATCCCGTTTCGGCGCGGGCTCCCGCTCCGGCTGCGCCGCGTCCCATTTTAACAGCGCAACTTTGACCGCGTCCACATCCAGCGTGTCGATGCGGCCCGCGCGGAGTTGTTCGGTCACGGGGACGCCCGCGTATTTCAGCGCGGTGACGTAGAGCGGCTCGCGGATGCCGAGCTTCGGCAGGATATTCGCCGCCATGAGCGCGTCCGGCGTCATATCCGCGACAATTCTCCCTTCGGACATGACGATCACGCGGTCGATATGCCGGTAGAGCACATCTTCGAGCCGGTGCTCGATAATCACGACGGTTTTGTTGTAATCCCGGTAAATGCGGTCGATCAGGTCGATGGCGGTCTTGCCCGTAGCGGGGTCGAGGTTTGCCAGCGGTTCGTCGAAGAGCAGCGCCTCCACCTCGTGCACCATCACGCCCGCGAACGACACGCGCTGCTTCTGCCCGCCGGAAAGCTCGAACGGCGAAGCGCTGAGAAGCGAATCCATATCGACCAGCGCGGCGGCGCGGGAGACGGTCTCTTTCATCTCGCCCTGCTTGACGCACTCGTTTTCGAGCGCAAAGGCAATATCCTCGCCCACGGACAAGCCGATGAACTGCCCGTCCGGGTCCTGTAAAACGGTTCCGACATGCTGGCTCAGTTCGAAGATGCTCGCGCCCTTCGTCTCGATGCCGCAGACCCGCAGGCTTCCCTTGCTTTCGCCGGGGTAGGAAAAAGGGATCAGGCCGTTGACGCAGTTGCCGAGCGTGCTCTTTCCGCTGCCGGAGGGCCCGACGATCAGCACCTTTTCCCCTTCGAAGATCGTCAGGTTGATGTCGTGCAGCGTCGGCTCCGCCTGCGAAAAATACTGAAATGAAAAATCCCGAAATTCGATGACCGGCTTCCGGCTATTTTCCACAGCGGGGCTCCTTTCCCGCGGATTTTCGCATCGCGACGGTCCACGGCATGCCGGTGCCGACGTTGTACGCGCGCGCGAAATCGCCCTGATTGATCGCGACGGCCATGCGGTCGAGGCTGTTGACGTACACGAGCGGTTCGCCGATGTACGCATCCGCAAACGAACGCGCGTAGACAAGGGAGTTCTGGTAGACAAGGCGCGCTCCGTTTTGAATCATGATGTCCACGCGCTCGCCGTGCTTCACGCCGAGCCGCAGAAAGTCCTCGCGGGAGACGTTCGTCCAGAGGCTGCCGAAGCGTACGTCGAGCACGTCGATATCCCCGCGGATGCAGCCGTCCTCCAGTTCCGGTTCGGAGAGCGGCAGCTCGACCACGCTGTCCGGGTCTAAAGCAGGGCCGACGCCGGAAAAGCCGATGACCTCCGCCGCAAGGCGCGCGCCCGTGTAGGCGTAGATATCCCGCCCGTGAAACGTATAACTCTCGCCGGAGTCCGGCAGGCGGTTGACGCGTTCGTCGATCTCCCGCGCGGCGGAGATGCCGCAGATGCGCTTCACGTGCGTGAGCGTCCCGTTGTCCGGCGTGATGATATACTGCCCCGCAAGCGTTTCGACCGCGACGCTGCGGCGCGTGGACCCTACGCCCGGATCGACCACCGAAACGAACACGGTGCCCTTGGGCCAGTACCCGACCGTCTGGATCAGGCGGTAGCTCGCCTCCCAGACGTTATACTGCGGGATCTCGTGCGTGAGGTTGGAGATGTTAAGCGATTCGCAGACGGAGTACGCGACTCCGTACATGGCGCTGACCGCGCCGTCGGCGAGCCCGAAGTCGGACATGAGAACGAGTGGTTTCATTGCCGTTTTCCCCGTTTCCTGATCAAAATTTCGCTGCGTTTGCCCGCATGGAAAGATTCAGCGTATCGTATATCGAATTTTATAATACTCCGGGCGAAGATAGTGCTTGCACCGCGCCAGCGGCGTTTGATCCGCGCCGTAAAGTATGCACTCCAGCAGGTGGACCGGCGTTCCTTCGTCCACCTTTAAATATTCCGTCTCCGTGTCGTTGACAAAGATCAGCTTGAACGAGACGTCCTGCCGGTTCGCCGCCTGATAGAGCGCCTCGTTTAAAAAGCGGTGCATTTCGTCCGCGGACGAAACGTCCACCCGCAAGCGGGAGAGCAGCCGCACCGGAACCTGCAGGAAAGAATAACCGACGACCGCATCCCCGCAGCGGTATACCAGATAGCTCGCCAGCAGGATGTCGCTCTTGCCCAGCGCGAGCTTATCCTGCGCGATATCCGTCGGCGGGGTAAAATTATAGCGGATGTCAGTGTTGTCGATGTTCACCGTCGCAAACGCGGTCAGCGGGTTGACGATACCGTCGCTTTTCGGCTCCCGCTGCTGCGAAACCAGCGTTCCCTTGCCGCGCGAGCGGATTAAGAGTCCGTCCTCGCAGAGGATCGCCATCGCCTGGCGGAGCGTGTTGCGGCTGACCTGATACTTCTGCGCAAGCGCAATCTCACCCGGCAGACACTCGCCCACGGGGTAAACGCCGCCGACGATATCGGCATAAAGCGAATTGTAGATTTCCACATAGGCCGGTACGCCCGTTGTGTGCAGGTCGATCTTCATTCCCTCTGCCTTTCTGGTTTGAACGAATTATACAGCATGTTCAACATTTCGTCAATTTTAATTATTTATCGGATTAGAAAATAAAAAACGCCTGAATTCAGGCGTTTTTCAGCGGATCGCGCGGTCAACTTGTTCACCAAGTTTCATTTTTCAGCTTTTGATGTCGTTTCCGTCCTGCTGCCGGTAGGTTCCCCCGGCGATAAAGCCCTGCTCGGAGCAGTTGAGCAGCTCCCAAACCGTTACAAGCTGGTAGCCCTCCTTGATGAGCTGCGGTACGATGATCTTCACCGCGTCCACCATATGCGGATGCGTATCGTGCAGCAGGATGATATCCCCGTCGCGCAGTTCCCGGCCGTTGACAATCTGTTTCTGCACATTCTGCGCGACTCTTGTGGGATCGAATTCGTGCACGTTCCCGCTTTGTGACCAGAGCACCACGGCCATGCCGTTTTCACGGGCGACGCGGTTCACGTCCCAGTCTTTATGCCCGCCCGGCGGACGAAGCGAGTGTACGACGAATCCGGCCTCGTCAAAGACCGCTTTGTTCGTATCCTTTACAGCCCTGCGTTTGTCCACGATATTCAGGTTTTCCATGTCTTTATGCGCCCAGGTATGGTTCCCGATCTCGCAGCCGAGCGAAACCGCGCGCCGGACGATGGCTCCCGCTTCTTCGTTTTTAAACCGCCAGCCGCAGACAAAAAACGTCGCGCGGACATTGTATTCTTCCAGAATGTCGAGGATTTTATCGGTCACGCCCGGCATGGGCCCGTCGTCGAACGTCAGCGCAACCATGGGTTTGCCGGGGTCGATGTACATGTTCCTCACCGCGTCGTCGATTTGCTTGTCGGTGCGGTTCGGATCGTACTGACGGATGAAGTTCCGGATCTGCGCGTTTCGCTCGGCATACCACGGCGCATCGATACCCGGAACGTCCGTGGGCGCGGGCGTCGGCGTTGGCGTCGGCGCCTGGGTGGCCGTCGGGACGGGCGTGGCGGGCGGCGCAGCGGCAGCCTGCTCGGGCGGAGGTGCTGCGCATCCAAAGCAGGCGCCTAATAAAAACACCGCCGCAGCCAGCGCGGCAATCCCCCGCTTCATAAACCAGTCCCCCATTGTATGATTTCGTATTATATCATAACCGGCCTGCTTTATTCGACCGGACACAATGTAAAATCGGCGGATGAACGCATTTGTTCCTTTGCGCCTGCTTCCCGTAGGGAAGCGGTCGAATCGTGCCATAATAATGCCTAAATTCAACAAATATTCTTCAAATGTATACTATTGAAAGTTCAAATTGATTTTCTATACTGAGAGCACACCAGAAAGGAGCGACCTAAAATGGATCAAAACAACGATTGGTACGAACGATATTCTACCCCAGCGCCGCAGGACGGCAACACGCGCCAGAAAAAGCGCGGCGAACCCCGCGGCGTACGCCTCTCGACGCTGATCGTGTTTCTGATGGTCGCGGTCCTGCTCGGCGGCCTTCTGGGCGGCCTCTATACGCGCCAATACGTAGGCGAACAAATTGCCGCGCTCTCCGCGCAGCAACAGCAGCAAACGGTAAGCAACGCGCTTAGCGAACCTAAAACCAGCGGCTCCGGCGAGCTGACGCCCGCCTCCACCAGCGGATTTGCGAGCACCTTCTCCAAGGCGCAGATCATCGAACTCACAGCACCCTCGGTCGTCGGTATCGACACCTACTACACCGGCAGCGGCAACGGCCTTTCCTTCGGCAACGGCAATAACGGCAACGGCGCCGACGGCAACAGCCAGCAGATTCCTGTCGGCAGCGGCAGCGGTATCATCCTCACAAGCGACGGGTATATCGTTACCTGCAAGCACGTCGTCGAAAACGCCGAGACGATCAAAGTCATTCTCAACGACGACTCGGAGCATGACGCGACCCTCGTGGGTTCCGATTCCCGCACCGACCTCGCCGTATTGAAGATCGACATAAGCGGCCTGACCTCCGCGACACTCGGCGATTCCGACATGCTCACGGTCGGTGAAGACGTTATCGCCATCGGCAACCCGCTCGGCGAACTGCGCGGAACGGCGACAGCCGGCATCGTCAGCGCCCTGAGCCGCGAAGTGACCGTAGGCAGCGTCTCCATGTCGCTGATTCAGACCGACGCGGCGATCAGCCCGGGCAACTCCGGCGGCGGGCTTTTTAACGCCAGCGGTTCGCTCATCGGCATCGTGAACGCGAAAGCCAGCAGCGCCAATTCGGAAGGCCTCGGTTTCGCGATTCCGGTCAGCAGCGTAAAGACCATCATCAGTAATCTCATCGACCACGGCTATGTGCTCGGCAGAGCGTACCTCGGCGTGTACACGCAGGACGTAACGCTTTCCTCCGGCACAAACGACTGGGGCAACAGCCTCTTCGGCAACTTCTTCGGCAGCGGTGCGAGCAGCGTACAGATTGCGCAGATCGTCTCCGGCAGCGCGGCGGAAAAAGCCGGCCTGAAGGTTGGCGACCTGATCCTCAAAGTGGACGATACGGACATCTCCTCCAACTCCGTCCTGGCATCCGTCATCAGCGGATACAACGCCGGCGACAGCGCGACGCTGACCATTCAGCGCGACGGTACGGAGCAGACCATCCAGGTCACCTTCGGCGAGTATAAGCCCGCCGAGAAGTAACGGTAAAGGTCGCCTCGCCCGCCTTGCGCGGGCGGTGACATAACGCCGGAGGACCCCTTCCGGCGACCGCCCCCTCAAACAAGCGAACGGACCGTCCACCCCCCCGGACGGTCCGCTCGCGGGGGAAATACGAATCATATCCGCTCCGGGTTCCATTTTCCTCTCTTCCCGGCGGTATGAACGAATAAAACCGGCCGTCCGCGTCTGCGGACGGCCGGTTTGCTGATGCCGGACCGATTAAATTTTATATGCGGCCAGCACCTCGCCGACGTAAAGCATATGCGGATCTCCGTCCGCCAGCGCCTGATTCGCGCCGTAATACTTTCTTCGTGTCTCAGGATCGAGCGTGCTCAGATCAAGCATCTGTTTTTGCACGATGCGGCACTCAAACGCCGCGCCGCACTCCGCGACGCAATCCGCGCCGCCCGCACGCGCTGGCGCGCGCGTGAGACCCGCGTGTGTTTCCTTATCGACATCCCTGCCGGAGCGGGAGCCGCAGAAGGCGAGCTGTTTTGCCAAATCCTTCGTGCGCGGCACGCTCACGGTGAAAACTTCATTTTGTTCCATGAGCCCAAAGGTATAACGGCTCCTGCGCACCATGACCGTGACGACGGGCTTTCCCCAGACCACGCCAAACTGCGCCCAACCAATGGTCATGGGATTCCAGATTGTGCCTCCGGCTGTTAAAAACGCGCCTCTCGGCAGCTGATCCGCCGCCTGCGGCACGAACGAAAAAATTTCCTGAAGCTCCATCGTTTCTGCCCTCCTGTTTCAGTCCGGTTCCGTCTCTTTCCCAAAAAGGTACTCCACATTCCTGTCCTTTTTCTTTTCGGGGAAGATTTCGAGTTCAAAATGGTCGAACGTCACGCTTTCGATGAAGTCCGCCGGAGAAAACACCGTTTGGTTAAACCTTGCCAGCTCCTGCACGTGTTTGTTCAGCAACACGGGGCGCGCGAGATCGAGCGGTTTGACCAGCTCCGTCAGAACGGAGTTCCAACCCTGCGCATCCGAAGGCCGCGCGGGAAACTCCCGCACGGCCTCGTTTGTCGTCTTATGCTGTTTGATGACCTTCGCCCAGATTTTCACGGGCCGCTACTTATTCCAGATAAACCAACCCCACAGATACGGGGTGGTGCCGTCGGTATACAATCCCTTGAGCGTACCCGCAACCTGCTTCTTCTCTTTCAGGTCGGCGGAGTTGATCGTGGATTTCGCGCTGCGGTTGGCGATGATGACATCCACGCCTTCCGAAACATGCACGCGGAAGATCGTGTACGGATCGGTGGCGATGATATCCGTCACTTTGCCGGTCACCACGAAGTCTCCGCTCGTCACCGTGCCGGCGACGATCTTGTCGTAGCTCTTCGTGATGTCGGCCGCGGCCTTCTTAAACGCGCTGGACGAAGCCGAAGGCGGGCGCTCCACGATTACGCTCGCGGTGCCCTTATAGTACCCATCCAGTTCGCCGACGAGATTGACGTCGTACGCGCCGACTTTCGCGATGGAAACCACCATGGAGAACGAGCCGGTGTCCGATACGGGCGCCTGGCCGAAGCTCACGTCCGAAGACGGGCTGGTCGCTGTGATCACGGCCCCCGGCGTCGCGGTGCCGGTGAGCGTCACGCTGCCCTCCGAAGAGGATAGTCCCTTAAGATCGTTGGTGACCGTAAACGACATGGTCTGCATCACATACGGCTCGACGGTGATCACCTTGCGGGCGGTCACCCAGTTGTTTTTGCGTGCCTCAATGGTGATGGTTTCATTGCCGCCGCTCGCGGTATTGTCCGTCACAACCGGCTCTTCGGTCGCCGTGGCATCCGCGGAACCGGCATCGGGGGAAACGGATGCATCCGGAGACACGGAGGCGTCCGGGGAAGCCGACGGGTTCGGAGTCGCGGTCGGATCGGAGCTCGCTTCGGGCGTCGCGGTCGGTTCCGTGACGGTCTTTTTCGGAGTATAGCTCGCGGTGAAGAGTCCGGTGCTGTCCACATAGACCTGCTGGTCATTGACAAACACGGCTGTGTCGCCGTCGTAGTTATTCACCTGGCCCATGATGGCGATCGGTTCGTTCTTATAAGTCGCGGAAACGGTATCCGCAGTAGGTTCGCTGACGGTCATGGAGAGCGTCGGCACGGTTACCGTAATCTCCGGCACTGTGATCTGCGTCGGATTTCCCTCCGGCGAGATCGCCTGGATATTCGGCTGAATCGTCAGCGTTTCGCTGTCCACCGGCGCATTCGGCATGAACACGTCCCGCGCGATGCGCAGAACGACGCGGTTGTTTGCCGCAACGGTCGCCGTATCGCTCTTCAGCGTCGCATTTGTGATGATGCGGATGGTGTCGCCTGTCGGCGCGGCGATGTCGATATCGTAGGAAATTTCGCCGGTCGTCGGGTCGGTATACTCGCTGATGGACGCGGTGTACATCTGGGCGTTGGGATCGGTCGTCGCACCCGGATTGTCGGCGTTCACATCCTGATTATTGTTCTTATTGAAGATCGTGCCGATGGAGGCGAACATCTTGCCGATGTTGCCGTCAAAGTTCTTCTTTGCGATGTACATGCCGAACACCGTAATCAGAGCGAGCAGCAGTACGATAAGTCCCCAGAACAGGATCGTCGTACCTTTGCCGCGTTTGTGCGGCATTTCGTCGTAATCCTCGTCCTCGTATTCATCGTCCTCATATTCGTCCAGATCGTCCGCCTCGTCGCGGCGCGCAATCTTGCCGGCACGCTTCGACGGTTTAGCCGGTTTATAGTCTTCTTCGTCTTCGTCGTCGTATTCTTCCTCGTCGTCGAAGTCATCGGCGGCATAGGCGGCACGGCTCTGCTGCGCCGCTGCCCTCGCGGAATTCGCCGCAGGAGCGGATTCTCCCGCCAGGCGCTGACCGCAGTAAGCGCAAAACGGCGCGTCGGAAACAACCGGCTTTCCGCAATGCGGGCAGGCAGCCGCCGATGCGGCGGAGCGCGGCGGAATCGTCGGGCGAAACGAACCCAGAGGCGCGGACGTATCTGCGGAAAAGGAGCTCGCCGGGGTTTCCGGCGCACCGCTGTAAGCGCTCTTCGGCCAGGCGGGAGCCTTCACAAAATCGCGCGCGGGCCTTCCCTCGTCGGCAGTACCGATATCCGCATTGTTGGCGCCCGTATCCTCGTCCCTGAGCTTCGCGCCGCAAACCTTGCAAACGCTCAGGTTCTCGGCGTTATACGAGCCGCATTCCTTGCATACCATCTATCCACTTCCTCCATTCTGAAGCGAGAATGATTCTTATTTGCATACTCCATCCAATATAACGCAACCATTATACAACCCACATCTGACGAGTGCAAAGAACATTTCGTGAACTTTTCGCTACAAAAAGTTCCAGAATCATGCGATTTTTCCTGCAGATTCAAGACCCGCGCGCCGTTTTTTCCGCTTGACAATATATTATCCGGTATTCTATACTGCATAATAATCGAATATTGTACGGGCTATGACTGCGAAGAAGTAACGGGGGAGGCGTTTTTACGCCAATGCCGGTCCCAGAAGAGATCTGCCGCTTGGTGCGAGGCAGACGGGAGCACCCGAGAATACGCGCAACCAGCCGCCGCCTGAACCGTTCGGAAAACGAGCCGTCGTTTTCGTGTTCGGTAGGGATTCGCCGGGGATTCCCCCGTTATCAAAGGCAGGGTATCGAAGCGTTTTTCCGCGCATCCGTACCCGCTGAGGCCGCCGCCCGCGAGGGTGCGGCAAACCGAGGTGGTACCGCGAAACAAACCGTTCGCCCTCATGCAACTTTGCATGGGGTGTTTTTTTACGCCTTTATCCAAGGGAAGTCCGCGTTGGAAGTCCGCGCTGGGAAGTCCGCGTTCCGCCCCGGCCGGCGGCCGCGAAATTATAAAAAAGAAAAAACCGGAGGAAACAAACATTATGGGTGAAATCAAACTGTTTTCGGGAGAAAAGCTCCCGCTCGAAATGCACAAAGTGCGTGTGGTGCAGAAACTCAACCTCCTGCCGGTGGAAGCGCGCCTGCAGGCGATGTCCGCCGCGGGGAACAATACGTTTCTTTTGCGCAATGAGGACGTCTATCTGGATATGCTCACCGACAGCGGCGTCAACGCGATGAGCGACCAGCAGGTCGCATCCATGATGGTCGCGGACGACAGCTACGCGGGCAGCGCAACGTATTACCGTCTGGAAAATAAGGTCTGCGAGCTGTTCGGCACGAAATATTTCCTTCCCGCGCATCAGGGCCGCGCCTGCGAAAGCATCCTCGCGGAAGCGTTCGTCAAACCAGGGGACGTGGTGCCGATGAACTTCCACTTCACCACTGCGAAGGCGCACGTTACGCGTGTCGGCGGGCGCGTGGAAGAAATCGTCATCGACGAAGGCCTCAACGCGGAGAGCGACTGCCTGTTTAAAGGCAACATCGACCTCGTCAAACTGAACGAGTGCATCGCGCGAAACGGCGCTGAACACATCTCTTTTCTCCGGCTCGAAGCGGGCACGAACCTGATCGGCGGCCAGCCGTTTTCGCTGGAAAACATGACCGCGGCGGCGAAAATCGCGCGCGCGCACGGCATCCCCGTCGTGCTGGACGCGAGCCTTATGCAGGACAACCTGCATTTCATCAAGACGCGCGAGGCTGCTTGCAGGAGCATGAGCATCCGCGAGATCACGCGCGCCATGTGCGACAACGCGGACATCATCTACTTCTCCGCCCGAAAGCTGGGCTTCGCGCGCGGCGGCGGCATCGCGATGAACGACAAATCCTATTATGAGCGCATGAAGGATTTCATCCCGCTCTTCGAGGGGTTCCTCACCTACGGCGGTATGAGCGTGCGCGAGATGGAGGCCATGACGGTCGGCCTCGAAGAGACCATGGACGAAACCGTCATTTCGCAGGGACCGCAATTCATTGAATTCATGGCCCGCGAGCTGAAAAAGCACGGCGTTCCCGTCGTTACGCCCGCTGGCGGGCTCGGCTGCCATATCAACGCGAGAAAATTCCTTTCCCACGTGGACGATCACGCGTATCCCGCGGCCGCGTTGGCTACAGCGGTGTACATCGCCGGCGGCGTGCGCGGCATGGAGCGCGGCACGCTCTCCGAACAGCGCGAGCCGGACGGGACGGAACCCATCGCGAGCATGGAGCTGCTGCGCCTCGCGCTGCCGCGCCGGGTGTTTACGATGAGTCAGGTGCTCTACGCCGTGGACCGCATCAGCTGGCTGTATGAAAACCGCAAGCTCGTCGGCGGGCTGAATTTCGTCGAGGAACCGAAAACCCTCCGTTTCTTCTTCGGGCGGCTGGAGCCGATCGGAGACTGGCAGGAACAGATCGTCGCAAAATTCCGCAAGGATTTCGGGGATAGTTTATAAAATTTACAAAAACCAATGCAAAAAACGCCACGCGAATTCGCGGCGTTTTGTTCTGAAATTCACGTCTGCTGTCAATTCATTTCCATTATGCGACATTAATGCCCAGCAGATGCTTCGCCGCAAGACCGATGGCGAACGACAGCGCGGCTACGCCAAGACTGATGAGCACCATCTCGCCAAACCGTTTCCAGAACGGCAGATCCTGCGCCACGGAGATGTAGTAGTTAAACGAAAGTATGATCAGCACCACGGCGGCAATCATGATGCAGAACGCCGCGACGTACCACCCGTTCGGCAGCAGCAGATACGGCAGTACGATCAGCACCACCGTGATCAGGTATGCCACACCGGTATAGGCGCTGGACTTGAGCGCCTGCGAATTTCTGTCCGCGCGCTGGGCGAGGTAGTTGGACGCCGCCATCGACAGCGTCGCAGCGACGCCGGTGATGATGCCGGAGAGCGCGATGAGGCGGTTGTTCGCCAGCGCGAACGTCAACCCCGCGATGGTGCCGGTCAGCTCCACGAGCGCGTCGTTGAGCCCCAGCACGATGGAGCCGACGTAGTGCAGTCTCTCTTCGTCGATCATCTCCATCAGGCGGCTTTCGTGCGCTTCTTCCTCGGCGATGATCGCGTTTGCTTCCGGCAGTTCCTCTTTGACCGCGTTGAGCGCGGAGATTCCCATGACCTCGGTATTCTCGAAAAATTTGATCGTAAAGGTAACGCCCAGTATGCGGCTCATCAGGGAAAACAGCGCGATCTTGCCCCGCTTGGGCGCAACGTCTCTGCCCGTATAGGCTTTCCATGTGTCATAGTGGCGCTGTTCCGCACGGGAAATCTCCAGAAATACCTTCCGGTTGTTTTCGTCTTTCAGCCGGCGCGCAATATTTCCGTACAGTAAACTGCCCGTGATCTCGTCGCACTGCATGGCAAGCAGCGTTTTTCTCATTTCCGGACTGACGGCTTTTTCCATTACATCGCATCCCCTTCCGTACAATCAACGCAATCCGATTCGCGTTTATTATACGACTCAGCCGTGCCGCCGTACAGCCGGAAATACTCCGGTTTCGGCAAAAAACAGCCCCTCCGGCAAACCGAAGGGGCTGTGCGTTTGAAATTCCGGTCCGTCTCAATACTCATCCTTGTTCTTTGTATAGAGCCAGATGCCGCCGACGATGAGCGCAATCGCGATGAGGATGATCGCCGCGATGAACCAGCCGTCCGAAGCAAACCCGGCGAGGGTATTGTCGGCGGTAGCCGTCGGAGACGGCAGCGGGGTCGCTGCCGCGTCCGCGGACGGCGTGGGCGTTGACGACGCGTTCACGCTCGCAATGTCGCGATCGAGGAACACGTAGTCAGAGCAGCTCTCCTGCGAAATGGTTACCCAACCGGTGGTGTCGACGGTCGCCGTCTGCATAAAGGTCAGCGAATTGTTGTCCTCCAGGCGGTAGTAATAGAGCGTTTTCCCTGCCTGCGCCGCGCCGAGCCAAATGCGGATGTTCGCCTTGCCCGGCAGTTCGCCGCTGTAATTGAAGTGGATCGTCGCGACGTATGCGTCGCCCGCGATCTGCTTGGCGGTCTGCTCGGCGATGGAGTTGTTGATCGTCGTGCCGAAGTCGTACCAGAGCTGCGTATAGGTGTCCGTCATCGTCCCTTTGGGGAAGGTGAACTCCACGTTGCTCTGCTTGATCGTCACATCCTGCGTCTTGTTGCCCGCGGCGAGGCTCTTCATGGTCGAATAAAGGATGCGCGTGTTGTCGTCCGTCAGCGCGTAGGTGTACAGCGTCGTGCCGCTTGTGTTATCCGTACCGGAGCTCGTCGTCGGAGTCGGCTTCGGGGTCGTGGTGGTGTCGTCCGAGGAATCGGACTCGGTCGATGTGGAGGTCTTGTACGCCGCGCTGGTCGGGGAAGCCTCCGTCGTGGCGGTCGCCTTTATGCGCTGATAAAATGTATAACTCGTGCCGGAGGAAAGCCCGCTGAACGTCGTGCTGTCCTGCCAGGTGGTGCCGCCGCGGGAATATTCGCAGCCGTCCACCGTGCTGAGCACGATCTTGCTGGTCGTACGGCTGTGCCTCGTCGGCGCGGCGGGCGTGCTGCCGACATAATATGCCTTCTGCACCGTACCGAAGGAACGCGTGACGCTGCCGCCCTGCACGGAGCTCGTCACCTCAACCGAAAGCTGGTTGGAGATATCCGCCGCCTGAACGGCGTAACTCGTTCCATAACCAACCGCGACCGTGCCGCGCTTCCAGGTATAGGTGAGCGTGCCGGTATTGTTGCTGCCCGAGAGGTTTACGACGAGCGTGATGCCGTAGCGGGCCTCTCCGCTGGAAAGAACGGTGCCCGTCAGCGCGGGTGTCGTGGAAAGATTCGCGCCCGGGCTCGCTGGAGAGACCAGCGTCGCGGACGTCTCCGCCACGCGCTGGTAGAAGGTGTACGTCGAGCCCGCGACGAGATTATAGAAGGAGGTCGTGTCCTGCCAGTAGGTGCCGCCAAGGGAATACTGATACCCGCTGACTGTGTTGAGGGTAATGCTCGTCGCGGTGCTGCTCGCCATGGTCGGCGCGGCGGGCGCGGCTGCGTTTGCCTTGAGCACAGCCGACGTAGTGCCGCTGATTGTTCCTGTCTGGTCGCTCGTGGAAATCACGAGCGTCAGCGTCGAACCGATGTCCGCAGCGGACGGCGTGTAGGTCGCCCCGCTTGCAAAGTCCGATCCGCCCTTTTGCCAGGTATAGGTAAGCGTGCCGGAGGCGTTGTTGGTACCGCTGATCGACCCCGTGAGCGCAACGCCGGACTGTGCGGCGGTGTTGAAGCTGACCGTGCCGCTCAGGGCGGCCTTGGTGGAGATCGTCGTTTTTAAACTGGAATCAGAGGCGAACGTCGTACTCGTCTCCGCTGCCCTCTGGTAAAAATCATGCGACGAGCCGACGGCCAGGCTGCCGAACGTCGTGTTGCTTTGCCATGGACCGGCGTCGAGCCTATACTCATATCCGCTCACGGTCTTCAGCGTAATGGACGTATCCGTCCGGCTTTCGAGCTCGGGTACCTTCACGGAGCCGGAAAAAGGCGCCTTCGTGATCGTCGCCGAATCGGCGGAGATCACGCCGTCGTTTTCTCCGCTCGTCACATCGAGCCGGATGACGGATCCGATGTCCGCTTCCTTGAGCGTGTAACTCGTTCCATAAGGCCCGCTGGTCAGTTCCGTATCGCCGGATGTGGTCTCGCGTACCCAGCGGAAAAAGAGTTTGCCGGTGTCGGTCTGATTTGACCCGCTTACCGAGCCGCTGAGCGGTTCGTTATAATACGGATTGCCCGAAACCGCGGCGTCGCCGGTCAACGTGCCTTCCGAGCGGAAAAAATAGAGTTCCAGATCGCTCGCGGGCACCGTTGACGGGAGGGCCGCCGGGGCGGTGATCGCACCGCCGATCCTGATCGTTCTGGCGAGGGTGTAGCTCACGTCGTCCAGCGAGTAGGACAGCGCCGAACCGCTCGCCACCGCCTGTCCGCTGGTGATCGGCGAACCGCCGGCGGAAACGGACTGCGAATCGTTCGTCTTGGTGAAGATCACCGCGACGCCGCCGGAGACGGTCGTAAACGACGCGTCGACCTGCGCGCTCCCTAGGCCGCCCGAAACGAACGCGCCCTCTGCGGCGGTTACGCTGTAGGCAACGCCTGCCGAAAGCGTCAGCGGTGTGCCGCCGTTGAGAAAATCGCCCAGATCATAAACGACGTACCAATTGCCCCAGGATTGGTTGCCGATCAGCGTGCCGGACGAAGCCGCGGCAATATAATCGGCGCCTCCGCCCGAGATCGTGATATTCTTATCCGAGGCCAGCGTTACGGCCTCCGACAGCGAGAAGATGATCTTCTGATGGTCCGTAGCCGCGGCGTTGGTCGAGGCGTTGGCCGGGGAATAAAGTGTTGCGACAGGCGGATCCGCGGCAAAAGCGACGGAGGGGATGAAAAACGCAAGCGCGAGCGCGAAGAATAGCGCGGCGGTTCTCCAATGCTTCATCGTACGGGTCATATGTTCTCCTTTCCGTGTGCGCGGGTCCATCCGGACTGCGCAGCGGCAGCCAATCTTTCATTTGCGGCAGGCCGTGGGACGAAATACCGGTTGAAAACTGATCTTGAAATGGAATGTTTGCAGCCCCAGTATGCCACAACCGTTTTTCGATTGCAAACGGCCAAACCCGCTTCTGACCATAACACTCGGCAAAAGCGCAAATCGTTGCAGATCGTTTTCATTTTTTTCTATTCTTTGTCAAAAACAACGCCGTCCGGTTTTATAAAAACCGCCGGAACGGTTTCCGGCGGCGCACTTGTCTTGTTGATAAGTTGATTGTGTTCCATTCCGTCAAAGCGACTTTTTCAGCGCGAGAAACCGCCGGTACAGCTCATCGTATTCGCAGCCGCAGCTGCCGCACTCCTCGTTCGCCCGCTCGACGGCGGCAACGAGTTCGTCCTTGCAGTCCTCCCCGCCGAGGTATGCGCTCGCGGGGGCGGAGATGAGGTCCCAACCCGAGTCCGCAAACCGTTTGATGATCGTCCGCAGTTCGAATTCTTCCATGCTTGTTCGCCCTCCTCTCGCAAAATGGGTTCCGCTTTGTTCCGCCGGGTATTTGCGGAATCGGTCAGCCCTTCTTCACGGCGGTTTTTTCGCGCGCTTCTTCTTCCTTCATTTGCGAATACCGGATCGCGCTGTCGTTTTCGTCCCAGAGACGCTCCATATTGTAGTACTTGCGTTCCTCCGGGTAGAAGATGTGCACGAGGATGTCCGCGTAGTCGAGTACGATCCACTTGCCTTCCGCATACCCTTCGCTTCTGCGCAGCGTCAGCCCCAGCCCCGGGGCTTTTTCGTCCAGCTCGTCCGCGAGCGCTTTTACCTGCTGAACCGCTCGTCCGCTGCAGATGACGAACCAGTCCGCGATGATGGTTTTGTCCGCCACATGGATGGCAAGGATGTCCGCCGCCTTTTTGTTATACAGGATTTCACAGATGCCGAGCGCCTTTTCCCTGATCGATTCGTTCAATTCTTTCCCTCCGTGCGTTGTTTTTGAATATGATATCTTCATTATCCCCGCACGCGCAGCCGCCCTTCATACCATGCGGCGGCGCGTTCGGACGCGGGGTGTTCTTTCCAGCCTTTCTTCTCAACCAGCCCGGTGACGCGCGTAAGCGCGTACTGCATATAGCGGTCAATGTCCTCCGTCAGACGGTTCCTGTCCTCCTCCACGCCGGAAAACGTGCGCGTGGGTTCTATGAGGTCCGCCGTGTACAGCAGCGCGTCGAAATCGCCCATGCCCCGGTCCCCGGTGGTGTGCAGGCGGATGGCGCGGAGGATCTGGTCGTCCGTCACTCCATAGACCATTTTGGCGAGCACCGCGCCGGCAAAGGCATGGTGGACCGCCGCGATCCCCGATTCGTCGCCGGAGAGCAGTTCCTGCTCTCGCGGGTCGAGGCACTTCGCGCAGTCGTGCAGAAGCGCTGCGATCCGCGCTTTTTTCGCGTCCTGTTTCCAGAGCACGGACAGTTTTGCCGCCGCGCGCATGGTGCCGCAGGAATGCCGGTAGCGTTTCGGCGTCAGCGCCGCGCGACATCTTGTCTGCAGCGCGCGCACTTCCGCGGGGAAATAGGCTCCGCCTTCATAGAGCGCCTGCTCCGCCGCGTCCGGCATCCATCCGTCCAGAGGCAGGCCTTCCAGCAGTTTTTTCCGTATCTCCGTCGAGGAAATCATGTCCGCCTTGGCCGAGAGCAGGCGAATCCTTGCGTTGTATCGTTCGGACAGCATCCGCGCCGCCTCGCCGTCGTTTTCGTTTCTGCCGATGCGCGGCACGCATAGTACATTCGCGAGTTTGAGTACCTCTTCCGGGCGGTGCCAGTTCGGCAGGTCGGCCAGCATGTCGCTGCCGAGTACGATGAAGATCTCCGCGCCCGGGTAGCGTTCCATGAGCTCCTGCAGCGTCAGGAGCGTATAGCTCTTTCCCCCGCGCACAATTTCCAGATCGCTTGCCGCAATGCGTTCTTCGCCGATCAGCGCCGCCTGCGCGATGCGATAGCGCTCCGCCGCCGGAACGCCGCCGTCCACGCGCTTGTGAGGCGGGTCCGCCGCCACGGTGAGCAGCACCAGATCGAGCGCGGCTTCGTCCCGCGCGATGCGCGCCATCTGCACGTGCGCGCGGTGGATCGGGTTGAATGTGCCGCCGAGTAATCCGATGCGCATGGTCGCGACCTTTTCCCCCTTGTGTTTCTCTTTACAGAATACCATGTTTTTGCGCGCGGTAAAAGAACGGTTTTTATATGCTTCCCGCACCGGCTCGGTTGACAAACAAAGCACGGAATGCGACAATTATTTCGTATGAATATTCATCGAAACCCGCCCGGTCCTTTCGCCTGTCGCGGCGAGCAGGAAGGGGCGGATTCGGAAAGCGGGGTTTTATGGGCGTCGATTATCGCAAGCTGCAAAACGGCAGCGACATCCGCGGCGTCGCCATGGAGGGCGTCGAGGGGCAGCCGGTCACGCTGACTTTCAATGCGGTGAAAAACATCGCCATGGCGTTTGTGCTGTATCTGCAGGAAAAATTCAATAAAAGCGACCTGAAGCTCTCCATCGGCCGGGATTCCAGGCTCTCCGGCGAGCGGCTGCTGCACGCCGCGGCGGAGGGCATCCTGGAGATGGGCGCGGATCTCGCGGACTTCGGCCTTTCGAGTACGCCGAGCATGTTCATGAGCACGGTCACGAAGGGGTACGAGTACGACGGGGCGATCATGCTCACCGCGAGCCACCTGCCCTGGAACCGAAACGGCGTCAAGTTTTTCACCAGAAACGGCGGCCTGGAAAAGAGCGACATTGCGAGCATACTCGCCAGCGCGGAGGCGGACGCGTTTATCCCCGCCGTCGAGCGCGGCAAACTCACGCAGGTAGACTTCCTCTCGGCTTACGCGCAGGGCCTTGTCGAGCGCGTCCGCAGCGGGGTCGGCGCGGAGGATTACGAGCATCCGCTCAAGGGCTTCCGCATCGTGGTGGACGCGGGCAACGGCGCGGGCGGGTTTTACGTGGACCGCGTGCTCGCACCGCTCGGCGCGGACACGACGGGCAGCCAGTTTCTGGAGCCCGACGGGCATTTCCCCAACCACCAGCCGAATCCGGAGGACAAAACGGCGATGGATTCCATCGCGGAGTGCGTGCTGAAGAACCGCGCCGACATGGGCATCATATTCGACACGGACGTGGACCGCGCGGGCGCGGTGGCAAACGACGGCAAGGAGATCAACCGGAACCGGCTCATCGCGCTCATCTCCGCCGTGCTTTTAGAGGAGCACCCCGGCACGACCATCGTGACGGACTCCATTACCAGCAGCGGGCTTGCGGAATTCATCGCGGCCAAAGGCGGCGTGCACCACCGCTTCAAACGCGGATATAAGAACGTCATCGACGAAAGCATCCGCATCAACAAGAGCGGAAAAGACAGCCAGCTCGCCATCGAGACCTCCGGCCACGGCGCGCTGAAGGAGAACTATTTCCTCGACGACGGCGCGTATCTGATCACGAAACTGCTCATCAAGATGGCGCAGCTCAAGAAGGAGAACCGCACGCTGTTTTCGCTGATCGACACGCTCGCGGAACCCGCGGAGAGCGCGGAAGTGCGCATGAACATCACCGTGCCGGAGTTCGCGCCCTACGGCAACGGTGTTATCAAAGACCTCGCGGACTACGCGGCGAAGCAGGGCTGGGATGTTGCGAAGGAAAACTACGAAGGCATCCGCGTTTCCTTCGGCAAAAGCGACGGCGACGGGTGGTTTCTGCTGCGGATGTCGCTGCACGACCCGCTGATGCCGCTGAATATCGAGAGCAACTCTGTTGGCGGCGTGCACAAGATCGCGGAAAAGCTGTACGCGTTTTTGAGCGGGTACGATAAGCTCGATACGAGCGGGTTGAAGGGGATATAATCGCGTTCAAAAAGGCTTCCGGTAAATTCCGGAATCCTTATATATGTGCTATTCCAATTCGAACGAAATCGTCTCCTCGCAATACGGAGCATACGGCCTTAGCTTTTCATAGTTGCGCGAAAAGCGCAGGCGCGGGTCGATTTGCTGTATCAGCTGGTTGGTCGAATCCTCGTTGAGGCGTTTGCACACATGCCGCGTGTCCAGCCCCAGGCGTTTGCACGCCTCCAGCGTCGGGCAGAAGTTCCGCGAGTGAAACGTGATGCTGCGATCCGTGCGGGAGCCGACCGGCGCTTCCTCCGGTGGGATGTGAAACCGCGCGAGCAGCAGGCGATAAGCGGAATCCAGCACATTGTCTGATAAAAACGAAAATTTGTCTTTGTTTTCCCGAAACCACGCCGTGCGCCGCCGAATGGAATCCTCGTTGAGCGCGCGCAGCGCCGCGTCGTCCGCGCCGCGCAGGCGTTCGATCTCCGTTTGAATCAGCATTTCCTGTTCCGTAGTGAACTCCATCCTCAGCCCCTCCTTCGCCAAAATATCATCAGAGCATAGCACCCCGGTAAGAAAAAAGCAACCCTCCGAAAATCCGGAGGATTGCATCAGCTTGTCAATTACGAAACGACAATCTTTCCCTTCTTTACCACCGCCTTCACCTGATTGCTCCCCATGCGGTAGCACAATAGCTCCATGCCGTCCGCGTCCCACAAGGTCAGGTCGGCCTGTTTGCCGACCTCGACGGAGCCGAGCCGTCCGCCAAGGCCGATCGCGCAGGCGGCGTTGAGCGTCAGCGCGGTCAGCGTCTCCTCCGGCGTCATGCGGTAGCGAAGGTACGCGAGATTCGCACTGAGCTGCAGGTTGAGGGAGGGGGAAGAACCGGGGTTAAAGTCCGAGGCGATCGCCACGGGAACGCCGTATTCGATCATCTTCCGGGCGTGCGCGAAAGGTTTGTCCAGATAGAGCGACGTCTGCGGCAGCAGGCAGGCGGTCACGCCGCTTCTGGCGAGCGCGGATATGCCCTCGTCGTCGGTCGCGATCAGGTGCTCCGCCGAAACGGCGGCCAGCTCGCCCGCAAGCGCCGCGCCGCCGATGGCTTCGATCTCGTCCGCGTGGATCTTCAGCCCCAGCCCGAGCGAGCGAGCAGCCTCCAGAATGCGCCTGCTCTGGAGTACGGAAAACACGCCCGTTTCGCAGAACACGTCGCAATAGCGCGCCAGTTCCTCCTGCGCCACGCGCGGCAGGAGCGTTTTACAAATGAAATCCGCATAGTCGTCCGCGCGGCCCGCGTATTCCGGAGGAACGGCGTGCGCCGCCATGCAGGTCGGCACCGCGTCCATCGCATGCGTCCGGTTGAGCCGCCGGATCACGCGCAGCTGTTTGAGTTCGTTCGGAAGATCGAGCCCGTAACCGCTCTTGATCTCGGTCGTCGTCACGCCGAACTTCAGCTGCTCGTCCAGAAAGCCGGACGCGCGCGTCAGCAGCGCGTCCTCGCTCATCTCCCGCGTTTTCCGTACGGTGTCTAGGATACCGCCGCCGCTGTTGAGGATGTCCAGATAGCTCGCCCCGCCGAGCTTGAGCGGAATTTCGTGCTGCCTCCAGCCACCGAAGACGAGGTGCGTGTGCGCGTCCACCCAGCCGGGGGTAACAAACGCGCCGCCCGCGTCCAGCGTTTCGGTTTCCGGCGGACAGTCGATCTTCGCGCCGTTTTCGGCGATCTCGACGACGGCCTCCCCGTCGATCAGGACCGACGCGTCGCGGTATTTCCGGTTTTCGCGCTGTTCCTCCCCCTTGCGGCTTGTGTTGCCCTGCGGCGTCTGCAAGAGCGAGATGTTGCGAATCAGCAGCATGGTATGCGCCTCCCCGCGCCCGTTCGGCCTTATATACCTGCCAGCCCTCCGTCCGGAGGGTGCGATCAGTCCATCCTGTATTCCAGAACCTGCTGTTCGGGATCGAAATTTTCTATGCCGAGATAATATTCCGCGCTGTCGATCAGCGCGCGCATGGGCACCAGCCCCACGATCTCCGTTCCGACGATGCTCACACCGTAACGCGCGGCCTCAAAGCGCACGAACTCTACGACGCGGTACAGCGGCGTCATGCAGTAATTCGTCATGTTGATGGATACCTGCGCGGTGTTCCGCTCCTTCAGATAGACGCCCATCGCCTTGACGCAGGTCAGCCCTCCGCCGGACTGGCGGATCACGCGGGCGATCTTGTCCGCGACGGCGACGTCGCCGGTGGAGAGATTGATGTTGAACGCGATCAGCGGCGCGCGCGCGCCGACGGCAACCACGCCCGCGGTGGGGTGCACCGTCCGCCCGCCGAAATCCGGCTCCCACTCCGGTTCTTTCACCTTTTCAAACATTCCTTCAAACTGGCCTTTGCGGATGCTCGCGAGGTTCTCGCGATGCGGCGCGGAGGCCGACGCCTCGTAGAGGAACACGGGAACGCCCGCCTCCTCCCAGACGCGCCTGCCGACCCGCCTGGAGATGGCGACGCATTCTTCCATCGTCGCTTCTCGGATCGGGATAAAAGGAATGACATCCACGGCTCCCATGCGAGGGTGCTCACCCTTGTGCCGCGTTAAGTCGATGCAGCGCGCCGCTGCTTTCGCGAGCTTTACCGCCGCTTCCTCCACGCCCGCGGCGTCGCCGACAAACGTGATGACCGTGCGATTGTGGCTGACATCGCTGGATGTGCCGAGCAGCGTAACGCCGGGCGTCGCGCGCACCACGCCCGCGATTTCCTCCACGATATTTCGATCCGCGCTTGAAATATTCGGCACGCATTCGATCACTTTCGCCATGGTTCGTTCCCGCTTTCGTTCAGTTTTTATCCAGTGTGGAATCCAGCACCGCGTCGCTTGCCAGATACGGCAGCGTGATGTGCGCGTTTTTTCCCTCGCGCTCATTATACCGCGCGGCGGTCGTCAGCGCACCTTCGTTTCCCGCCCAGCTTCTTCTGGCAATGCCGCCGATCACGTCCCAGCTCATCGCGCTTTCGATGATTGCGTCTGTGCGTTCGCTTCCGTCCAGCAGCAGCCCGAACCCGCCGTTGATCGCCTTGCCGATGCCGACGCCGCCGCCGTTATGGAGTGTGCAGAGCGTCATGCCGCGCGCGGCGTTGCCCGCGAAGCACTGCACCGCCATGTCCGCCATGACGTTGCTGCCGTCCTTAATATTCGCGGTCTCGCGAAACGGCGAATCCGCTCCGGAGACGTCGTGATGATCCCTGCCCAGCATTACGGGGCCGATCTCGCCGCGCCGCACCATATCGTTAAACTTCAGCGCGATCCGGCGCCTGCCTTCCTCGTCCTGATAGAGGATGCGCGCCTCGGTGCCGACCACCAGCTGGTTTATTTCCGCGTCCCGAATCCAGACGTAGTTGTCCCGGTCCTGCCAGCAGCGGCCGGGGTCGATGCAGCCCATCGCCGCGCGGTCGGTTTTCACCAGATCCTCGTGCCTGCCGCTCAGGCAGACCCAGCGGAACGGGCCGAAGCCGTAGTCGAACAGCAGCGGCCCCATGATATCCTCCACATAGGAAGGAAAGATAAATCCGTCTTTTGAATCGACGCCGTTTTTCGCGATCTCCGTCACGCCCGCGTCGAACACCGCCTTGAGGAATGAATTACCGTAGTCGAAAAAGCGCGTCCCGCGAGCGGTCAGCGCCCGAATCGCCTCGTAATGCCGCCGGAGGGAAGCATCCACCATATGCCGGAACGTCCCGCGGTCGCGGTGCAGCAGTTCCGTGCGCTCGGCAAAGGTCAGCCCGGCGGGGCAGTACCCGCCATTATAGGCGTTATGACAGGAGGTCTGGTCGCTGAGGATGTCGATTGCAAACCCGCGTTCGACCGCCGCCTCGAGAAGGTCTACGATGTTGCCGCGGTAGGCGATCGAAACGCTTTCGCGCTTTTGCCGGCATTCCTCCGCGCGCGCGAATACCTCGTCCAGATCGCCGGATGCGATATTAACCCATCCCTGATCGAGGCGGGTTTTGATGCGGGAATCGTCCACCTCCGCGAAGATCCCCACCGCGCGGGCGATGTTCGCGGCCTTCGGCTGCGCGCCGCTCATGCCGCCGAGACCGGAGGAAACGAAAACCCGTCCCGCGAGGTCGCCTTCCGGCGGGACGCCGAGATATTTGCGGCCCACGCCGAGGATCGTATTGAACGTGCCGTGGACGATGCCCTGCGGGCCGATGTACATCCAGCCGCCCGCGGTCATCTGCCCGTAGTTGGCGACGCCCATCTGCTCCGCGATCTCCCAGTCGTCGATATTGTCGAACATGCCGACCATGAGCGCGTTGGTGAGGATCACGCGCGGGGCTTCCGGCCTGCTCGGAAAGAGGCCGACCGGATGACCGGACTCCAGCACGAGCGTCTGCTCGTTTGTCAGCTCCTCCAGATAGCGCTTGATCAGTCGGTACTGCAGCCAGTTCTGGCAGACCTGCCCCGTTTCGCCGTAGGTCACGAGCTCGTAGGGGTAGAGCGCGACGTTAAAATCGAGGTTGTTGTCGATCATCACCTGAAACGCCTTGCCCGCGAGGCAGTTTCCCTTGTATTCCTCGACAGGCCTGCCCCAGATGCGGCCTTCGGGGCGAAAGCGGTAAGCATAGACGCGTCCGCGCGTTTTCAGCTCGTTCAGAAACTCCGGCGCGAGCGTTTCGTGCCACCGCTGCGGTACATATCGCAGCGCGTTTTTCAGCGCCTGCCGCGTCTGCGCCGGCGAGAGTCGAAATCCCCGGTCCGGCGCGCGCCGGATTCCGGGGGAGAACGCGGGCATGTCCGGCAGTCCGCCGTCCGGGCGGATCGTCATCGCAGCTTCGATTTCATCGTTTCTCATCGGCATCCTCCCGCCTCTTCAGTTCAGTTCTCCCGTGACCAGCTCTACGGCGGGAATCAGCGTCCCCTCCCGCACGATGCGTTCGCTTTGTTCCATCATTTCGTACATCACCACGTCCCGCTCCACCGGCGGAACAACCTGTCGTAAAACGCCGTAAGCCGCGCGCGCCGCGGGCGCGAGTTTGTCCGCCCCGATCAGATCGGCCGCCTGCCCCGCCGCGAAGAGCTCGATGGCGAGCACGCGCTGCGCGTTTTTGAGTATCTCCGCCGCCTTACGCGCGGAGATCGTGCCCATGCTCACATGGTCCTCCTGGTTGGCGGAGGATGGAATGGAATCCACGCTCGCGGGATGCGCTAAAATCTTGTTTTCTGAAACCAGCGCCGCCGCGGCGTACTGCGCGATCATGAATCCGGAATTCAGCCCGCCGTTCGGCGTTAAAAACGCCGGCAGACCATTGTTGAGATAGGGATTCACGAGCCGTTCCGTGCGCCGCTCGGAGACGTTGGCGAGTTCCGCCAGCGCGATGGCCAGAAAGTCGAGCGCCAGCGCCATCGGCTGTCCGTGAAAATTCCCGCCGGATACGACGTCCCCTTCGTCTGGAAAGATCAGCGGATTGTCGGTCACCGCGTTGAGCTCGGTGGAGATCGCGTCGTAAACATAGGCGATCGCGTCCCGGCTCGCGCCGTGAATCTGCGGAATACAACGGATGGAATACGCGTCCTGCACCTTATTCGTCTGGCGCGGCGCGCTCAGTTTGCTGCCGGCGAGAAGCTTACGCATGTTTTCGGCGCAGTCGATCTGCCCGGCGTGCCCGCGCAGGGCGTGCACGCGCGCGTCGAATGCGCTGGTCACGCAGTTCTGCGCCTCGCAGGCGAGCGCGGAAACGATATCCGCCGTCTTTTGAAGCCGCTTTGCATCAAACACGCAAAGCGCGCCGATTGCCGTCATGACCTGCGTGCCGTTGATGAGCGCGAGCCCTTCCTTCGCCGCGAGCGTGACGAGAGGGATGCCCGCGCGGCGCATCGCATCGGCGCCGGAGAGGATTTCGCCGCGGTATTCGGACAGCCCTTCGCCGATCATCGGCAGCACCATATGGGACAGCGGCACAAGATCTCCGCTGGCGCCGAGGCTCCCTTTTTCCGGAATCACGGGGTGCACCCCGCGGTTCAGCATCGAAAGAAGGGTGTCCATCGTAGAGAGCCGGATGCCGGAATATCCGCGGCAGAGCGCGTTGAGCCTTAAGAGCATGACCGCGCGCACCGCCTCTTTCGGCAGCGGTTCGCCCGTTCCGCAGGCGTGGCTGACAATCAGGTTCTTCTGCAGCGCTTCGGCTTCCGCTTCCGCAATACGCCGTTCGGCGAATTTTCCAAAGCCGGTGTTCAGCCCGTAGATCGCGTCGCCGCCTGTCAGCAGCGTTTCAACCGCCGCGCGGGAACGCTCGATCGCCGCCCGCGCAGCGCCGCCGATGGCGGCTTCTTCCCCCTCGCGCGCCACGCGCACGGTTTCTTCGATTGTAAGGTCGGTTCCATTGAGTATGATCATGCCGCTCTCCATCTTCATGAATAGGATTCGGATAATCAGAGTCTATCCTGCATAATCATTCGCGTCAATACAGAGAGCGAAATTTCGTATGCACCCGTATTTCGCCGATTTCCGGCTTTTTCCGTGCGCCGTTGTAACGCGCTAAAGTGCATAAACGTCTTTTTTATCTGTCAAACGAAAAAATCCTGCGCGTGTTCCCAGCGCCGCGCAGCGGCCGGGCCGCGCTGCAAACCGCGCCGGAAAAGCCGCGCAATTCCTGTATTTTTTCAGTGTAACATAGTCACTGTATACAAAAGTCATGTTTCGTAGAATAATAGTATCAACAGCAAAGGAGCAAGCCTATGTCTACGAAAGTCATCACGAAGGATAACTTCGATGCAGAAGTTTTAAAAGAAAGCAAAACGGTACTCCTCGATTTCTGGGCGAGCTGGTGCGGGCCCTGCCGGATGGTTTCTCCCATCATCGACGAGATTGCAAGCGAACGCGCAGATTTGAAGGTCGGCAAGGTAAACGTCGACGAACAGCCTGAACTCGCTGCCAAGTTTGGCGTTATGAGCATCCCTACGCTCATCGTCATGAAGGACGGTAAAGTCGTCAACCAGACGGCGGGCGCCCGTCCGAAACCCCAAATCCTCTCCTTGATCCCGTAAGCGCAAGCAATGCAAAGCGCCGTCCGGCTCCACCCGGACGGCGCTTTGCCGTAATATGCTCTGCCCTGCGGTCTGTCCGCCGGAATTATCCGACGTTCGGCAGGAATTCTATCTTCCCGTAAGTGCCAGCCCTTCCGAAAGGATCTCCATTGTTTCATGGAACAGCCCGGGCAGATCGTTTGTCCTGTCCTCGCCGCCCGTGAGACCGGTTACGATGAGCTCCGTAATTTCGGAGATGATCGCGGCTCCTTCCTGAAGGCGGCCGGATGCCTCAAGCCACGCGTTATTCTCATATTCTCTCCCCAGGTCGGCAAGAACACGGCTCATTTTATCAAAGCCGCCTTGAAAGCTGACCTCGTCCGGCTCCCTGATTCCACGCAGCGCGTTCGGAACGGTCGGCACCGTACCAAAAAACGTTACCATGTTGATCAGAACCTTGTCGTAATCCTCTTTCGTCAGCGTATCTTTTAGCTTGGGAAGTTCCAGTATGAATTTCTGGAATCCTTTTCGTCCGACAAATCCCACCGGCGGGTTGAAAAACAATTCGCGTTTTTTTGCAAAAGCTTCTTTCGCAATCTCGTACTTGTTCTTCGTGGCGTTCATTCTCACCGCGCAGACCGTATTTGCCTTTGACAGGCCCGGATAGCTGCAGTCCCATGCCAGGCGCAGCTCGTCGTAGGAGAGCGTCTGCAATTCTTCGCGTCCGCAGTCATGCAGATAGATGCACCGCGCGTCGTCGTCGTAGCCAACCATTAAAACATAGTGAAATGGAATGTGTTCTCCGTGATACAGTGTTGTAAAGTACGGCAGATAGTACATATCCAGCGCGCCCAGCACGGGCGGATATCCGGCGTCGATTTCCGTTCTGGCTTTTTGAATCGCTTGTTCAAACGATCGATATTCGTAGTGTTTGTAATCGAATCCCACAATTGGGGCAAGGAATTCATACATTTTTTTCGTGCGTCCGTCGCCGAGCGCGATCATTCTTTTTAGTTCGGATTTTTCTGTTTTCATATAGCAGAACGAGCCGAGTCCGGCCAGCACAAAAAAGAAGCTTGGCGGCAGCGTCTGCCCGGTACGCTGTATGTACAGGTCCTCTATGCCGTTCCACATGCATTCGCAGTCGTCCATATGGTGCGTTAGCGGAATCAAATGACTGTTTCGCATTCATCAAAACTCCTGTCGTATCATTCTTACAACAGAAGCATAAACCCTGGTACAATGCGAGAGTCAAGCGCTATCTTTTGATTGGGTAACAGATTTCGGTGATATAGTTCTCCGGGTCCGATTCATTATCCGGAGAACGGTAATAAATATAGAATGCCTTACCCGATATTCTGAAGCCATTCTCTGTGATCCAGTGATAGATGTATCGCATGATCGCGCCGATCCGGTGGTATCTCCCCTGAAACGCGACGACCGCCGCTTCCGTTTCAGGTATCTCTGAAAATCTCAGTTCTCCGGCATCGGGATCGATTTGCTCGACGATTCTGTAAACCTCGGTATCGATGAACTCTTTCTCAAAGTCAACGCTGTGCGTCATCGACATACAGTATGGCACATCCGCAAGCCTGACTTTGTTTTCCTTGCACGCTCTGCTCAGGCGCTCCCATAACAGCCCTTCTTCGGCAAACTCCCGTATGCCTGCACGCAGGCTGACGACCTTGCGCGCAGGAAGGGTTTTCACGCTGACGGATAACGAATATATGTTTTTCAAGTCCAGCTCTTTCAGAGCTTGACGCATTTTCGCGATCTGTCTTTCCGCATTGAGAAGGCTTTCTTCCTTCTCTCTGATTTTCCTTTCCAGAAAGGGTTTAATCCGGTCATCCAGCGTGTCGTTCATCAGAATTTCGGAAATGTCATTCAACCCGAAGCCCAGGCTTTTTAACACTTGGATATGATTTGCCCGGACGATTTGTTTCTCGCCATAGAATCGGTAGCTGCTCATCCTGTCCACCAGTTCCGGCTTGAGCAATCCAATTTTATCGTAGTTTCGGAGCATATGGATGCTGATGCCGGTCAGGGCGGAAAATTCTCCGATTCTCAGCATAGTTCACCTTTTCCGGTTCTGCCCAAATCGCGGAGACGGCACGCGCCGATCGGCGCGTGCCGTGGCAATATGGCAGTATAATTGAAGGAAAGCCCCGTTGCCCGCGTCTTTCCGGCGAAGCCGGAACCCGCTATCCCGCCATCGCGTCGAGCTTGGCGCGGTCGACGATCGTCACCCCGCCGCGCGAGAGCGACACCATATTTTCCTCATGGAAATATTTCAGCATCCTTGTGACCACTTCGCGCGCGGTGCCCATATGGTTCGCAATCTTTTCATGGGTGATCTCCAGCGTGTCGCAGTCCTCGATCGTGCTCTCCTCAAGCAGGAACGTGGCCAGACGCGCGTCGAACCGCTTAAAGAGGATCTGGTCCATCAGCCACATGACCTCGGAAAACCGCGAGGCGAGCACCTGACAGGTATAGTTGGCGAGCGGCGCGCTGCGCTCCATGACCGTATGGTACGTCTCCGTCGGAATCAGCCAGACCTCCGAATCCTTCTCTGCCTCGATGGTGACCTCGAAGCGGATGCTGGACATCATGCACGCCGCCGAAAACAGACAGATGTCCCGGTCCAGCAGCCGGTAGAGGGTAACCTCTTTTCCTTCGTCGGAGACGATATACGCCCGAAGCTGACCGCTTTTGATCACGAGAACCCCGACACAGTCCGCGGAACCGTTGTGCAGGATCGTCCCTTTCGGCGCGTTTCGCATGGCGGTAGCGTCTTCCAGCGAGCGCTGATCCTCCGCGGTTAACTGTTTCCAGATTGGCAGATATGTTTCGAGTCTCATTTGCCGCCTCCAAAGCTGATTTCAAATTCGATTATATCTTGTTTTGAAAAATATTGTTGACTTTTCTGGTATTTTTTACAAAAAACAATATAATGGAACTAGGATGTGTATATGTCGCTAACAGGAATTATTATTAGATAGTGACATTTCGTTTCCAAAGGAGTATGATGTTCTTGTGATAATGACCGTTGACCTGCAGGACACTCCACCCGAAGAAATTCAAAAATCCGGCTCACGTCTCGCTGCAAGCGGTCCAGCCAATACGTGATTTAAAAAAACAAGGAGGAACTATACTATGATGTGCGAAACCCGTTTCTTCCGCTGCGACATCTGCGGCAACCTCGTAGGCATGATCCATTCGTCCGGCGCTCCCATGAGCTGCTGCGGTCAGCACATGACCGAACTGGTCCCCGGCAGCGTGGACGCGAGCCAGGAAAAGCACGTACCCGTGATCAAAGTGGAAGGTGACAAGTGCACCGTCCACGTCGGCAGCGTCGACCATCCGATGCTCGAAGAGCACCACATCGCCTGGATCTATCTGCAGACCAGCGACGGCGGACAGCGCAAGTGCCTCGAAATCGGCGGCAAGCCCGAAGCGACGTTTGCGCTCGGCGGCGCGAAAGTCATCGCAGCGTACGAATACTGCAACCTGCACGGCCTCTGGAAAGCGGACGCGTAACGCGGCAATCCCGTTTAACCCTGTCTTCTCCCCGTGCTTCCGGTGCGGGGAGTTTTGTTGTTTCCTTCCTGATCTATGAAAAGCGCAAGACGCTTTCAACATCTTTTTTGAAAACAAGCTTTGCTTTATCGAAAATCACTGTTTTTTACCCGAATATGCCGTTTTACCTGAAGGAGGCGAAAGGATGATACGTTTTGAGGAGTGGAAGAGCGCGTTTATTTCTGCGGTATCGCAGGCCTTCGGTTCTCGCGTCGTCTGCGCGGGCGTGCAGGGAAGCCGGGCGCGCGGCGAAGCGCGCGAGGACAGCGATATCGACACGGTGCTCGTACTCGATCGCTTAACCTCTGCCGATCTGGATATATACCGTCAGTTGATCCGGCGCCTGCCAAATACGGACCTGGTTTGCGGGTTCGTCTCGGGCCGCGATGCGCTGGAGCATTGGGATTCCGGCGAATTGATCAGTTTCTATTATGACACGGTATCCCTGCTTGGCAGTCTTGATTTTTTACGCCCTCGAATTTCTCGCGAGGCGGCGCGAAGAAGCGTCCATTCATCCGCGTGCGCGATCTATCACGCGTTCTGTCATGCTTCGGTATTCGAGCCGGAGCCGGTCGACTCGCGCGCGTTTGCGAAAAGTCTGTTTTTTCTTTTGCGCGCAAAGCATTATGCGGAAACCGGTGAATTTCACCTGCGGCTGGACCGGCTGCTGCCGCGGCTCAGCGAAACGGAACGAACGCTGCTTTCGCCGCTCGTCGGCATACAGGATCGGCAACCGCAAAAACGAGAATTTCGGGACGCCGCGCTTGCCCAGCTTGCGCAATGGATCACCGATTTTGCGGCGGAACCATGATGCGGCAATGATCCGTTGAGCAAACCGCCTGAAGACGCGTCCCGGCCTTTTGAATCACGCCTTTTGTGTCATGGACCCGATTGATCGGAACACACCGCGAGTGATATCGAAATAATGCGGGAAATATCCGTGATGATTTTGTGAAAAATGACCTCTTGTATTGAATGCGACGCGTTGCACTGTTATAATCTGTAATAAAGATGTCCCCCGCGATCTGCATTCCTGCGACCGGCGCGGACTTCTGTTATCGGGGGGGACAGCCGCATGCTGCAATGGATTGTGGCCATTCTTTTTCTCGGCTGCGCCGCAGAAGCGATCTTCATCATACTGGAACGAAAAGGGAAGCTGTTCGCCGCGCTTCTTCTGAAAAGCGCCGCGTCATTGTTTTTTGTTGTTTCCGGCGCAGTGGCGCTCGGTATGGCGAACGATCCCCTGTTTGCGCGGATGGTTCTCGCAGGGCTTGTACTCGGCGCGCTTGGAGATATCTGCCTCAACCTTCGGTTCCTGTTGACCGCGCACGCAAAACCCGTTTTTATGGCGGGTATCGCGGCTTTTCTGCTGGGTCATATCGCGTATCTGTCCGCGTTGATTACGCGCTTACCGAACGCGCTGTTGTTCGCTCTGCCCGTGTCGGCTCTGGCCGCGCTGTTTATCGTTCGTTTCGTTCTTGCCCGCGTCGAGGTGCAGGGAACGCTCAGTATCTTCGGCGTCGTCTACCTTTGTATTGTCATCCTTATGGCCGCTTGCGCCATCGCGCTGGTTGTGCTCTCCCCGTCTGATCCGGCACATGCGCTCTTCGCTTTCGGCGGCGCTTTGTTTGCGGCAAGCGACGTATTATTAATACTGAATCAGTTCGGCAGGCGGGCGTATCCGACGTTTCGGGTTTTGAATCTATCGCTTTACTACCTGGGCCAGGTATGTATCGCTATGACCATAGCGCTCGCGCGCTGAATCATTCCGCTTCCCCACAAGCGTTTGTAACGCTTGCCTGTATAGATCCATGTGGCGTGCGGTCGGATGCCCTCGTTTTGCATGCGAAACCGTGCCGTAGCCAACGCATCAGGAAGGAAGCCAAACGGTTACTCGCAGTTATGAAACAAGAAGGTCTGAAAAAATCGTTCGTACATTCCATGCAGCAGAAGATTTTCTCCGGCGAATATCAGGTTGGGCAGCAGCTCCCGCCGGAAAGGGAACTCGCAGCCGAGCTCGGCGTCAGCAGATCGCTGGTCAACACCGGCATTCTCGAACTTGCAAACCAGGGATTTATCCGCATCATCCCGCGTCAGGGCAGCATCATCGCGGACTATAAAAAGAACGGCACGCTGCAGGTGCTCAGCGCGCTGATGAACTGCGACAGTTTTCGCCTCGAGTATCCTCTGTTCTGCAATCTGATCGATCTTCGCATCCTGATCGAATGCGAGTGCGCTCGCCTTGTCAGCCTGCACGCGACGGCGGAGGAGCTCGACACGCTGCACTTGCTCACACAGCGGATGAAAGCCGCGGCCAACCCGATCGACGCCGCGGAACCCATGGTGCGTTTCCATGATCTGATCACGCAGTACTCCGGCAACGCGGTGTATGCGATGACGTACAAAAGCTTTGAATCCGCCATTGCGCGGCTCATTCGCCAGCACCTCATTCTTTCCCCGGATATTCAGAAGTCCGCCAAACTGCATGAATCTATCGTCAGCTCGCTTATCGCGCGCGACTCCGAAGCGAGTGCGCAAAATATCCGTCTCTGTATCCTGAACGGCGCGAACGCGCTGAAAAAGCTGTACCAAACCTGAATATCCCCCGCGAAGCGTTTTCGACGCTTACAGGTTCAAGCGATCCTTTTCTCCCGTCGCAGACGATTCTCCGGCGGGTTTTTTGCGCTCCGCCTGCCGTGCCGTGCGCTTTACTTTCGCCCCCGAAGCGTGTATCGTATTAATTATCCTTGGTGTGCCGTGGAATCATGGAACTTTTTCCTCCCGAATTTTACCCGTCCCATCCGGCCGGACCACAGAAACGGATTTCAAGTGCATGAAGCTGAAAGCGCTGGTCGTCTCCGATCACGAAAGCGAATTCATATGGGATTTTTTCGACGCGAACGTTTTCCAGGGCGTCGACGTCGTTATCTCCTGCGGCGATTTGAAACCGGAATACCTGTCGTTTCTCGTCACGATGATTCCCGTCCCGCTGCTCTATGTGCGCGGCAATCACGACGCGCGCTATGAGCAGGATCCGCCGGAGGGATGCATCGATCTCGAGGAAAAGCCTGTTCTCATTAAGGGAGTACGCTTCGTCGGCTTTGGCGGCTGCAAGAGCGAGAACCCCGCGCCCAACCAATATTCCGAGCGGGCGATGAACCTGCGCGTGCTCCGCGCGACGCTCACATTCTCGCTGAAAAAGGGTTTTGACGTTCTCGTCACCCATGCGCCTGCGGCGAATCTGGGGGATGGGGACGACCGCTTTCACGAGGGGTTTGAAACGTTCGTCCGGTTGATCGATAAATATAAGCCGCGCTATCATCTGCACGGACATCAGCACCTGACCTATTCCATCGGCTCGAAGCGGATCATTCAATATCACGAGACGACCATCGTCAACGGTTATAATTACTATATATTGGACATGGAATTTCCGGAGGAAACGACATGAATCCAAACAACAAAGGGTACGAAGAATACGACCGGGCGAGAAAGCGCGGCCTCAAGGAATTCTCCGCTGCCCGCGCGCGCGGCGAGAGCGGCACGATCCCCGTTCTCGACGCAAAGCGCGAGGAGAACGGCGTGCTTGCCTTTATCGCGCAGCCCATGCGCGCAATCTCGCTGCACCGCGTGGTCGGCACCTATCAGGTAAGCCGCGCGAATTCCTTCGCGGCGAATTTCATGCCGCTTTTGGGTCCCGATTCGGAGTTTGCAAGCAAGTGGATCAATCTCTGCGACGCGCACCTCGAAAGCGGAATCCGCGACCCGATCCGCGTATATGAGTACCTCTGGAAATACTACGTCGCCGAGGGAAACAAGCGCGTCAGCGTACTGAAGTACTTTGAAGCGAGCTCGTTTGAGGCGGAGATTATCCGCCTCGTGCCGCAGTGGGACGAAAACGATCCGGAGATCGAGCGGTACTATACCTTTCTGGCCTACACAAAAAAAGGCGTTTTTTCGGATATCGAGCTTTCGGAGCCGCGCAAATACGAGCGTCTGTACCGCATTGAACAGCGGCTCATCGCGGAACTGGACCCCGCGGCGGATCCGCCGGACTACAACGCGCTTTATACGCGTTTTGAGTCGGCTTATCTTCTGAGCAGTTGCACGCTTTCGCTCGGGGACGCTTTCCTGGAATACCTGCACATCTACGGGTTTCCAACCGGTATCCTGCCGGACGAACTGATCGCGCGCATCCTGACGCTGAAACCCCAGTTGGAAATCCTCGAGCACCCGCCGGAACCGCGCGTGGTTTCGGAGGAGCAGGCGGAGGCGGCGGAACCGTCGCTGTTCGCGCGGCTGCTGCCCGTGCGGAGAAACCCCAAGGTGGTGTTCGCCTATTCGGGCGAGCGTGCGCAGAACAACTGGCTCGGCGCGCACGAGCAGGGGCGGCTCGCGATGCAGGCGGAACTCGGCGAAAAGGTCGATTCCCGCGTGCTGGACCTCCCGGACCGGGAGGAAGCCTACGACCTGCTCTGCCAGGAAGCGGCGGATGCGGGCCTCCTGTTTGTAACGACGCCTTCTCTGATGAACCCGGTACTGCGTTTCGCTCTGGAACACCCGAACTGCCTTACGCTCGTCTACTCCCGCATGCAGCACCATTACCGCCTGCATACCTATTTCGGGCGGTACTACGAGGCGATGTTCCTCTGCGGTATCGCCGCCGGTCAGTATACGAAAACAGGGGTCGCCGCTTATATCACGCCAAAGCTGAACAACGCGCGTTTCACTTCGGACATCAACGCGTTCACCATCGGCGTGCGCTCCGTACGCCCGGACGCACGCGTGCTGATGATCACGCGGGACATCGACCCGAAAGAATCCGCAACCTGCGCGCTCGGCGTCCGTCTCGCCGCCGAAAACGGAGCGGATACGGTGTTTACGCCGCATTATCCCGCGCTCTCGCTGCCGGAGCTGCCTTACAGCGTGTTCTCCGCGCTGATCGCCGTCGACGCGGAGGGAAATCCGACGCGTTATCTCGCCGCGCCGGACTGGAACTGGGAGCGGTTTTATACCGCGATCGTGAAAAGTTATTTGAACGGAAGCCTCAGCGCGCTCCTGAGCATCGACCGCGACGAGTCCCCTATTACGAGTTTCTGGTGGGGTCTCGGCGGCGGCGTGGTGGACGTACGCCTCGGCGGCTGGTCGCACGATACGCCGAACAATCTTCTTCGGTACCTGCGCAGCAGTATCGGCCGGAACCTTTACAATCCGTTCCACGGGCCTGTGACGGACACCGAAGGCGTCGTTCGCGTTCCCGCGCACAGCGACGCGCCGCCGGCGGATATCATCAAGATGCGCTATCTGGTCGAGGGCGTGGAGACGATCGAATAGGCAAAGGCTGTTTGCGTTTGCCGCCTCTTTCATTACAACGATGGATCGCGCCATGTTTGCCGCGCAGACGGCGCAATCATAAGGAGAACCCTATGCAAAAGAAAAACCCGCCGATCCTGGTGACCCGCCCCTCCCTGCCTCCGGTGGAGGAATACGAATCCCTCGTTCGGGACATCTTCGCCTCCGGCTACCTGACCAACGGAGGCGCGCTGCATCAGCGTCTGGAATCGGCGCTCGCCGAAAAACTCGCCGCGCCTTATCTTAGGCTCTTTACCAACGGGCATCTCGCGCTGGAATGCGCGCTCGCCGCGTTCGGCTTTTCCGGCGGAGAGGTGATTACTACGCCGTTTACGTTCATCTCCACCACGCACGCGATCGCGAGATGCGGCCACATTCCCGTTTTCTGCGACGTGGAGCCGGACTACTTTACGCTCGATCCGCAAAAGATCGAGGAAAAGATCACGCCGCATACGCGCGCCATCCTGCCCGTCCACGTTTACGGAAACCCGTGTGACGTGGACGCGATCGACCGCATCGCGAAGCGGCACGGTCTTCCCGTACTTTACGACGCGGCGCACGCGTTCGGCGTCACGCTCCGCGGACGGCCCATGGCGGTATTCGGGGACGCTTCCATGTACAGCTTCCACGCGACGAAGTGTTACCACACCATTGAGGGCGGCGCCGTCGCCTGCAGGGACGGAATATTCGCCGAACGGCTCAACGGATATAAAAACTTCGGCTATCATCCCGACGAGGAGATCCGTGAAACAGGCGGAAACGCCAAGATGAACGAATTTCAGGCCGCGATGGGGCTCCTTAACCTCAAATACTTCGAGCAGAACATCGAAAAGCGCGCGCGGGTCGCTGCGCGTTACCGCGAAAACCTCTCCGGAATCGACGGAATTTCGTTCCGCCCGATCCCCGGCGGCGTAAAGCAGAACCACGCGTATCTTCCGGTCGCCTTTGACCCCGGCGCATTCGGCGCAACGCGGGACGAAGTGAACGAAACGCTGAAGTCATACGGCATATTCGCGCGGAAGTATTTTTATCCGCTTTCGAGCGAAGCCGCCTGCTACCGGGATACCTACCGGGCGGAAGATACGCCCGTCGCGCTCGCCGCGAGCCGGAACGTGCTCACGCTGCCGATGTACGCGGACCTCGCGCTGTCCGACGTGGACGACATCTGCGAGATCGTCGCCTCCTGCAAAAAGTGACGTTTCCGTTATGCAAACTCAAAAAGAAGCAAGGGTGACTTGCTTCTTTTATTGTTTTACTTTTTTTCACGTAACCGAAAGCGAAGCTGCAATCAAATACAATGTATTTCTATTCAATCAGCCGGACGGTGGACCCGGGCAGGCAATCCAGATCGCCGGAACCCGACAGCACCTGAATGCTGCTGCCGTTGAGCTGCACTTCTTTTCCGATCACCCTGCCGTTGATTACGATGTCTGAGCCGTTGACCTGAATTTGGCCTTTGGGCGCGTACAGTACGCCGTCGATGCGGATATTCGCTCCGTTGATCTGAATATCTCCGTTCTTGGAATAAATACACACGGAAGCCGTCGTGGTGTTTTCGATACAGCTGCCGTTGAGCTGGATATTGCCGGTCGCCAGCAGGACGCCCTGCCCGCTGAAGGAACTGCCCGCTACGGTCAGCGTTCCGTCGACATAGACGGGAGTATCGACATTGATGCTTGAGCCGTTGAACAGTTGATTGCCGGTATAGTAGGTTCCGCCCGCCTGTGCTTCGGACAGCGCCGCGGCGGAGAAATCCGGCATATTGATTACGGGCGCCGCCACGGCCAGCGTATTTGCGATATTGATATGGCTACCGTGCGTGGTCACCGACGAGCCCTGCGCCGTTCCGGTGATGGTGATATTCGAACCGTGCGCGGCATAGCTGGATACGGCTTCGGCATTTCCGTTGACGGTCTGGCTGGACCCGTTCATCATAATGTCGCTGTTACTGTGAATGCTGCCTTTTACGGTCAGGCTGCTGGTTGACAGTCTGAGCGTGTTCGAGGTGCTGCCGGAAAAGATGGCGTACTCGAACGCGCCGCCGCTCATGCCCGTTTTCTCCGCAACGGCGCGCGCCGTCACCGTCGTGGACGTCAGGCCGAAGACGCGGGCGAACGTGTAATTCACCGTTCTGGTGCAGACGACCTCGATTTTTTTCGAATCGCCGTTATACGGGGTCGTCGCGGTGATATTCGACGACTCCACGCCGTTAAGCCCCGCATAATAAACCGCCTTGCTCCGCGCAGAGGCGGCGGTTGGCAATTCGTATGCGCCGCCGAGCGCGGCTGCGTCGGCCGCATTCTGCAGCTCGCCTTTGTCGACCGCGATGACGCCGATATCCGCGGCGAATGCCGCGAACCCGCAGATCACGACCAGCGTCAGCGCAATCAGAACCGCCGACTGACCCGCTTCTCCTTTTAATCGCTTAAATAAACTTCGCATATGTGCCCTCCCAGAGCCAAAGGCCAATTGTTGCGCAACACCGGTATGGTTATCAGGCGTTTGATTGTCAGGCATTTACAGCGTCACGTGATAATATAACATCGGCAATCCGATGATACTGTTATATTATTATAAAGATAACGTTTATTTGGAATCTGTCAAGAGCTGTAATTCATATGTCTGTTGTTTATAACACATTTAACATATTATTCACTGCTTGTTTGCCGTTTTATGAACAGAACATATAAAAACACCCGCGTCCGATACAGGACGCGGGTGTTTTTATATGTTCCGATCAGATAATCCCCTGCGCCATCATGGCGTCGGCGACCTTCGCAAAGCCCGCGATGTTCGCGCCGGCCACAAGGTTGTAACCGAGGCCGTTCGCTTCCGCCGCCTTCGCCGAGTTGTCGTGGATGTTCTTCATAATGCCGTGCAGTTTTTCGTCCACTTCTTTTTCGCTCCAGCTTAAGCGCTGGCTGTTCTGGCTCATCTCCAGCGCGCTGGTCGCCACGCCTCCCGCGTTCACCGCCTTGCTCGGCGCCACGATCATCT
>JAEWUO010000009.1 GCA_023459335.1 Bacillota bacterium
CCTGTAGCCGGCGGAAAACCGTACCGCGCGCAGAAAATTCAGCAGGGGATCCGTTCCAGCGACCTGATCGCCAAGGCGCTGGAAGTGCTCAAACAAAAACCCTTCCGGCTCTGGGGGCTGTCCCTGCTCTGCCAGCTGCTCATCGCGCTGGCCGCCGCGTTCGGTGTGCTGCCGATCATTTCGGTGCCGATCGCGCTCGTGCTCAACGCGGGCATGGCGGCGGTGTACCTCACGGGTTATCGCGGCGGAGAAGTCAACGCGGACGCGTTATTCGCCGGATTCAAACGTTTCTTCAAGGTCGCGGGCGGCATGGGCTGGATGGCGCTCTGGATCCTGATCTGGGGCATGATCCCGCTCGCAGGCGTGGTGTTCGCCGTCATCAAATCTTATTCCTACCGTTTCGTGCCTTACATTATGATTCAGGATCCCGACATCTCCGCGACGGAGGCGCTGCGCCTGTCGATGAAGAAAGCGGAGGGGTTCAAGGGAAGGATGTTCCTCACCGATTTTCTGGTGATGCTGGCCGTTGCCGTCGTCGTGATCGTATTCGGAGCGCTGTCTCTGATTCCCTACGCGGGGCGGGTATTTATGGTGCTCGGCGCGCTGGCGATGATTCTTGTCATGCTGGTTCTGCCGCTGGTGCTCGGCCTGATCGGCGCGGCCTGCTATGAGGAAATCTTCGTGAAGGAAGGAAAGGGCGATCAGCCGGAAAACGTATAACGCTGCGCTTTTTAAAACGCGACAGTTGTGTTAAGAATAGAATCCCTCGCAAAAGGGCTTCTATTTTGTTGAAGCCGATTATACCGCCGGATAACGCCAGCGAAAGAGCAGGCGTTTCAGCCGGGGCAGCCGCGCGGGCAGGATGGAGGCGAGCAGACGGACGAACAGGATTCCGTCATCCCGTTCTTTTCTCGAGCAGGTCCGGTTGGAAAAGCGCGCGCGCTGCGCGGAGAGCAGCAGCGATTCCAGCCAGTCGGCGTCCACGGCGGGTATCTGCCGCGAGACGCTGCCGGCATACGTGTCCGGCGTATCCTGGGACTGCATGGGCGGCGCGCCGGCAAAACGCAGCATGCCGAGCGCATACCGGCAGACGGCGAGCACGGCCGCGTTCATATCCTTCTGCGCAAAACTGCGCAGCCGCCGTTCATGCGCCGTCCTCCGGAAAATGAGCAGCAGGAGCGGCAGACCGACGAAAGAGAGGATGATCAGCAGCGGCCAGACCGGCGGGCGTTCGGCAGGCGCGGAAGCGGCGGACGCGGTTTCTCCCGGCCCCGGAGTGGACGACGCGTTTTCCGCCGCGCCTTCGTCCGCCGGTGCGGGTGTAGGTGTGGATTCCGGCAGCGCGGCGGCGTCCGTCGTCAGATCCGGAGATTGTTCCGAAGAGGATGTCTCCTCCGGCGACGGCTCCGGTGTGGGCGTCGGCTCCGGCGTTGCGGTCGGCGCCGGCTCCGTGGGCGAGAAGGTAGGCTCCCCGGACTGGCCGCCGTTTTCATCGGGCGTCGGTTCCGCGCTGCCGGAGGCGGACGCCGTCATCTCGACGGGAATCCACTCGAGCTGCGTGGGATCGAATACCTCGACCCAGGCGTGTGCGTGCGTATCTTCGATGTCGATAAACCCCTGCGCGTCGGGCGTTTTATCGTAGTCCGAACGGATGACGATATACCCTTCGGCATACCGCGCAGGAATTCCCAGCGCGCGGAGCAGCACGGTCGCCGCCGTGGCGAAATGGACGCAATAACCGCTTCGGCTCTCTTCCAGAAAATAGGTGGTAAAATCCACGCCGCCCGGTATCTCCGGCGGCGAATACGCATACGCGCAGCGCTCGGAGAGAAGCGCGTGAACCTGCTGACAGGTTTCCGCAAGGTTCAGCGCCCCGTTTTCCGTGATCCGCTGCAGGCCGTAGGTTTGGCAGAGGCGCTCTGCAGCCGCACGCGTGTCATCCGGCAGCGTTGTGTAAACGTCGAGCACATAATCGATATACGTGCTTGCAGCCTGCCGGACGGTCTCGGCGTCCGCGCCATCCGCGCGGCCCAGCCCGTATGCACCGCCCGCCGCGTTCTGATAGGCCCGACGGAAAACATCCGTATCCGCGTTGGAATCGATGCCCGTAACGGAATAGAGCGCCATGCCGACCGGAATCGCGGTCAGGGAATATTCCGAAGAATTCGCGGAAGAGGCGAACGCCAGCGCGGTATCCTGCACATAACCCGCGCTTGTGATTTCCTCGGCCCGCGTGACAAGGCCCGGCGGAATCCAGATGGAAAGCGGCGTCGCGTCGATGTTCCTTACGGACAGGTCGAAGGTGGAAAGCGAGTTTCCGCTGGCCGAGACCGCGGCAGCGAGCAAATTCTGCGGCGCGATGCCGCTGACGCTGCCCGCCAGTGCGGAGAAATCTTTGCTGGAGACGTTCGACCAGCCGTCGTCGGAGTAGAGCGCGCCCGAAAAGTCGCGTAGATACAGCGAGCGCCGATCCGAAACGCGCACCTGTATGGCGGTCTTTCCCGAAAAGCGGATCGAGGAGAGGCTCTTCAAATCCCCGCGCGTGAGTCCGTCGTTGCTCTTCCAGAACGCATCCTTTCCGACATCCAGGGAGAAAATTTTCTGCTGCAGGGTTTCGATCGCCTCGGGGCGCACGTAACCCTCCTGCGGAAGCATTGCGCCGGAGAGCAGCGCGGCAAACGCGAGCAGCGGCAGCGCCATCAGGGAGAGCGCCTGCTGTGCCGAGCGCTGTGCGGAGAGTTCCGCTTTGCGCCGGTTTTGCGGGATATAAGCGCCTGTTTTCAGCGTCGTGGGCGCACGCTTGCCGTTGTTGAAGGCGAACACCATCAGATGCGCGGCAAACAGCGCGAAGAAGGCGAGAATCGACGGAGAAAGCAGGTAAAACGGCGCGGGCACCAGCAGAGGCAGCGTAGAGAGCGCAAGTCCCGGTACGTTGCTCAGGCAAACGATGAAATATCCGGAGAAAAACGCGACGAAAAACAGGATTGTCTGCAGCGTACGCGTCATGAGCAGGAGCGCCTGCGCAGCGTCGGCGGGCAAAAGAAGTGCCTGCATCGCATCCGGCAGGCGTAGGGAAAGCGGAGCCATCGCCTGCTCGGTAAGCAGAAGCGCCCCCTGCAAAAGATCGGACGCGTGCAGCCCGACCCACGCGCCCGCGGCAAGCAGGCATATGAGCGCGGCGATGCCGCGCCGGCGGACGGAGAAGACCGCGAGGGATAAGAGCGCGAACGCCGCCGCCGTCCATGCGAGCGTGCCGACGGGCAGGTCGAGCTGATAACTGGTCAGCAGACAAAACAGAAAACCAAATACGGCGAGCAGGAGCGCGGCCGCCTGCTGAAGCAGGCGCAGAGCCCACCCGCCGGATGTGGATTCGGGCATAGGCACGGCGATCGGCACAGCGCCGTTTGCCGGATTCCGGCGGCTCATAGCTCCGCCTCCTCGTCGGTGTCGGGGAGGCGCCCGTCGAGCAGCTGAACCTCGCAGCCGAGGCCGCGCAGCGCCTGCGCGATATCGCGCGGGCAGCGGTCCGGCATCATCGTAACCCGGCGGCAGACATGCAAATTAAGCAGGTTTTCAAACAGCCTGCCAATTTCGGCGTCCGTTTCCTCGTTCCAGGAAAATCCCGCGGAAAGATAGATCAGATGCGTATCGGTATTCGGCGTGCTGACAGCGGCGAACCGCGCAAGCGAACTCCAGCGCTTCTGGCCGGGCAGTGCAAGCAGGTCGTGCAGCACGGAGGCGAGCGCTTCGGGGCCTCTCACCGGTATCGTCTGCAGCATGCCGTCGCTGTTTACCCAGCTGACGGAGTGCGTTACCTCCCGCGCCATGAGGTATTCGGAGTAGGCGAGCATGGCGCCGAGCATGGACTCCGCGGATTCCGGGGTCGCGCCTTCGGTCAGTTCGAGCAGAAAATGCAGCGAGGGGTTGAGCGGCAGCCCGAATTCCCGCACGATCAGGCGGTTCATACGGCTGCTGAGCTTCCAATGTACGCTGTTGCGCGCGTCGCCTGCGCGGTAGTCGCGCAGCTGAAAGATTTCCGACGGGTCCGAGCCCGGTTTTTCGGTGGAATACGTCGCGCTGTCCATGCCGAGATCCGCGGCTTCGTCCGTTTGTATGCTGCGGCTCTGCAGCTCCGGCAGCACATAGACGCTGCCAGCCGCGGGCGAACCGCTGCATAGCGGAACGGGGAGCGCGAATAACCCCATCAGATCGATCACCGCGACGCGGCGGATTGAGAGATCCACCCTGCCGCAGTGCGCCATTTTCAGCGTCGGCTGTACGAAGAAGGAGCGCCTAGGACCGAGCGGGAACTGCACGGTGTCCTCCGCGGACTCCGTATAACGCGTCCCGATCCGGCCGAGCACGTTGTGCCGTTCAAGCGTGAAGCGCACGCCCGCGCAGGGAAACAGGCTGCCGTTTTCGGCGGACAGCCGGATGCCGCAGGCGCCTTTTGGTACGATGTCGTCGTCGACTTCCAGTGAATAGCGGAGTTTTTTGCGCACCGGAAGCGCCGCCAGCAGCGAAACCGGAGGCAGGATCACGAGGAAGATCAGCAGCAGATGGAACAGATACAGATCGAATAACACGAACAATATAAAGGAAAAGAACAGCGCGTAGCCATATAGAATCCGATTTCCGGCCATGGGGTTATACCGCGACGGGCGACTGCACCATCGTCAGCGCGCGCTTGGCGAGCTGCTGTTCGCTCACGCCGCTGACGAGCGCGCGCGGGCTTAACAGGATGCGGTGCGCGGTCACGCTCTCGAATACGAGCTGCACGTCCTGCGGGATCAGGTAGTCGCGTCCGGAAAGATAGGCCGCGGCTTTGCTCATGCGTAACAGCGCGATGGTGCCGCGGGGGCTGACGCCGATGCGAATGGCGGGCTGCGCTCGCGTCCATCCGGCAAGCTCGGTCAGATACGCAAACAGCGCGTCCGAAACGTAGACGCTCTCCACCTCACGCTGCATGACGATCAGATCCTGCGGCGAGATCACGCGGCTCACGGAGTCAAGCGAAACCGCGTTCTGGTGCCGGCGGAGCATCTCCACTTCGCTCCTGCGGTCGGGATAGCCCATGGAAAGCCGTACCATAAAGCGATCCAGCTGGGATTCCGGCAGCGGCTGCGTGCCGGAGGAACCGGCGGGATTCTGGGTTGCGATGACGAGAAACGGCTGCGGAACGGGGCGGGTGACGCCGTCCACCGTGATGCTGTTCTCCTCCATGACTTCCAGGAGCGCGGACTGCGTCTTGCTGGAGGCGCGGTTGATCTCGTCCGCGAGGAAGAGGTTGCACATCGCGGCGCCCGGCACGTAGACGCCCGCCGCGCCGCCGGTCTGCAGCGTGGTGTAGCCCGTGATGTCGGACGGCATCACGTCCGGCGTGAACTGCATGCGTTTATAAGAAAGGTCCATTGTCCGGGAAAACGCCAGCGCCATGGTGGTCTTTCCCACGCCCGGCACGTCCTCTAACAGCACGTGCCCCTGCGCGAGCATCGCCATGAGAATGCTGCCGATGACGGCGTCTTTGCCGACGACGACTTTTCGGACCTGATTGATGATTTCCTGCACTTGCTGCATCAAAGCGGTTTACCTCTTGCGATCCCCAATAATCCGCATGTCGCGGTTTGCCTCATACATTATAACAGTGTAATGGCAGAGCGAGTCAAAAGTATTGCGAGAATGTATACAAAATAGAAATTTTCAATTTTTTCACGCGTTTATAAGATATATATTCAGTTCCGGCGTGCAATTGTCCCGAAGCGTGCTATAATCTATTTTACGCTTGCGTACCCGTTTGCGCGGACGAAACTTTTATGAGGGTTAGGGGCATGGCATGACGGCAAGCTCGCCAGCGAAAACCGGGTTAAATAATCCGTTTCTGTCGCTGAAGCACCCAAATTACCGATACTATTTTTTCGGCATGTGCGTCTCCACAATCGGCACATGGATGCAGAATACCGCTCAGCCGTGGCTTGCGTACACGCTGACGAAATCCGCGCTGCTTCTGAGCGTGGTCAGCGCGCTGCAGTTTGTGCCCGCGCTTCTCTTTTCGCTGTTTGCCGGCGTTCTCATCGACCGCCTGCCCAAGAAAAAGATGCTCGTCGTCACGCAGTCGCTCTCCATCCTGATCACGTTCGCGCTGTGGCTGCTCGCGTCTTCCGACAGCATCCGCTATTGGCATCTGCTCGTGACGGCGAGCCTTTTAGGCCTGGTCAATACGCTCGACATGCCGCTCCGGCAATCGTTTGTCGTGGAACTCGTCGGCCACGACGATCTGATGAACGCCATCGCGCTCAACTCGCTGACGTTCAACGTTGCGCGTATGCTGGGTCCGTCCATCGCGGGTATCGTCATGGGGACGCTCGGTGTTCCCGCATGTTTTCTGGTCAATTCCTTAAGCTTCGGCGCGGTGCTGATCAGCCTCTTTTTCATCCACCCGATCCTGATCGACATTCCGCGCGAAGAGAAAAAACAGGGCGTGTTCGAGAGCATCGGCGAGGGCCTTCGTTATATCCGCCATAACGAAACGCTGTTGATCACGATGATGTTTATGACCGTGATCTCCACCTTCGCGCTGAACTACGGCGTCACGGTTCCGGTTTTCGCCCAGCAGATCCTGGGCCTGGCCGAGACGGGATACGGCGTACTGATGTCCGCCGTCGGCGCGGGCGCGCTGGTCGGCGCGCTGCTCGTCGCGGCGCTGAGCAAAAACGGGCCGATGCGGTTCAACCTCTACGTATTGCCCGCGATCACGGGGATCGGGCTGATCCTGATCGGGATTACCAACCAATTCGCGGTAACGGCGCTGGCGCTCGCCGTCGGCGGGTTCATGTTTGTGTCGTATCTTTCCAGCGCGAATTCAAATCTGCAGATCCATACCGAAGACCGCTATCGCGGACGCGTGATGAGCGTATATTCGCTGATCGTCGCGGGGACGTCCCCCATAGGGAACCTCTTTTCAGGCGCGGCGGAAAACTGGTTCGGCGCGCGCATGGGATTCATCGCCTGCGGCGTTGCGGTCAGCGTGCTGGTCATCCCGATCTATTTTGTGATGGCGGCGCGGCGCAACCGCGTCTAGCAGTCCATGCGAAACACAAGGATTGATCGCTGCCCGCTATATCCGGCGGGCTTTTTTCGTGCATTTTCCGGCAAACAATGTTACGATCAATGAAGAGTTGATTTCACCCGCCGTGCGCGGGCGCGCAGAGGAGGCGAACGGGTTGATACGGATTTTGCTGGCGGACGACGACGCGCGCATCCGCTCGATCGTGCGGGAATACGCGCAGGCGGAGGACTGGGCGTTTGACGAAGCCGGAGACGGGGAGGAAGCGCTCAAACTCTTCTCTGCGGGGACGTATGCGCTCGTGCTGCTGGACGTGATGATGCCGCGGCTCGACGGATGGGGCGCGCTTAAGCAGATCCGCAAAGAAAGCGCGGTACCTGTGATCCTCCTGACCGCGCGAAACGAGGAATACGACCGCCTGCTCGGTTTCGAGCTCGGCGTGGACGACTATATCGGAAAACCTTTCAGCCCGCGTGAACTGGTCGCGCGCATGAAGGCGCTTATCAAGCGCGCGGGAGCGGCGCAGAGCGTTGGAACGGCGTTCGTGCTGGAAGGCCTGCGGGTCGATCCCGTGGCGCGGACGGTGCAGGTGGACGGGGAGAGCGTCGGTCTCAGCCCGAAGGAATTCGACCTGCTCGCGTTTCTGGTCTCCCGGCCGGAGGTCGCGTTTACGCGCGATCAGCTGCTCAACCATGTCTGGGGTTACGACTTTTTCGGCGACGCGCGGACGGTGGACACGCATGTCAAGAGCCTGCGCGAGAAACTGGGGGCATACCGCGAGCACATCGTTACCGTCTGGGGTACGGGATACCGTTTTTCGGGAGGCGCGCAATGAACCGGATCGTCACAAAGCTCACGCTCGCGTTTCTCGGCATGGCGGCGCTCGCCGTCGCGCTGATCTGGCTTGTGCAGGCGGTGTTTTTAAGCGACAGCTACCTCAACCAGCGCGTCGCGACGATCGACGCCGCGGTTTCCTCGCTTTCCGTCTCGCCGGAGACGGATTACGCAGCGCTGGAAAGTGCGCTGAACGTGAGCCTGCTCGCGGTCAACGAATCGGGAAGCGTCGTGTATCAGTCCGACGGGCTGCCGATGCGCGGGCAAATCGTAAAGAGCATCCCCGAACTGACGGCGAACGCGGGCGGCGGCGTGGAATACCTTCAGACGGAAACGGACGCGGCGCGGTATGCGCTCGTCAGCCGCGCGGCCGAAGGCGGGACGCTGCTCGTCGTCTTTTCGCTGGTAGATGTTTCCGAGGCATCCCGCGTACTGCTCCAGCAGCTCTGGATCATCACCGCCGTGCTGCTGGGGGCCGCGCTGCTGCTCTCGATTCTGCTTTCGCGGCTGTTTTCGCGGCCGATCGTCGCCGTAACCCGCGCGGCGAAACGGATGGCGGCGGGCGATTACACCATGAAAACGCCGGTGACGACGAAGGACGAGATCGGCCAGCTGACCCAAACGCTCAACGAACTCGGCGACGAGCTGGGCAAGGCGGAAGAGCTGCGGCGCGAACTGATCGCAAACGTGTCGCACGAACTGCGCGCGCCGCTGACCGTTATCCGCGGGTATGCGGAGACCGTTCGGGACGTGACCTGGCCGAACGAGGAAAAGCGCACGGCGCAGCTCAACGCCATCTGCGACGAGTCCGCGCGATTGGGCGCGCTCGTAAGCGATATTCTGGATTATTCCAAACTGCAGTCCGGCGCGGAGGAGATGCGCCCCGCCGTATTCTCCTGCGCGGAGGCGATCGGCGAAATCGCAGGCCGGTTTGAAATCGAGGCGGGCAAGCGCGACATCGCGCTGGAACAGGACTGCCCGGCGGGAGACGTCCTCTTTGACCGCGGGCAGTTCACGCAGGTGATGAACAACCTCGTGGACAACGCCGTGCGGCACGCCAAGCCGCGCTCGCGCGTCCGCATTTCCTGCATATCGCTGGGAAACAGCATGCGTATTTCGGTGGAAAACGCGGGCGAACCGATCCCGCCGGAGGAGCTTCCGAAAATATGGGACCGCTACCACCGCGCGCCGAAGGCGGGCGAAGCGGGCGGCCTCGGCACGGGCCTGGGGCTTGCGATCGTCAAGAGCATTTTGGAGCGCCACGGGGTCGCCTACGGCGCGGAGAGCAGCGAAACAAAAACCGTGTTCTGGTTTGAGACGATGAAGGCGGAATAATTTGCGCAATCAAACAAGGCTCCGGCGTTCGCCGGAGCCTTTGGTATGTGATGCGTCACTCAAACAGCTGGTGCTTGAAGTCGCTTAAACCCATGCCCTGATCGGTAGCCGCGTCGAGCAGCGTGTTGGAGGAGGGGTAGCCCGCGGGCAGGCCGAGGCGCGCGTACACGTCGTCCAGCGAAAGAGCCAGCATTTCCGAAGTCTGTTCGAGCGTGTCCGATCCGCTCAAATCGCTCGGCTCGTAGCCGTTGATCGGAAGATATTCCTCTTCTTCGCTCTCCGCGGTGCCGGACGGCGCGGTTTCGGCTGCCGCTTCTTCCTCGTGCCCGCCGCCTTCGCCGTCCTCGGTGGTGTATGTGGGAGAGCCCCAGTCGAGGCCGACGTACTTATTCGGCAGCAGCTGCATGTTTCCCGTCGCCGCCGCGATGCCCATCGGCGCAAAGAACAGAACGAGTGCGAGGATCGTCGCTATGATCGGATGGATGCGCAGTTTCTTTGAATATCCGGTGTGAATGGCGCCCTTGACCGGGCAGGCGGCGACGCACTCGTTGCAGCTGATGCACTCCGCGCTCGTGACGCGCCCTTTTTTCGCGTTCATCACGTCGATGTTCATCGGGCAGGCGCGGCTGCACTTGCCGCAGCGGATGCAGACGTCCTCCTCGACCCGCACGGCGTAGGGGCTCGCTTTGCCGATGACGCCGTACAGCGCGCCCGCCGGGCAGAGGTACTTGCAGAAGAAGCGGTCGTATACGACGCTGCCTAACAGCGTGATCACGAGCACGATAAACCCGACGAGATAGGACGTGACCAGCGTGTTGAAATCCGCCAGATGCCCCAGCGCGTTGAAGGGGTCGTACGGCGTAATCCAGAGTTCGCCGGTGATCCACGCCATGCCGACTGTGACGGCAAGCACGACGTATTTGAGGTAACGCAGCGCGCGGTCGAGCTTCTGCGGCACGACGGGGCGTTTTTTAAAGAGTTTAGCACCGATCTTGCCGAAGAACTCCTGCAGCGCGCCGAGGGCGCAGATCTGCCCGCAGAACGAGCGGCGCATGAAGACGGCCAGCAGCACGGTGGAGCCGAAGAGCACAAACGTGCCGATCACGATCCGTTTTAAAAACGTGCCGACCGCGACCAGCGAGAGCATGGACTCCAGCCCGCCGTAGGGGCAGATCGCATGGATGGACGGGCCGACATAACCGAGCGTATGCAGCGCGGTCGCCGCGAGGACAAACGCAAGGAAACTGCCGAGCGTGACCCAACGCAGAATGCGGGAGACGAGCGCAAGGCGCTTTTCGCGCTTGCCGTTCATGGGGGCGGGAGTGGCGGACATATTCGTTACCTCCTGTTGTTTTTCGCTCGCGGGTCGGCTGCTTTCCGGCAGCCGATCCGCTTGTGTTTCATACTTTTCATTCGGGAGTAATTTTGATTACAGCTGGTTCTGGAAGGCGCGCAGGTGGTTTTCAGAGGCGTTCATGAGACTCTCGAACACGGTGCGCACATCCGACGGCAGGTTTTGCTCGAGGAACGTTTCATACATGGCGATGTTGTTCACCTCGGCGTTGACGCCCGCCTGATACGCTTCCGTCAGGCTGTTTACGCTGACGGCGCGGCTTGCTCCTTCGTCCGCGGGGGCCGCGATGCCATACAGGTCAAACAGCGGCAGAAGAGCGTCGATATGCGTTTCTTCGGCGCGGACGATGTTGGTAAACGGGCGGATGCTGCCGTTATCGCTCAGGATTTTGTCATACTCCGCGCGGGCGAGGTATTCGTCCTGAATCGCATAGGTGAGCATGTCCGCAAGCGTCAGGCTGTTATCGTCCAGCGCGCCCTGGGAACCGTAACCCGCGAGGGAAAGCGTCTGATCCGCCGCGCTCAGGGCGAAGTCGGGGTCGGGTACGGCTGCTCCGTCGTAGAAGGGGTCGCAATCGTCGCTGTAACCCAGGCCGGCGTTTCCGTTTCCGCCGCGGTAGCCAGCGCCGAGCTGTGAGGATTCCACGCCGGAACCCGCGTAGCCGTTGCGTGTTACGATGCCGTCTTCATAAGCGGCGGGGTCGTTGGCGTAACCGTTTCCCGCGCCGATGCCGGTTTCATACGCGGCGGGAGCGGCGGCTGTGCAGCCAGCCAGGATCAGAGAGAATGCGAGGACCGCTGCGATGGCGATCGTTAATTTGCGTTTCATACTATTGAACCTCCTGTGTTCGATTGGTATGCTTTCATGATAAAACGCAGTTGTGATGAAATCGTGATGGGTTCTTGAGAATTTGGTCATGGTTTGTTGCGAATTGTGTGCAGCAAAAAAACGCGCCATGAAGCGCGCTTTGAAACCTGCGATCGGGGAGGGAATGCGGTCGGGTTCGCCGCCGGTTACGCGGGAGGAGGGCCGGGAGTTTCGCGCCGCAGGATTACGCGGATGTAGTTTGCGAGAAACAACACCCCCGCGGTCAGGAGCGAGGCGCCAAGCCCGACATAAAAAACCGCGATGAAGACGTCCGGCACGACGCCGGAGACGCGCAGCCCGATGCCCAGCGTCATCATAAACGCCATGATGATATATCCGCGCGCATCGAAAAAGCGGAAGAAATTTTGCCGTTCTTCTTCATACCGCAAAATACGCTCCGTATGCTTCCGAACCATTTTGCCGAAGACAAGCAACTGAAACGCGCCGTAGACAGCGGCGGAGAGCAGCGCCCGCCACCATGTGAAGTTGCCGCGGTAGGCTGCCAATCCGATCCGGACGATATTGAACCCCGCAATCGCCCAGACGATCCCCGCGATCAGGATCAACGTGTTTTTCTTTACGGCCAGTTTCTTTTTCATGTATTTTCCGTTTCTCCTCCCGTTTTGTTCCGTCGGCGCGATGGTTTTATTTCGCAAGAAACGGAATCATCCATTCATACGGCGTCGTGATCATATGCCCTGTGCCGGGAAGCATGCGGATTTGCGCATGCGGAATATTTGCGCGAACCGCGCGCTCCCCCGCCTCGGAGTCGAGCAGGTCATCGCTCAGGCCTGCGACATACAGCACTGGCATGGTCAGGCGGCGCAGCGACTCGCCGGAGAACACCGGCAGCGGCACGCTGATTGGGTCGTAACTCGCGAGGATGAGATTCAGGAAATCCAGGATTTCCTGCGGAATCTGTGCGCCCTGGGCGACCTCTTCACTGAACTTCAGATCTTCTCCGGTTTCCTTTGACTCTTGCGCCCGCTTCAGGTATTTCGAGGTGCTGTCGGCAAGCCCTCCGCTGGCGAAGAGCATCAGCTTTTCCACGCGGACGGGATAAGCGGCCGCAAACTTCAGCGCCATCCAGCCGCCGAGGGAGTTGCCCGCGAGGCTGACGCGCGGAAGATTCAGCGCGTCCAGCAGGGAAGCGAACCATTCGGCGTAGTCCTCGTTGTCGAGGCGCAGGCGGTACTCCGCGCTGTTGCCCGCTTCTCCCGGAATATCCGCTGCGAACACATGGTAATCCCCCATCAGCGCCAGGATGTCGTTGAACCAAAACGCGCTGTTGGAGCAGCTGCCGTGCAGCAGCAGCACGGGAGGATCTGCTGCGTCGCCCGCTTCCAGCAGAAACGTTTCGCCGTACGGCGTTTCCACCGTTCGTTTGATGAACGGCATCGCGCTTAAAAACCGGTTGTAAACCGCGCGGAAAGCCTGCTTCTGCGCTTCGCTTTTATATACGCTCTTCTTCATTTTGTTTCCTCCATATGGTATGGCTGCGGTTCTTCCGTCAGCATGGCGATTGCGTCCAGCATCGCCGCCGCAAACCGCGCGCCGCCGTAGAGCGTGACACGCAGTTTCATTTCTTCAGGGATATACTGCATTTGGATGCTGCCCTGACCGAATTCCGGCGGCTTGCCGGTGTGCGCGGCGCCGAGCGCGTTCATGATACGGACGGCGGCGTCCTTGTTCGCCGCGCAAATATCCGCGACGCAGGATACGACCGCGACGGGACCGGGTTCGCCTTCCGGCGGGACGGTCTCGGTGAACAAGCTCAGGTCGTGCCCGCCGACGCGCCATGCTTTTCCAACCTTGACCGCGCGGAGTTTCCCTTCGCGAATGTACCGTTGCACGGTTTTCGGGTGCATCTGAAGAAGTTCCGAAATTTGCTCTACCGTATAATATGTTTCCTGCATAGCGCTCCTCCGCAATTCGTATACCGGAAGAATATTCCGAATAATTCCTGATAGAGAAATAATAGGGAATAATAAGGAACTTGTCAAGCTGTTTTTATAAATAAAAACTCCCGCATTTCTGCGGGAGCGGAACCGCTTCTGCTTACGATTTCTTTCGGGAATCTCCCCAGAAGAATAGCGCAACCGTGCCGGGACCGGTATGGGAACCAACCACCGTGCCGACGCTGTTGATCATCACCTTGCCGTCGAGCTTTGGAAAAGTCGATTCCACAAGCGACGCGACGGTCTTCGCGTCCTCGAGACAGGCGGAGTGCGAAAGGAAGCACTTTTTATCGTAGCCCAGCCCTTTATCAGCGTGCAGCTCCATCTGTTTGACGATTTCGCGCATCACGCGCTTCTTTCCGTTGATCTTGAAGCGCGGGGTCAGGTGACCCGCTTCGTCCATGTTCATGAGCGGGTAAATATTGAGCAGCGAACCGATGACGAACGCGGTCTGCGAAATACGTCCGCCGCGCTTATAGTGCGTCAGGTCGGTGGAGAAGAACCAGTGGTGCATCCGAAGCTTGTTTGCTTCGATCCAGGCCGCCGCGTCCTGAAGCGACGTTCCCGCGTCCCGCATGTCCGCCAGCGTGTCCAGCATCAGGCCGTAGCCGGAGGACGCGCCGAGGGAATCGACGACGACGATCGTCCGATCAGGATAACGCTCCCTGAGTTCGTCCCGCGCGAGCACGGCGCTGGCATAGGTGCCGGAGAGGCCGGAGGAGAAAGAAAGATGCAGGATATCGCTGCCGCCCTTGAGGATCGGTTCAAAAAACGCGAGGAATTGTTCCGTGTTCACGAGCGAGGTGGTCGGCATGGCGCCCGCTTCGATGCGCGCGTAGAACTCGTCAAACGGCATGCTCTGGCCGAGGTCGTCGGGGTATTCCACGCCGTCGATCGTGAAATGAAACGGTACATAGAGGATGTTCCTGCGGTCGAAATATTCCTTCGGCAGGTCGGCGGTGGAGCAGCAGGTCAGCGCGTACGGTTGCATGGTATCCTCCCGGTGTTTATAGCGGTAATCAAAACGCCATGATGACGCCTTTTTCGTTTGCATAAAGCGAGCTGAGCCCCCGTGTGGGAAGGATCAGAATCTCGGCAAAGTGGTAACGCTGCTCAATCTCCGCTTTTAATTCTTCCGCGAGAGCGAGGTTGTAGCAGTGCGTGATTACGAGGCTTTGCCCCTCGGTGCTGCGGCCGTCTTTTTCGATCGTATCCGCGAGCTTCCGGACCACCTGTTTCCAGCCCTGCACATGGGAAAAGAGCGAGATATTGCCGTCCCCGTCCGCACCCATAATCGGGCGGATATGCAGCGTGGAGATGATCGTCGCGGTGATGCGGTTCAGCCTGCCGTTTTTCAGCAGGTTGTCGATGTTGTCCAGCACGAAAAACGTGCGCATTTCCTTGATGAAGCGTTCGACTTTCTGGATGATCTCGGACTTCTGGAGCCCTTCCCGAATCAGCTTTCGCAGTTTCAGAATCAGCAGGACCTCTCCCGCCGCGGCGCTGCGCGAATCGAAGACGTGTACGTGTCCTCCGTTTTCCTCGGCAATCGTCTTGCCCGCCATGGCGCTGGCATAGGAGCCGGAGAGGTTGCCGGAGAGCGTGACCGCGAACGATTCGCCGCCGTCGAACGCTTCGGCATACAGTCCCGGCGCGGGGGCGGCGGAACCGACGCGGCCTTTGCAGGCGTGCATCCGCGCCATAAAATCCGGCAGATCCAGCGCGTCGTCGTCCGTATAGGATTCCTCCGCGAGCGTCAGAGTAAGCGGAACGCTCTTGACGTTCCACTCGTCTCGGAGTTCGCGGGTCAGGTCGCAGCTGCTGTCGGCGACGAGCGTATATTCCATCGATGATTCTCCATTACTGCATCTTGATTTTATGTCGCGTGTGAAAACAACAGCTTAACAGGAAACATTCAAACAAAGTTCAATAGAACTTCAACGGATATTCAACTTTTCGAATAGGAGCTGTTGATTTCAACGCAGAATCGTCCAAAAGATTTTTCGAAATATTCAACTTTTCTAATATAGAAGCTGTTGATTTCAACGCAGAATCGTCCAATAGATCTTTCGAAATATTCAACTTTTCTAATATAGAAGCTGTTGATTTCAACTATAGAAGCTGTTGATTTCAACGCAGAATCGTCCAATAGATCTCTCGAAATATTCAACTTTCCGAAGATACGATGTTGATTTCGGCGCAAAAAAGCCGGTTCCCAGCGGAAACCGGCTATACTGCGCGTCAAATGCACCGCTTAATCTTCCCTTGGCGGAGCGGGCAGCGTAACGGTGATTTCTGTGCCTTTCCCTTCCCTGCTTCGCAGATCGACCGTTCCGTCGCAGAGCGTGACGATCCGGCGCACCAGCGCAAGCCCCAGACCGCTGCCTTGGCCGGTATGGGAGCGTTCCCCCTGAAAGAACTTGTCGAACGCATGCTGACGCACATCCTCGGACATACCGACGCCGGTGTCGGCGATGCGGACCGCCACCTTTCCATCAAACGAATGGCAGCCGATGGAGAGCGTCCCGCCGGTACGGGAGAACTTGATCGCGTTGTCGATAAGGTTGCTCCAGACCTGCGCGAGCAGGGACTTGCTGCCGTGAAACTGCGTGGCTTCGAGGTTGAGGTCGATGTTGAGCTCCTTTTCCTCCCAGAGCGGTTCGTAGCCTAACAGCACGCGGCGGATTTGCTCGTCGAGCATGAAGTTCTCTTTCTGGAGCACGATTTCCTGATTTTCCAGCTGTGATAGCGAAAGGATGCTTTGCGTGAGCTTGCTCAGCCGGCTCGTGTTTTCAAGGATTCTTGCGACGTACTGCGCCTGTTCCTCCTTGCTGAGCCGTTCGTCCTGCAGGAGCGTGGCGTAACCCTCGATCGCGGAGAGCGGCGTTTTAAACTCATGCGATACGTTGCTGACGAAGTCGCTTCGGAGCGTCTCGGTGTTTGAAAGTTCTCGCACCATGATGTTGAAGCTTTTTGCGATCTCCTCGATCTCCATCGCGATGCTCCGCTCCTCGAGGCGGACGGTGAAGTCCCCGCGGGCGACTTTTTTCGCCGCGTCGTTGATTTTCAGGATGGGGGAGAGCATTTTCGTCGAGGTATACGCCGCGATGCCGATGCCGAGTATGGTCGAGAAGATGCCCATGTAGGTCGTGGAGGTGATGACCGCGGTCAGTGTGCCGATCCGGAGCTTGAGCAGAATGAAGATGATACCGTAGGTGAGCACCATCGACGCGGCGATGATGCCCGCGATGATGACGGCGAAGATCTGCGCCGCGCGCGGGCGCGTTTTGATCTGCGGCAGTCTAGGCATTCTTTTTTACCGCCTTGTAACCGAGGCCGCGGATGGTGACGATCTCGAACTGCGCGTTGTCTTTAAACCGCTCCCGCAGGCGGCTGATGTGCACGTCCAGCGTGTGCGGGTCGCTTTCGGTGTCCATACCCCATATTTCGTCCATGATCTGCTGCTTGGTAAACACGCGGTTGGGGTTGGAAAGCAGCTTATAGAGAATATAAAACTCCTTCTGCGGCAGCACGCTGCGCTCCCCGTCGACGATGACGGTGAGATCGTCGTACCGCAGCTCCGTGTTTTCAAACCGGATCTTTTTTTCGTTGACGATCTGCGCGCGCTTTAAGAGCGCGTTGATGCGCAGGATCATTTCGTTGACGTTGACGGGTTTGACCATGTAATCGTCCGTCCCCGCGAGAAACCCGCTCTGCATGTCCTCAAAGGAATCCTTCGCCGTGATGATGAGCACGGGCATATTAAGCCCGTTGCCGCGCAGCGAGCGCACGAACTCAAAGCCGTCCATGTTCGGCATCATGATATCCGTTACGACGAGATCGATATACTGTTTTTCCAGCACGTCCCAGGCGTCCGCGCCGTCCCGCGCCTCGTGATAGACGAAGCCGTTCTTGGACAGCACGGTGCAGAAGAGCTCCCGAAGCGCGCGGTCGTCCTCGACGACAAGAATGTGAAACATAGCATCCCCCTGATCGGTTGAAAAGAAACGCGCGTCACAACACCGCGCAATCTTCAACATACCAGCGTCGTATCAATTTTTCCTCAAATCGGCCGGATCAGCCGAAGAGATCGCTGTCCTCCGGCGCGCCGGCGTAAAAAACAAGCAGCCGGCCTTCGCGCACCGAAACCGCCGCCGCCTCGCCGGTGAATTCGTTGCTCACGCCGAGCGGGTTTTCGTTTGTCAGCGTCGCGTCGGTCAGCGGGTATAAAAGACCCGTTTCGTACACGCCTTTTGCGACGGCGCCATAGGAAAAGGCGGAGACGGTGCCGGAAAGCCCCGCGCGGAAACGAAGCGATTCGTCCTGCAGCAACGTGATGGTTTCGCTTTCGCCCAGGAGCGCCGCGCGCGCGCCCGCGCCGCGCAGGAACGCGAGCGTCTGAATATTCGCAAGCGTGTGGTCGAGCCGTCCGCCCGCGCCGCCGTAAAGGATAAACGCGCGATACCCGCGCTCTATTCCGATCCGCGCGGCGAGCATGGTGTCCGTGTCGTCCTTCTTTACCGGATGCCGCACGACCGCGACTCCCTCCGGCACATAACCCAAGGAGTCGAAATCGCCCACGACGAGGTCGGCGGGAACGCCGGAGAGCTGCGCGAACCCGCCGTCCGCGGCGATCACAAGATCGCGCGGCGCGGGGAGAAGCGGTCTGTTTTGCGGCAGCGCGCAGACGATATGGCATACGGGAATATTTCTCATCTTAAACGTAGTTATATCATGATTCGTCCCTCAAGAAAAGCGGGAAAAAGAAGGGCGGCGCCAATTACCCGCCGGGATTCGGCGTTTTTTTCGCGCGCGGGTATGATATAATACCGTCTATGATGCATTCACTCGGAATGGATCGAAGGGGGAGACGCGTTTGCCGGGCCTGTTCGAGCGGAATGAATTCGACACCTATACCGCCCTGGACGTGGAGACGCCCAACCATTATTCCCGTTCGATCTGCTCCATCGGCATCGTGCGCGTGGAGGGCGGCGGCGAACCGCTCCGGCTGCATTATCTTGTCAACCCATGGGACGACTTCGACGCGGTCAATATCGGCATCCACGGCATCCGGCCGGAGGATGTGGAGCGGGAGCCTGGCCTCAACGAACTCTGGCCGCTGATCGAGCCGTATTTTACGGGCTGCCTGCTGGTCGCGCACAACGCGCTCTTCGACCTGCCGGTCATCCGAAAGGCGCTGCTGCGGGAAGACCTCTGCGCCGAAAGCTGGCGTTACGTCTGCACGCTGGAAAAATCCCGCAGGCATATCCCCAGAGACGCGTTCGGCAGCCACCGGCTCAACGACCTCTGCGCGGGGCTCGGCATTCCGCTTGAGCACCACCACAACGCACTGGACGACGCGCTTGCCTGCGCGAACCTTTACGAATACCTGAAGGACCGCTACGGCTGTGCCGAGCGGGATATCAAACAATACCGATAAGCGAGACGCAACCAATACCATGAGCTGCAAATAAAGGAGGGACGAGTTCTCCATGGACGACCCCGGGACAGCCAGTATCCCCAGTATCCAACCCGAAGACATCGACCCCGACCGATGTTATTTTAACCCCGGCTGCGCGATGAGTCTGTATAAGCCGGAGGCGGCCGAAGAAATCCTGCGCCTGCTGAACAGGCGGTTTTTGCCGACGAAGCTGCACACGGTCTGCTGCCGGCACGAGCCGAATCTGCCGAAGGGCTCCACGATCATCAACAACTGCGCGGGGTGCGACCGCAGGTTCCGTTCGCTCTATGATGGCATACGGACCATCTCGCTGTGGGAGGTGCTGGACAACATCCCCGCCCTGCCGCTGCCGGCTTACGACGGGCTGACGCTCTCCGTGCACGATTCCTGCTCGTTCCGCAAGAAACCGCAGGTGCACGCCGCGGTGCGCAGTCTCCTGGACAAGATGCGCATAGAGGTGGCCGAGAGCGCGTTTTCCGGAACAAAGTCCGTCTGCTGCGGGGATAACTTTTATTCGCTCGTACCCGAGGAAAAGGTGGTCTCTTTCCAGAAAAAGCGCGCCGCGCAGATGCCATGCCAGAATGTGGCGGTCTACTGCGTGGGTTGCATGAAGTCCATGGCGGCCGGCGGAAAAACGCCGCGCCACATGATGGACCTCGTGCTCGGCGAACCGACCGATCCGGGGGATACCCGCCTCGACGTGTATCACGAGGAGCTCGAACGCTATATCGAGGAGCACTGAACCATGCTGACCTTGCATCGAACGAACGGCGCGGACCCCGCGTTTCGCGCGCTCATCCGCGCGCTGGATCAGGATCTTATTTCGCGTTACGGCGCGCAGATGGATTTTTTCGGGCAATACAACCATTCCGCGGACGTGGAAACCGCGCTGGTCGTCCGTTTTAACGGCGAACCTGCCGGAAGCGGCTGCTTTAAGCCGTTTTCGAAGGACGCCGTGGAGATCAAGCGGATGTTCGTTCCGCCGGAATATCGCGGGAAGCGCATCGCGCGCGCGGTGCTTGCGGAGCTGGAAGGCTGGGCGCGGGAGCAGGGATACCGCTTCGCCGTGGTGGAAACGGGAATCCTCCAGCCGGAGGCGATCCGGCTCTACGAGGCGGCGGGATATGAACGCATTCCGAACTATCCGCCCTATGAGAACGTAAAAGAGAGCGTTTGCTTTCGAAAACCTCTGCTCTGATGAGAACAAAGCGCCTGCCGCAAAACGCGGCAGGCGCTTTTTCGCTTTGTATTCATTTGCGGGCAAAGAGCTTCGCGCCGTCCAGAAAATGCCGGTATTTTACCAAGTCCTCCGACGGAAACGGGTTCCCGTGCGAAGGATAAACGCGCTTCGGCTTCAGCGCGAGCATCCGGTCCCAGGAACGTCCGAACGCGTCCATATCCTCGATCAGGATCGCGTGCCGCGCGGGCGCGAGGAAGAAATTCGCCGCCGCGTCCCCGCAGAGCAGTTCGCGCGTCTCTTCCAGATACAGCCCGATCGAATCGGCTGTGTGTCCCGGCAGATGCAGCACGCGGACGGGAAGCCCCAGTTCCAGGAACGGCTGATCCTGTTCGCTTTTCAGGATCACCGACGTTTCGTCCGGCAGAACCGGCGGAAACGACGCGTTTTTCATAAGATAAGAGAGCGCAAGCGCGCCGCGGGAGGTATAGACGGTTCCTTCCGGGGTCATGTTGATTCCCGCGGCGAGTCGCGGCAGGCTCGCTTCGCTGACCACAAGCCGCGCGCCGCTCTCCCGGAGCAGTTCGGCCAGAAAACCCGCATGGTCGTTGTGCGCGTGGGTCAGAAAGACGTAACGGATGCCGCTAAGCGGCGTCAGGCGCTCCAGTCTTTTACGGTATTGCGAAAATCCGCCCGGGTAGCCGGTATCGAGGGCGATCCAGCCCAAAGGCGTTTCAAGCAGATAATTGCGCAGGGTGGGATTGCCGATTTCGTGAATTTGAATCCGCATGGGGTTCGCCTCGCTTTCTAAAAAAAGAATACCATATGAGAACGCGGGAAAAAACAACAAAGTATCAGAGATCACACAATAAACATAATAAGAATATATTTTATTTTGTATAATAAAAACATATTGACAATAATGTGTGACGCACAGTATAATGCGTGCGAGGTGATAAGGAATGCCGGAATTGGAACCGATGCAGAATTTTCTGACTGAATTGAGGCGCGGCAGCCTGACGCTCGCCGTGCTGGGGAGCCTGCGGGAGCCGAGATATGGATACGCGCTGCTGCAAATACTGCAGGAGCAGAACATCGACATCGAAGCAAACACGCTCTATCCGCTGCTGCGGCGGTTGGAAAGCCAGGAACTGTTAACCAGCGACTGGGACACGAGCGAGAGCAGGCCGAGAAAATATTACACCGTCAGTGCGAAGGGAAAAGAGGTCTTTTCCCAGCTGATGCGGGAATGGGGGAACATGCAGAGGAGCATCATGGCTATCTGCGGAAAGGGAGAGAACAATGAATAACCTGATCGAGCGTTATGTGCACGACGTGGCGCGCCGCCTGCCGGAAAAAGACCGGGAGGAGGTCAAAAAAGAACTGCGGGCGAATATTTACGATATGCTTTCGGACAATGCTACCGACGAGGCGGTCAAGAAGGTGCTGTACGAACTGGGTTCGCCCGCGTCGCTGGCGGAGAAATACCGCACGAAACCGCGTTATCTGATTTCACCCGCGTATTTTGACGAATATGTCGGCGTGCTGAAGTGGGTGCTGCCGCTCGTCGGCGTCATTGTGATGCTGATCGGTTTCGCCGTCGGCGCGTTCGACGCGGCGAAATCCGCCTCGACGGGCTTTGCTTCCGTTGTAAGCGGAATCTTCGCAAAGGGCGTCAGCATGGGCGTCACCGCCGCGTTCCAGGCGCTGTTCTGGACGACGATCGGGTTCGTGATCGCCGAACACAGCGGCGAAAAGAAGCCGAAGGCGGGCGAGCACGGCTGGCGCGTGGAAGACCTGCCGGAGGTGCAGAACGAAAAGGCGCGCATTCCGCTCTCTGAGGGGATCGCGGAACTGATTGTATCTGTCGTTTTCTCTATCCTCGGCCTGCTCTTCTGCACGGGGCGGCTGCCGTTTGCGGTGATGTTCATCAACGGAGACATGCAGTTTTACAACATCTTCAGCCAGAGTTTTCTGACGATGCTGATCCCCGCAATTCTCATCTCGCTGGCGCTGGCGATCATCCAGAGCGTCGCGAAGATCACCGACCGCCGCTGGTCCGTGTTTGTCTGTGCGTCGGTGGTGGCCAAACAGCTCGTCGGCATGGCGATTGCGCTCTACATTCTCAATCAGCCGCATATCCTCAGCGACGGGTTCGTCACTTTTCTCAACAGCACGGGCGTAACGCAAGTCTTACCCGTCGTCAACGGCACCAGCGTGATTGTCATCGTTCTGTCGGTGCTGATCATCATCGGCTCGGTGAGCGAGAGCGTCAAGGCCGTCAAGAACACCGTACAGTACCGTGTCAAGGGATGAACATCCCTTTCTATAAAAGGCCTCAGGGCCTTTTTTATTTTCAAAAGCGATTGACCGGATGGTCAAACCGTGTTATCCTGTATTTGACCAATCGGTCAAGGAGGAGCAACGATGATTCAGGTCAAGCATGTGTATCACGACTATGACGGAAAAGGCAAGTTCGCCGTATCGGATATTTCGTTTTCGGTCGAGGGCGGCAGCATCTTCGGCTTTCTAGGCCCATCCGGCGCGGGAAAGAGCACAATCCAGAATATCATGACCGGACTACTGCCGATTCAGCAGGGCGAGGTGCTCTACGAGGGAAAATCCATTCGGGAGCTGAAAACCGCCTTTTTTAACCAGATCGGTGTCTCGTTTGAGCAGAGTAATCTCTATTCTTCCCTGACGGGGCTGGAAAATCTGAAGTATTACGCCGCGCTGTTCTCCGTGCCGAGTGTAAAACCGATGGAGCTTTTAGAACGCGTAGGACTCAGGGACGACGCGAACAAACGCGTTTCGCACTATTCCAAGGGGATGCGGCAGCGGCTGACCTTCGCGCGCGCGCTGATCAACCGGCCGAAGTATCTCTTTCTCGACGAACCGACGAGCGGACTCGACCCCAAGACGGCGGTCGGCATCCGCGAACTGATTCTGGAGCAGAAACAGCGCGGAGCGGCGGTGTTTCTCACCACGCACAGCATGGAGCTCGCGGACGCGCTGAGCGATACGGTCGCGTTTCTCAATGGAGGCGTGATCGCGGCCAGCGACACGCCGGAAGCGCTCAAGCGCGCTTATGGCAAGCGGGAGGTGCGCGTCGTTTACCGCGAGGGCGGCGAGGAAGCGGAAAAAGCGATTCCGATGGACGACCGCGCGGCGCTCTCCGCGTTCCTGACCAAGGCGGATATCGTCAAGCTGCATTCGCAGGAGGCGACGCTGGAGGAGATCTTCCTGCGCGTGACCGGAAAGGAGCTTTCTGCGTGAAAAGCATGCTGATTTCCTGTGTGCAGGACGTCAAGCGTCTGCTCACCAACGCGCTTTTTTGGGTGCTGACCGCGACGCTCGTCGTGATCGTGCTCGTGGTGAACCTCGCGCTGCCGAAAGAAGTCGCGCTGGAAGGGGCGGATCTGGTCACCTGGAACGCGCCGGCCGGTCTGCCCTTCGGCACGGCGGCGCAGAGCGAGCAGGCGCTGCGGGAAACGGTGCGAAAAGGCGGAGCGATCGGCTTTCTCTTTGGCGCGGACGGGCTGACCATCGTGAATCCGGGGTACGCGGAGCAAAGCCTGAATGTGTTTGTGCTCGAGCTCATGGGCGGCAAACCCGCTGCGGTGCAAGTGGAAAGGCTCGATCCCGCCGTTCGCGAGATGCCGTTCAACCTGCGCCTAACGCCGATCTTCCTCTGCTTTGAGGCGCTCATGGTCGGCTTTACGCTCGGCGGCGCGCTGATGCTCTCGGAAAAACAGGACGGAACGGTGCGCGCGCTGCGCGTCTCCCCGTTCGGGGCTTGGAAATACGTCGCTGCGAAGACAGTTCTCTTCTCGCTGATCGGCACGCTTTACGCGTCGCTCATCAGCGTGTTCACGGTCGGGTTCTCGATTCATTGGGGCGCGTTTCTGCTGCTCTCGTTCTTCGGAACGGCGATTTTTACGATGATCGGGCTTGCGTACACAACGCCGTTTCGCGATATGAGCGGCTGGTTTTTCTCGATGGTGATCCTGCTCAGCGTCAACATGCTGCCGGTCATCAGTTATTCCTCGCCCGCGTTCACGCCGTTCTGGATGCGGCTGATCCCGTCCTACCCGATCCTGATGGCGTACCGCGGCGCGATGTTCGGGGGCGCGATCGATTTGAAATACACCCTGATCGCCGTCTTTGCGTGGACGCTCATTTCGTTTGGGCTGGCGCTCTGGTTCGTCGCGAAGAAGCACTTAAGGGGGGCGAGAACATGAAGCTGTTTTTTGCTTCCTTCAGGCGGGAATTTCAGCTGATCTTCCGAAACGGGATTTCGATCTTCATGGTCGCCGCACCCGCGATCCTTGCCTTCGTGTTCATCCTCGTCTTCGGCGCGGTGAACCATACCACGCTGAAGCTCGCCGTCGATCCCACGATCGGCGGCGCGGAGGAGGCGAAGCTCGCGCGGGTGGCGCAGGTGGAGCGGTTTGACGATCGGGACGCCATGCTCTCGCGCGTACGCGAAACGGACACGGCCGCGGGCGTGACGAAACAGGACGGAACCTACCGCCTGCTGGTCGAAGGCAACGAAGACAAATCGTTTATCGAAAGCGCGGGCCTGATCGCCGGCCTCGCGCTCGGCGCGGAAGACAAGATGATGCCGTATCAGATCGAAACGGTGGAAGCCAGAGGCGGAATGGCGTATACTGTCTCCATGATCGCGCTGCTTCTGATGGCTCTCTTCATCGGTGGGGCGACGGTCGGGCTCTCGATCGTGGAGGAGCGGGAGAGCGGCGTCATCCGTGCGGTGGCGGTCAGCCCCATTCGGCTGGGCGGGTATATCGCAACGAAGCTCGCGCCCGCGCTGCTGCTCGGCGTGGTCGGCATGTCCGCTGCGGCGCTGATCATCGGCAAGGCGCAGCTGCTGCCTCAATATCTGCTGCTCGCGGCGGCGAGCGTGCTCGTCTCCGGCATGATGACGTTTGCCATCGGCGCGTTCGCGGGCAATCAGGTCGCGGCCATCGGCGTTTTAAAGCTGCTGGTGCCGCTTGGCATGATCGTGCCGATTTCGGCGATGTTCGTGCCGCAAAAGTGGCAGTTCCTCTACTATGCGCTGCCGATGTACTGGCAGTACCGCGGGCTGGACGCGATACTCAACGGGCGGCCTGCCGGCTGGTTTGCGCTCTTGACGCTGCTCGTCAGCCTCCCGTGGTTCGCCGCGGCGGTTTGGTTCTTTTCGAAAAAAGCGACGTTTCGGAAAAGGAGGTGAACGGCATGGCATGGTATTGGTGGGCGCTGATCGCGGTCGGCGTGATCGTCATCGTCGCGCTGAAGGCGGTATTCGTACCGAAATATTTCAAAAAACAGCGTGAGAAGAAAGCGGAACGCGAACGCATGGAAGGTGAGGATTGATGGGCGGGTTGCCCAAACTCAAGTGGCTGGAGGAGGGTGCGAATAACCCTCTCGGCGAGTCGCCCGCGCTGTACGAAGCGGCGCTGTCGGCTTTTTCAGAGCATTCGTTCCAGGAGGCGTCGCTCAACGACATCCTCAAGGCGGCGGGCATGAACAAGGGCAGCTTTTATTACCGTTTTCGCGATAAGATGGAGCTGTACCTTACCCTTTTGTACTGCGTCGGACTGGAAAAGGTCCGCCTCTTTCAGGAGCACGACGTCGAGCGGACGTCCAGCGGTTTTTTCGATGAGTTCCGCAACATGGCGCATATCGGACTGCTGCTTGCGAAAAAGGATCCGCGTTTCATGCCGTTTTCGCGCAGGATTCTGGAGGAAGACGCAGCCGTGCGGGAGCGGATCATCGATAATTTCGGGTCTTTGCGCAGCCCGATTCTGACCGGCATGGTCGAGCGGGCGAAAGCCTCCGGCGAGTTCCGGCAGAGCCTGCCGACGGATACGGCGGTGTTTGTCATCGAAACGCTCTTAAACCATCTGGACTCTCTGATTCCTGCTGATTGGGACGACGAAAATATCCTGCGTGCCGTAGACCAACTGCTGGATGTGATTCGGTCCGGAATCGGCGCGCGATGAGCGCAGAAAACAAAAAAGGCCTCGCGGCCTTTTTTTGTTATACGCGGCGCTATTGTTCCGGCGCGGCATCCGGCGTATCGCCCGCTTTTTTCGCGCCGCGGATCATGCGAAGGACCGGCAGGATCGCGATCAGCGTGGCGACGGCGGCCGCGACGAAGATCAGATATGTCGGCAGAAACCCCGCCTTGCCGTCCACGACGATGGGTTCGCCGAAGGAGCGTATGATCCGTTCGCCGATGAACGGGCCGATCACCATTGGCAGCAGCACCCAGAAGATCATGCGGATGCCCTGAAACTGCCCCGCGCTGGAAGGCGGCGTGAGGTCCTTGATCCACGCGCCGGTGACGATGAGTTTACTGACCATGCCGAACGCCATGACGAAGATCGCGACGCAGAGGAACGCCATATCGCGCGCGAGGGAGACGAGCAGGAACCCCAGCGCGGAGACAACGATCGCCGCGAGCAGCAGCTTCGGCTTTCCCCAGCGGTCGACGAGCCGCCCGAAGAATACGCCTGCCACACCGGAGAGCAGTACCATGAGCCCGAGGTTGACGCCGATCACGTCGTAGCTGTAGCCGAGTGTTTTCGTGTAGTAGATAATCTGGTAGGGCATGCAGATGTTTTCCGCGATGGAAAACATCAGCACGCAGAAATACAGCGAAAACAGCATGCGGTTTTCCTTGAACGTGCGGATGGAAAAGCCGGAGAATACCTGTTTCCAGAAGCCTACGCCTTCCGTTTTCTCGCGCTCGAACCTCGCTTCCTTCATGATGAGACCGCCGATCAGGCCGCAGACGACCACAAGCAGGCCCATCGAAACGAAGAACAGCGTGTAGCCGACGTATTCGATCAGAATGCCGGAGACGATGGTGGTGACCACCATCGCGAGCAGCGGAAAGAGCTCCGTCACCCCGCTGACCGTGCCGCGGTTTGTCTCGTCGGTCACGTTGGTCAGCCAAGCGTTGAAGCTCGCGTCGTTGGCGGTGGAGCCGAAGAACGTCATGACGCAGTCGAGCGCCACCACGGTGAAGACCGCGAGAGAAGCGCTTTTCACCGCGCCCGCCGCGGGGAAGACAATGGTCGAAATGCCCCAGAGGATGTAGCTGACCAGTATGATCGCTTTGCGCTTGCCGAGACGGTCGCTCAGCGTGCCCATCACAAGCGTCGTGATTGTCGCGGTGACCGCGCTGAGCGCGACCATCAGCGAGATGACGCGCGGGTCGGGCGAGATCACGTCGTTGACAAACGTGTTAAACCATGAGTTCTCCACCACCCACGCGATCTGCCCCGAAAAAGCGAGCAGAACGATGGCGATCCAGTTGTTCGCGCCGAGTTTGGTTTTTGTTTTCTGCGTCATGGGTTGCCCTCCTTGATGGTTGCGATGGGAAATTGCGCGATCCGAAGGCGTGTGCAGCCGTAGGGGATCAGCGTTTTTTCTTCAAGCTGGAGTTGAGTTGTTACAAACGGTTCCGGCGTCGGACCCGCGCTGTGCCGCTCCATCCGCCATTGCGCGGCGGACGCCAGCGGCAGGCGTACGGCCAGCGGCGGATCGAGCTCGCCAAACGGGAGTTCGCCCGGTTCGCGCCGCTCTATTTCGGCCTGCGCGAGCGCTTCTTCGACGACGGCGTACCGCCATTCGGAGCGGGGGAACAACTGATAATCCGCAAACGGGGCTGTTCCGCGCAATACGCGCGGTTCCGCCTCGACCGGAAGCGCCAGCAAAAGCGGCCCGATATGAACCGTCGCGCCGCCGGAAGCCTCGCAGCGGATGCGTATCTGCGAGGGGAAGGACAGTTCGATCCGGTCGCCCGCGCGGAATATTCTTTGGACGGAGACGAAGCCGTTCTCCGGTTTTTCAGAAAGCGGCGCCCCGTTGAGCGAAAGATGACAGGTCTGCGCCCACGCGGGAACGCGCAGCTTCAGCGCAAAATCGAGAGTTTGCGATTCGTTCTCGATTCGATCCAAGATTAGTGCGACCGTTTCGCCGAAAGGATAACCTGTTTTTTCGGAGACTCGCACCCGCGTGCCGAGCACGAAGATATTTGCTTCACAGGGCGCGTATATCGGAATTACGATGCCGTCCGGCGTCGTCATCATCAGCGCGCCGAGCAGCTTCGGCCAGCCCTGATGCATGTTCGCCGCGCAGCAGCCGAAATTCGGCGCGAGGCCGAACAGGTTCGATTCCGAGTATGCGTCGTACCAGCCGCGCTTTTTACGCGAGCACTCCACCTGGTTGACCTGCTGCACATACTGATGCGCGCTCATGTCCGCCGTGAACATCGCGGGCCATGCGTTATAAGCGATTTCTTCCAGCAAATCGGCGTAACGTCCGTCGCCCGTGACGGCGAGCAGGGTTTGCAGGGAGTAGAGATACTCCGCTGCGAGGCAGAGCTCCGCGCCGACGGAGGGGGAACGCCCGTTGAGGTGCTCGTCTCCGGAGAAGAGCCCGCTGGCGAGGCCGTGGTACCGCGTGATCGCCTCAAGCCCCGCGCGGGAGACCGCCGCGCCGTCCTCCAGCCCGCCCCATAGCGCGTCGAGCGCGGGCATTTTGAGCGCCATCGCGAGGTTGACGGAGTGCGTTTTATGATAGACCTGCATCATGGGGGAGGTGTTTGATTTTTCGATTTTTTCGCGAGATGGCATCTTGATGGGATTCGGCTGTTTGCGCAGTTTTTTAAGCCGCTTCGCCGTCCAGTCCGAGATCAGCGTGACCCGCTTGACCGCCATGAACAGCGGGCGGTTCAGATACGCGTGCGTTGTTTTTTCGTAAGGGAAGCTGAGAAAGAAATCGTGCCAGCCGCAGGTCTGCTCCCGCAGGATACGCGCCAGATCGAGAAGATACGCCGCGCCCGTTTTTTCATAAAGATACCGCATCGGCAGCAGCTGCTCCTGCCCGCGCGCGGCGGCCCACATCGCAAGCGGCTGATCCTTGATGTGCGCGAGCTGATAGCGGAAGTAGCGGTCCATCAGCGGCAGCACGCGGCGGTCGCCCGTCGCCTCGTGATACTGCGTCAGCGCCTTCAGCGCGACGATGCGCGGCCACCAGTCGGGATTATCCGCCGGGCCGAAATAGCCGTCCTCGCGCTGGCTTTGCAGCATCCACTCGATCCACTTCTGCGCTTTTTGCTTCAGTGCCTCATCATTCAGCGCATATGCAAGCGGAATCAGCCCGTCGAGGTAATACGGCCCGCGCTCCCAGTTTTCGCCCGCTCCGTCGAGCCAGCCGGAATCGGGCCCGAGATCGGGCCAAATCTCCTCGATGTGCCCCGTCAGCCCGTTTTTCTGCACGGCAAACTCCCGTGCGAGCCATCCGCGCGGCGTTACGCTGCCCAGCGGGGCGGGGGTGAGGGAGAAATCAGCAACGGCTTGTTTCGTCATGAATTACTCCTGAGAGGATGGGTAAAGGAAAAAAGGTCATGCGTGCGCCGAAGGATGCAGCGCCTTCTCATAAATCCGATACGTCTTGATCTTCTGCATCCCGAGCCGCTCCAGCGCGTTCTTGATGTGCAGGTTGTCTTCCAGAATATAGTTCGCTTCCATGCGGATTTTCTTTGGCACGAGGTTTTGATAGAGGTGGATGTACATGAGCGCGTCGAGCGCGCGCTTGTGCCAATCCGGATCGACCGCGAGGCCGAAGAGCCGGTAGTCGCGCAGTTTTTTCACGCCGAAGATCAGCCGCGCCCAGCCGAACGGCAGCAGATTTCCGTGGATGCGCTTTAAAAGGATATTGATGTCCGGAAAGCCGAGGCAGTACCCGACCGGTTTGCCTTCGTTCTCCACCATCCACAC